>CALOAF010000005.1:0-866637 GCA_942491385.1 uncultured Anaerolineaceae bacterium | reverse complement strand
AATCTTTAGTTATTGAACTCAACTATTCAATCTGGTAAGTGCAGAAGGGTTGGTTTGTTAAATCTTCTTGTTCAACTGAGTAATTCGGCGCAATAATCTCTGCATCGCATAAATATAGGTCTTTTTCGCTAAAACAAACATCACAAATGTGATTACCTGGATAAAAAGATTGGAACTACGATTGGTAATAAAGAGCGCGTTTGAGTAAATAGGCAAGAAAATTACAAGAAACAACAGAATCCTTTGATATTTCTTCTTTTTTGATTCATTATCGCTGTAAATTTCTGGTGCTTCCCCATTTATTTCATTCTCTTTCGAAAATATTGCCAAGCCCCCATTTCTCCCAAATGATCCAGCCGGCGTCATGAAATAGCTGCAGCCGGTATTGTCCATGTCTTTTCTATCAATAAAGTAATCAAGCCGGTAAACATAATCTACAGATTGGCCTTTATCAAACGTGTAATTGCTGGGGAAATGATATGATTTTAGATGCCAGCCTTGTTGTGACATCTCACGTAGCCAGGTTTCTTCTTTTTCATCTTCCCAGGCCCAAAACCAATGAAATTTTTTTAAAGTTGTCATTCCTAACTCCTTTTACCTATTATCAAACTTCGAGCCATTCTTCAGCAAATTTCAATGCGACGAATATGTTCTTGATTATACATCTCGTCCTTTGGACGTTAAAATATATAATTTTCGACGGTCTTCTTCACCTGCTTGGTGATCAGTCCTTCTGCTTCCAGGGTGGAAAATGCGCCGTACAGAGGTAACAGGTCCAATTTTCAGTGTTTTTCCGCTCATGCTTTCCACTTTCTGCATCACACCATATCCATGTAAGGGCTGTCTTAGTAACAGCAGGATGTAGGTAGATTCAGTGAGGGTAAATATTTATGGTATGTTTTTATTCATTTTTCATATCCATCAAATATCGTATAACGATTAGCGATCGATATATCCATTGTTTGTATATCACTTTACGATATAATGTATAACAATATATTACCACACGATATATCGTTTGTCAATATAGAAATATATTAAATTATTTCTTTGTGTTATTTTTATAAAAAATGGTTTCAACTTGCAATTCTAAAAAATATTGGTTATAAAGCATCCTGCGCTGATCAAGTAACTTAAAGGGTGAAGGTATATCCATTTTCGAAAATTTTTGACCAGAATTGTGTACAATATAGTAAAGGATAGTGATATGAAACACACAGAAAAGATGACAATAAGCAAATCGGTAACTTTGGTTGTGGTAACTTTAGTGTTTGGCATTGCGCTTGTTAGTTGTGCTGCAAAAGATGGCACCTCCCTCAACCGAAAGCGTAGATCTTTTGAAATGGTTTTGTTCAAACCGTCCTCTCAATTGTGTTGCCTGCCATCATCAAGGAATGAAGGATATCCTCGGAAAGCGACGTTGCCATTAATACTGAGTGGCAAAAGTAGCATCGTGGCAAACGCTGCACGTGACCCGTAATATCTCGCCAGTGTGCGTATGGAAACGCTAGAATCCCCGCAATATGCTGAAGCCATTGAGGAAAAATGCGCCACCTGCCATGCGCCAATGCCTCGCTTTAGCAACGATGCTACGGAAAGCACTCTATTATTCGGTCAAAGGCGATACTAGCTAAAGAACACCCCCAAACGAGTTGGCGGTAGATGGCGTTTCCTGCACTGTTTGTCATCAGATTCCTGAAAATCCAGCGGATGATTTCCGCTTCTTCATAGCAGTGATCTCGCGGTAAATCTTGACCTTTCGGCAAGCGAACGTCTCATTTATGGCGCTTTTCCCATCAGTTGACAAAATGTTACTCTTATGAAAGCCAGATCTGGATTTTACAGCTGTGCAAAGTGAACACATCCGTTAATCAGATGGCTGTGTGCGACTCGTCAATGACGACTTTACATGAACTATATCAAAGAAGATCCCACACTGAGCAGCGGAGATGAACTTTTTACGAGCAAAACGCCATATAGTGAATGGCTGGCTTCAGGCTTTCCCGGGCAGTCCTCCACCTGCCAGGAATGCCATATGCCACCCGCATAGGGAGCTGCCTCCATCTCCAATATAACGCCAGAGTAATCTTTATGAACCTTTTGCTCGTCACACTTTTACCGGGGGCAATGTTTTTATGCTTGATCTTTTGTTGGAGTTCAGCGATGAGTTGGGGTTTCCAGGCAGCATTGCTGCGCTAGATCAACATATCGCGCGGCGCTGAGGATCTTCTACAGAGATCGAAACGGCAACGCTGGCTGTATCAGTGCTTGAACTGCAAGATGACACTCTCACTTTTGAGGCGTATAGAAGTGTTGGACCGGACATAAATTTCCAACTGGTCACCTCCCCGGCGAACCTGGTTACATGTGACCCGTCAGCGATGCGCAGGGAAATGTGATTTTTGAGTCCGGGGGTATGATGAGACTGGTGAAATCTTTGGGAATGCAAACGATGAAAATCCAGGAGGCCTATGAACTTCATTATGATTTAATTTCATCAGCCGACCAGGTGCAGATTTATGAACCGATCATGAAAAATGAATCCGGTGAGGTGACAACCTACCAAATGCTTGCTACCGGCTATCTCAAAGATAATCGCCTATTGCCGGTTGGATTCGATAAACAAAACCCACCATCAGTTTCATCAGTCATCGGGGAAGCTATGCAAGATCCAACCTTCACCGGTGGGAGTGATGCACTGGATTACCGGGTTCAAACCAACGGTGTGTCAGGACCATTTACGGTTCAGGTAGAATTGCTTTACCAATCCGTGGGTTATCGCTGGGCAAAAATGTACTGGATACTCAATCAGAAGAAGCGCAAACGTTTGGGCGGATGCTGGAGCAAGCAGGAAACATTCCGGCATTGATTGCCTCTCAGACAGTACAAAGCCAGTAAGCGAATACTACCGCAGAATAAAAGGGGGTTGGCGTGTGTTTTTTTGGCGCACGTACGCGCGTGCGCCAAAAAGTTAAGCCCTAAATTATAGAAGTGAACCATATTTTATGTAATTTCAAAACAACAAGGTCAGAAAAATGAATAAAATGACACAATCCACTAAAAAAGGGTGGGATAAGCTGGCTGGTACCCATTACATGAATTACCACATCGAAAAGTTGCTGGCAGGAACCCCTTTACTGAACGACTTGATCCGGTCAAGAAGTAGGGGATTAATGCGTTGCAAGTCCTCGGTTCATCTGCTTTGCCACATTGGAACTGACACCCTCTCCTGGGCGTTGTTAGGTGCACAAGTGACCGGGATTGATATCTCCCCGGAATCTTTGAAATATGCCCGCTTGTTGGCAAAACGCAAGGGAATCGAAGCTGATTTCCTCGAATCCGATATCATGGATGTGATTGAAAAGATCGATCAAAAATTTGACATTGTGTTTTCTTCTACCGGGGTATTGTGTTGGATCCCGGATATCTGCCGCTATGCACAAACAGTCCGGCATTTATTGAAAGATGGCGGCTTCTTATATTTAATGGATGGGCATCCCTTTCGCTGTGTGATGTATGACGAAGATGGTTCATCTGTCCCCAATGCGATTGTGGGCGATTATTTCCCGCAAGCAGGTCTGGCAATATGAGCATATGGGGGATTACACCGATCCGGAATTAATCCTGAGAAATCATATGAATGGCATTGGACTTTGGGTGAAATCATCACTGCCATCTGCGAGGCAGGACTGCGTATCGAATTCTCTGCATGAATTTCACAAACCCTCTATTTCTACACTGCTCTCTCTCTCTCTCTCTCTCTCTCTCTCTCTCTTTTTGATATACACCGTGTGATGTGGAAGAAAATAAAGTGGAACGCTATCCATGCACCTTTAGCATCAAGGCTTCCGCGAGATGATAGGGATTCGTTAAGAGTCCGCTGATTAATTTCAAATCAGTTGGATTAAAGCTATTGCTAAAAATTTGATTATTATGCTGTTCTAAATTTTTGACTATCGGTAACATCCAAAAAGTTGGTTAAAACGTCACCAGACCTCACCCAAATAGGATGTATTTACAGCCTTCTCAGCAATCATCCTGGGTGGCCCAATCTGGAGAGAAAGTGTAGCAAAAATGATTTCAATCCTTAATTTTGGTGTTTTGATTGTCTCGTCGATTCTCTTTACCTTCTATTATTTACTCAGTGTCAGACCAGCTGCAATGGAAAGAAAGTTGGCAATTCTGCTTATCAGCGCTGCGCAAGATACAGGGTTATTTCATCAATATTTATGACCATAGCTGGTGTCAATTATGTTCTTTATTACTGGTTTCCGCTTCCGATATCAATTCCCCGAACATTTCCCTGGCCCTGGTGGGCTTCAGCAATAATCGCTGTTTTGATTGCCATACCTTCCGGTTGGTTAGTAGCGCGGGGTGTAAAGGATGCCGGAGAAGAAACCATGTGTCCCAAACCTGAGCATACGTTGTATGATGGAATCTATTTGCGCATTCGTCACCCACAAGCGATAGGGGAATTTCCATTTTGGTGGGTGTTGGCATTACTTGCTCACTCACCGTTTCTGGTATTGTTTACATTTGTCTACATTCCTGTCTGGTACTGGTTCTGTGTTGCTGAAGAGAAAGATTTGCTGCTTCGCTATGGACAGCCATACGAGGAATATCGTGTAAGAACAGGTTTTGGTTTCCAAAAAACTATAGAAGATAGTACCTGCAAGACGAATACTCTTCAGCTTCGTTATGTGAACTTCCAATGATCTAACTATCTTCTTTAACCAATAGCAGGACCCGGATGTCAATCAAACGACTACTTTCACCTCCAGAGACCCATCTGATCAAGAAGCATGCAACGTCCACTGGCAGAAAAATCATCGAGGAAGAGAGTGCTCATCCACACTATCCTTTTCTCGAACAGGTGGCTGGTTTTATCCTGAGCTACCTGGACGAATCCAAGCCAGAATTGGGCTATTGAATTGGTAAAGAATTCTGGGGGATAGGATCGCTATCATGGTACTTACCAAATTTTATCTTCTCTCAACATAGTCCAACCAAAATAAGCCCATACGGTCAAAGAAAATCAAGCTTCTATACGTACGTTGGAGAACTGCGATTTTTGTGTTATTACTAAAAATAATGTTTTTGCAAATGCGCGTGGTAAGGAAATTGAGGAAATGATGCTGATGTTAAACGAGCAAAATCCTTTTATCCTTTTGTAAAAAAATTTGACATCAATAAATCAGTTTAATGGAGTTCAAACAATGGAAAAGACAATCCTTCCAATTTTGATATTTATCGCCCTGGTGGGTGGATATTTTTTCCTGGCTTCACGGACAGACACATTTACAGGTCGTTGGGTAGCCTGGAAATCATCTGGGGTTGAGGATTATCTCTTATTTCCATCTCAAACCATAAATAATGCACCTCCCAAATTTTATTTTGATAATGAAGATCAAAATCTAAATTTAGAACAGATTAAGTACCAATATAAAGGAGAATCTCACACAACCAACCTGGATTCATTACTTGAATCCACCGGGACAACTGCTTTTATAGTGATCAAGGATGACACCATTCTTTATGAAAAATATTTCAATGACTATCAACGCGATTCAATCGTTACCTCCTTTTCAATCGCTAAGTCCTTCACATCCTTAATGGTTGGCAAGGCCATTGATGAAGGTTTTATTGAAAGTCTTGAGGATCCTGTTACCCGCTATTTGCCAGAATTATTAACCATCGACCCCAACTACGAAAAAATCACGCTTGAACACTTGCTCTCGATGAAATCCGGGATTGCCTTTAAGGATACAGATATTCCCTGGCACGATAAATCCAGAGCCTATTACCATCCCGAATTGAGGAGAGTAGTTACTCAACTTCCATTGAAAGAAGCTCCTGGAAAAAACTTTGCATACAACACATTTAATCCAATAATTTTAGGGATTGTCATTGAAAGAGCTACCGGGATTACCGTTTCTGAATATTTCGAAACACGTTTCTGGAAAGTACTCGGGATGGAATTTGACGCTTCCTGGAGTATTGATAGTGTGTCTGACAACATGGTCAAAATGGAAAGTGGGTTAAATGCGCGTGCTATTGATTATGCCAAAATGGGAAGATTATTTTTGCAAAATGGGAACTGGAATGGAAATCAAATTATCTCTGCAGAATGGATAGAACAGTCAACTTTAATTAACCCTAACAACAAAGTAGCAAAAATCGGTGATAATTTTTTTTATCAAAATGGATGGTGGATCGTTGAACCAAACGATTCTGATATGTTCACCGTTTTTGCCTGGGGCCATTTGGGTCAATATATTTATATTTTTCCAGAAGATAACATGCTGATATTGCGTTTTGGGGAAAAGATAGGAAAAGTAGATTCCTGGCGGAAGATTGCGCAGGAGATTGTTTTACTACTCAATAAAGACTGAAAATCTTATTTAAATGGATTCAAAATCGAATCCAGGCAATTCAGAAATTGGTCGATTGATTCCTTTTCAATGGTCAAAGCAGGGTCAAGGCGTAAGACATTTCCAGCTGGATAATACCCCGTCAGGAATCCTTCTTCCAATAAAGCATTGTACAGAGCTTCTACTATCATTTCTTCCTGCGGATGAAGCTCCACGCCCAACAACATTCCCCTTCCCCGCACATCTTTGATTATGAGGTGTGTGTTTGCCAGACGGCGTAAACCCTTCAGGAAGTATGTCCCCAGCTCCGCCCCACGTACGACCCAATCCTCCTTCAGCATGATACGGATCACTTCACCTGCCACCGCACACCCCAGCGGATCATTCTGATGTGATTGAGCATAACGCAAACCACTGGTTTCCAATTTTTCAGCCACTTCTTTACTCATGGCAACCGCGCTGACCGGGTAACCATTCCCCAGCCCTTTTCCAAGGGCAACAATATCCGGTTGAATGTCATAGTGTTGGAATCCAAACCACTTGCCTGTTCTGCCCATGCCGGTGGTGATCTCATTAACCATTACCAGACCACCTGCTTGCTGAACAGTCTGGACAATTTCCTGTACCAACTTTAAAGGTGGAAATTGGACGAATCCGGATCCACTTCCGCCTGGTTCGAAAACAAAACCACCGATTTGCTCAAAGGGAATATCTGCAAGAAAGTTCTCGTTTGATGAGTAACCAGTCCAATCCAACAAAAGCCATTCCTCCGTTTGTTTTCTGCCAGAAGAACCATAGGCTGCCAGATAGGAAGTAGAAAAAGTTAATAATAAATTTTTACCAGTAACCCGTCGGATCGCCTGGACTCCAAATTCAACCGCTTCACTCCCTGAGCTTAGAAATGTACATTTGCCGTCCCCCATCTGAGTGATCGCCAATACAGATAAAGCCGTTTCTTCCACAATGGTGTTGGGATAACGAGTGCCCAGGTGCATTAAACGGGAAGCTTGCTCAGCAATCACCTGACTGATACGCGGGTGGCTGTGCCCAATGGCTGTACACCAGATGCCCGATTCGAGGTCAATGTAACGCCGGCCATGTTCATCATATAAGTAACAATTCTCTGCATGCACAAAATCTGTTTTGGCTATGTCGTGACATTTTAAAATATGGCTCATTTTCCTCACTCCATTCTATGTCATGGTGTATTATTATGAATCTTTCCATTCTCTATCCAGAATGGAATAGACGACTTCATCACTCCATCCATTTTTCCAGAGTCGCGTTTCACGCAGTAAACCTTCTTGCCGCATATTCAATTTTTTCATCACCTGGATGGATGCAGTGTTCTCAGCATGCGAAAAAGCAACCACCCGGTGTGCCTGTAAATCGCTAAAAGCAAATTCCAGCATGCGGTGAGCAGCTTCCGTGGCAAACCCTTTACCCCATTCAGCGGGATGGATCGCCCAGCCAATCTCCCATTCACGAATCGTTTCATTGATCAACATCAAAGAAACCCTTCCCCGCACCTGATCCATTAGCTGAATAGTCATTGCCAGGTGAAAGCGGGTTCGCGGAGAATGTACGGCTTCTTCCTGGGTTTGTTGTAGTTTTTTCGTGATTTGTTCAATGGTGGGTTGAGAAGACTCAAAGTAGTAAGTCTCAGGCATAGATTCGAGTTCCTTCAGATTGGCTAAATCGTTTTGCTGAAAATCACGTAGAATAAGGCGGGGGGTAAATAATTCCATTTATAGTCCTTTATGCCAATAGTAATTCTAAATACTGCTTCATAAATTGATTATGATCCATTAAAAATGCTGCATGAAGGGCTATGCTGCCAAATTTATTTTCCAATCGCCGTAATAACTCACAACCGATGCGGTAGGTCAGGCGCATATCTCCAAAACAAATTTCCAGATAGTCTTCTTTACGATCCATTTTTCCATGAATTAATCGATGATAATTATCCAGAAATGTCTTTCGATGGATATCCAGTTTTATTGGATCAGTTAATACCTGGTAATCGCGCTCCTGTAGGCCACCCAATCTCTCCCGCAAACGCAGCGCTCCGAAAACGGCAAAACCTTCATTTTGTGTCCACAGGTTATAGTAAGACAACCATTGTTCCGGGGTATTGACATTGTTGAGTGCCGGAATATCGTGATGGCGTTCATACAGCACATGGACACATTCATGGATCGCATAAAACAGAAATTCCATTGGGTTCTCGAGATAGGCATCCACATTCAAATTCATACAAACGACCCCATTAATACCAATCCCCATATCATAACCAATGATCGGATAAATGGTGATATTGATGTCAGCATCATGAGAAATCCATCGTAATTCCTGTTCAATGATGGCACTCCATTCTCTTTGAAATTTTTCAAGCGTCTCGAGCAAGGCCAACAGATTAGGTAGTCTTTCTGAGAGATTATTCAGTCCAAAGAATGCAGATGGTTTTCCTGAAAGTGCTATTTCCATATCTGAAAGGGATAACTCAACCCCAAATTTGCTGGCATGTTGGAGAACAGCCTGATAGGCAGGGTGATTGAAAACCTCTTCAACTGATTTCCTGCCTTCCAACAAAGCCAGAAATTGATATGTAGCGCTGAAATCAAACTGAATGGTCATCTTGCTACCTATGAATGGAACGATTTTCTGGATAAAAGTTTATGGATCAATATTGAGTGATTGTCAAAACTTTTTACCCATATAAAGGTTGGTTACTTTGTATCCTGCTTTTTCATACAGGGCAATTGCGTGGGTGTTATGGGCAAACACATGCAGACTGACACTTCTTACACCCATCTCTTCAAGCTTTTTATCCAGCGCTTGTAATGTTTGTTTTCCAAAACCGTTTCCGCGAAATTCTGGTTGTATAACAAAGTCACATATGAATGCTTTCCGGTGGGAATCTCCCATTTTAACCTGTATCCACAAGACACCGATATCGAGGTTCGTGTCTTCATCCACAATAGAATACACAAATTGATCTTTGGTGTGTAAACCATCCGGTAATAGACTCAAGAATTCTGCCCGGGATTTCACCAAGGCTTCCTCAGCCAGCCAGTTTCCACTGATAATTTTTTCCTGGGCATAATCATGGATTTCCTTCTCAAGGAATTCCTCAAATCCTCTTTGGTCAATGGGAACCAATGCAACCATAATTCTCCTATCCATTAATCTACACTTTGATTTTAATGGGATTTTTTGAAAAGCCAACTAATTCAATCGGGGATATTGGGTATAGATTATAACAATGCATATCATTTCAGGTGTCCTAGATTTACAGAGAGATGATCACCAAGAGACCCAGCACATCGCCGATGAAATGAGCCAACCAGGTCACAACCAGGTTGCCGCCACGCTTGTAAATGATTCCAAACAGGATAGAGTCCACAATAATCGTACTGATATCCAGAAAAACAATCCAGAATGGACCAGAGGCAAAGTGTGCCAAGCCAAATAGAAGTGAAGTGATCAAAATAGCCATTTGTGCACCGATGTAAAGTGTCAGGCGACCCTGAATCAAGGTTCTGTAAGTGAGTTCTTCCAGTACAAGACTGACAGCTAAAATGGGCAGAATCAACAATAACCCCATATTTTCATCAAATGGTAGGCGCGCGATCACATGTTCCAGATATGCCGGGTAGAAATATTTCGTTAGGGTAGCAACCAATGGTTGGCTGATGAATGCTACCAGCACAAACCAATACCAGTTGGTGCGCAGATCCTGCCAGAATGTTCGGAATTTAAACCCCAAATCCTGCCAACTTCGATGACGCATTCGCTTCTCAATTAACAGATATACCAGTGGAATCAATGCGAAAAAAGTCTTATAGGCCGGTAAAAACCACATACCCAACAACATCACCGCAGTGACCAGTAAAACTTCATAAAGAATCGTTTTTGTTTTCATTAGCTCTCCAGTTTTTCATCAAATGAATTCAGAATTAATGATTTTTTATTTTCCGATGATTTTAATAAAAGGATTACTGCCCCAATCAGTAACCCACTTAATCCAATCAGTCCAGTAGGATTTGGACCCAGCATTGGACTGATACTGAGGAAAGAAACCATAGCTGCCATTTCGCCGATCACATTGGATGCACCATGGAAAATACAGGCAGGAATGATGCTTTTGGATTGAGTGGTCACATAAGCCAACCAGGTGCCCAGGACAACGCAGACCAGGATCATCATCAAAATTCCAGTGAGTGGAGCACCCCAATAATCTGCTCCATAGTTGAAGCCAAAGTAGATCAAGGGAGCATGCGCCAATCCCCACAGGACACCATG
Organism: uncultured Anaerolineaceae bacterium; assembly: GCA_942491385.1. Lineage (GTDB taxonomy): Bacteria > Chloroflexota > Anaerolineae > Anaerolineales > Anaerolineaceae > UBA6170. Next base: position 855,961 of record CALOAF010000005.1, on the reverse strand, counting down.
GATCAAAATGGCTTTTCGTTGACCGGTCAGTTTTAACAGGATCGGCAGGAGATACCCTCGCCAACCGATCTCCTCACCAAGGGCAAAAATGTGGACAGGAAAAATTAGCGGTGAAATAACAATAAATACCAATCCGATAATTACGATAGTCTGAACGTTGAAGAGAAGAGATTCAGGCGCACCATACTGCCCGTATTGAGCCACCAGGTTACGAGCAGTAAGATCAAGATCCTGGGGAAAGAGGTTGAAATATAACAGACCACCCAGAAAGATGGTCACTCCGGGCATGAATGCTGAAAACAGATAGGTTTTCCAATGATTACGGAAATTTAGCTTGAGATACCATGGCGAATGGTCTTTGGTAATAGCCCTTGTTAGAAGGGTTGCCAGAACAGGCATCACACTGAAAACACCCCAAATAACTGTATAAACAGTTTGCCTGTACTGCTGAGGGAGGCCAATGGCTAACAACCAACCAAGGAGCAAGAAACCATATAGACTGCCTAAATAAGTCAAAGCGCGTTTTTTCAAGAGTTTTGTTTCCATGGAATCATTCCTTTATGGATATGTTTGCGGAGAATTGAGCCGAAGTGGACTTTGTTGATTTTTCAAAGGTAAACTTTCTCACCAGCATGATCGTGAATATGGCCAGCGCATTAAATAAGGCTGTGTACACAAACAACGGGATCAGATCCATTTTGACCAGATTGAGTAAGAAATTAAACAAGAAGTGAATGAGGATGGGAAAGAAAAGGTTTCTGTTGTCATCGTAAAATAATGAGATCAGGATGGATACTTCAATGATTGACACCATAAAAACCAAAATATAGACCAGTAAATCCATACCTTGAAAACCGGAAAGCAGCCATAGCGGAAAGTGCCAGATTCCCCAAGCGAAACCGATGATCACAGCTGAAGTGAAAAGAGAATACTTCGTGCGCAATTCATTATAGACAAATCCACGCCAACCTAACTCTTCTCCTAATGGTCCGCTGGTAATGTTAATGATGAATAGTGAAAGAATGGATGAAAAAGGTACGAATTCTAGCGAAGAAAAGTCCACTTTATTCACCATCGAGAATGTAACCAAAGCAGCGACATAAATGCCTAGTTGAAGGAAAATAACCAGGACAACGGTTTGCCATTTGATCTTAGTTTTGAAATTGTCTTTGATATGCTGTAAGAATCTTTTTTGCGGATAAAGCTTCTTGAACAAGATCAGAACCGCAAAGGTAGATGACCAGGCGCAAATATTTTTCAGAGTGGTTTTAAGCGCCGGTGAAATTCCGAGTGATATAGCAAAACCGGTTATTCCCAATAAAATCCAGAAAATTAAATTTGTCAGTGCAAAATATCGGAAAAGTTCTTTTTTTCTTAGTAAAGGGTTGGAATTCATAGATACTCCTTGTTTGAATTCGATTCATTGTGATCTCTTTGAAATCTGTTTTCTAGCTTTATGTTGTGTCAAAACAGATTTTTGAACGAAAATAATGCCAATAACCAGCGTGGTCAGGAAGGTGGTGATAAATGCGAAGGTTTGAGTGGTATAGGGCACCAACAAACTGAGCGTGACATTGTATGAAAAGTGGATCAGAATGGCGATCAGCACACTGCGTTGATTGGCATTATACGCAAGCGTCATCAAAATCGTCAGCAGGAAAACATTCATGGCAAAAAGCCAGAACATGTTAGTCAACAATCCCCAATCATAGTGGCTCGTTCCTGGTATGAAGAAAAGTGGTAAATGCCAAATCCACCAGATTAAGAACAAGATGATGGTTGAAATTGCCGGTGACCACTTTTTTTGAAATGCATCCAGTAAGAGACCTCGCCATCCTAACTCTTCTGCCAATGGGCCACCAATTAACATCATGATTATGAAAACCGGGATTTCTGCTGGTTGTGTCGTTAAGTTGATAAAAATTTCCATCCCGGGTAGTCCATTAAACAGGCGTGCATTCAACCAGACAGCCAATCCCATAACTGCCGGGATAGCGACCAGAGATACAACCCACCAGACAGGTTTGATTCTTCGCGGGTTAATAACACGTGACCAAAAATCAGCACGTTGTTCTTTATTAAAAGTTCGCCACACAAAAAAGATTGCGACCAACGAGGGAGCGCATCCACCCAATATATACAGAAGCATGGCTGGAAAATCTTGATTGGATTGACCACTGAAAATGACAATGCTGAACAAAGCCCAGGTGAAGGCAAAAGTTGCCAGAATAAATTTGATCGGAGAAATGGATTTCATAAGGTTCCTTTTCTAATAGAGATAAGACTCAAAGACGAAAAAATTTTCATATTCCTACTCGGAAGTCACTGAGAGTAATTCAAGATTTAAATTACGAATCTTGTTGAGAACACTATGTAACGCGGTTTGGTCGGATAACTCTCCAAATAAAAGCGTGGTGCCATCTGCCTGGGGTTGTACTTCCAATGGGTCAAACCATTCTTGCCAGGAGGTGTCGAGAGTCTGGTTGATCTTAATTTGATATTTCATTTGCAATCATCTCCTTGTGATGACAAAAGTATAGAAGATACAAAAAATAAAAAACCTACACATTTGTGTGGTTTTTTGGGTCAAAAAGATGTAGTTGAGGATAAAAGTGATGTTGGCTAAAGGTCTGTTTATGAGGCTATATGATTCCCAATTCATGCGCGCGCGCAACAGCAGCGGTACGGCTGGAGACTTCTAATTTTCCAAATATATTTTTGGAATGATACCGAATGGTATTAAGGCTGATAAATAATTTTTGACCGATTTCCTGGTTCCTGAGCCCTTCAGCCATCAAATGTAGGACTTCCATTTCTCGTTCAGACAAATTTTCGACCAGGTTAGTGTTTTGATGAACGGGTAGTACGGGCGAAAATTGTGCTAATAGTTGAGCAACGTAATCTGGCTGGATCCCTCGAACTTTAGTCTCTTTTAATAAAGCCCGAACGGGTTCTCCCGCGGAAAGATAGACGCGGGTTGCATCTGAATCCAACCGTGTGGTTTGTTTCAATAAACGTTCCATGATTTCCATAGCCAGCTCGATTTGATTGTTTTGGTAATAGACCAGAGCCTGGGTTATCCATGTGCGATACTGAATCCAATGTAAACCATGTGTGCTGGTCACCTTCTCCATACGTTCTAAAACTTGTAAACTGGGTTGAATTTTTCCCTGAGCAGCCAGAATACGGGCGTAAACCAGAAATTCATTACTGCGCCAGCCGATTAATTCACTATCACTTACCTTTGCCAGTGCTGAAGCAGCATCTTCAGTGAATCCTAGCTGTTCCATTTGACGAACAGCTGAGGGCAAGTTGCCCTCCAGTAAATCCTGTAAAGCACCTGTGATAGCAAACAGTCGATTGATTTTCTCATCTCTATAGCGAATCGATGGTTCAAGATCGACAAGGATTCTTCGCGCTGCCGGATAATCTCCCTGACCGATTTTCACCCACCAGAGCGTTAACCAACCATCTACAGATGCCAGAGAGAGTGAAAGCGGATCTAATTGCAGCCCCATCTCGAGAACTCTTTCGGCTTCTGCCAACTGGTTTTCGATGTAAAAAATCTTGCCAAGTCCGACCCAAAGATAAATAGTCGCTGTGTTAAGATTTCGATCTTTTGTTTCAAAATCCTGGATAGCTTTGCTGAGTAAATCTTTAGCAGCCTTACCCTGATTACTTGCATTCATCAAAGCCGCAGCATATTGGAGAAAATCAGCTTCAATCAACGCCAGACTGGCAAATTGATGCAGGGACCGACAGGTAGAACGGATAGAGTGATACGTTTGCATGGCATCTTCCAATTTGCCGTCACGTACCAGAGCACTGGCCAGAAAAAGATGATTGACACATTGTAAGAAGGGATTATCGGCTGGTGACAGATCCAAAGCTTGTTGGGCCAGGTGGACAGCTTCCTGGGTCAGCCCGTATACGCTTTTTCCATAACTTTTCAACCCCAGTATTTCAGCTTGTATGGCAGGGTTTTGCCTGGATAAAATGGCAGCATGTTCCAGGTATGGAATAGCGGCCTCCGTTTGTGTGGTAAAAGATAAAGCCCATGCTTTGTCCAGACACAGTCGTGGACGTGTCATCAGTGCTTCCCGAGGTAATCGATCCATCCAGCCTGTCGCGGAAGCAATCTTCCCTTGCAAAATGGTTTCTAAGGTATGCTTTTCAAGCAGGTCAAGCGCTAAATTGTTGTCACCTGATGCAAGCGCATGCTCGAGAGCTTCATCCATCAACCCTTGTTGATCCATCCAGATGGCAGCCTGTCGATGGATTTTTGGAGGCAAATCTGGATGGTTGTGCAACAATTGTTTTTCGAGCATATCAGCAAACAGGTGATGATATCGATACCACTCTTGTCGATCATCCAATGGAATGATGAATAGGTTTGCGCGTTCCAGATAAACAAGCATCGCTCGCGCTTCTGATAATGAAATATCAGACATGATTGCCACACACTCGGCTGGATTGAAGCGTTTCAACACACAAGTATGGAGTAAAAATTTTCTGATATGTTCGGTTTCATGGCTCAGTACTTCTTCCATTAAATATTCAAATATAAATCGGTGTGTTCCCCCTAATGCCTGAATAAATTTTTCTATGTCTTTAGAAGAATCGCCACTATTTCGAGTAATTTCCCGGTGGAGAGCCAGCGCCACCATTTGTAATCCAGCTGCCCACCCTTCTGTAGAGTTATTCAGTTGATGAAGTTTGTTTTCTTCGCTTATTAAAACGGATAATTCCGGAAAATATTTCAAGAATGACGCTGTTTCCTGAAGGGAGAAGCGCAAGTCATCGGTGTGTACTTCCACCAGTTGACCTCGAGCCCTTAAACGCGCGAATGGTAGAGGGGGTTCAACTCGTCCACAGATAACCAATCTTACATGGATAGGGAGATGGTCAACCAACAACTTAACAGCCTGGTGAATTTCGGAGTTCAGGATTGCATGGTAATCATCCAAAACGATCAGCAGATCATTATCTACATCCATTAACTGTTCAATCAGGTACGTAATAATCTGTTCCGTTGACAAGGCTTGATTTGCTTCTATCTGGGAAGTAAACCCACCCATGAACCCCGGAATGCTCCGTTTGATTGCTTCTGTCAGGTAGGAAAAGAAGCGCGTCAGGTGATTATCTTCTACATCAAGGGAAAGCCAACAGATTCTCCAATTTGAAGGTACTTCTTGAAGCCACTCTGCTAACAAGGTTGTCTTGCCAGCCCCTGCACTCGCTGAGACCAATGCTAATTGGATACCAGGTTGCAGGCATTGATCTAATAAACGGTGTAAATTTGGACGTGAAACCAGATGAGGAGATAAGACAGGAATTTGAGTTTTAGCAGCTAAGAAGGGGAGCATAACGTTAATCTCAACTATTTCAATTGTTGAACAAAGGGAAACAAGCGAATAATCTTTCTGTTATTATATGGGTAAATTGAAAAAAACCGGAAATTCATGTCAATTCATTAATGATTGAATTGAATGAATCAAGATCAAAAAACGTGATAAAGATACAGGAGAGTAGCGTATGCAATCCTTACAAGGAAAAGTTGCAATTGTCACCGGCGCCAGCCGTGGGGCGGGACGCGGGATTTCGCTGGTGTTGGGGGAAGCAGGTGCGAAAGTGTATGTAACTGGTCGCAGGGTGCGGTCTGCCCCCCTTAAAGTATAGTAGGTTATTTGAAGTAGATAGCTATCTAGCTCCTCCGATATTATCATAGGCGGAAATAAGGATATCCAATGTGTGCTGGCAGAAAAGGGACAAAGCTATGGTCTGATGATTTATGATTCCGGTGTGCTTGAATCCAAGATTGTGGAAAAAACCTACCCTGATCCTCACTTTGGCCACCATTGTATCAGTTAACCAGAAAGAGAACTTACTGAAATAGATCGAGAAAAATTGTTGTTCAGGTTACAAGAAGCATTTAAAAATTGAGGTTTGATGTATTCAATTACTACCATTAAAAACGATACCTCCATTCCTAACACCTATTTTCGTCAGGAAAAGAAAAGCGACCGTTTGTCTTTGATTCTGCCAGGGTTGAATTACTCCTGTGACATGCCCTTGCTGTATTATTCCACCCAGGTCATGCTGGCTGCCGGAGCGGATGTGGTCCAGGTGAAATATGATTACACCCAAACCGAACGCAACCAGGCATCCTCCATAAGGGAGCGCTTCTCCCAGATGAAAGCGGACGTCACCCAAATGGCTAAGGTTGCCCTGCAACAACGAAGCTATAAGCACCTGACCCTGATTGGAAAATCGTTGGGGACGCTGGCAATTCCCTATCTATTAGGCGCAGACCTGCCCGTTCAACCTCAGACCTGTATCTTCCTGACGCCTATCGTTAACGAGCTGTTGCCTGCGCTGCAATTAATTCAACAGTGCACTCACACATTCTTTGTGATTGGTACCCAGGATCACTATTATGGTCCAGATTTAATTGCACAATTCAGTACAAAGAATGCAGATAATTTCATGATCATTGAAGGCGCGAATCACAGTCTGGAAATTCCGGGGAAAATCATGCACTCATTATCAGAATTGGAATTATTGGTTGAGCGAATTGACCGGTTTATCAAAGAAGCTGATCAATGAAAAATTTCCTGATAAAAGCAATTTTCCAGCCCTTTATTGCAATTGCATTTTGTCTGGCATTCGGATTGCCTTTTGTTTATGTCGGCTTTCAAACCGTAAACATCCAGGGCACAAAGAATCAGGATGAATCTGTCACCATTTCTTTCCAAAGAAAACATTATTGGGGATTAATAAAGGTTAATGAAACCATAGAGAATGTTCAAAAGGTCACCTTAAAATCCAGCTTAATCCATCGTTCACAGCCAAGGCGATTACGCTCTGTGTCTGGCGTGTTTCTCGAAAATGAGACCGAAGCGGTTCGCTTGCTGGCTGGATCAAGCGATGTGAATGATAATTTAAAGTGGGATGCTGTGCAAAGTATTAAAGACTTTATTAAAGACCCCCAGCAAGATGAGTTTCAGAAAACGATTCGATTAACCAACCTGTTTGGATGGTTTGGACTGCCTTTTTTGTTGTTAGGTTTGTTAGGATTAGTAGGCTGGCCAGCAGCAATTATTCGGTATTTAAGGGAGGAAAAGCGTTCGTAAATAGAAATCTTTTTTGTAAAAATTTCTTCAAAAGGATTTTCGCAGGGGGAATACAAGTAGTTATATATTCATTTGATCTTTTAACCCGATTGCTTATAGTGGAATATCTAAGTCAATTATTATTGTAAATAATTCTATTCAGGAGGCCATTTATGAATGAATTCATCAGAAAAAACCACTTAGCAAGCACCATTTCAATCCTGGTTGTTTCAATCCTGGTTGGTCTGGTTGGTTTTAATACCGAAAATTCTGGTTTTGTAATTGCTGGAGGAATTTTTCTGGTAGTTGGGGCAATAATGGGTTTTAAACACTTTCAAAAATAAAATCGTATACCAAAGTTCAGATATTGAAAAACAAGCAAAATACCGGGAGATGCTCATGTATGGATTAATCGGGAAAATAAATGCAGTACAGGGACAGCGGGATGCATTGGTGTCTATATTAATGGGTGGCATGCAGAATATGCCGGGTTGTGTGAGTTATATTGTTGCCCATGATCCCTCTGATCCGAATGGGATCTGGATCACTGAAGTGTGGGATTCTCAAGCCAGCCATCAGGCATCGCTAAAATTACCTTCCGTTCAATCGGCAATCTCAGCCGGAAGACCTCTAATTGCAGGATTTGGTGAGCGTTATGAAACACAACCCATCGACGGGTATGGATTCGCAAACATTGTAAAATAAACTAAGCTCACTTTAACAAAAGGAATTATCCATGCCAAAGATGTGTCCGAAGATCATCCTGGAAGGTACGCGCCTGACCTTCAAAACGGATATTGCATTTGCTTTGAACGAACATCCACGCATTGTGGGAGCTCGCAAATACCGCTACCATTCTCCCATCATTTCAGCCGAATGGTGCGGATTTACCAATTTCCCCTGGGGCAGAGGATTGATCAATTTTGAGCCACAGGAAGAAGACGTGGCCATGGAAACCTATCGCACCTGGGTGCGCATGTTTGAGTTACAACGATACTATTCCTGGATTGTGGATCGCTTTCACCTTTCCACCCAGATGTATCAACTGCAACGCTATGGAAAGCATTATGATTTTGGCTGGCTGGAAGAACGTTTGTTGCTTTTGGGGTTCCGGTTGGTGCTATGTACGCGCACACCGGAATCATTTGCTGCAGCACGAGAGGAACGCCTGAAAGTCTCTGGAAATCCCTCGCAATATGATGACTTGACCCAATTTATCGCGGAGCAGGAACGCATCCATGAGCTGGCGAGTCACTCTCTCTTGCCAATTTTGCATCTGGATGTTTCAGATAATTCCGTATCCAACGCCGCTAATGCTGTTGCTGATTGGCTGGAAGCAACAGGGGGGCTGTATTTAGACTCATGAACCTTTTCTTTCGATTACTTTGAAAAAATTATGGGTGAATGAATCTTCCATTCACCCATAATTTTGATCATCATTTTTTAATAGGCATGTACAAGTCCAGGGTGAAGAGCACGGAAGGATCGTTCTTATCTGCCGGTAAATGCTCTTCCAACCATTGATGCGAACCCAGAGAATAATCATTAGTGTCCGCCCATTGCACCAGTTTTTGCCAGCTACCGGGGATATCTACCCAGGGTTCTTTGACCGGGCAGTTCAGGACAGCATATAAGCCCTCGTCCAGGTGACGAATATGCGCGCCTTGAACTGGTTGCGTGTCGGAATCCACCAGCATACAGGCATCATAGCCATAATTCGGACTGCCTTCAGCAGGATCAGGATTGTTGTATCCGAAAATGCGGCCTTGTTGATGGTTTTCTTCTGCCCACTGTTTTAACATTTGTAAAGCCTGGTTTTCAGGTTCGGTGCCATAACCGTTGAAACAAATCAAGGTCATGGGCTTTAGGGTAACAATTCGTACAGGTAAGTCATTCATATTTCGCTCCAGATTATAAAATTTTTCTTTAAAGATTATGATAAGTATAAAACTAATACCTGACATCTATTGTCAGGTATTTATGGTAATATATAAAAGAGTTTCGATTTTTCAATGGAGATACTTTGAGAGCTGACCGATTACTATCGATTTTAACGATATTACAAACTCATGGCACACTGACAGCCGGTGAATTGGCTGAAGAACTGGAGGTTACTGAGCGCACCATCTATCGGGATGTGATAGCCTTAAGTGCCGTTGGTGTTCCCATCTATACTATCAAAGGGCCTGGTGGCGGAATCGGATTGGTGGAAGAATACCGCAGTGGATTGATCGGTCTTAAGCCAAACGAGGTGCAGGCGCTTTTCATGCTGGAAATTTCACAAACACTGGAACAATTAGGTGTTGGTGAAACCATTCGCAAAGCCTTCTTGAAACTTTCAGCAACATTACCTGACAATCAGAAGCAAAAGGAAACAAAGACGCATCCGAAAATCATGTTGGATGCACTGGATTGGAACCAGACTCAAGAAGCGGTTCCCTGGTTAAAGACCTGTCAGGAAGCCTTACAGAAAAATCGTATGTTAGAAATCCTCTATCGATCGGAATTTAACACGAATCTGGAAATAGTCGCAGCTCCGATAGGCCTGGTAGCTAAGTCCCAACGCTGGTATCTGGTGATCCAGCGCGGTGGACATTACCGGACGCTGCAAGTAAGCCGTATTCGTTCCGCCAGAATTCGAAATCAATCATTTGATTATCCACATGTTTTTGATCTGACAACATATTGGAAAAAATGGTGCAGTGAGCAAAAGGAAAATCACATAGGCTACCAGATCCGGGCAAGAGTCACAACGACCCTGGCAAAAATTATATCCGAACATCGTCCTGCCACCTTGATGACGCCTCCCATGCAGGACAACAGCCCCTGGCAGGAATTAACTTTGGAGGTTGAATCCTTTGAAGAAGCTCGTCGGATGGTATTAAGTTATGGAGGCGCGATTGAGGTATTGGAACCATTGGCTTTACGCCGCAGTGTGCAGGATTTTGCAAATCAGATCCGATTAATTTATGATGATTAAATGAAATCTATAGAACCCATTCAAGTTGTAGATCTTTTTCCATTACTGAGTAAAGAATTAAATTCTATTCTTAAGACGCTCACACCGTCTGATTGGGATCGATTGACTATTTGTTCACCCTGGTCAGTAAAAGACGTGGCAGCCCATCTGCTCGGTGGAAATTTTGGTCGTCTTTGGTACCAGCCAGTTAAAAAAACCAAAATGGAGAATCAAAATCAAAGTTTTGATCAACTGGTCAAGCTTATCAATCAAAATAACGAATTGTGGGTACAGGCGGCTAAAAGAATAAGCCCGGAAATGTTGATTGAATTACTTCAAATAACAGATCAGTACCTGTATGAATATTTCAAAAACCTGAATCCATTTGATACGGCTGGCATCACAGTTGCCTGGGCAAGTTATCATTTGCCACCTAATTGGCTTGACATTGCTCGTGAATTCACTGAAAAATGGCTTCATCAACAGCATATACGAGAAGCAGTTGATTTTCCTCTACTAACTGACAAAAAATGGTTAACCCCTGTTCTAGACACATTTATGCTTGCTCTTCCATTTTCGTACAGATCTGTAACAAGAGATGTTGGTACGAGTATATCAATCCAAATTACAGGGGATGCTGGGAAAACCTGGACATTGATAAGAGATCAATCCGATTGGCAATTATTGATTGGGCAGGACACTCAAGCCATTACCAGCATTCAAATGGATCAGAATATGGCATGGAGATTATTCACAAAAGCTGTGAGCAAAGATATCGCAAGGAAGTCTATAAAAATCACTGGAGATATTGAACTAGGTGAAAAAATTTTTGGAGTGGTGTCAATCATGGCATAAAAACCGAGAATAAAGTTCAAAACCATTAATAACCGTTTATCTTATTATCATCCTCTCACCATCCACATAGATGTTTTCTATATTGACAAACATAATAAAATCCATATAATAATGTTATATCATCTGTATAACATCCACATGGATGTTTTTTAGGAGAAATATGAACAAAAATTACCAAATAAACTTACTTAACTTAAAATCTGCCAGCGATGAAGAGTATTATGCCCTGAATAAAATTATCAACACTGTCCGCTACGAACGCCTGCCGGATGACCCTCCTCTACCCTTGGATGAAACTACCAATCAGATGAAGAATCTGCCTTCCTTTGTAGATCTGAAAATGTGGTGTGTCTGGAACGAAGATCATTCCGAAATGATCGCCATGGGGAATGTTGGTTTAATGCATACCGATGAAAATCAACATTTGGCCCAATTCGACATCATTGTGCATCCCGATGCGCGCCGTCAGGGAATCGGGAAACAGCTGCTAGGCCTCATCACCGCAGCCGCACAAGCAGATCAGCGCCAGCTGTTGTTGACTGACACCAATGATCGTATCCCGGCGGGAGAAGCATTTATAAATCGCCTGGGAGCAAAACGCGGATTGGAAGGACATGTCAACCAATTACGCATGGATGAATTGGACAAAAATCTGATTGATCAATGGCTGGAAAACGGCCAGAAAAACGTTTCAGAATTTGACCTAGGTATTTGGGAAGGAGCATATCCTGAAGAGCAGTTAAATGAAATTGTACAATTGATGGAACTTACCAACCAACAACCCCTGGGAGATCTGGAAATAGAGGAAATGCATATCACACCCCAACAATTGCGTGAAATGGAGAAAATGGACACAGCCCGTGGCAACCAGCGTTGCACTTTTTATGTGTTGGAAAAAGCCAGCGGTAAATTTGCCGGATACACCGAGACGGTCTGGAATGCCAATCGGCCGGAAATCCTGCGCCAGGATATGACCGGGGTTTTTCCGGAGTACCGGGGTAAAGGTCTGGGTCGCTGGCTGAAAGCTGCTATGATCGATCATATGCTCATGATCCATCCGCAGATCAAGTTTGTGCGCACCCAGAATGCTGATACCAATGCAGCCATGTTGCGCATCAATAATGAAATGGGCTTCAAACCTTACATGACCAGCATTTTATGGCAGATGGAAATCAGCCAGGTGCTGGGTTACTTGAAATCATAATCATATGAAGGAGAAATAATGTCAGATACTGAAAAAATTACCATCAATATGTCCGCTGTCGATTTAGGAAAAGTCGACCTGTTAGTCAGTGAAGGGCTTTATAGCAATCGCACCGATTTCATTCGCACCGGGATCCGCTCTCAACTGGAAAAACACACTTTCGAGATTCAACAATCTGTTACGCGCCACTCTTCCGTGATTGGGGTTTTGTCCTACAGCAAGGCTGATCTTGAAAAACGCAAGCAGAAAGGCAAAAAATTATCTCTCTCCGTGATCGGGGTATTACACCTGCACGAGGATATTCCCGCTGATCTTGCGTTAGAAGTCATCGAGGAAATCAAGGTGCGTGGGATGTTCAACGCCAGTGATGCTGTCAAGATAGCTTTGGCCGACAGAATGAAATAAGAAATTGAAATAGTTCTATTGAATAGCTTTGTGATCAAATGGAATTAGCATCTGGAAACTGCTGTTCTCAGATGCTATACTAAGAAAAGAGAAAGCTATTTTTCTCATCGATTACAATCCGGGAACGAAATTTCATTTTTCATCCAGCATTCATCAAGACTCCGATTTTGAACTGCTTTTTGATACCCTCAGGAGAGGTGATAAATGGTAAGTAAAATCCAGAAAATAACTTTACCAATGCCCATGGGAACGGGAACCGTGAATTGTTACCTTATCCAAAACCCTATTGGCAATTTTCTGATTGATACCGGGGGTTCGAATAATGAAAAATTGCTGGTGAAGGAATTGGAAAAAGCTGGTTGTCCACCTGAAAAACTTTCTTTGATCATCATCACCCATGGTGATTTTGACCATATTGGTAATGCTGCTTTTTTGAAAAACAAATACGAATTGAAAATCGCCATGCATCCGGATGATGCTGGTATGGCTGAACAGGGAAATATGTTTCATAACCGCCAACAGCCCAATATTTTGGTTCGGCTTCTGGCTCCACTTTTTATGGGTTTTGGGAAAACCAAACGCTTTTCACCGGATATTCTACTGAAAAATGGGGATACGCTGACGTCTTTTGGTTTGGAAGCCAGGGTAATATCTATGCCGGGCCACTCGAAAGGTTCGATCGGAATTCTTCTTGATAGTGGTGAATTAATCAGTGGAGATCTATTAGACAATACCAAAGGTCCTGCTTTTACTTCGTTTATGGATGATCAGATCGCTGCTGACAACAGTTTAATGCTCCTACAACAAGAGGGCATCACCAAGGTTTATCCCGGGCATGGAGAACCTTTTGATTTCGGTGACTTTCGTCCAAAAATTTAAATCAATCATTATCAAACAATGAGAGAAGAAATTCAAGCTTTAATCAATGATCAACTCGTCAGCAAAGCTGTTAGCCAATGGTATAGTCGCGGGAAGATCGAATTATTAGATAATGTGTCCAACTTTGTTTATCAATTTCAAAGTGGGCAGCAGTGGAAAATCCTGCGTATCACCCACAGCTCACATCGCTCTGAGGACCAGATTATCGCTGAATTGGACTGGGTGAACTTCCTGGCTGAGCATGCTATTCCAGTAGCACAACCCTGTTTATCGAAATATCAACAATTAACAGAGACTTTTTCGGTTGGGGAAACTTACTTCACAGCTGCAGTTTTTGAGTTTGCACCGGGTCAACTGATTGAAAATGCTGATCCAGCTGAGTGGAACTCTAGCCTTTTCCAAAGTCTGGGAGGTATGCTGGGTAAAATACATTCTGCAACCAAAGCGTATCATCCACAACACCTGAAAGAAAAACGCCAACATTGGTATGAGGATGATCTCTTTCAGAACAAAAGAGACTATCTCCCTCCAGACCAATTGGCAGCGGCGGACGAATTGGATGATATTCTTACACAATTCAGCCAATTGCCTGCCAGCCAGGATGATTACGGTCTTGTTCACAATGATGTGAACCCAACCAATTTTCATCTGCAACAGGGCAAGATCACCCTGTTTGACTTTGATGATTGCGCATACAATTGGTTTATCAACGATATTGCTGTGGCAATGCCGCTTTATTCAAATATGTTTTCAAAACCTGATTGGGAAAAGAGGCTGTGTGACTTTATTTACTGGTTTATGCGTGGATATGAGGAAGAAAATCATCTGGATGACAAGTGGCTGAATCTATTACCCATATGTATGCGCTTGCAGAACCTGATTACGCTGGTCGCCATGCACCAATCCAATGTGCCGGGATCACAATACCATTCTTTCTATGAATTGGTGCTGAAGATCTATCGTGAAGGACATCCCTTGTTCAAATTTGACTTTCGTGAAGCTTGTAAAGAAAAATGATAGGAAAATAAAACGCATATGTCACAAATAAGTAGGGTAATTCGCTCCAGAAAGCAAGCCAGATCTTCGTATAACAAGTTAAGTCGTTGGTATGATCTCATGGCTGGAGATTTTGAAAGCAAGCCCCGTGATGCAGCTATTCACAAATTAGCACCTGGTAAGGGAGAAGTGGTACTTGAAATTGGATGCGGAACTGGTCAGGCTATTGTGAAGATGGCAGAGTGTGTTGGTCATTCCGGCAAGATTTTTGGAATCGACATTTCAGACAGAATGCTTGAGATTGCGCAAACCCGTGTCAAAAGGATGGGGACGGGTGATTGGGTTCGATTGCTTTGTGGCGATGGCGTGCAAATCCCTTTTAGAAATGGGGTGTTTGATGCGATCTTGATGAGTTTCACATTGGAGCTGTTTGATACCCCCGAGATTCCAATGGTACTGGCTGAATGTAAAAGATGCCTGCGCACTGGTGGACGGATCTGTGTGGTTGGATTGTCCAAGCAGCAGCCCAATTTCATGACAGGACTCTATGAGTGGTTTCATGAGAAAATCCCGTTGATCGTCGATTGCCGTCCCATTTTTGTTCAACAATCATTAGAATCTTCCGGATTCCAAATACTCTCCGTTAAAGAACTTTCGATGATGGGCTTGAAGAGTGAATTGGTTTTAGCCCAATCCCCGCTTTGAAATAAAACAAACCTTTCAAGTTTCTCCACGGTTTTCCTGCAGTTCTTTCATTTCACCGGTTGCCAGATAAACAGTACGCTCGCAGATATTGGATACTCGATCCGCAAGGCGTTCGAGATTATGAGCTGCCCAAATCAGGTAATTCGCCTGGTCCAGGCTGGTCTGGTTTGCGATCATTTTGGTGGCCACAAACTGGTATACCGCGTTATAAAGATCATCCACCTTGTCATCTTCATCAGGAATCTTACGGGCAGTGGTAGCATCTTTTCGGCTGAAGGCATCCAGAGCAGCACTTAACAGTTTCAGCCCAACCTCAGCCATCTGCTGTATATGAGAAAAAACAACCGTATCGATAGGCTCATCCCCGCGCGCCAGGGTAATTTGAGCGATACCTTTGGCATAATCACCAATGCGTTCAAGCTCAGTAGAGATTTCCAATACCGAAATTAGAAAACGGGCATCCCTTGCCATGGGTTGTTGGGTCACAATCAATGTGATGCAATCATCCTCAATGGCATATCGTTTTTCGTTAACAAAACGGTCATTTTCAATAATCATCTGGGCCGAGGTGTGATTACGTTGTTGTAAGGCTGTGACTGCAGCCAGTACTGACTCTTCCACCATACTACCCAACAGTATGATCTGTTCAAGCAATTTTTGCATTTGGTTGTCAAAATTTTCACGGTAGTTTGAAAAAATCATCTTAGCCATACCTTCCTGTGATATACCCTTCTGTTCGAGGGTCACCTGGATTGGTGAATATTTGTTTGGTCAGACCATATTCAACCAGAATTCCAGCTCGATCTTCGTCCATACTTAGAAAGGCTGTTTTATCGGAAACACGTGCCGCCTGCTGCATATTATGTGTTACTACTATGATGGTATATTCCTCAACCAACTCACTCATTAATTCTTCAATTTTTAATGTAGCGATCGGATCCAGTGCAGAAGCTGGTTCATCCATTAAAATGATTTCAGGTTGAACTGCGATCGTTCGTGCGATACATAATCGTTGCTGTTGCCCGCCAGAGAGAGACATTCCGCTCTGGTTCAGCTTGTCCTTAACCTCATCCCACAACGCTGCTTTGCGTAGGCATTGCTCAACCCACTCATCCATACTGGGTTGCCCCAAACCTTGATGAAACCCATTCAGTCGAACGCCCCAAGCAACATTCTCATAAATGCTACGGGGAAAAGGATTGGGTTTTTGAAACACCATCCCGATGCGACGGCGCACTTGCACCGGATCGACATCCGGAGCATAAATATCTTGACCCATAAAAGTCACTTCACCTTTTGTAAACGACTCAGGTACCAGATCGTTCATACGGTTGAAGGTTCGTAAAACGGTACTCTTTCCGCATCCGGAAGGCCCAATGATAGCAGTGATTTTACGTCTTTCGATACTGAGATTTACTTCTTTTACTGCTCGAAAATCTCCATAAAATACGGAAAGATTGGTTGCTTGTATGGCATAATCCGGTTCTTTTACCAGGTCTGAATTGATAACTGGATTGATTACATTGATCATATTAATCCTTAAATTTTAGAACGAAAACGGTTGCGAAGCACAATGGCAACTGTGTTTAGTGACAATAGAACGATCAACAACAACACAATGGCTGCGGCAGCCAGGTTTTTAAACTCTGCTTGCGGTCTGGCTGTCCACTGGTAAATCTGGATTGGCAGGATTGTAAATTTGGAAAATAATCCTGTAGGATCGAAGTTGATGAACGTTGCCCCACCAATGACCACCAGGGGTGCAGTTTCTCCCAAAGCACGGGAGATAGCAAGAATAGCTCCGGTAAGAATACCCGGAAGCGCACTAGGCAGCACATGGTGCCAAATTGTCTGCCATTGCGTAGCACCTAATCCAAGACTTGCCTGACGTATTGATTCTGGCACGCTGTGGATTGCCTCCTGCGCATTAATAATGATCAGCGGTAACACTAAAAGCGCGAGCGTCAATCCGGCTGAAAGAATTGTTCGCCCGTTAGCAGTCGCAGGGTCGTTAACGCCAAAGATGGCTCCACTTGTTAATGGCTGTAGAACGCGTACAAAGAGCAACAGCCCCAACATCCCATAAATAATCGAAGGTACCCCGGCCAGATTGGAGATGTTGATCATAATCACGCGATTAAACCAGGTATCGCTGGCATATTCTTCCAGGTAAATCGCTGCTCCGACACCCAGCGGAAAAGCTACGAGGAGTGTGATCAGGATGGTCCATAGTGATCCGAGCAAGGCTGTCCGAACACCAGCCTGAAGTGGGTCCGAAGAGGCAGAAGCCAGGATGAATCGCAAGGAGAACCAGGATTTCCACTCTAAATTCGCCAAGGGAAATTTTTGCATTACCTCGTCCTGAATTTCCTGTCTTTTGAACAGCGAATCATACAAAGACCATGTACCCTCTATCTGAGGTTTAATCACTTTCTCCTGAACGATGTTATATAATTCCTGTTGGTTGATATCCTCCAGCGCTTTTTCTCGCGTCAACTGGCGTATCATTCCTTTTGATAGATTTGTCTCTATAATCTGTATTATTTCGTTTTTTGGTAAATCTTCCAATGGGATTCCGTTTATTGCAAATGTTTCAGGTTCGATGGTGTTTACAATGGCTACAATCCCCACGAGGTTATTCAGCACTGTCAAGAGAAGCAATACCAGCATCACAATTCCAATTGCTGTTGCTGATTGGAAGACAAATTGTAATATTTTTGCAATGCGATGACGGGCAGGTAAATTTGATTTAAACTGCGGCGTGAGTGTATTTTGCGCTTTCATCCGAATGATTTCCGAAAATAGCGAACGACTCGCTGGCTGAATAGGTTAATCGAAAATGTAATCACGAACAACAATAACCCAATTGCAAATAAGCTGTTGTAATCGATGGAGTTGTAACTCAAGTCTCCACCTGAAATTCGTACAATATGCCCGGTCATGGTCTCCGCAGCTTTAAAAGGGTTCAACGTCAGGTTGGGTCCAGCCCCAGCGGCGATTGCAACGATCATTGTTTCACCAATCGCCCGGGACATGCCGACCAGAAAAGCAGCCATAATACCCGAAATGGCAGATGGTACTACGATTTTTATGGTGGTTTCCATACGAGTCGCTCCCAGCCCATAGGCGGCTTCCCGTAATGTCTGAGGAACGGCTGATAGGGCATCTTCACTCATCGAACAAATCAGAGGCAAAATTAGAATGCCAATAACAATTCCTGCTGAAGCCGTATTATAAATATCGACAACGTTTCTGCCAAAGATACCTCTTAACAAGGGTGTCATGAACGTTAGTGCGAAATAACCATATACTACGGTGGGAATACCCGCCAGTATCTCCAAAACTGGTTTGAGAATCGCGCGGATCTGGGATGAAGCGTATTCACTCAGATAAATTGCTGCACTCAATCCCAAAGGCAGAGAAATTAGCAAGGCGATACCACTGGTTAGCATGGTAGCGCTTACCAGCGGTAGAATACCAAATTCCCCTGCCTGCGGTTGCCAGGTAGTACCGGTGAAAAACACGAGTAAATCCACTGCTGGATTTGTAAAAAACAACAAGGCTTCCTTTCCCAATTCGTAAAGAATCCCGATTGTGGTCAGGATCGATAATACTCCACAAATGAATAGGAAACTACGAATCAAACGTTCAGAAAAGCGCAGTCGTATTTTTAAGGAAGGAATCTCTGAAACCAATCTGGTTTCGGAGATCCTTTTAGAGAGTAATCTTTGCATTTGGCTTTACTTTATTGCATCCAGCCAGGTTAGACGTGCAACATTGAGAGTATCTTCGCTGGCCGGGAAGTAGCCTACTGACACTATTTCCTCATTTACATACGTCAAAAAGAAGTTGATAAAAGCGGCAACCTGTGCTTTTTCCTTCATAATATTGGCGTCTGAGTAGATGTACAGTGGTCGAGCTAATGGATAACTGCTATCTTCTGTCGTCTCCAGTGTGGGAACAACAGAGTTGACTGAGAGAGCCTTCAGCAGATCTGAATTTTCAGTATAATAAGCGTATCCAAAATAGCCGATTGCATAGGGGCTGCCTTCCACGCCCTGGACCAGCACGTTGTCGTCCTCACTGAACTGAATATTGAGAGCATTCAGAATAGCTTTTTTATCGGCGTCATTTTCTTCTCCGTATACAGGCGTCATTACTGCTTCTACAAAGTAGTCGAAGGTGCCTGAATCGGTACCTGGACTGAAACGCTGGATATCCTCGTTTGGATAAGCAGGATTGATGTCCGACCATTTGACAGAATCCGGTGAGAATATCATGGATAGTTCTTCTAAAGTAACATTGGTTAAGAAAGTGTTTTCAGTGCTTACAACGACAGCAAGAGCATCTGTTCCTACCCGGAATTCCAATGGTAGGCGATTGATTGAAACACAAGCCTCTACTTCTTTATCCTTGATTGCGCGGCTGGCATTCGCAATGTCCGTTTCGCCGGTGGTGCAGAAGCGTTCAAACCCTGCGCCGGACCCAATTGAATCGATTGTGATTTGTCCGGCAAAACCTTCTTCATCAAAACGTTCACTCATGCGTTCGGCAAGAGGATACACTGTAGAACTTCCAGCAGTAATAATATTGCCCGAAACGCTGGCTGGATCTATATCTGGCAACATACCTTCCTGAACTTCTATAGTCTTTGGTGTTGTTGGCTCTGAAACTGAAGCAGCTGGTTCTGAGGTTGAAGCTGCCGGTTCTTCGACGGAAGTAGCTACTGCTGGCGAGCAAGCGCTTAGGATGATTACGAGCAAACCTATCATTACTAAACTAATTTTCTTTTGCTTTTGCATTTTTTCTCCTATAATTTTTTGATGTTTATAGGATACTCGATGAGTTTTAACAGACTGGCAAGGATACGTTAAAAATTTGTTAAAGGATTGCTAAATGTTTCGGACGTGTCTTTTAACCTTGACTTTGGATCAATGTGAAATAGAAAGTGAGTTAGCCTTTTCCTAGTTGAATGGAAAAACACAAGTGGACAAATTAATCCTGCTTTTGAACCAAATTAATGCTACCTTTCCCAATTCATGTGCTTCTACCAGGTGGCGAACAATAGCCAATCCCAATCCAGTACCACTGCTGGAGCGCGCCTGATCTACCTTATAAAACCGTTCAAAAATCCGTGACAACTCAGCAGAATCGATGCCGATGCCTGTATCACGCACATAAAAGACCACTCTATCCTCCTGTAAAGCTGCGCCAGCAGTAACTTGCCCATTTACAGGTGTAAACTTGATGGCATTATGCATCAGGTTTACCAATACTTGCTGGATACGGTTTCTGTCAGCCAGAACCAATGGCAATTACTTCAGCACAATCCAGCTCCATGTTCAACCCCGCCCGTCCAGCTTGCAAATATAATCTTTCATAGGCTGTTTGGATGATCTCATACGGTGGGATGGGATGAAGATCAAGCGGAACTCGCCCAGATTCGATGCGAGCTAGTTCTAAAAGTTCGCTCACCATCAGATTCAGTTCGTCCACCTCACTTTCCATACGCGCTAAAAAACGACGAGCCGCAGGTGGATCTTCCAATGCACCGTTACGCAATGTTTCTGTTAGTGCTTTCAGTGCTGCCAGTGGAGTGCGTAGTTCGTGAGAGACATTGCTGATAAAATCACGTCGAACGGCTTCAATTTTCTTTTGATGGGTAATATTTTGAAATAACAGGAGTGTGCTATCTGGCAGTGACTGACCTAATGGAAGCGCTGCTACCTGAATGACCAAATGTCTTGAAAAGGTAAAACTGGCTTGTTGGTCTGCACCTTCAAGGATGCTTTTTTGCCACAATTCATATAATTGGTGGCGGCGCAGTGTCTCCAGGAGGGAATGTCCTAAAGCTTTTGAGATACTGGTTTCGAACATTTTTTCAGCTGCAGGGTTCATCAACTGAATGATCCCATTTTTGTCTACCATTATGACCCCGTCCGTCATGTGGTTCAAGACCGCACTCAATTTGTCGCTTTCATTTTCCATTTCATTGAATTGGTTTTGGATTTTAACAGACATTCGATTAAACGCATGCGTTAATCGATCAATCTCATCCAGTGAGGATGTCATTGGCTGCGTGATCGGTTGTCCATCCGCCATTTGTTGCGCTGCGTTGGTCAAAAATTTGACTGGCCGAGAAATCCGCCCAGCGATCCAGATCGCAAACAATGCCGCTAGTAAAGCTGCAAGTAATGAAGCCTCAACAAGCGTACGCTGTAAACGCACTATATCCTGCTTCAATGTGTTCAGTGGTGCAGATAGACGCAGAATTCCTTGCGGAGTACGTACTGCTGTATAGAGCATATCATACCCGGTAGTATGACTGAAGCGGATGCTGCTGCCTTCTCCGGTTCCAAGTGCCTCAATTACTTCAGGGCGGTTGCTATGGTTGTCCATTAGCATGCGGTCTTCTTCCGATTCCCCAATCACCACCCCATCGATAGTAATCAATGTGATGCGTTCTCCCAGGACAGTTGCCCAATACTTAGCAAAGTCGTCCTCACCCTCCCTGTTCCATTCAATAGGTGAAACCTCAGCAACAATGAGGGCTTGTGTTGACATTTGCCGTTTTAAGACATTCACATAAGATTTTTCAATATACTTTGAGAGATAGATCCCTAAGATTAGCATTGTGGTAAAAATCAACGCAACCATAGGGAAAGCGATCCGCCATCGAATCGAATTAAACATGGCTTTTATCCATCAAAGCGGTAACCGGAACCACGCACTGTGATGATTCGGATGGGATGAGAAGGATCTTTTTCAATTTTTTCACGCAACCAGCTGATATGAACATCCACCGTACGTGATTCACCGATATAGTGCCACCCCCACACAGATTCAAGCAGTTGATCACGCGTCATCACACGGCGAGTGTTCTGAGCCAGGTAAACCAACAACTCAAATTCTTTGGGCTTCAAGGCGACCGGATGCCCGTCTAAGTTAACCTCGTGCCGATCCAAATTGATTTCAAGATTGTCAAAGATCAGTCGATTCGCTTTACCGGGTTCTGTAGCATATTTTTCGCGCATCAGGTTTAACACTCGTAGGCGAGTTTTAACACGTGCGATTAACTCGCGCATGCTGAAAGGTTTGGTGACATAATCGTCCGCACCAAGTTCTAGTCCAACTACTCGGTCAATTTCATCTGTGCGGGCAGTGAGCATCAAAATGGGGATGTCCATCTCCTGGCGTAAAATCCTGCAGACATCAAAACCATCCATGCCTGGTAACATCACGTCGAGCAAAATCAAGTCGGGTTGGATCAGTCTTGCCAATTGCAATCCCTGCTTCCCATCTCCTGCAGTTTCGACGGCGTACCCCTGTTTTTCCAGGTTATAAGCCAGTGTTTCACGCAAACTGATGTCATCTTCTACAACTAAAATCTTTTCAGGCATTGTTTTTTCCATAAATAAAATTATATCGGATTAAAATGGTAGCAATTATTATTTCTATTTTCCAATTTAACAGTGTGATACCCCTGTTTAAAAAATAGAGCTGTTAGCAGATTTTGCTTGAGAGATACCAATTTCTTTTAGCCAGTCAACCATAATTTAACCATTGTGTGGTCTGTCAAAATTCCGTTGATTTCAGCACTGTTTTCTGGTTTAGATAGTATAACAATCAATTGTTAACAAAACTTCAACAACATTTCAAGGATTTGTCAAATTTGGGTAAATATCCACTTTTCTGTCAGGTTTCCTGCTTATCGAAGCGACCCTGGTCAGGTTTGAATTGTGATGATTTTGTTGTAATTCTCTGGGAAAAGATGAATCTATGCATCAGATTTTGTCTCTACCTTTCCCGGCCATCAGAACCGGAAACTGATACCAAAAAACTGGTGATATTCGTTTAGTGAGCCACTAACCTTCGCATCCAAAAATTTTACTGACAAGAATTTGTCCTTGGAGATGTTTTAAACTTTTTCCCCTTCGCATTCCAGCATAACCATACCCCTTGTGGATTGATCTGTGTTGTGGGCTTGGCCTGAAAGCCGCCCAATTTCATGACAGGATTCTATGAGTGGTTTCATGAGAAAATCCCGTTGTTTGTCGATTGCCGCCCCATTTTTGTTCAGCAAGCGTTAGAATCTTCCGAATTCCAAACACTCTCCGCAAATGAACTTTCGATGATGGGCTTGAAGAGTGAATTGGTATTAGCCCAATCCTCGCTTTGAAATAAAACAAACCTTTTAAGAATTGATGAGATCAGCATTGTGGTATCGAAGTTCTTTTTTGATTCATTAATAGTCTTTATGTTTCCGCAAACTGGTTACCTCGATATCGGCTAGTAAAATTTACAAATTGCGTTAAACCGAATGAGTGCAGATGTAAAAACCTGGGCTCGTTTTTATTTCTTTCCTTCTATACCAAATCTAAACCAGTTTAAATGGTGAAAACGATATGATTTGATCAATAAATAACCGATCTAATTTTAATTGGAAAAATAACATCAATGAAGGGTTTCCCCTCAAAAATTGCAGGAAGTGAATTATGTTAACCAGAGCGCCAGAATATATACAGAAAAATCAAACAAAAACAACGCCGCTTGATAGATTGATCAACGATTATGCGAGTATTAACTTAAGAGAAATGGATTCATACGCTTTGTTAAATCGTGTGGATTCAAAATATGTGTTGACAGAAAACCAACTGATTCCGATTTTGAATAACTTAAAATCCAATTATCGGGTGCTTGATGTAAATGGTGTTCGACTAAATCATTATCGCAGCGAATATTTTGATACCCCATCATTTGACCTTTATTATCAGCATATCACGCGCGGAAGAAATTATTATAAAGTCCGGTCAAGAGAGTATGTTGACAGTCGGCTATCGTTTATGGAAGTGAAATATAAAAACCAGAAAAAAAGGACAATCAAAAACCGAATGATTACGCAAAACCCGGTGGATGAATTTACAAACAAGACCTCCATTTTTTTGGAAAATTACTATCCGTTCGACAGCCAGGAATTGGAAATAAAACTTTGGAACACTTTTACTAGAATCACTTTGGTGAGCAATCGACATCAGGAACGTCTGACTATTGATTTGGATTTACAGTTTTCAAATGATAACCAACAGATAGGTTTGCCGGGCATTGTTATCGCAGAAGTTAAACAGGAAAGGTTATCTGCAAAGTCCGATTTTATTCAATTGATGCGGGAGATAGGAATCCGGTCGACTGGGTTTAGCAAATATTGTATGGGTGTATCCATGCTTTATGAGGGCGTGAAGAAAAATACACTTAAGTCAAAGCTTCTGATGGTTAAAAAATTACAAATGAGAGTGAATTATGGATAATTTAATGGCGTTTTTTATAAGCTTTTTATTTAATTTAAGTATTGTGTTAGTAGTGGTGCGGTTAATATATTACCCAAAGACCCAAAACAAGCGTTATGTATTTACCTTTCTGGCATTTAACACAATTATTTACTTTGTGCTGAGTTTTATGACCAGTATTGAAATTAGTGTGGGTGTTGGATTTGGTATGTTTGCTATCTTCTCCATCCTGCGCTACCGTACGGATCCAATTCCCATTCGGGAAATGACGTATTTGTTTGTAATTACAGCATTACCAGTCATGAATTCTGCTGGTTTGCGGAGCGAGATCTGGCTGGAACTGGTGATTGCGAATCTCTCTGTCCTAATCATTTTGTTTATTTTAGAACGGGAATGGGGTTTTCACTATGAGGCATCCAAAAAAATTCTTTACGAAAAGATAGAACTGATCAAACCTCAAAATCGACATGAATTGATTAGTGATTTGGAAGAACGTACCGGACTAGTCATAAAACGGGTTGTGATTGGAAAAGTAAATTTTTTACGGGATACAGCTGAGATAAAAATTTACTACGATGACCCGGAACATGAAGAATGGTTGCAAATGGCGGACAATTTATCTGCTTATATTCAAGATGAAGATACTTTATAAAGGAAATGATAATGAAAAAGAAAAATATTTTATACACCACAACTTTAATAATCCTTTTGGGGTCGTTAGTGTTGTCTGCGTGCAGTTCACAGGCAGTTGATGCTCAGGGACAAAACGAAAACAGTATTACCGAACAACTTGATACCAGTAATGTTGATGTAGTTGAGGAAAATGAGGAAGTTTCTCGCGCGGAAGGTTGGACGGAGGAAACTCATGATAAATCAGCGGACCAAAATTATGAGGTTGTATTTCCTCAAGATGAAGTGAATCGGATTGATCTTACCATCACAGCTGAAACCTGGCAGGCGATGCAGGAAAATATGACTGCTCTTTATGGTGAGCCGGGAGATGGGACATCTGTGGGTATGGGGGGCGGTGGAAGAAATGGTGGTGGACGCGTTCCTCCCGAAGGGGCAGAGATGGGACAACCCGATCGAATGATTCCACCTGGTGGGATGGCCCCGCCGGAAGATGGTGCTTTACCACTGGATAATAATAATCAAGATCGTGGTGGTGCTGGTGGCCCTGCATTATCCTCCCCAGACCCCGATTATTTTACGACAACAGTTAGCTTTGATGGTGATACCTGGACAAATGTTGGCATTCGTTATCGTGGTAATTCAACGCTACGAACATCATGGTCGAATGGAACCTCAAAAATCTCATTTATGTTGGATTTTGATGAGTTTGAAGATTTATATCCTGAGATTGACGATCAACGTTTTTATGGCTTCAAAAAATTGGTGTTTTCAAGCAATTCATTTGATAACTCATTATTAAGAGAAAAGGTGACTGCGGATATATTCCGTGATGCTGGTGTTGCTGCTGCTCAAACTGCCTTTTATGAAGTGTATGTGGATTATGGTGAAGGTCCCGTTTACTTCGGTTTGTTTACTGTGCTAGAAATGGTCGACGATACGGTGATTGATACCCAGTTTGACGATAATGATGGGAATGTTTATAAACCGGAAGGCAGCGGGGCAACCTTCGCGGAAGGAACTTTTTCCGAAGAGAGTTTTGAAAAATCAACCAACCAGGAAGAGGCAGATTGGTCTGATATTGAGGCTGTGTTTGCAGCATTACATGCAGATACTCGCCAAACCGATCCGGCTCAGTGGCGGGCAGATTTAGAATCTGTTTTTGATGTGGATGCTTTCCTAAATTGGCTTGCTGTGGATACATTGATACAAAATTGGGATACCTACGGAAGAATGAACCACAATTATTACCTGTATACCGATCCGACAACCGGTTTGGTAACCTGGATTCCCTGGGATAATAATATGGCGCTTACCAGTTCCGTTGGGCAGGGGCAGCCAAAAACACTTGAGCAGGATAATATTGGAGATAACTGGCCTTTGATACGGTATTTATTGGATGATGAAGTCTATTATCAAATCTATGTGGATTATGTAGATTACACCATGGAAAATGTATTTTATCCGGAGCGAATGACTGAAATCTACCAGACATATCACGACCTGATTGAACCTTATGTGCTGGCAGAAACCCAGGGATATACCCAGCTAAGATCGATAGACCTTTTTAATCAATCCGTTGATGAATTGATTACGCATGTTAATAGCCGTTACATGGCAGGGCAAACTTTCTTAAACAACCAATAAGATAATCTGCATTTCCCCTTAAAAAGAGAGCGATTTTAAACCGCTCTCTTTTAATTTCTATACCAAATCTAAACCAAACAGGAATTGAAAGGAATTATTATAGATAACAATGAAAGGGGATACGCTAATTGCAAAAATTTTCGTCTTCTTTCTCCTCTGAAAAAGATTACACATAGGTAGCGAAACCCTATCTGTGTGTAATCCAGCTATTTTTAAAAATGTATTTTGATATACAATGGGTAAACGAAATATATAGGATTACAATGTCAAGACAAGTTCTGGTAGTGGATGATCATAAAAATATGCAGCTTCTATTGGCTGAGTTTTTATCTGGACAGGGTTTTGAAGTGACCTGTGCTTCTGATGGTTACGAAGCATTTTCGGTTTTAGAAAAACAAGACATTGATTTAATTTTGCTGGACATTATGATGCCGTCCATGGACGGATACCAATTCATCAGTAAATTACGCAAAGAATCAAGTATCCCCGTGATCATGATTACAGCTAAACAGCAAGAAAATGATGTGATCAAAGGTTTTGATCTGGGAGCAGATGATTACATCACCAAACCATTTCGAATGCGGGAGCTTCTGGTACGCATGCGGGCGGTTTTACGGCGTGCTTTACCAAAAATCCCTCAAGAAGCTATTTTGACAGCAGGTAATTTGGTAATGGATAAAAACAAACATGAAGTCCTCTTGGATAATCACACAGTGGACTTAACCCCACTTGAATACAGTCTTCTATTAAACATGATGGAATCGCATGGGCAGGTAATTCGTAGAGCTGCTTTATGTGTTCGTCTGATTGAGAATGGATTTAGCGGATCAGAAGCGACTTTAAAAATCCATGTGCGAAATTTGCGGAATAAAATTGAAGCTGATCCGAACCAACCGGAATATATTGAAACCGTGTTTGGCATCGGGTATCGTTTTGCGAAGGAAGTTTTATGAATCGATCCTTACGACTTAAATTGATTGTTTCATTTTTGGTGGTTGCCCTCATTTCCGTTGTCGTAATTGCTGTTACACTTCGCATGAGCTCTAATGAACGATTATTAAGATTGGTTGTAGATAAACAAGCTGCAGTGATTAAAGAAGATGCTTTAACATATTTTCAAGAAAATGGGACCTGGGTAGGTTTTTTCGATTATATAAACACCAATAACAAACCACCTGATCTCTTCCGGGAAATAAACCCGGATAATAAACCGCCGGATGTTATTGTTGGTGATCGTGAACAGCGCCCATTGGTGGCAATGGTTAATCTAAATAACCGTCTGATTTTCCCGGCATTTGGATTGAATGTCGGAGAAGAATTACCACCCATATTCATTGAAGATAAAATCCCTTTGGAATTAGATGGAGAGACGATTGCTTATTTGATTCCTGATCGAAATTTAAAATTTAAATTAAGTACAGAAGAAGAAATTTTTTTAGAGCGTACGAATGATACGATTCTACTTGCTGCCTTAATTGGTGTGGCAGGAGCGATTTTAATGGGGATCTTATTGGCGGGAATTTTATTAAAGCCCATTCGCAATTTAATGCAAGCCAGCCAGGCGATGGCAGCTGGTGATCTGGATCAACAGGTGCCGGTTACCTCTCAGGATGAGTTAGGGCAACTCTCCGAAGCCTTTAATAAAATGAGTATGGATTTAAGATATGCTGCTGAACAGCGGAAACAAATGACTGCCGACATTACACACGATTTGGGGACCCCCTTACAGGTTATTTCTGGTTATATGGAAATGTTAGAAGGTCAGCCGAATGGGCTAACTCCAAAGCGAATAGAGATTATCAACACAGAGATCGAACACCTGCGACGGATGTTGGAAGATTTGAATATGTTATCCCAAGCAGATGCAAAAAATTTAGGTGTTCAAGTTGACTCAATTGACCCCGGGCAATTAATGGAACAAATTTATCAAATTTACCAACCGATGATGGACAAAGCAGGTATTGTATTCAAAAAAGAAATACAAACTCATTTACCACAGGTAACATTAGACGAAGGACGTATGCTTCAGGTGTTAAAAAACCTGGTGGAAAATGCAATGCGATATACCCAAAAAAACGGGGAAATTACCCTTCGTGTTAAGAGCCTCCAGAACAAAATTATTTTTGTAGTTCAGGACAATGGCGATGGTATCGATGCAAATGATCTTCCCCATATCTTTGACCGCTTTTACCGTGTAGATTCCTCTCGCACTGGACGTGGTGGTAAGGCTGGTTTAGGCTTAACCATATCCAAGGCATTGGTTCAGGCACAAGGAGGGGTTATCAATGCTTTCTCCGATGGTCTCGGAATGGGGACAACGATGCAGATTGTGTTTCCATTACCAATTAATTTGTTTGACCAAACCTGATATTCTGGAACAATTCAGCCAATTGCCAGCCAGCCAGGATGATTACAGTCTGGTTCATCGTGATGTGTACCCAACCAATTTCTATGTCAATCATGAGAAGATTACATTGTTTGATTTTGATGATTGCTTGTACATAAAGGACATCCTATTTAATTTTGACTTCCGGGATACGTACAAATATCTGGATTAATGCTTTTCACCGGATGCAATGCTATACTATTTTCAAACCTGATATGGTATATTGATGCACAGGCTTTTGATCCCGACATAAAAACAGTTGATTCAATTTTCTGGAGCACCATGCAATGACCTTACCAATCATTTTATTGCTGATTATCCTCCTCATCGCCCTGGTGTTATTTTCCTTTGAATGGGTACCCCCGGATGTAACTGCATTGGGTATTCTGGTGACTCTGGTTATACTGGGCTTGGTCCCTCTGGACCAGGCTTTTGCCGGTTTTGGCAGTGATACATTCATATTATTATTGGGTTTGCTGATCATGACGGCTGCTCTCATGCGAACTGGCGTGGTGGAGCTGGTGGGACGCACCTTATTAGAATTCACCAATAAAAAACCTGGTAGTTTATTACCAGTCACCATGATTTCTGTCGCTGGGCTGAGCGCATTCATTAATAACACCGCTGCGGCTGCGTTCTTTCTCCCTGTCATCCTTGGGTTAAGCCAACGGGCAAAAATGAGTGCTTCACGATTGTTAATGCCAATGGCATTTGCCGCCATTTTGTCCAGTTCCGTCACCCTGGTGAGCACGTCCACGAATGTGATCGTGAGTGGACTCATCACCCAGTTTGGTCTGGAACCCATCAGTATGTTTGAGTTAACCCCGGTAGGTTTACCGATATTGGTGGTTGGTTTGCTTTACATGTTTTTTATAGGCAAACGCCTCATACCAGAACGAGAAACCACGCAGGATATGGCAGAGACTTTTAACCTGCGTCCATATCTGGCTGAATTAAGAATTTTGCCCGATTCTCATATGGCTGGAAAAACACTGGCTGCATCGAATCTGGGCAGAAATTTTGACCTGACAGTGCTATCAATCATCCGGGAAGGCAAGCGAAAAATACACCCACCAGCAGATATGGTGTTGAAAACTGGTGATGCATTGTTGGTAGAAGGAGCATCGGATTCCATACTAAAAATCAAAGATGTTGCCGGGATTGATATTCAAGCCGATGTGAAGTTTTCAGACAAGGACATACAGGGTGAGGGCTTCGAGCTGGCTGAAGTTGTTTTACTACCACGTTCGCCTTTTATTGGACGCACCTTAAAAGGCTTGAAAATGCGCGAACGTTTTACTCTTCAGGTTGTAGCAATCAACCGGCGCACTGGAATTATTCACTCGAAAATAGCTGATACCCGTTTGCAAATGGGTGATGTATTACTGGTACAAGGGAATAAAAATCAGATCAGTGCTTTGAAAGCGGAAAACGCTTTTGATGTACTGGGGGTATTGAATATTCAACGCTTCAACAAAAAACGGGCGATTTCCGTTGTGGCAATATTTGCAGGATCATTTATTTTAGGCGCATTTAATATTGTAGCCCTGCCCGCGGCCATGTTATTGGGAGCCTTACTGGTTTTTATAACCCGTAGCATAACGCCTGAAGATGCATATCGCCAGGTTGATTGGAAGGTTTTAATTTTGATTGGTAGTATGTTGGCTTTAGGGGTTGCGATGCAAACGACCGGGACCGCTCAATATTTATCGGATCTGTTGACCCGCTTGATTGGCACCTGGCATCCTTTGTGGTTACTGACCGGATTTTTTATGTTAACCGTCTTACTCACCCAACCCATGTCCAATCAGGCAGCGGCAGCGGTGGTGATCCCGATCGCCGTTCAAACTGCAATTCAATTGGGTTTGAACCCACGTACCTTCGCAATGATGATCGCGATTGCTGCCAGCACCTCGTATTTGACTCCACTCGAACCAGCCTGTTTGATGGTGTATGGACCGGGACGCTATCGCTTTCTGGATTTTGTGAAGGTGGGGGGTCTTCTTACAGTTGCCGTTTATCTGATCGCCATCATCCTGACGCCTTTATTGTGGCCTTTGTAAATATCCGCTGCATAAGATAACGCATGCATTGAATTCACGCGGGTAATTGTTTTTGCTTGGATTCAATTAGGATTTGATTATTCTAAGCATAATCAAAAATGCTATACTCAACATAATCAATCTCTCATAACACTGATCATCCATTCTTTATCGCCATAAAAATTCTATCGCTGAACGAGGAAATATGACATTAATTCAGAAAACCTACCATTCTGAGGCTGATTACTGGCGGATTCGTAATTTTTTACGCGAAGTTTTTTTGCTCAATAATCGTCTGGAACATAGCTGGCATGTAGCCCGTCTGGATCACTGGCGCTGGCATTTCATCAAAACCTGTGAGCTGACACCACCTTTTGAGAAAGTAACCGTTACGTGGGAAACTCAAGCGGGAGAAATTGCTGCCGTACTCCATCCAATTTGCCATGATGAGGTGCGCATTCATATTCACCCGCAATTCCGCAGCTTCGAACTGGAACAGGAAATCATCGCCTATGCAGAGCAGCGTTTTTCTGATTTCACCAAAGACAATAAACGCATATTCTATCTGGCTGTAAATTCGGATGATGATAAGCGCCAGGAGATTCTGATCGATCGTGGATACCAGAAAAAGCCCTGGTGGGGACATCATTGGTGGCGTGATCTGGATGAGCCGTTACCTGAAGTGCCACCAACACCTGGTTATGAAATTCGTTCGATGGGAGATGAAAGTGAACATCCAGCACGTAGCTGGTCATCCTGGTGCGCATTCCATTCAGAGGAGCCTGATGAAAACTATGACGGCGACTATTCCTGGTTTAAGAATTTACAATCTACCCCTCTCTACCGCCGTGATCTGGATGTCGTCGCTGCCACCCTGCAGGGTGAGATTGCATCGTTCTGCACCATCTCCTATGATGATTACACCCGCAGCGCTGTTACAGTTTTAGTCGGTACTGCGGCGGAACACTGGCAACGTGGCTTGGGTAAAGCGGTCATGATTGAAGGCATGCATCGACTGCAACAGTTGGGATGTACCAGGGTATTTTCAAGCGCGATTGAAGAACCAGCCGACCGACTCTACAGATCTGTGATGCAAAATATGAAAGTGACGGAAACCTGGGTAAAGATATTCTGAGAAAAAGTCGTTTTTTTAAAAGGAGATCTCGATGTCCACAATAAATGGAAAATTCGTTTTATTGACAGGGGGTTCAAGGGGTATTGGGCCAATAATTGCTGAGGCATTGGCAGTACGAGGCGCTCATATTGCCCTGGCTTCACGTTCTGAAGAGGGATTACTAGCTGTTTCCGATCATTTAAAACAGTTTGGCACACAAACGATGATTGTGCCGGTCGATCTCGCACAATCCACAGGACCACAAAAACTGGTTGAAACAGTGATGGAAAAGTTTGGCAGAATTGATATTCTGATTAACAATGCAGGGATGGAAACAGAGGGTGCCTATCTGGATCTACCTTGGAATAATATTCAAAAAACAGTCGAGGTTAATCTGCTGGCACCAATGTCATTAACATATCATGTACTTCCTCATTTGCTGGAACGAAGAGAGGGACACATTGTTAACATTGCATCCGTTGCGGCAAAAATTGGAGCACCCTACGCTGCTACCTATTGCGGTACGAAGGCTGGGCTGGCCGAATGGACACGCGCATTACGCCTTGAACTGGAAGGAAGTGGTGTTCATTTTTCAACAATTCTGCCTGGCTATATCAACGATGTTGGAATGTTTGCTAAATTTCACCTCAAGTCGCCTTCTTTATTAGGCTCAACTAGTCCCAACAAAGTTGCCGCTGCAGTGGTGAAAGCCATCGAACAGGAGAGGTTGGAGCTATTCGTGAATTCTTCACCAGCTCGAATGTTGAGTGTTGCCTGTGAACTATCACCTTCATTAGGGGACTGGCTGAAGCGGGTTTTAGGTATTGTTGCATTTCAACGCAAAAAAGTGGGGTATGAAAAAAACCAAACTGATTGAGCTGAATTTGGATTGGATATCTCAGTTTATAGACAGAATGGATTAATTTGAGATAGTCCGATTTCTTATGAATTTGCCTTTTGTTTTTGTTCTCACCTCATGCAATCCACAATCTACACCTATACCAGAATATGTCACAGCAGAAGAATACCATGTGTATCAGAGAAGCTGATATCTAATTTTCTGGACGATAATCAGGAGCCTTTTTTCTCTGCAGATCAATCAACTGAAATAAACCCCTTCTGGTCTCTGGATGGCAAGAAAATTGCGTTTCAATCCGATTGGGATGGAAACCTGGAAATCTATATAATGAACGTAGGCGGCGGTGAACAGGTTAATATTCCCAATCATCGTGCTAATGTTTAAAACCCTGATTGGTAAGAGGATAAGACAATGAAGTGGATGGAGCAATTAAAAGGTGATACTCCCTCCTGGTTATTGGAAGAAGAAAACCCAGGAGTGTGTTACCTGACATTACGAGATTTGCTTGAGTTGCCCGCAGATGATCCTGATCTGATCGCTGCCAGGGTAAAAGCTCACCGGGAAGGTCCCATAGCAACCATCCTGGATGCCATGCATCCCAATGGCTATTGGGTAACGCCAGGTGCCGGGTACAGCTGTAAGTACAAAAGTGCTGTCTGGTCGCTGATCATGCTGGCACAACTAGGTGCAAAGGTGGAAATGGACAAACGCATTCGGATTGCCTGCACGTATCTGGTTGATCATGCGCTTACCGAGAATGGACAATTTAGTATGAATGGGACACCTTCGGGTACCATTGACTGCCTGCAAGGTAATCTGACGGCAGCACTTCTGGATCTTGAATATAAGGATGAGCGTTTGGATAAAGCATTCGAGTGGATGGCCCGTAGTGTTAGCGGAGAAGGTATTGCATCTGCAGAAGATAAACAGTCGCCATTGCGATATTATGCATATAATTGTGGTCCGTTGTTTGCCTGTGGGGTTAATAATAAATTGTCTTGTGCCTGGGGTGGGACAAAGGTTTTGTTAGCACTTGGAAAAATCCCCCCCGAACGAAAAACAACTTTAATCGAGAATGCAATTTCAGCGGCAGTCGACTTTTTTTTGGCAATCGATCCATTGACGGCTGCATATCCTACCCGTTTAGGCGGAAAGCCGAGTCGAAATTGGTGGAAATTCGGATTCCCGGTATTTTATGTATCCGATATCTTGCAATTATTGGAGGCATTAATCGGCGTTGGACTGGCTCAAGAGCCTCGTCTGCTTCCTATGACTGAATTCATTCTCAGTAAGCAAAACAATGATGGCTGCTGGTTATTGGAACATGAATACAAAACCTGGGTCGACTTTGGTCCCCTCAAACAACCGAACAAATGGGTGACTCTCAGAGCTTTAAGAGTATTGAAAAACGCATTCAGCGACTAAAAAGCAACAACCTGAGTTACCCACACCAAACGGTTATACTTAACTGATGATCACCATCACACCTACCATCTCTCTTGAAGAATCTGAATTGCAATTCGACTTCGTTCGTGCAGCAGGACCCGGGGGGCAGAATGTCAACAAGGTCTCTTCGGCGGTGCTGTTGCGCTTTCATGTAGCTGAATCTACCCTGCCCGCAGAGGTCAAAGAGCGCTTGTATAAAATCGCTGCCGGACGTATCAACAAGGACGGCATCCTGCTCGTGCATGCGCGCCAATACCGCACCCAGGAGCAAAACCGCTATGATGCCCAGGAACGTCTGGTGGAGATCATTCGCCAGGCCACCATAAAACCCAAACCACGCAGAGCCACCCGCCCCAGTGTGAGTGCCAGGGCAGCCCGCCTGGGTTCCAAAAAAAAACGCGCTGAAACCAAACGGCTCAGGCGTTACAATCCCGAGGAGTGGGAATAATTACAAGCGGCTGGCAGCAGCTTCGTCCAGCATCCACACCAGGCGGCCATCCACGGGTTGAATTTGTTGGGCAGGTAACTGCATGGGATCTCGTTCTCCCTGTAAGACTTCCTGTAAGCGTCGCGCTTTGCCTGTTCCGCTGACCATGAAAACCACTTGCCGGGCCATGTTCAAGATGCGCGGGGTCAGGGTCACCCGCACGGAGGGTCTGCCGCCGTAGTCGGCTGTGACAGCCAGTACAGTTTTCTCAGCCATCTCGACATTCCATTGCCCAGGGAAAAGAGAAGCGGTATGTCCGTCAGCGCCCATTCCCAGCAGTACCCAGTCGAAGCGAGGCAGTTCCTGCCCTGCTTGCGCAAAGCCATGCAACACCTGCTCATATTTCAGGGTGGCTTCCTCTGCCGGTAGATTTCCATCGATGGCATGAATCTGTTGTGGGGAAATTTTAAGTGGATCGAGCACGTTGATTTTAAATTGTCCGAAATTGCTTTCTTGATCCTGGGGGGAAACCAGACGTTCATCCACCCAGAAAAAATGGAGCTGTGTCCAGGGTAGGGTGGCACGATAGGCATCGCTGCCCAGCAGGTGGAACAAACCCAGCGGTGTACTACCGCCCGATAAGGCGATCAGTGCCTGACCGCGTTGTTGTACCGCCTGGTTGGTTGCCAGCAGAAAATGTTTGGCTACGGCATCTTCCAGTGCCGGCAGGTTGGGGTAGATACGGATATCGGGTTGCTTGTTCATAATCTATTTTTAACACACTTGTGAAAAAAAGACCATACGGGTGTAGATGCCTGGAGATAGCTGGTATAAAGATTGCAACATCTTGTCTGTAACCTGTTAATCAAACAAATAGCGATCAAAAAGGGTATCAGATGATGAATTTTTTTTATAACTCCAACCAGCCCGGATTAGTGCATGAATCCGAAATTGTCCAGCGTATCAATTCACTTAACGCTGCCGCAAAGGATATGTTCAGCCTTGCTCCGGCAGAGGGGTTGGACCTCAGTAAGCGTGCTTATCAACTGGCTACGTCCGTCGAATTTCAGAATGACCCATATCCCAAAGGTGTGGCGGATGCCCTTTTTAATATGTCCCATTTTCATCTTGAACAGGGTGATACCATGCTGGCGCTCGCTCAAGCCAAGGAAGCGCTCCAAATTTATAATGAGTTGAATAAAAATCTCAATCAGGCAGCTACCTTACGCTTGCTGGGGATGATTTATGTACAACAGAATGAATATAACAAGGCCATGACGTCCCTCCTAAAAGCACTGGAATTGGCACGCCACTTGTCAGATCCACGTTTGCTGGGTGAAATTACGATGACCATGGGGCAAGCTTATCTGGCGAGTGGTGAGCTGGAAACTGCGCTGACTGAATTGAAAAAAACGATCACTCTCTTTCAGAATCGCGAACTCTCTGTCCAACTAAGTTTCACTTACAATTATCTTGCATCGGTATACAAACTACTCGGGGATTATGAGATGTTCGATCAATACCTGCGCCGCTCTGCTGAATTAGCGGATGACTTGCGCGTTATCCCCGTGCGGATTGATAATTACCGTCAGAATGGTCAGAATGAGTTGCGCAAGGGCAACCTGGATGCAGCCAGCGAATTTTTCCAACAAGCTCGTCAGATCGCAGAGCATCAAGGCTATCAATCAGAGCTGATCTCCTGTGATATCTGGCTCAGTGAGGTGGATCATTACCGCGGGAATCTGGAATCAGCCATTGAACAACTGCTGAGCGCCAATGCTCGTGCCCAAACCATTCACTATGAAAAAGGCTGCCTGCGAGCAGATCGTAAACTGGCACAGGTATACGCTGAGTTGAGTGACTATCGCAAGGCTTATGATCATTTTCAAAGTTTTTATCAGATCGAACAGCGCATCAAACGCGAACAGAATGATCTCAAATATATGACTCTGGAAACCATTGTGCGCACGGAAGCCCTGCAGAAAGAAGCTCGTATCATCCAGAACAAGAACGACCAGATTGAAAAAGAGATATCCGAACGCAAGTGGGTGGAAGAAGCGCTGCGCCAGAGTGAGGATAAATACCGTCGGGTGCTCAACCTGGATTCCACCACGACCGTCAATACCCTACGCTACTTTTATGAACTGGCTGATCTGGAAATCCAGCGGGTTAACCGTTACCCACATCCTCTCTCTATGCTTATTATGGACATAGACCAATTCAGTGCGGTAAACAATCGTTTTGGTTTCGTCATCGGGGATCAAGTGCTGCAATGGGTTGCCCGTCGGTTGAAAGAGCTTTTAAGAGCAGTGGATGTAATTGGCCGCTATGGAGGTGACGCCTTCATTATGTTGCTGCCAGAAACCAGCAAGGAGAATGCCTGGATTGTTGCCAAGCGTATCTGTAAACATTTTGCAGATGCTGATTTTGAGATTGCTGGAGAAAAACTAACCCTCGCTTTTCACGGTGGTTTGGCGGAATACGAAAAAGATATTCCGGTGGATGTCTTCATCCAACATGCCAACCAGGCATTGGAGACTGCCCAGCATAGTGACACATTGCATATTGTGGAATGGAATAAATCAACCGATTAACTTGCAAACACTAAAATAATTTAGTTTCAGTCGACCAGACACCAGAATTGCCTATTTTTATTGGATTCGGTTAGAATGGAGCTATCAGAAAATGGTGGTGCAGGTATGAAACAATCGCAAATAAAGGAATTACAACAGCAAATTGATCAAAACCAGGATCCTTTGGAAAAGGTCAAGCTACTGAATGAGCTGGCTCTAATTCTGGACGACAGCAACCTATCTTATGCCATTCGCGTGGTTGATGAAGCGGTAGATCTGTCACAAAGCCTGGATGAATCCAATTCAGAGGTGGCGATGGTGGTGGCCAACAGCCTGTTCACCCGAGGTCTGCTTAACCTGGAAACCACCAATTATGAGTTGGCGATTTCCAGTATTTACCAGGCATTACCTCTCATCACTCACATCAAAGATGATATCCTAAAAGGTCGCGCCTTAGAAGTGCTCGCCAAAGCGAATTTTGCTTTAGGCAATGCGCCGGAAGGTTTTGAGTTTTCATGGCAGGCTCTGAGTTATTACGAAACTCACACCAATCGCCGCTGGGTAGCCGGGCTCTATAATCTGGTGGGGCGTCAATATATGGAGATGGGGCAATTGGAGTGGGCAGAACGCTATTTTCAGCAGGCATTTGATCAAATGGAGGGTTTACCCACCAACAAAACCCATGCAGATATTCACCTCAATTGGAGTTTGTTGGATACGCGTACCGGAGATTTTGATCAGGCACAACATCATGTGCAAGAAGCCATCAATATCTATCGTAAGTTTGATGCCATGGATAAATTAACCAAGGCACTGGTCATTCTTGCTCGTGTGCATGAAGCTTTGAATGATTTTGAAAGCGCTCTTGAGAATCTGGATCAGGCTTTGCTGATCAGCGAGGAACATGGTTTGCTCTATCGAAAAGTTCGTGTCTTATTGGCAATCGGTCAGATAGCGCTAGAAAAACAGGATTTCGATTCTGCGTTCAGCAACCTGCAGAAAGCATTGGCACTTTCTGAACAGCTCAATATGCGTCATGAAGGAATCCGCATTCATCGCTCTCTGGCGCGTGGTTACAAACAAGTTGGCAGCTACGCTAAATCCCTCGATCACTTTGAGAGTTTTTATCTTTATGAAAAACAAATCGAAAAAGAACAGGATGTACAGCGCATCCGTAGTTTGGAAATCATGCAGCATGTGGGTCAGACTCAAAAAAGTTCCAAGCTTCTGGGTCAAGAGAGCCGGAGTTTGCGTGAACAACTTAATTTGTTACGGGCTTCGGTATTAACTTCCTCACCTACCCAGATCACAGATCCATTGACCGGTTTATTGAATCGCATACACTTTTTTACGATCCTGGAGAATGATCACCTCAATGTTGAGCATTATGGAAAAGTTGTTTCCATGATTATGCTGGATATCGACCAATTTACGAAAGTCAACCAGGAAAACGGCAATCTGATCGCTGATCAGATATTGTTAGACCTGGCGCATATGATTCGGGATGGTTTCAGGCAGCGTGATCTGGTGTGGCGGATCAGCGGTGAGGAATTTGTGATTATGTTACCCAACACTGAGTGCAAACACGCACAACTTTTGGCTGAAAGACTTCTCCAGCAGGTACGCGATCATGTCTTTGAAATCAATAAGAAGAAGATTCAAATTACCATCAGTCAGGGGATTGCCAGTACCAGTGCGGATCATGAAAAAAGGGTGGATATGCTCCTGGAGCATGCTAACCAGGCCTGGTCAGTTGCCAAGCAGCAGGGTGGAAACCAGGTGGTTACCTGGCGCTCATCCCATCTCATGGAGAAGCCTTAAAACAGACTGAACCAATCAGTGCTAAAGATAATTGAACCCGCAATGATCAGGAAAGCGATGAGCAGAATTACACCACATCCACATCCCATGCAACCCTGACCGAAACCAAAACGATTCTGAAGCCAGTCAAAAACTTTGTCGAGGAAAAAGAGTTTGAGCAATCCTACCAGGCAGCCACTGCGATTATTCATGTGATTGTTCCTTTCATTCTGGCATGTCAGTGAGTCAACCAGCATCCATTAATTTTATCATTAGT
Organism: uncultured Anaerolineaceae bacterium; assembly: GCA_942491385.1. GTDB lineage: Bacteria > Chloroflexota > Anaerolineae > Anaerolineales > Anaerolineaceae > UBA6170. The sequence goes on along the minus strand of CALOAF010000005.1, from coordinate 816,361 downwards.
TACCTTTGCCATTCATGTTAGTGCTGAATACACCTCAACTTTGTGCCCTCGAAAATTGAACACAGTTCCCCTGGTGGACAGTGTTTTTAGAAATCATTGGGTTAAATTTATTATTGAAGTGATAAAATGTTTACGGGCTTTGTAAAAGGAGATGCTATGTCAACACGTTTAGAATTTATTGAATTCGTTTGTGACCAGATCGCTGATTGTGGTGCTATTCGTTACAGAAAAATGTTTGGTGAATTTATGGTGTACGTCAATGATAAGCCAATCCTGCTGGTGTGTGACAACACGGTGTATGTAAAAATGCAAGCTATTTTGGAACAAACAATGAAAGATTCAGAACGGGGATTCCCATATAAAGGTAGCAAAGAGCACTATATTTTGGATATTGATAATGCTGAATTTACAAAACAGATTATTGATATTCTTGAACCAATCACCCCAGTACCTCAAAAGAAAAGAAAATCCTAACAAACGTCGCGGATTTTGTAATGTTGCCACTGGAAAATATTATAAGCAGGCACCGATCAAACCAGATGACAAGCTATAAAAGAGAGAAATAATGGAAATCATACGAAGTCAAAGCTGCGGGAATTCACCTAAAAACCAACTGGTTGAAAACCTGACCATTGCCCTGTTTACGGGTGAGCTGCAATCACAGCTAGAGCTGGTTACAGAAGATGTGCAATGGAACAACGTTGGCGTGAATTCTCTTTGCGGACAACAAGCACTACTCTTAGAGTTGGAGACCATTCGAAGGCGTGTAATTCGGAAACTAACGATTGGGCATGCCATTTCACATGGAAAAGCCGGAGCAGTACAGGGAGAGATTCAGTACGAAACCACGAAGGAAGGTTTTTGCTTTTTTTATGAATTTGCAAACATAAAGGGAACGAGCGTACGTCTAATTACCTCTTATCAACTGACATTGTGAAGGCAAACATAACGAGGAGTAACCGATCATCATCACTTAGTCGACAGGAAAGACGTGTATGTTGCAAATAAATCCAGATGTATTCGCAGATCGAAAATAAATCAAATCTGGGATAAAATCACTACAAAGATGGCTGGAGGTCTATGAACACGAAATTACTTTTTCCTGAGAAATTTATCTGGGGTGCAGCTACTTCTTCTTATCAAATTGAAGGTGCCTGGAATGAAGATGGCAAAGGGGAATCCATCTGGGATCGCTTCTCGCATACACCCGGAAATGTCTTCAATCATGACACTGGTGATATAGCCGCCAATCATTATTATCTTTATAAACAGGATGTCGCTATGATGCAGACCATAGGCTTGCAGGCATACCGATTCTCCATTGCCTGGACTCGCATCCTCCCGACTGGAAAGGGAAGTGTTAATCAAGCAGGCATCGATTTCTACAGCCGGTTGGTTGATGAACTGCTGGCAGCCAATATCATGCCTTATGCCACACTGTATCACTGGGATTTACCGCAAGTGTTGTTTGATGCTGGTGGTTGGCCAGCACGCAGCACGGCCGAAGCTTTCGTGGAATATGCGGATGTGATCACCCGTGCGCTGGGAGATCGGGTAAAGAATTGGATGACCCACAATGAACCATCGGTAGTCGCCAATATGGGCTATTTGGATGGCGAACATGCTCCTGGCATCAAGGGTGATATGCCTTCTACAATTAAAATAGCTCATCATTTATTGCTTTCGCATGGTTGGGCGGTACCCGTTATTCGCCAGAATAGTCCCGGGTCGGAGGTTGGGATCGTGATCAACATCAATCACAATCCTTCAGCATCAACAAGCATATCAGATCGCCAGACATGGCTTGAGCAGGATGATCTCTGGTTGCGTTTGTATATGGAGCCTCTATCTGGTAGACAATACCCTGTAGAATTGATGACTGGATTGGTAGACCGGAAAATAATCTCACCAAAAGGTTTGGACTTTATCCAACCTGGTGATATGGATATTATTGCAACGCCAATAGACTTTATCGGGATCAATTACTATACACGACGCATTGTTCGCAATACCGACGTCCCGGAGGAGCATAATCTGCCGCAAACGGTTTTCCCTGCGCCAAAAAATGATGAAAACTACACTGAAATGGACTGGGAGGTTTATCCGGACGGTTTGCTACCTGTTTTGGGACGTATACATTTTAATTATCAGGTGCCTAAAATCTATGTGACTGAGAATGGTTGCAGCTATTCTGATGCGCCAGGTGCAGATGGTCTTATCCACGATGAGCGTCGTATCCGATACTTGCGTGAACATTTGCGTGTGGCTCATAAAGCTATTCAAGCTGGCATTCCATTGGCAGGCTATTTTGTCTGGTCATTGTTTGATAATTTTGAGTGGGCGTTTGGGTACAAGCAGCGCTTTGGTATTGTCTGGGTCGATTTCGAAACCCAGCAGCGGATCATAAAAGACAGTGGACATTGGTTTACAGAGGTCATTAAATCTAACGCAGTAGACTAAACAAATAAGTTGGGAAATAGTTTGTATTCTACCCCGTTTGATGTAAAATCAAATTTGGGAGGAGAGGTATGATATCAGAAACCGATGTATTCCGCCTTGCTCAATCTCATTTTCCAGAAAACAGAATCTCCTTGATCGAAGATTTGGGCACCTGGGTACGGCAGAATTTCCGTGTGCATTTTACCGATCGCAACCCGGTTGTATATAAGTTTCATGTAAATCCAGATTGGAGCGATAGCAGTGTGCATGAATACCGGGTTACTGAGCTTCTCGAAAAAAATGGACTACCAACCTCAACAGTACTCCTGGTAGATGATAGCCTGCAGGAGATTGGGCATGCATTTATTGCTGTAGAACAGGGTGCTGGTGAGCGGCTGGATCGTTTGATGCGCTTGAAACCAGATAATGTGGTCACAGCCATGTACCGGGGAGTTGGTCAGTTTTATCGCCGCTTGCATGCCATTCGGGGCAAAACCTCCGGAGTGTGGGTCAATAACCCCGATCAGTTGCTGGATGTTTCTCCCACAGATTACCTGTTTGAAAATGAAATTGTTGCTGGTAGTGGTGCTGCCCTGGTCAGCAAAGGAATCATCAATAAACTTGTTCACCAGCGTATCATCGATATCTGGCAAGCGAATTTAGCGTACTTAAAAAATCATCAACCGGTTATGGTGCATGCCAGTCCCTTCCCCTGGACGATCTATCTGGAAAATCAGGGACCCGATTGGAAGGTAACCCACATCACTGGGTTGGGTGATACCTTTTGGTGGGATCCCGCCTATGATCTGACATTTTTAATTGAACCACCATTCACCTTTATGTTTGATCAATGGCGAATTGCATTCCTGCAAGGATATGGGGCAAAACCGGAAGTGCGCCGCTTGATGCTCTACCGCCTCTTACAAATTCTATGTGCGATCAATAATGTATACATGCAACCAAAAATTGAACAATCCGAAACCTGGAAACAAAGCGCTCTAAATGCCGTTCCAGCATTGCTCAAAAGTCTCGAAACAACATTAAAGTAAGCCCGGATTTTCGTTCAGAAAAATCTGATCAATTGACTGATTGGATATATTGTGTGGCTGTCTGATGTTGAAGCCGGCGGTTGATACTGAAAAGGATTATCAGATTGAGCATAAATAACGCCACCAGAACAAAAACCCCCATCTGACCCAATATCACCGGCAGATTGCTCATTTCTTCAGACATGGGCATGATTGGTACAATACCGGATAAGAGCGCGAAGAAGTTCCACAAACCGTGAATGCTGACAGCACCTAAATAAGCGAGGATAGCTCTACCCCACTGTTGATTGTAGAAGGCACTGGCGACTCCCCAACCTACAAATCCGGAGAGCGTCACATGTAATAAACCCGTGCCAGTACGGCCGAATAGCAGCATCAACCATTCTGATTCAGCCGGAATCCCCACAGCCCCCAGGCTTTCCAACATGGCAAAGCAAGCCCCCGCGATTAACCCCCCCACAAAACCCTGCGAGGGTGTCAGGCGTTTACCAGCCAGGAACCAGATTGCCATTGGCTTGAATAACTCTTCTATCAGCGGAACCAGTACAGCAATCACCAGAATACTGCCATTAAGAAATAATGGGCGGCTGAACAGATCCGTCACCATCTGTTCAATTTCCAGGGCATCGATTGAACCATTGGAAATCTGGTCTCCATAGAGCATTAATTGGGAAAGAAGTTCTGGTTGACCTGCCAGCCAGACGGCGACGACCAGAAATATGATAAAAAACAATACCAGTTCCGCGGTCAATACCACTGGCATCATAATCGAAAAATTAAATGCCACTGCTCCCCAGGCGCGTGGACGATTGCCCAGGCTTAGATTTCTGGATCCAATCCAGAAAAAGAACAGGATAGGCACCAAAACCAGCGGAATGACCAAAAAGGAGGTGATCAGGTTAAGGGCTTCATAGCGGCTGATGAGGAAAACACCCAGGATGGAGACGATCCAGATCACTAAAAGAGCTGCTTGAATGAGTCGCTGCGTGGCAGTGCTCAGCGCAGGCATTGCTTTGCCTTGTAAATAAAAAACAGCGCTGACCAGTGCCAGGAGAAAGGCCACGGCAATCAGCAGGGATGTCCAGCCGATGACCAGCAGCAAACCAGCTTCCTGTGTTGTTGCCTGATCCAGCATGCCACTGAAGATCCCGAACACCAGCATGAGTCCCCCGCCGACCAAGCTGCTTAAAAAGCCCAGGCTGCTGATGACAACCTGGGCAATCGCATAAATTTTCGCTCTTCCTTGCAGCATCGATCCTTCAGTCATTATTTTTCGGTCACGGTGATGGAGAGAATCTTATCCAGTGTCTCAGCGGCGATACCCTGTTGTGGGTCGTTTGCACTCAAACTGGCGACCACATCCATGCCTTCAATCACTTTCCCAAAGACGGTGTAACCGCCATCGAGTGAAGTTTGGGCTGCGTAAGTGATAAAAAATTGACTGCCGTTGGTATCTGCACCAGAATTGGCCACGCCTAGAACGCCTTCCGTATCGAATTTTAAGTCTGAGGTTTCGTTGACATATTCATACCCAGGACCACCCATTCCCAGCCCGCTTGGGTCTCCAACTTGTGCCACAAAGCCAGGGATGACACGATGGAAATCTACATTATTATAGAAACCTTCAACCGCCAGGAATACAAAGCTGTTAACTGCCAGAGGGGCTTTATCAGGATAAAGTTCTACGGTAAAGTCGCCTTTGGTAGTAGTGATGGTGGCTTCATATACTTTTGATACATCCACAACCATAGGTGGGCATTCCGTGTAGCGGTTCTGATCCAATTCGATCAGTTTTAGAATACTGGTAAGGGTCTTGTAGTCGTAAGAAGCGGAATACGGTACTCCATTAATCACGATGAACACGGTGGGTGTTCCACTGATCCCAATGTTTTCAGTGGCATCAATAAAGGATAGGTTGATTTTGTTTAAGACAGCATCACTGTTGTAATCTTCTTCGAATTGTGTCAGGTCCAGTTCCAGTTTTTCTGCCAGACCGAGGGCATACTCAAGAAAACCATCCACAGTGACTGTGTCCGAGGACCATTTTTGTTGTTCTTCAAACAAAAGGTCATGCATTTCAAAGAATTTTCCTTGCAATCCAGCTGCTTCAGCTGCCTGATGGGCTGGAAATGCTTTGGGATGAAGACTAGGTAAGGGTAGATGGCGGAAAACCAGGTTGACCTTATCCGCATTATCCAGATAGAACTGTTCCAGTTGTGGAGCTGCGACAGAGCAGTATGGGCATTGGAAATCGCTATACTCAATTATTGAGACCTCAGCGTCTGGTGAGCCTTTGATCCAATCATCTGCGCTGGCCGCGGGTACCGGCGGTATCTGCTCAGCTGGAATCTCCGGGATCAATCGATCCAGCGTACATTCTGTGATCTTACCGCCCAGGTCAGGGGCGAAAGATCCTGATGGTTGCTCCATAACAATTTCATTCTCAGGTTCTGTTTCTGTTTCCATCACCGGAGTTTCTGCTTTCGGTTGGCAAGCAGCCAATATCAAAGACGCAATGATTAATAAGACAAATAAAATTCCAAATTTTTTCATTAAGGGTTCCTGCCTTTCTTCAAATCCCTAATTTTTTTAATTTTCACGAATTCAGTTTCAATGACGTTGCGTAGATCTTTCTGCACATCATCAAAGGGCTGAGCAGCGTTCACAACCCGCCAACGTTGCGGATCCTGCGCTACCAGGGTTAAGTATCCCTCACGAACGCGTTTATGGAAAGCCAATGCATAAGCATCCAGGCGATTCCATTCGCCCCCACTTTGTTTACGGCGTTGCAACCCGACCTCAACATCCAAATCCAGCAGGATGGTTACGTCAGGGTAAAGACCGCCGGTGGAAAAATCAAGCAATTTTTTCAAGGTGGTCAGGTCAACAGCATGCCCGTATCCCTGATAAGCCAGAGTAGAATCGGCATAACGATCACAAAGCACGATAGTGCCTTGCTTGAGCAATGGTAAGATCACTTCTTCCACATGTTGTGAGCGTGAAGCCAGATATAGCAGAATTTCAGTCCGTGGGTGCATGGCTGTGTTTTCTAAAGCATGCAAGATCGTACGAATTTGATCGCTAATCTGAGTGCCGCCCGGTTCACGGGTGGTAAAAACATGATATCCTTGCTCGCGCATCCATTCTGCTAAAACCGGTAGTTGCGAACTTTTTCCACTGCCTTCTGGTCCTTCCAGGGTAATAAACATACTCATCCTATTCACGAAAGATGCGCACACGTCTATTGGGATCTTTTCCATAGGAATGGGATACCAGTTGTGACTGACGAGCCATCTCGTGTTGTAAGCGGCGAATGGCGGAGGATGCCGGAGGCAAATCTGCCCAGCGTTGTCCATTTAGTACAGCGCGAATACCATCTTCAGTTTGTTGCGAGGCATATTGCCAATCATCATTTTGCGTATGCGTATTGTTATTCAGGTTATATATTTCCATCAATGTTTTTTCCATTTGATTGATGGTGTTAGAGCGCAGGAAATACAGGGGTGTGCCCCGATCCTCAGCCGCGATCAAAACTTGCTGGCGCGACCGGTAATAGGTGCGCAGTGTCATGATAATATCTGCTTCTTCGGGAGCGCGAACAATTACCGCGGGTACAGACAAACGTTTGGCAGCCTGTTCCAGCCGATTGCGTGCTACACCGTAAGGGAAAATTTTGACAGTACGCATCCGTCCGGTTTCAGGGTCGGAATTGATGGGCAGAGGGGTTGGCTGCGGTGAATGCGCATATGGCACCCGGGATTGTTTGCCAGAGCGTCCATTTTCACCGCTACGGCGCATCCCCTGTGACATCGAACCGCGGGTTGTGATGGATGGCGCTGGTAATTTTTCAATTTTGATTTCGTTTTTTTCGTTGCGATAGCGTATTTCGGGCGGCATGGGGTAACCGCGCAATAATGAATCGACTGCTTCGGATACATCCGCATGGATGGCCAAGCGATTGCGTTCTTGAATTTCGACCAGCACATCAAATGTAGGGGGAGAGCGGCGTTCGAGAACGGTTTTTTGGGTGCCGCGCCGGCGGGCTTCTTCGTCTGAGAGGGTCACCGATTCGATGCCACCAATCAGGTCAGATAGCGTTGGGTTTAGCAGCAGATTCTCGAGGGTACGCCCATGGGCAGTGGCGATTAATTGCACACCACGCTCGGCAATCGTACGTGCCGCCAGAGCCTCCAGCTCACGGCCGATTTCATCAATCACGATGACTTCCGGGTTATGGTTTTCAACCGCCTCAATCATGACTTCGTGTTGTAATGATGGTTTGGCAACCTGCATACGGCGTGCCATGCCCACGGCTGGATGGGGAACATCCCCATCGCCACCGATCTCGTTGGAGGTATCCACAATGACCACGCGCTTTTTTTCTGCCAGAATGCGGGCAGCTTCACGCAGCATGGTGGTTTTTCCGATACCGGGTTTTCCCAGTAGCAAAACACTTTTTTCTGATTCGATTAAATCCTGGATGATGTCGATGGTGCCATAAACTGCACGACCGACACGGCTGGTCAAACCCACGACCTGACCGCGGCGGTTGCGAATGCCTGAGATACGATGCAGGGTGCGCTCCAGTCCGGCGCGATTATCCGCATCAAAATTCCCTATGCGGGTGACCACATAATCAATATCGTCATGGGTGACTTCCCGTTCAGATAAGGAAACTTCCTCCTCCACAAAACGGGCTTTCGGGATGCGTCCCAGATCCATTACAATCTCTATTAAATTGTCGCTGTCATCTGCTTCTTCCAGTGCTTTGGCAATTTCCAGAGGGAGTACCTCCATTAGCGCTTGCAGATCATCTGTTATTTTTCTTTGTTTCATTGGTCCTTAAAAATCCTGTTTTTAATTCTTTTAACAGGTAACTACCTGATTTTCTATTCAGTAACCATCATATCTGGTTATTCTTAGAATGGTATTAACCCTTTTTATTTTGATGCGATTATATCATTGGGTTTCATTTTTTGGTGGCGTTACGCATGATTGGCGATGTAGGTTCGGTACCATGGGCTTCCAGAACCGACCGAATGGTAACCGGCATACTGACGCGTTGTTGTTTGATGAGATGCCGAACGAGCATGATTTTTTTGTCGCCAGGTATGCCACCCAAATTCTCGGCTGTAGCATTCAACCAGGATTGATAATCGAGGACAGCCAGGTACAACGGGCGTCCACTGGAGGATTTGATCTGCCTTAGTAGACCAGACAATAACTGCTCTGGTTCGCGTATATCAGGATGAACTATCGGTGTGAGAAAGGCCCCCCTGGGTCCGCTGGTAACCTCCACAAAGGCAAGCAACTCCCCCTCTATATAATGAACAAAACCCTGGACACGCCTTTTATCCATGGCTTCTGCACCCTGCACCAGAGGTGGTACAACAGCATGGTAAAGATTGTTGAGGTTGTGTTGGTCAATTTGTTGAAATGGGCGCCAGCACTGATTTTTTTCCCCGTTATGGGGGGTATTGATAAAACGCCAAATCTGTTGCCGGGCAAACACACTGAATCCGGATAGACGTAACATCTCGAAAACGGGTTGATCTTCTTTTACATCAGCCAATAAGCGAAATGCACCGCGTGCACCACTTTCCCAGCACAGATGGTCCAGCAACGCCAGGATTGCCCGGTCTGTAAGGTTGTTCTCCGGCGCTAAGAAGCTCAGATGGGCGTTTTGATCTCCGGGATTGAGATTGATCTGGCCAACAAACGGAGCCAAACCCTTTCCGGGAAGCGCAATGCCACTATAGCTGCTGTAATCCATACGTAAATGACCCAGCATGGCAGAACTGCCGATCGGATTGCCATGGGTTAAACCCAAAACACTATCGGTGCAAAGAATCTGGCTGCGGTAACGCCAGATATGACGTAAATCAAACCAGCCAAAAGGTCTTACTTCGATGAGATCATCTCCAAAAAATAACGGTGGAAGCGATTGTCATTGCTCAATTCCGGGTGAAATACGGTTGCCAGCAGATGCCCTTGCCGGGCTGCCACAATTTTTTCAAACCCTAATTGAGCCAATATTTGGACCTGTTTTCCAACACTGTCGATGATCGGCGCACGAATAAATACGGCAGGGAAAGTAGGTTGACTTCCATTTAAGTGGTCCAGCGCCGGGACGCGTACATCAGCCTGGAAACTATCCACCTGACGGCCAAAGGCATTGCGCTGGAGGTGAATATCCATTACCCCTAATCTGGGAGGCTTGCTTTGGTCATCTTTGGCCAGCAGGATTGCGCCGGCACAAGTGCCCCAAACCGGATGCCTGGCAGCAAAGGTTTGCAGGTCAGAAAACAATCCAAAATCGAGCGCTAATTTGGCGATCGTGGTTGATTCTCCGCCCGGGATGATTAAACCATCCAGTCCAGTCAGGTGCTGGCTATGACGCACCTGTTGAGTTTCTACACCCAGGTCGCGCAGTATCTTTTCATGCTCAATAAAGGCACCCTGTAAGGCTAAAACACCAATGCGCATACCTGCTACCAACCACGTCCAGCCATTAATTCATTTTCGGGCAGGGTAGAAATCTGCCTGCCGACCATGGGTTCGCCCAGATTGCGGCTGATTTCAGCCAGGATCTTGGGTTCATTATAATGTGTGACGGCTTTGACGATTGCGGCTGCGCGTTTGGCTGGGTCACCAGATTTAAAGATGCCGGAGCCAACAAAGACCCCATCCACGCCTAATTGCATCATCAGGGCAGCATCTGCTGGGGTAGCAATACCACCAGCAGCAAAATTAACCACTGGTAATGCGCCGGTAGCGTGCACCTCTTGAATCAACTCATACGGCGCGCCGATATTCTTGGCGTAGGTCATTAATTCTTCCACCCGCATGACCTGCAGATGGCGAATTTCTCCCAGAACGGTACGGGCATGGCGCACAGCCTCAACCACATCACCGGTGCCGGCTTCGCCTTTGGTGCGAATCATGGCTGCGCCTTCACCGATACGACGCAGGGCTTCCCCCAGATTACGACAGCCACACACAAAGGGGACTTTGAAATCATGTTTATAAATATGGTGGCTCTCATCAGCCGGAGTGAGCACTTCGGATTCGTCGATGTAATCGACCCCCAAGGATTCCAGGATCTGCGCTTCCACAAAATGACCGATACGGCATTTTGCCATCACAGGGATGCTGACCTTATCCATAATTTTGAGGATCAATTCAGGATCACTCATGCGGGCAACCCCACCATCGGCGCGGATATCCGCTGGCACGCGTTCCAATGCCATCACGGCGCATGCGCCGGCATCTTCCGCGATGCGGGCATGGTCTGCCGTGACCACATCCATAATCACGCCGCCTTTCAGCATTTGGGCTAACCCTTTTTTAACGGCAAAGGTGCCGGTTGCTTCTGTCATATCATCCTCCTAGGGGAAAATCATTTGCAATGCGATTCTACCACGTGCCATGTCCAGATTCAATGAAAGGTTGAGAGAACTCCTACGATCTTCCGTAAACGGAGATGTGTTTATTGCTGTTGCTTGTAAAAGGTGATTGATCCCAATTTCCCCAGCGATGCAGCAATTTCAATCCCGCCAGACGGGCCATCAAGTCCATCTCAGACGGCCAGATATATCTAAGCTTTACCGGGTTTATTTGAATTTGTTGCGAATCCATCGTAATATGTTGGCTGGTAATTACCTGGTGGATTGGATCAATCATCGAAGCATCCAAACGGGCTTGCTGGCTTTCCAGTTGGATCGCTCGAACCGTTTGACCTCCCTGAAAGCGTGATAAGTCCGGAATAAAAGCTTCCAGCGTGAACAAACCTTTACTTTCTAAATGATCAGCAACACTCTGAAAGCATTGCACCTGTTCTTCCTGAGTCAGCAGGGCAAATATAGTGTTGAAAACAACATAAACCAAGTCAAATTTTTCTGTGAATGGAATTTTGACGAAACTACCCAGATGCAGGTTGATCATTTCAAATGCAGGTTTGGCTTTTAACTTGTCTAGCATAGCTGGGGAAGCATCAATCCCATACATTTTGATTCCGGATTTGGCCAGTGGGATTGCCACGCGCCCGGTGCCGATTCCCAATTCCAAGGCCTTTCCGCCGCCCGCCAGACGTGTCAACAGCCCAAGCATTTGAGGATCCACTTCGGCATACCAGGCATCATACACATCAGCGATCAATTCCCCGTAGGTATCATCTTTATATTCGCTCATTTTTTCCTCCTGATGAAACGGATCTATGATTATTATACGGGATTTATCAGATGGCAGGGTTTAGGGTTAGGTGTTAGTATCCGATCTTAAAAATGTTTACAGTTTTTAATTGGATGATTATAAATAGACTACCATCATTTATTCATGGTAGTCTAGATTTCATTTTTATTGAACTTGCCTTTGTAAGTATTGAAGATTTTTGTTCAGGTGCACTGTAGATGATGAGAAATGTTTAAAAGCCTAACCCCCAACACCTAAATCCTAACGCCTTGTTACTCCATCGGGTAGTCACTCTGCTGCCAGAGTTGCAGACCACCTTGCAGGGTACTAACGTTGCTAAATCCTCTTGCCAATAATACGGTCGCCGCACGGGCGCTGGATTCTTCAGCAGGTCAGGTACAGTATGTGATGATCCAGTCATTCGGATCTAATTCAGAAAAACGGTTTTCCACCTCTGCTTCAGCAATGGAAAGTGCACCGGGAATATGACCCATATTGTATGAATCGTCCCCGCGCACATCTACAAACACAGCCGTACCAGCATCAAAAGCGGCTTTGGCATCCTGTATCGATACGCGTTCCACCTGAGGGTAAGGGATATTCGAATTTTGATTAACGCCTGACGATTGTGCCGGTTGCTGCGCCTGTATAACCAGCACTACCACAGCTACCACCAGCATTAAGCCACCAACCAGAATTACCCAAATTGAGGGATCAATATTTTTTTTGCTATTCTTTTTCACCAATCGTTGCTCCTGTCCATCCAGATCATGTACGTTATGGATGGATGATTAATAGGTTGAAAGTATATCGTAATTTACGACAATATCAATCGGATTTAGAAGCTTCTTAATAATCTCTAATGAGGATTATGTTTTAATGATATTTGTCTTTACCCCCACCCACAGGATGACGGCGAACACCAGAATGAGAAAGCTGCCCCCCAGAAACACCCATTTTAAGGAAGTAAAGATGCCTGCCAGGCTGGCCAGGATATCAGTGGGGGATGGGTAGCGAAACATCACCACCATGGTGGCAATATTTTCTAAATAATCAAACAATATGCCTGCCAGCGGCACCAGATTCAACAGACGCAGTTTGGAGTCTTCCAGGATGGTTTTATTCAATATCCAACTGATAGCGTTGATCAAAAAGAAAGTGTACACCAGTGGCCAGAGGATATCGAAAGTGATGCGGGAATCCACATAATAGTATCGGCCTTCCTGCCCATACGTTTCTGCAATCTGATAAAGGTCGGCTTTTGAGTAATAAAGCGAGGTATCGGGGGATGGTGCAGATCCGATCACCTGGTCAGACCGGGCAGCTTCGGCAGGTAGGACCGATAACAGGTAAATAACAAATAATGCCAGGGTGATAAGAACTACCCAGAAAGATGTTTTTCGATAAAAATATTGAGAAAGGCGTTGCATGTATCCTCCTTTACTTGAAGAGACGGGGTAGTCTGACCAGGATTGAAATCAGAGCTGGTTTAATTTTACCAATTTCATCGGATTTTGGTAACCGGAGTGAAGACCACCTTTTCGATTTTCACAGATCAATGACTTGAAAATCTGGATGGATTATTTTTGGTCTCGTCATCGAATTAATGTGTTTTTTCAGAGACCTTTGTTTTTGAGAAAAGCCTGAATTTTTTTCTGCGCGTGATTTTGACGAAAAATATTAGAAAAGCCACCATCGCACACATAATGGCGGCAGACAGGAATGAAAAACGAATAGATGTAAACCCAAAAACACTACTGATGAACGAAAATACAAAGGGTGAAATGAACTGCCCCGCAAAGAGACCACTGGTATTCAGAGACAAAGCCCAGCCACTTAAATCGGAGGATACCTGATTTGATATGGTTAGCGCGTTGAACGGAATCAGCGCTCCAATACCCAGACCGATGATACTAACAGCCAGAATGATCATCCACAGACTGTTGGCAACAAAGAGAATGCTAAAGCCAATGACTGCAAAACCCATACTGAATATGGCGGTGTTATTCTTGAAACGCCGGTAGATTTTATCAAAAAGCAAGGCTACTAAGAATTGCGCTGCTTGATAGCAGGCAATTGCAATACCGCTTTCAGCAGAATCTCCCAGGCGAGTGTCTTTTAAATAAAAAGCCATGTTGTTGGAAATTAAATTAAAGATAACGATCGAGAACATGGTGAATAAAGCTGCTGCATAGACCAGAAAAGGCAACTTGCGATTCTTGATGATGGTTTGAGATTTGGAAGTTGGTTCAGGCAGATTGAAATACACCATGAGAAAGACGACCAGGCTAATTCCATACGCTCCCATCACATAGCGCCAGCTATAGAGTGCTAACCAACCGGACAGCAAGGACATCAAAACGGCACTAGAGGTAGCAACTGCTGAGGATAAACCCATCAAACGGGCTCTCTTCTCCCCCGTGAACAGATCAGCGACCAACGAGAAGGAAAGCGGTGTTATCAGACCCAGACTGATCCCTAAAAAAGCACGCAGGATTAATAAGACAACAAATGTTGGAGCAAACGCAGCGCTAACACCGGAAATACCATACATAAGCAGACCGGTAAAGAGGATATGTCTTTTTCTGAAGCGCAATGTCAGTTGCCCTGAAAGCAAACTGAATGGGATGATGAATAATGAAGGCAAATTCAGGAACATCTGTAACTGTAATTGTGTTACCTGCGGAAAGGAAAGTTGGATACGCCCTAATGCTGGGGAGACGGATGAGAAAGACATGACAGCGAACATGGATAGGGCCAACACTGCCACTGTAAGTGAGAGGGAGGGTTTATGAGTGGTTGGGTTGGTTTGATTTGTCATAATGAGATGATTGAACTTAAGCAGGTTGTAAATTTTTTCGTGTTAGTGACCAAAACATGAATAGAATTGCTGCGATCATGGTCAGAATGCCACCGGAAAAGAAATTCAAACGGATAGTATGGGCATTGAACAGGGTACCGATGAGCGAAAAGAACAAAGGAGAAAGAAATTGGCCCAAATATAGGCTACTGTTGGTGATGGAAAGTGCTGGCCCGTTCAACTCATCTGGCACCAGATTGGCGGTAGTCAGGAAAATCGTCGGCATTATCGTGCCGATTCCCAAACCGGCGATGAAGAGTGAAACCAATACAGCTGAAAAAGTCTGCACATAATTGAGTGCAATCAGACCACCACCCAAAGCAAGCAACGAAAGGAGGGTGGTCGAAGATTTCAAACGCTTGCGAATACTGCCAAAAGCAAGCCCAACAATAAAGGCTGCCAGATTCATCGTAGCAATGCTGATACCACTTTGTCCAGCATCGCCGATATTTGTTTCCTGCAGGAAGAGCGCGATGCGGGTGGGAATCAGGTAGAAGACGATCATCAACAAAATGGTCAAAAAACCCATCCCATATACCCCCAGTGGTAGTTTGGCAGGTTGGGATGATTTCTGATATTTGGATGAAGGTGGTTCCGGTAAAAAGAAAAACACCATGATCAGTGCAATCAGGCTAACGAGGTAAGCACCAAAGGCATAACGCCAGCTAAAAAGAGCCAGCCATCCGGATAATAATGTCAGCACAATCCCACCCATGGTAGCAACTGCGGAAGATTGCCCCATGGTCGTGGAGCGTTCGTTTCCATGGTAAAAATCAGCAATCAGCGACAAGGAGAGAGCAGAAATCAGGCCGGTTCCGATGCCTAGCAACGCGCGCATGACCAGTATCATCGCTATGTTGTTCATCAAACCGCCACCTACGCCTGCCAGGAGGTAGATGGTGAGCCCCACAAATAATATGTGACGTTTTTTGATCTTCAAAGAAAGTCTACCGGTGAGCAAACTGAATGGAATGATGAATAAAGGAGTCAGAGTCAGGATCATTTGAATGGTTAGTTCACTGGCATCCGGAAAAGCTTGCTGAATGCGGCCCAAAGCCGGTGATACCGCTGCGCCGGAGAGAATCGAAAGGAAGGATAGGGATAGAATGGTTGGTTTGAGCAGGCGGGATTTCGACATGTTTATCCGATTATACGATGAAGTGTTAAGTGGCACAAAACAAGAGTGACATTTGAAGTGTTATTGTACACTGTTTTTGGCGTTATCACGCTGATTTTCTCGTTTGGTAACGAATAAAAATCTGGGTTATAGCTTATAAAAATTATGACAAAATGTAGAAATTTTAACATTTAAACTTGTATACTTTCTTGAATAAATCGATATAATAGAGTTGTTGTTAATCTTCATAATTCTATGAAGATCCCAGGCACAACCGTGCCAAAACCATATTTTGGAGGAGAAAAATGAAAAAGGTAAGTTTTATTCTATTTCTGACTCTGTTGGTAGCTACAGTCCTGACTGCATGCCAGCCAGCGGAAGTCGCACCAGCCGACGATGTCATCACTGATACTGAGCTGAATGTGCTCTGCACACCACAGGAACAATGGTGCCAGGGTATGAAACAGGAATTCGAAGCCAAATACGGTATCACCGTGAACTATGTGCGTATGTCATCCGGTGAAGCGTTAGCCCGTGTGGAAGCGGAGAAAGATAACCCCACATTTGACATTTGGTGGGGAGGCCCGATCGACAGTTTTGTTGCCGCCAAAGAAAAAGGCTTGCTCGAACAATATGATTCACCCAATTACGGCAATATCCGTGATCCAAAATTAATGAAGGATGTTGATAATTATTGGGTGGGTGTGTATGTTGGTAGCCTCGGTTTCGCCACCAATACCAATTGGTTAGCTGCGAATCCTGGTGTGGAAGCACCTACATCCTGGGACGACCTACTGAAACCTGAATTCACAGGTCAGATTATGGTTGCTCACCCCTCCACCTCGGGTACATCCTACACTGCTTTAGCTACCGTTCTTCAGATTCGTGGCGAAGAAGCTGGTTGGGAATATATTAGACAATATGCCGGACAGATGGCACAATTTACAAAGAGTGGTGCTGCTCCTGCCAAGTTTGTTGGTCAGGGTGAAGCTGCTGTGGCAATCGTGTTTTCTCATGATACTGTCAATGAAATTGAGAACAATAAGATGCCCCTGGTCTTGAGCTTCCCAGCTGAAGGCACCGGCTACGAAATTGGCGGGCAGGGCATTTTGAAGGGTGCCAAGCACATGCAGGCAGCCAAGCTATGGTATGACTGGGCAATCACTCCTGAAGCACAGGCTTTAGGGCCGAAATATGCAGCCTATCAAGCCCCCACTGTCTCCGGGGTAGAGCTCTCTCACCCAGAATTATTGGATGTCAATCTCATCGATTATGACTTCATTTGGGCAGGCACTCACAAGACAGAATTTGTAGACAAATTCACCAACGAAATCCAGAATGCTGAAAACCTGAAACAATAAAATATTGACATACATACGGGGCGGTAACAACCGCCCCGTATGTTAAATTGGAAAAAGCATGCAAAATACTCAAAACGATACCAATCAATCCACCCCACACACATCCTCAATCGTACGTCGCATCCGAGAGTTCGCCCTCATTCGAAGAGACCCAATTCTCTTTATGAGTTTGTTATTGTCTGGCATTTTTATATTTGTTTTTATTGTATTTCCTCTATTTCGTTCTGTTTCCGGTGGGTTCATCTCAAAAGAAGGGGCGTTTGATGTCACCTATTTTGCCCGCTATTTTGATAATTATTACGGTCCCAGTCTGCGCAAGGCATTTACTGATACGATGTTAATGGGGATGTTGACAGCTGCATTGGGAACGTTGTTAGGCTTCATTTTTGCTTATGCAACCGTGCGCTGTAATATTCCAGGCAAACGTGGTATACACTGGTTGGCGCTGGTTCCTACGGTATCACCGCCCTTTGCCTTAGCCCTCAGCATGATTTTATTGTTTGGCCGGAATGGTTTGGTTACCAATAAAGTATTCGGAATCACATTTGTGCAGGGTATGAACGATGTGTATGGTATGGATGGATTGGTCATCGTCCAGTCCATTACGTTCTTTTCGGTCTCTTATCTGATCCTGCGGGCGATGCTGGAGCGGTTAAACCCGGCTATGGAGGAAGCAGCCTCCAGCCTGGGTGCGGGGCGCTTCCATCTGTTTCGTACTATTACACTTCCGCTTCTCATTCCCGGAATTGCTGCTTCCTTCCTGCTGCTCTTTGTGGAATCACTGGCAGACCTGGGAAACCCATTATTTCTTTCTGGAAACCGCACAGTTCTCTCAGCACAAATTTTCCTGGCAGTCATTGGTGAATATAACTATCAGAAGGCTTCCGCGCTTTCTTTCGTTTTGATGATTCCAACTTTGGTTATTTTTCTCATTCAGCGTTATTATGTCAATCGTCGCACGTACATCTCGGTTACCGGAAAACCTGCCGGAAACGTCATCCTTGAAAAAGATCCAATTATCCGTTGGATCTTCAATATCCTGACTTACGTCATTATTGCCTTTATTCTTCTTTTATACGCGACGATTGTGTATGGATCCTTCAGTACCGCCTGGGGAGTGGATTTTACACCCACCTTGCGTCATTGGGAGATGACGGTCACGCGCGGGATTGAAGCTATACTGGATACCACTTTCCTGAGCGCGTTGGCAACGCCATTTGCTGCCATTCTGGGAATGATCATCGCCTGGTTGGTTGTTCGGAAAAACTTCACCGGTAAATCAGTGCTGGATTTCACATCGAATCTAGGTGGCGCGGTGCCGGGCACAATTCTGGGCATCGGATTTGTGATGGCATTCAATAAACCTCCCCTGGCATTAGCGATTGCAATTTATGCGGTGATGGCATTATTTTTTGCTTCGGTGGTTGGCAAAACCAGAAGGGAGCAAATCATCATCCTGGTGTTGGGCACCGCCAGCGGAGTGGCGCTTAATCAGGCTTATGAACCCTATATGTATTATATTCTGGGAGGATTCTACGTGATCATTGCTGTTTACTTGATGGTCACGCAAAAGATTTTCAGAAAACCACTTGTTTTGGCAGTATTGGGTATTTATGTGATGTCTACCAATTGGGCTATCCTTATTTCGAAACCCATTGCCAATTTCAGCCGTTCATTGGAGCGAGGTTTTTGGAGTAATGCGATCTTCCAGGCTTCTGATCACATCAAGGTCCTGGTGCAACCCACCCCAGCGCTTCTGGCAATTGCATTGGTGTTTGCCGGGGTATTGCTGCTGCAAAATTTGCAAGGCAAGGCAGCCCGCATCGGGATTGGAATTCTGGCGCTGGCCGTTCCGTGTGCTTTATCGTTTGTGGGCATACCATATGCCATGGTGGGTGGCGCATATATTATCATGGGCGCTTTTATTGTCCGCTCTGTGCCTGCTTCGGTGCGGTCCGGTGTGGCAGCCCTGCAACAAATTGACCCTTCTATTGAAGAAGCCTCCAATATTTTAGGTGCAGATGCGCAATATACATTCCGCAAGGTGACCCTGCCGTTAATTTTGCCGGCTTTATTCGCCGGGCTGGTCTTTAGTTTCACCCGCCATATGACCAGCGTCTCCGCTATCATTTTCCTGATCTCAGCCAAGTGGCGGATTGTGACAGCTTCCATTTTGAGTGAGTGGGAGCAGGGCGGGGTGAGTATTGCGGCTGCTTATTCGACAGTGATTATTGTATTTGTTTTGATTGCTATCTTTTTGCTTAATTTGCTAGTCAACAAGCTCTTTAAAGGTAGAGGCTCGGTGGATATGAGCCAGGGATTTTAATTACTGAGAGGAACCTATGTATTTAACCTTAGAAAACATCACAAAAATTTTCCCGGCTCGCGGGGGTGTGGGTGAAGTTACCGCTGTTTACAATGTTGACCTGGATATTGAAAAAGGAGAACTGATTACTTTGCTGGGTCCTAGCGGTTGTGGAAAAACTACCACCTTACGCATGATAGCAGGGTTTGAATTTCCGACCACCGGTCAGATTGTTCTGGATGGGAATGAGATTAATATGTTGCCTCCCCACAGACGCGAAATGTCCATGGTGTTTCAGAGTTATGCGATTTTTCCTCATCTGGATGTTTTTGAAAATATTGCCTATGGCTTGAATGTGCAGCGCTTGCCGAAAGCAGTTATTCAGGAGCGGGTGAATAAGGTTCTGGATCTGGTTCAACTCCAGGGATATGGTGACCGCGCCCCAACCCAGCTTTCAGGCGGCCAACAACAGCGTGTTGCTCTGGCAAGGGCATTAATTATGGAGCCAAAAGTATTGTTAATGGATGAACCTCTTTCCAACCTGGATGCTAAACTCCGTGAAGAAATGCGTTTTGAGATTCGCCGCATTCAAAAGGAATTAAACATCACTAGTGTATATGTCACGCATGACCAGATAGAAGCCATGACTCTATCCGACCGGATTGTGGTCATGAACAACGGCATCATTGAGCAGATAGGGACGCCGGTTGAGATGTACCGCTATCCTACCAGTCGCTTTGTTGCTAATTTTATTGGCAGAGCAAATTTTGTCCATGCAATTGTACAGAAACAGGTTGGTCAGAATTTAATTGTAAAAGTATTTGACGAAGTATTGGAATTGACGAATATTCAACGTGATTTTCATGAGCAGGAATCGGTCAGCTTGATTGTTCGTCCCGAAATGCTGCGTATCAATAAGACCGGGGAAATCTTTCCAGGTGTTATCCGGCGCGGGGTGTATCTGGGTGATGTTATTGAATATGATGTGGAAGTCCGTGGGCAAATGCTGACCTGTGTGGAATCTGATCCCTATGTGATGGAACTTTTCCCGAATGGTGAGCAGGTCACGGTAGGGTTTGCGGAGGGTTGCATCCAGGTGCTACCAGAGGAAGAAAATAATAGCTGATCGTAAAACGCAATTCCCTGTTTTCTTAATAGCAATATTATCAGCTTTATTATTTGGGGCTGCAACTCCCCTCAGCAAGAGTTTGCTGGATCAGTTATCTTCATTTCAATTAGCAGGGTTGCTATATATCGGCGCAGCATTGGGTGTAATTTTGCTGGTTCTACGCGAACGAAAATTTTCCTGGCCCTGGAAAATGGATCGCAAAAATTCGCTGCGTTTACTGGGGGCAGTCCTGTTTGGTGGCATGTTGGGCCCTGTTGCGCTATTGGCCGGATTACGCCTGGCAAATGCGGCGTCGGTTTCCATGTGGCTTAACCTGGAAATGGTTGCTACAGCCATTCTCGGGCATTTCATCTTTAAAGACTATCTCACACGTACCGGCTGGTTAGCGGCGGGAGGTATTTTATTGTCAGCCGTTATCCTGACTTCCGGGGAAGGTTCTGCGGGAGTTCTGGCTGGGATTCTGGTCGTTTTTGCCTGCGTCTGTTGGGGGGTAGACAATCATCTTACGGCTCTAATTGATGGAATCACCCCGGCGCAATCTACGCTTTGGAAAGGGCTGGTTGCGGGAACCACCAATCTGATCATCGGCATCAGCATTGCTCCTTTAACTGGTTCATTCGGTTCTGTTGCAGGCGGTTTAATCCTGGGTGTTTTTGCTTATGGTTTTAGTATCGTGTTGTATATCTCAGCAGCACAGCAGTTAGGTGCCACGCGCAGTCAATTGATTTTTTCCAGTGCACCATTCTGGGGGATATTACTATCGATTTTGATCCTGGGTGAGAAATTTACCTGGCAATTGGCAATTGCAATATTATTATTTATTGCTTCATTGATCCTTCTCGCGCGAGAGCAACATCTGCATACACATACTCATGAAACTGTGTCTCATGATCATCCTCACCGTCACGATGATGGACACCATGACCACCATGAAAATGATGTGCCGGATGGTTGGCATTCACACCAGCATCAACATGTTTTCCTGAAGCATTCTCATCCACATTGGCCGGATATACATCACCGGCATTCGCATGATTAGGAAAGTACGGCCATATTAATTTTTATAAATTAATCTGCGCTTAGTAGTTTTAAATGCGCGGCTTCAATCTGATCGCGATCCATCTTCAAAACTTCACGGTCATAAGTTAGATAGCCGTTGATCTCATACTCCACATCGCAGAGTTCTGTGTAAATGGCTGCCACCAGGCCTTTTTCTTTGAGTGGAATCAGCCGATCTATTAATTTCAGATACCTTTCGGTTAATTTTGCTCTGGTTTTTACCATGCGATAGGCAAAGAGCTTTTCCTCTTGCCACAAGTGTCCCTCCACTTTGAGACCAAGCCCTCCAAATTCGGAAAGAGCCACAGAGCGTTCTTTCTCGATGGTTGGCATGGCGGGGCCGACATACTTGTGAATGGAATAGATATCCCCATTGCCCTGGTCGAACCAGCCAGAAGCCACATCCACCAGTCGGGAAGGATCACTGGCTTTAACCCAATCACCGATTTCACGGGCATTGAACTGGCCCCAGGATTCATTGAAAGGCACCCACACCACTATGGACGGATGATTGTGAAGATTTTCCATCATTGCCTGTAATTCGAGTTTGAATTGCTGGCGCACGCCTGGATCTGCGCGCCCAAACCAGTGGTAGCGACGATCATCACGAATCTTGAGATTCAGCAGAAAACCCATCCCCAATATCAGGGTGTGCGGGACTTTCCCGCCACAGGGCATATCCTGCCAGACCAGCATGCCCAGCTGGTCGCAATGATAATACCAGCGGGCGGGTTCAACCTTGATATGTTTACGCAGCATGTTCATGCCCAGCGATTTACTAAAGATGATGTCATAACGCAGCGCTTTATCGGTTGGGGCGGTGTAGAGCCCGTCCGGCCAATACCCCTGATCAAGCGGACCGTATTGGAAGATAGGCTTGTGATTGAGATGGACTCGCGGAACGCCATTTTCATCCTTCACCAGGCAGATTTCACGCAAGCCGCAATAGGAGTTAACAGCATCGACAATCTGGTTCTCAGCGTTTAAGGTGAACTTTAAATCGTATAAAAATGGGTCATCTGGTGACCATAAATGTGCATCAGGAACATCAAGGATGATTTTCTGACACTGGCAACCATTGACCTGGGTAACCAAATTATTGTTTTCCCAAAGTTCAATACGAATTTCATGTTCGGGAAGTTCATCCGAAAGAGAAACCTGAATCTCAAGCCGGGCTGGCTCAATAAAAGGCGTCATACGAATCTGTTTGATGTAAACATGTGGCAGCGGCTCCAGCCAGACAGTCTGCCAGATGCCGGAAACGGCTGTATAAAAGACAAAGCCGGGATTGAGGGTTTGTTTGCCTCTTTCCTGCCTCCCTGTGCTGGTGGGATCGTAGACTTTTACCACCAGCTCATTTTCTGAGCCAAAGCGCAAACCATGGGTCAACTCAAAGGAAAATGGATCAAAGCCACCCTGGTGCTGGCCAAGATACTGCCCGTTACACCACACTTCGGTTTGCCAATCCACAGCCCCAAAATGCAATATAACACGCTGGTGTTTCCACTCATCAGTTATTTCAAAAGTCCGCCGATACCAGAGATTTTCATCTGGCTGCAATGCTTTGCCGACGCCGGAAAGGGATGATTCGACCGGGAAGGGTACCAGAATTTGCCCATGATATTGATCGGGCATATCATCTTTGATGGGTAAGATCGCATACTCCCAGAGCCCATTCAGGTTCATCCAATCATTGCGAGTCATCTGTGGCCGTGGATATTCAGGTAAGGGACAGACCGGTTTGACATCCTTTGCCCAGCGGGTTTGAATCCTGCCTGGGACTGGAGACCAGGTTGGTTGACTCATTTGGTCTCCTGTGTGGGTAGTTGCTTGGGAATGCGAACCAAAGGCAGGATTGCCAGCAGATTAATAGCAGCAGCCATATAATAAAGCACCGGGGTCGGAATAAAACCGGCTTCTCCGTTTAAAACAGTCGGTATTCCATAGGAGCGAATGAGGAATGAACCAATCGCAGGACCGATGACCATAGGTAGCAATACCATAAAGATCATGCGTACACCCTGAAATTGACCACGTTGCTGTTCAGGATACAGATCCATTAACCAGGCACCGGCCACGATGCCAAAAGCTGCCATGGTCATTGTTTGCAGGGTACCTGCAATGACAAGGAAAGGAATACCGCGTGCAAACGAGAAAATCAAAGCTGTCACTGATGAAAGGAAAGCCATCCAAAGAATAAATGTGCGCCGTGGAATTTTGTCAACCAATATACCTAATGGGATTGTGCTCAAGGCTGTGATGATCAAAACGCCTCCCATGATGAGACCCATAGTACCTTTATCGTATCCCAGATAATGCTCGATATAAATTAGCAGATAAGGAAAAGTAACCTGCCAGGCAACGCCATTGACCAGAATCGCGAGAAATAACAGAAATAGGATGCGATTCTCACGTACTATACTGAAACGAAATGTATTAAATACCTCACGCCAGTAGGGGAGGCGTTTTTGAAATTGTTCTTCATGGCTGACAGGAGCATCCTTCATCATCAATCCACCGATCAAACCGGTTAATGTTACCAATCCACCCAAACCATAGAAAAACACAAAATATCCAAATTTCTCAATCACCATGCCAGCCAATGCGGTCGTAAGAATGAAAGAGAGAAAGATACTCATCTGGATCAAGCCCTCTACACGCCCACGGTTGGTTTTATCGGTGATATCGGTTGTCCAGGCATTGAAACTGGCATCATTGGCTGCAGACCCAAAAAAGGTCATGATTGCATCTGCCAGAATGACCATAAACACAGCCAGCCCGATCGGGCGCAGTAAGGAGACAGTTGGAAACAATGCGGTGACGATCCCCCATAGAACGTATCCAAACAAGATATATGGCCTGCGTCGTCCTAACCGGGTAAAGGTGCGGTCGGAAAGGGTGCCGATTAGCAAGGTGGTGATTGTGGCGGTGATGGCACTGATGGCCACCATCCAGGCGATCGGCCTGGGGTTGGGGGTTAATGTATCGAAAACAAAGGTGTTAAACCAGGCATTCTCTACTCCCCAGGCGATTTGCCCGGAAAGAGAAAGCAAAGCGATCACAAACCAGGTGCGAATTGGTAGGTCTGTGCGTTGGCCGGAAGGTACATTCATGTTGAATCCTTAGCGTGATATGAGAATTGATTAATTATAACCAGAGTTGTCTGGGGATACTCTATATAAGAGATTAAAAAGTTTCTAATTTTTTGAAGATTAAGCTTATAATAAAATTGCCATTATCACAAAAAGCAATTATGGAAGAAAAAACCAACAATTCCGATCTGTCATTGAATAAAATCCAAACACTTCAAAAAAATTTGGATTTAAAGAGGGCTTTTCAATATTTATTTAAAAAAGCATTCTTAATCGTTTCCACAATTTTTATTGGAACCTTTTTAACAATTTTACTCACGAACCGTCCTGTTGTTCTGGGTCTTGGAACAATGGAGCCACAATTAGATACGACAATCGAAAATAGTATTGAAAGAACTATCAGGTACTACTATCAAGATAACCCCGGACTTAATTCCCTCTCTGAGGAAGGGTCTGCTGAAATCAATGAACTCCGGGAGGAGTTGATAGAGGAAACGGGATTATCCAAGTCATATTTGATAAAACATTTAATATTTACATTTAATGCACTTAAATTTGATTGGGGAAATATTACCTTTACGGATGCAAGGCCATTATGGAGGAACGTGTATAGGAGTGCGCGTTTCAGTTTAAATGAAATAATTCTTCAATATTTGCCAATGACTTTATTGCTGGTTGGTGCTTCATTTCTTTTGCTATTTTTATTTGGTCTACCATTAGCATTGAAGTTAAGCCAGAACACTCATAAATGGTACGATCGTTTTTTTTCCTGGATTGCTCCACTTTCTTCTGTCCCCAGTTGGGTGATCGGCATTTTATTGATTATGGTTTTCGCAGTGGAATTAAAATGGTTACCTCCCTATGGAATATTTGACACTTTACCGCCTGAAACTCCATTGGGGTATGTTCCAATCATATTAAAACATATGATTTTACCGGTTTCTGCAATTTTCTTAAGCATGTTCTTCCAGTTGGTTTATTCCTGGAGAACAGTTTTTGTGACTTTCAGCAATGAGGATTACGTTGACATGGGAAAGGCAATGGGAATGAAACCGAGTCGTTTACGGAAAAAATATATTCTCAAGCCAACGCTACCTTTTGTTATCACTAATTTTTCTCTGTTATTGATCAGTTTCTGGCAAATGTCTATGGCATTGGAGATTATTTTTCAATGGCAAGGAATTGGCTGGTTATTTATAAACTTGGGTTTGCCAAATTTCTGGGGAGAAAGTATGTACCCGGGAGAAATTATCATCGCTATTTCACTGATCGTTCTTTTTGCTTATTTGCTCGGAATTACTGTGTTTATACTCGATATTATTTACGTGATCGTTGATCCCCGTATCCGATTGGTTCAAAAAGAACCAACAATGCGAACGATCCGCAAAGGATACAGACTGTTTTCGAAAAGAAGAATTTCTTTTCAATTTACGCAGGATCATGTTGAATGTAAACCAATTTATGATCAACAGAAAAAGAAATATAATATACAAGATACACTTTTAGATATAAAACTAGATTTTCATAACAGGCTGATTGGAATCAAAAAATTTGCTCAGGAGTTTAAGCGATTTCCATCTGCAATATTAGGTCTTTTCATTATTTTTTTATTGTTGATTGGTTCCATTTATGCTGTAATAGCATTACCTTATAAGGAAATTGGTATGGCTTGGGGAGGATCCACATTATCTGGTAGAACTGATATCCCTAAATTAGCCAGACCAGGATGGTATAACCTTTTTGCCAGGTCAAATTTGCTTTCAATTTTGACTCTAAATGAACAATCTGATCATGTAATAAGAGCAGAAAAAAAATTAGAAAATGGGGGAAAGCAGATTTCCATCATCTATTTATTCGATTATTATTACCCAGATTTTCCTAACGAAATGAATTTATATCTGACAGGTAGTTTTCAGGAAAAAAACCCATTTGCATCCATGAAATGGATTACACCGGATGGACGTCAATTCAATTTGAAGAATCTTTCGGTTAGTTCGACTCGGACGTATGACTTTGAAGAGAATATACCAGCCCGTCGGCTAGTTTCACAAAATGAAAATTGGCAAGAATGGTTTAATTTTACACGGATTTTTCCTACCCCATTTTATTATGTTCTATTTGCCGATCCGGATGCCAACACACCTAAAGTATTGAATGGACTCTATCAATTGCGGATCACCGGTATTACCTTTGAAGAAGACAGTGATATTGACACTGAATTGGTGATGTTGGGACAAGTGTATGGGCTGGCGGGTACTGATTATTTGCGTCGTGATCTTTCGGTACCTTTATTCTGGGGTATGCCTTTTGCGTTGATTATTGGGTTATTTGGTTCTTTAGCAACTACGGTTTTATCCATGATACTGGCTGCCACCGGTGTCTGGTTTGGTGGTTGGGTGGATGATTTGATCCAACGTTTGACGGAAATAAACCTGGTCTTGCCCATTCTCATGATCAGTGTTCTGGCTTATGCTTATCTTGGAATCAGCATCTGGTTGATTTTTATCATTGTAATTTTGTTAAATGTGCTTGGTGCTCCCCTGAAGAGTTTCCGCTCGGTTCTGCTTCAGATTCGTGAAGCACCATATATTGAAGCAGCACGAGCATATGGTGTTGGCGGTATGCGCATTATCATGAAATATATGGTGCCGAGAATAATTCCAATCCTGGTTCCACAGCTCATTATTTTGATACCTAGTTTTGTATTCTTGGAAGCCACGCTGGGGTTATTCAATATCAGCACCGGTCTTCCCACCTGGGGAACTGTTATTTACCAGGCAGCTACCAAAGGAGCCTTATATGGTCCTCGCTATTGGGTTCTGGGTCCATTGATTTTACTGCTCCTTTCTGGCTTCGCTTTTTCATTATGTGGTTCTGCCCTGGAAAAAATTCTTAATCCGCGTTTGCTGGATGACTGAAGACAGATGGTAAGATGCGTTATTGGTAATAAATAAATTCAGCTTTCACTTAGTTTTTCGCAAAGTGAGGATTTTTTATCGTATAATAAAAAGATAAATTACCTTCAGTAATTTGATCAAAAACAAACGAATAGATTGTCCTATGAATAAGATTCCATCCATTCAAAAACATAGTGATTTTCGACAAGCTCTTCGATATTTACTTCGGAAAGTTGCGTTGATTCTCTTAACTATTTTTGTTGGTACTTTCATTACAGTCTTAATGATCAACCAATCAACCAATACCATGTTTGGAAAGACTGTACCCCAACTTGATAAAGCAATAATTCAGCGCGTTGAAAACGAAGTTCATAATTATTACATGGAAAATTTATCCACAATGATGGCATTACCTTCAACCGAGCGTGATGTTATTCTGGATAATTACCGTACGGAATTAATAGACGAAAGTGGAATCAACAAACCTTATCTCGTCAAACATTTGTTATGGACTGTGAATGCCATGAAATTTGATTGGGGAAAAATTGGTGTTTTTAACGTAAGGCCAATTCACTTTTTTTCTCAGGGAAGAACCCGTTACAATCTAAATGAACTATTGTTGCAATACCTGCCAATGACGATGTTATTGGTAGGTGGCTCTTATTTTTTGTTGTTTTTATTTGGATTGCCACTTGCTCTTTTTCTCAGTCAAAAAGTGAATTCCTGGTACGATCGTGTCATTACCTGGATTGCACCGATCTCCTCCATGCCTAGTTGGGTAATTGGACTTTTTCTCATTATGATCTTTGCAGTTCAGTTAAAGGTTTTACCGGTGGGTGGTATTTTTGACACATATCCGCCTGAGACCAGATGGGGTTATATTCCTATTATCCTAAAACACATGATCCTGCCGGTTTCCTCTATTCTATTAAGTCTGTTTTTCCAATTGGTATATTCCTGGCGTACCATTTTTGTCACCTTTAATAACGAGGATTACATTGATTTGGGTACAGCGATAGGTATGCATCCAGTTCGATTTATCAGAAACTATATTTTAAAACCAACACTGCCATTTGTCATCACAAGTTTTTCATTATTGATGATCAGTTTTTGGCAAATGACTATGGCTTTAGAAGTCATTTTTCAATGGCAGGGGATTGGCTGGTTGTTTGTAAAAGTCGCATTACCAAATTTCCTGGGAGAGAGCATGTACCCCGGAAGATTGGTTATTGCAATTTCCTTGATCGTATTATTTGCTTATTTTTTAGGATTAACCGTTTTACTATTGGATATTGTCTATGTAATGGTAGACCCACGTATTCGATTAATTCAAAAACAACCAACCTTTCGCAAAATTCGAACAAAATCAAAATCGTGGTCGAAAGCCTGGAAAGATAAAAAGTCTGATCCCTTTCAAAAACCTCCCGATTTGCAGTTAAGGAAAGTCAAACGTCCAATTAAAATCAGCGCCTACTTCCACTCCCTTAAACAGAATTTACAGATCTTCAATAACAACATTTATCGATTTGTATTGGAGTTCAAACGTTATCCTTCTGCAATCGTAGGTTTTTTCATCATCATTCTTCTCGTTATTGGTTCATTTTATGCAGTGATTGCACTGCCTTATAAGGAAATAGGCATAACATGGAATCTTTCAACCTTAACCGGGAGAACAGATGTGCCCAAGTTGGCCAAACCATCCTGGTATAACACTTTCAATAAAGAAAAATTGCTTTCAATTTTTACCATGAACTCAATAAGTCAAAACGTCGTTCGTCAGGAGAAACTGCTAGAAAATGGTGGAAAGCAAATTTCCCTGGTCTACTTGTTTGATTATTATTACGCAGATTTTCCATCTGAAATGAAGCTGTTTTTGAAGGGGGAGTATGAACAAAAAGCACCATTTGTATCATTAAAATGGATAACACCAGACGGGAGAGAGTTTAATTTAAAAAACATGGGTATCCCTTATGGTCGAGAATATGACTTTGTGGAGGATATTCCGGCCAGACGACTGGTATCAAAAAACGATAATTGGGCTGAGTGGTTTAATTTTTCTCGGGTTTTTCCGACACCATTTTTTTATGTACTTTTCGCTGATCCAGATTCCAATAATCCAGAAGTAGTGAAGGGGCTCTATCAACTGCGCATTTCTGGAATTACCTTTGAGGAAGCCAGCGATATCGAAGCTGAATTTCTAATGCTTGGCCAGGTGTACGGATTGGCAGGGACGGATTATTTGCGGCGAGACCTTTCAATACCGCTGTTTTGGGGAATGCCTTTTGCGTTAATTGTTGGTTTGTTTGGTTCCCTTGCGACGATAATTCTTTCCATGGTTTTGGCTGCCAGCGGGGTCTGGTTTGGTGGTTGGGTGGATGATTTGATTCAACGCTTGACGGAAGTAAATCTTGTGTTGCCAATTCTGGCAATCAGTGTTTTGGCGTATGCCTATCTCGGTATCAGCATATGGATGATTTTTGGGATCGTAATTATATTAAATGTGTTTGGAGCTCCGCTAAAGAGTTTTCGATCGGTTTTACTCCAAATTCGAGAATCTCCTTATATTGAAGCAGCAATGGCTTATGGAGCCAGCAGTTATCGTATCATCGTTAAATATATGGTTCCCAGAATTATTCCAGTGCTTATTCCCCAACTTGTAATCCTAATCCCCAGTTTTGTTTTCCTTGAGGCCACGCTTGGATTATTCAATATCAGTACCGGTTTGCCAACATGGGGATCCACAATTTATGATGGAGCAACCAACGGTGCATTATTCGGATCTCAATATTGGGTTCTAGCGCCATTAACCTTATTGCTCGTTTCTGGCTTTGCTTTTTCGCTATGTGGTTCTGCCCTGGAGAAAATTCTGAATCCGCGTCTGCTGGATGATTAATCACAACTACTGCCCCCAAAGTAATAGGCAATGACCGTGGTTGGTTCATATTGGATCAGGAGCTGATGTTTGACAAAAAGGTCAAGACTGCCTTTATTAATTTCCCAGAATGTTCTGCAAAAAAATCGGTGGATTTACCCCCAGTGAGATCAGCGCAACAATCACCCCGATCAGTATAAAAACTGCTGATACCATAATGGAGGTATAGACACCATCTACGCGCTTTTCCAGAACCGCCTGTTGTGGATCTTCAGGATCATAATATACGTTTACCTGGCTGCCTGTTGAATATTGTTCCACGACGGCTTGTTGAATACGCCGGTTGCTGGTACGTATACCATAATCAAAATTAATGCAATCACATTCAAAGACAACATCATTGACAGTATATTGAAAAAGCACGTTGGCGATGTAGGTGGTGGTTTGGTACCCATCTTCATCTGTGTTGGTTTGTGCATCCAATTCGGAAGAGATGATCTTGCCTGAGGTGGATAACCAGTTTTTACTGTGCCTGGCTTTGGAAAAATTTCTCAATAATTTTATTAATAATCCGATGCCTGTGCCAATAAATGCAAGGCAAAATAAGATGATTAAAATAAGTACCCATGAATTGGATTGAGAAATATAAGCCATCGCACCAAATACCTTTCAGGTTTATGGTAACAAATAATAGCCATTAAAAGCAAGTAGTAATTTCTCCGAAAGTGATGCAGCAGCAAGAGAATTAGATATAATGTTTTAAATACCCATGGTGAGGAGGCAGAATGCAAATGAAAAAGTGGTTATTGCTATTTTTGATCTTTCTGGTGGGTGGTTGTCAGATGTTTGTGCCTCAGGCGACTCCTAGTAGTAAAATTTCTCCAGAATCAAGCACACTTTTACCTTCCAGCACTGTTACGCCGGGACTACAGGTGACTGCCAGACCAGTGTCTGCGCCGGTCGATTTCAGTTTCACTTCGTGGCAACAGCTCACCATGTTGCCACTATCAATTTATGTTCCGGATGATGAGCGCTATCAACATAACAAGTTGCCCGTGCTATTAAGCAGCATCCAGAATCGTGATGTGATCAACGGACTGACGGTTGATCAGCAAGTGTTTTTAGCCCAAAACGGTTTCGTTGTGCTGGAGAGCCGTGAAGCACAATTCAATGATATTCGCTTATCTGTGGCCAAAGAACAGGGACAGCCATATTTCCTGACCACAGATGCCGTTTATCATGCTTTGCATATCACTTTTAATGATTTGTTGGAAGCGCTGGAAAGAGAAGCACTCCGTCCAGTGATGGTCCGGCTTATGGAAACGATTTATTTGCAAGTGGAGGAATATTTCCAATCCAGTCTCGGAAATGATTTGGAACCTGATGCGCACCTGGCTAGAAACTATATGGCTGTTGCGTTGAAACTATTTGCGCCGGATTATCCCCTCCCGGCTGATGTGGAAGGGCTACTTGCAGCACAATTAGATCAGATTAAGGCTGAGGCAGGCAAAGCAGAATCCGCATTGATTCCAGGTTTTACGGATGATTACAGTGCCTACCGTCCTGTGGGGCATTATACCGGCAGTGAAGAGCTAGAGAATTATTTCCGCGGGATGACCTGGCTGGGCAGGGTGGCATTCAACCTGCGCAGTGTGGAAAGCCAAACCTCTCCCAGCAAAGCTCCTTTAATTATCACATTGGCACTTCGTGAGGCAAAACTGGAAACCATACCAGCCTATAAGGTCTGGTTGTCAGTCTACGAAACACTGGATTTCATCATTGGTCCTTCTGATGATCCCGGTCCGTTGGAATTGAATACCTTGATGGAAGCGGTGTATGGTTCTGATATTTACCTGGCATTAATCCTTGACGATGCAAATTGGCAGGAATTTCTATCGCGAGTGGATGAATTGCCCGCACCACAAATCAACTCCACTTTTCAGGATACCTCTGTTCAGATGGCATACGAACGAGACTGGCGCTTCATGGGGCAACGTTTCACACTGGATGCCTTCATCTTTCAACAACTGATCACCGATAAAGTCGAGCGGCGCGCTTTTCCCAAAGGTCTTGATCTGGCGGCTGCTTATGGGTCGGTTGAAGCGGAACACAGCCTTGATTTGACCGGTGAAACCAGGTATCCAAATTATGTTGAACAATTGGACCGGATGCAGAATTTTGTTAAGGAACTGCCTGAAGAATTCTGGACAGAACGTTTTTATAATGCTTGGCAATATTCCTTTCAGGCGCAAATTGAACCCAAAGGGGTAGCGTTTCCAGCTTTTATGCAAACCCCTGCCTGGCGTTACAAGGAAATCAACAGCATGCTCTCCAGTTGGGCAGAGTTGAAACACGATACGATCCTGTATGCCAAAATGCCTGAGGGTTTAGGAGGAGGTGGTCCACCTACCTCCGCACCTGCGCCAGCGTATGTGGAACCCAATCCCAATCTTTATTACCGCCTGGCATTTGCTGCTCGCAGCATGTATGATGGATTGAGTTATCTATATTATGATTGGCAAAATAAGGGCTGGGTACAATCAGAATATACCGGTACGCCGGGGTTGCAGGAACACCTGAATCATTTGATGTTTCTCAGTGAAAGTCTGGAATAT
This sequence comes from uncultured Anaerolineaceae bacterium, assembly GCA_942491385.1. Lineage (GTDB taxonomy): Bacteria > Chloroflexota > Anaerolineae > Anaerolineales > Anaerolineaceae > UBA6170. The sequence continues at coordinate 783,376 of CALOAF010000005.1, read as the reverse complement.
TTCGGAGAAGTTTCTGAACGGGAATTATCGGGTGAAGCATTGTCTACCGATGATTATTATCGTATCAACGGTTGTCTGGAATATAAAGAATGTGCTGACCCGAAAGGATATCTGGGAGACGCTATGAAACCAGAGCCGGTGCCGGTGATTGCCGCCGTCTCCGGGTTTGAAAACCAGATCATGGAAGTGGGTGTTGGATTGATCAATCGCATTTATGTGGCTATTCCGGTGAATGGTGAGACTTATGTAGCCCAGGGAGGCGTGCTCTCTTATTACGAATTCATTCAACCGCGCACAGAGCGACTTACAGATGAAGACTGGCGTAAGCGCTTGCGGTGGGATCCACCTAACCGCCCGGCCTGGACGGTCAATTTTATTGTGCCTGGCGGAAGGGTGGCTGAAGTTCTGGCATTTCGGGTGGGAGATGTATATATTCTGACAGAAGAAGGTGCTGCCCCACCGATGAATTTACGTGCAGAACCGTCCCGCACAGCCGATGTGGTTCAGACGCTGGGAGTGGATGTCTACTTGGAGATCATCGACGGCCCGGAGTTAGTTGGCAAAGACACCTGGTGGAAAGTGCGAAATTTTAATGACGAAGCGGTAGGCTGGATATTGGAAAATCAAAGCTGGTACCAGCGTTCTTATTAGAAGCCACCAGACTGGCACGCGGTCTTCCCAAACCGATTGCTTATCTGCGTATCCAACGGGAAACTGAATAACGGCAAAAGCTGTTTTTCGGATCATTTTTGATACAATTGAACTATGAATTTTAATTTCCAGAGTAAAAAAATGAAAAAACCTGTCAGCTATAGCCCGCTTTCAAGAGATTTATTGGTGCGTGGAATCGCCTCCGCCAAAATTGGGGAAAACCAATTGGCCTATCGCTACCTGGATCGCTATCTATATCAGGATCCACCGCTAAAAGAACAACTAGACGCCATGTTTTATTTAAGCTTGGTTTCACCGACTGAGGATGAACAACGGGAATGGATTGAAAAAATTCTGGCGATCGATCCAACCGAGGGCCGCGCCCGCCGTCAAATGGCAATTTTGAACGGAGAATTACAAACCGAGAACATCATTGATCCGGACCGTTTGCCCGACCAAATCTCCCAGCAGGTGTCAGCCAATGACCTGGAGCGCTTTGTTTGTTCCCAATGTGGCGGTCGCATGACATTTGCCCCGGATGGGCAGTCACTGTTATGTGAGAATTGCGAGGTCAAGTCACTGCGGGAAAAATCAGGCGGGAGGATCGAGGAAACTAATTTTTCCATATCTCTGGCAACCGGACAAGGCCAATCCACAGCAGTTAACACCCAGATCTCGTTGTGTGCGGGTTGTGGAGCTGAATTTATCATCCCGGTGCAGCAGCTTAGCTGGCAATGTCCTTTTGTGAATCCAATTATGCCGTGGGGCAAAAAGAGGAGCGAGAAATCCTGTTGCCGGGGGCAATCATTCCGTTCGGTATGAAAGAAAGTCAGGCGTATCAACGGTTGCTAAAATGGTGGCATGGTAATCAGGAAGCGAATGCAGGAAAATTCGAAGCACTGCAGGGCATCTATATGCCCATCTGGACTTTCGATATTGGTGGTTTTATCGATTGGCAATTGGAAGTGAAGGAAAATCGCCAATGGTTTCCGCAAAACAGCACCAAAGCGCTCTTCTATGATGACATTCGTGTGCCTGCCACGCGTAAATGCCCGCGCTTGATGAATGACTTGATGAATAGTTACGACTTTGATGAAATGCTGGCCTTTGATTACAGTTTTCTGGCCAATTGGATGGCGGAGAGCTATCAAGTGCCAGCTGGAGATGCTGCACTGGTTGCCCGCAAGGTAGCCTTGGAAGCAGAACGCCAATATCTCAAGGATGTGAATATCCAACAAATCCGTAATTTGGAACTGAACACCAGCCGGGTTACGGTTGAACAATACAAACTGGTGCTGATTCCAGTATGGAGTGCCATGCTGGTGTTCAACGCGGAACGTTTCCCAGTCATGATCAATGGCCAAAACGGCAAGCTCTTCAGTACTTATCAGGACGGGGATAAAAATAACTGGCTTTCTAAAATGCTACGCTGGATGGATTGAGAACCGAGACGAATGACACAGTTTAAGCATGAAGAATTGTTAGGTGTCAAGGCGTTTGTGCTGGATATGGATGGTACCGTCTTCCTGAGTGAGCAATTGTTACCGGGTGCCCGGGATTTTGTGGGTTATTTACAGGCTGCACAAATCCCCTTTTTATTTTTGACTAATAATTCCTCCAAACACCGTGGTTTGTACGCTGAAAAACTCAACCGATTGGGGCTGGATGTGGATGAAAGCTTGATTTTCACTTCGGGGGAAGCCACCGCCCACTTCCTGCGGGAACAATTCCCGCATATTCGACAGATTGATCTATTCGGTACTATGGCTCTGGAAGAGGAGTTTCGTGGGCATGGATTTATTCTCACCTCCAGAGACCCCCAGGCCTTGGTGTTGGGATTCGATACCACACTGACCTATGAGAAATTATGGCGCTTATGTGATGGCGTACGCGCCGGAATCCCCTATTTTGCCACCCACCCGGATATCAACTGCCCGCTGGAGTATGGGGTCATGCCAGATATAGGGGCGATGATGGCATTTGTAGAAGCATCCACGGGTCGCAAACCTGACTGGATCATCGGAAAACCCAATCCTCCCGTGGTGAAAGCGTTGGTAAAACGCCTGGGTTTGGCCTCCAATCAAATCTGCATGGTGGGTGACCGTTTGTACACAGATATTGCTTTAGGCGCAGCGGGATTGCGTACCGTTTTGGTGCTGAGCGGAGAGACAAGAATAGAGGATGTGAAGGATTCTCCGTATCAACCAGACTTGGTGGTGGAAAATCTGGCGCACTTGTTTGAATTAATCAAAAGTTAAGCGCTATCTAAGCGAGGTGAGATATGCAAAAAAGAGAATTAGGCAAGACCGGGCATTTTTCAACCGTAGCGATTTTTGGTGGTGCTGCCTTTTGGGATATCACCCAGTCGGTGGCAGACACGGTCATGGAGCAGGTCATTGCTGCGGGAGTCAATCATATCGATGTGGCACCGCAATATGGGGTAGCAGAAGAACGCATTGGACCGTGGATGAAACGAGAGAGAGGACGTTTCTTTTTGGGTTGCAAGACCATGGAACGCACATCAGAAGGAGCCTGGGCAGAAATGCATAGGTCTCTTAAGCGGCTACAGGTAGAACAATTTGATCTCTATCAAATTCACGCCATCACCACCCAGGATGAGTTGGATGAGGCTTTACGAAAAGGCGGCGTGATTGAAACCATGCTTAAAGCACGCGATGCTGGTATTACCCGCTTTGTGGGCATCACCGGGCATGGCATGCAATCTCCCAAATTATTCCTGCAGGCCATTCAGCGCTTTGACTTCGATACGGTCATGTTTCCGCTCAATTATGGCCTGATGGGTCAGGCGGAATATCGTCGGGATGCTCTGGCATTGCTGGAAGCCTGCCAGGAACGCAAGATTGGCTGTATGATCATCAAATCGATTGCCCAGGCACCCTGGAAGGAAAGACCGAAGACACATACCACCTGGTATGAGCCTTACCATACCCCACAATCCATTCAGGAGGCAGTCAATTTTGTGCTTTCTTACAACGTGACCGGGCTGTGTATGGCAGGTGATATCACCGTCCTGCCCATGGTATTGCAGGCTTGTGAGCAATTTGCACCGTTATCTTCGGTCGAGCGGGACGCGCTTATCGAGCGTGGTAAAGCGATGGAGATGATATTCTAATAAATTCTGAATAAAGGTGCAGGTGCAATGCACTCCTGGTAAATTTGCTTTTCCAACTACTTTTCCATGATGTCTGATCTTGTTCATCGATAAGTGTATTGCACCGACGATAGGGGTGATTGTTTTTCGAATTAAAATGATCGGGGTGTCCAACTGGACACCCCGATCATGTTTATTTTTCCTGAATGCCTTTCCAGACTCTCTCTGGCAAGGCTGGCATTTCACGAATGCGTACACCGATGGCATCGAAGATGGCGTTGGAGACCGCCGGAGCAACCCCATCCATGGGGATTTCAGCCACGGCTTTAGCGCCATACGGGCCACTGGGTTCGTAGGTGGGCACCAGAATGGCGGTGATTTCCGGGGCTTCGTCGGCTTCATAGATGCGATAATCCCCGAAGCGCTTCTGCAAAACATTGCCTTCCTGGTCGTACTCCATCGCTTCTGAGATGGCCATACCTAATGCCTGCAGTTGTCCACCCTCGATTTGACCGATAGTTGTCATCGGATTGATGGAGGTTCCACAGTCGACAGCCATTACCATGCGTGGTACCCGCACCATACCGGTTTCGGTGTCTACTTCCACTTCCACAAATTGAGCACCAAACGGAGGTGGGGCGTAGTTAGACATGAACGAAGCTGTGCCCATGATCTGGTGTTGGTCCACCGTATGCAGGCTATTCAAAGCGACAGCCTCTAATGAGACTGACCTACCATCCGCAGCAAATGCCTGGCGATGACGCAGGTACATCCCCTCGGTGGTTGTTTCCAGCATCATGGCTGCCCGATCGATAATCTGACGGCGTACGATTTCAGCTGCTTTTTTTGCAGAACCACCCGAGATGAAGGTTGTGCTGGAGGCATAAGCTCCGACATCGAAAGGTGTCATGTCCGTGTCTGAGGAGTAAATGATGATATCTTCCAGGCGGCAGCCCAGTGTCTCGGCGATAATCTGGGCGATCACGGTATCTGAACCTGTGCCAAGATCAGTAGCACCTACCTGTACATTAAAGCTGCCATCATCGTTCATTTTGATAGTAGCTCCACCCATATCCAATCCGGGGATGGCTGTGCCGTGCATACAGGTTGCCACACCCAAACCACGCCGGATGTGGGGACGTTCTGGGTCAACCCTCCATTTGGGATCATTACGACGTTCCCACTGAATGGATTTGGAAGCCTCATCGAAGCATTCCGGCAGGCCACAACTGAGCACGTATTGCTCGATGGTGCCACCTTCGCCTAAGGCGGTTGAAATCGGAATATGGTCACCTACATTGACAGCATTTTTACGGCGGAATTCCACCGGATCAAAGCCAAGGGATTGGGCAATTTCATCGATGATCACTTCCAGTCCAAACATACCTTGTGGAGCACCATAGCCACGGAAGGCTCCGGCTGGGGTTTTATTGGTGTAGAAGATGTCCGCATGGAAACGGAGCGCATCTGCTTTGTAGGTTGATAGACCCCGCAAACCAGAGACACTGGCTACGGTTAATGAGTGTGATCCATAGGCACCTGTGTCCGAGATAACGTTCATGTCCAGGGCACGAATGGTGCCGTCGTTCATGACACCTACTTTGAAGGAAACATACATGGGGTGGCGCGAACGAGAGCTGGTGAATTCCTGTTCACGGGTATATTCCAGTCTGACGGGTCGGTTGGTGGCCAGGGTCAGGTGGGCAGCCAGGTCTTCGATCAACATTTCCTGCTTGCCACCGAAGCCACCACCTATACGCGGTTTGATCACGCGAATACGTTTGACCGGTAAACCAATCAAAGGTGCCAGCATGCGGCGGGCATGGAAGGGAACCTGGGTGGAGGTACGAACGACCAGCCTTTCATCCTCGTCCCAATAGGTGATGGTGATATGGGGTTCGATATGTGCCTGTTGTTGTTTGGGCGTGTAATAAGTGTTTTCAAAGATGCGATCACATTCTACGAAAACCTTGTCTACATCACCCCAGGTAGCATCGACGACGTTCACCAGATTTCGGCTTGCATCCGGAATGCCAACTGCGTCGGTCTCATCATGAATCACAGGTGCGCCTGGTTTCCCTGCCTCCCGAGGATCCAAAACGATCGGCAGGACTTCATAATCGACATTAATTAATTTAATCGCTTCTCTGGCAATTTCTGGAGTTTCTGCAGCGACAACGGCTACCCGGTCACCCACATGACGCACCTTGTTGTCAAGGGATACCTGGTCCCATGGTTTTGGGTTAGGCCAGGACTGACCCCCTGAGGCGTAAATGACTCGCGGAATATCCTTGTAGGTTAAAACAGCGTGTACCCCTTGCAGGGCTTTGGCTGCGGATGTATCGATATTGCGGATGCGGGCATGTGCGTGTGGGCTGGTGAGCATTTCTGCGTAGAGCATACCAGGCAGATTGATGTCATCGGTAAAGGCCGGTTTGCCTTTGGCCAGTTTGACTGCATCCACTTTAACCTCAGGGTGACCAACCACATCAGTTTGGGCTTCCGGGGTTACCCAGGGGGCAGTTTTGATGTCCTTTTTGGTTCTGACTTGTGAACCAGAATCACCTTTTATGAAATCAGGCAGATCACGTCCCAGATCCGACTCGCCAGCCAGACCGAAGGCAATCTCCATGGGAATACCACTGCCATCAATCGGAGGAACTTCCTCCCCCCTCAGCATCGCTGCGGCGCGCATGATGGCCTCTACGGGTTTGACATAACCGGTGCAGCGGCAGATGGTTGAACTGAGTGCATCGCGAGCATCTGCCAGGGTTGGGTACATTTCCTTATTGATCAGGGCTTTGGTGGATAGAATCATCGCTGGGGTACAAAAACCACACTGCACAGCGCCCATCTCGGTGAAAGCTTTTTGAATGGGGTGAATGGTATTGATTTCGCTCATCCCTTCCACGGTCTCAATTTCGTGACCATCGGCTTGGGGCGCAAGCATGACACAGGTTGGAACGAGTTTCCCATCCATTAATACGGAACAGGCACCACATTCACCAGTTTCACAACCATGTTTTACGCTCCATACGCCAGCCCTGCGCAAGGCGGTCAACAGACTTTCATCCTGGATCACGACCAGGTCGGTATCTTTGCCATTAAGTTTTATATGAATATTCATCTGTTTCCTCCTTTATTTTTGAGCCTGGAAGGCTTGCTGTAAGGCGCGTTTGGTCAAAACGGAAGCCATGGCTTTACGATAAGTAACACTTCCACGATAATCAGCTACTGGTTGCGCTTGCTGCTCTGCAATTGAACCGGCCTGGTTGAACAACTCCTCAGTGCATGATCTTCCTGTGATCAATGTTTCCACTGCCAGTAAACGCACAGTGGTCGGGTTGCAGCCGGCCAGGGTTACACCTGCATGGGAGCAAGCACCATTTGCAAATTGAAGTACTGCCGCTGCAGCGACAATGGCTTTATCGCGGGGAGTGCGGTTGATGCGTACCAGTGCACCGGTGGCATGTGAATGGTCCGGGAAGCTGACTTCCAGAATTGCTTCACCAGGCAGGAGAACTTTCGTGCAATCTTTCATCCATTCCTGTAAAGCTACCTGACGGGTCTGGCTTTCATCCTTTTGAACGGTGACCACCGCATCCAACGCCATTAAAACCAGTGGAATGTCAGGTGGGTTTTCTGGGTCGGTGATCGTTCCGGCCAGGCTGGCCAGATTGCGTAGCCCTAATGTGGCTGAAAAATAAGCCGCTTCGGTTAACACACCCCCGGCTTGAGACTTGATTATTTCGGATTGATAGATATCCTGCAAGGTTGCCATTGCGCCGATGTGCACGCTGCCATCTTCACCCTGTTTTATCGTGTTAAGATGCAGCTTCTCCAGATCCACAAATGCATCCGCACTCAGATCGTTCAATGCGATTGGCCGGGGTCCTACGGTGAGAGGGACTGTATGCATGTCTGAGCGTTTCAATAGCTGGTGGGCTTTTGACCAGTTATCTGGTCGATGAAATTCTTTTGTTTTAGACATATATCTCCTTTTTTGCTTAGCTTTTGAGATTAATCAGGCGACCTGATAAATTAACGGTTGTTGATGAATATAGGATACCAGATTTGCATAATCTCCTCTACGATCTGGTAAAGCATTTGGGTTAATACTACCCGATGCAGTGTGGGGTGTGAGCACAATGTTCACTTCAGGGTCACGTGACAGGGGTAATAAAGGGCTATCCATATTGATGGGTTCCCAATCGAAAGTGTCAGTTGCCACGCCACCAAGGATACCTGAGCGCAAGGCTGCCGCGACATCTTCTTCATTATAGAGACCACTAGCGCCACAACTAACGAGATGAGCACCAGCCTTCATCTGTTGGATGAATGCCTGGTTAACCATGCCTGCGGTTTCTGGCATGAAAGGTAATAGCATGGCAACGAAATCACTTCGGGCTAATAAATCTTCCTGGCTAGCGTAGTGAATGTTGAGATCTTTTTCTGCATGTTTCGATAAGCGTGAGCGTTTGTGATATAGCACCCTACACTCAAAACCCTTCAAACGACGTGCTAGCTCAATACCAATTTCACCAAAGCCAATAATACCCACCGTCTTGCGGTAGAGCGTCCCGATGGATTGCCGGCCGGTAAAATTAATCGCAAATGTATCCTCATTGCTCTTTCTAGGCGCAATTCCCCAATCTTTATCCAAGGTAATCACATGCATGGCCTCGCGCAGGTGCTTTGCCAATGTCAGCATTTGGGTTAGCATGTGCTCAGACACCATGACGGTCATCTCGATGGGCATATAACAAACCTTAACGCCTGCCTTGCGGGCAGCATCTAGGTCAATATCATAGATTTGGGAACCCAGTCTTTGGATTAATTTCAATTCCTTTCCAGCAGCGAAGATCTCGGCATTGATGGTATCGCTGCGCTCGGTAATGAGGAAATCTTTCCCCGGAAGATGCTTGATAATTTCTGCCTGGTCAGGATCGCGCAGCATGCTGATTTCAAAACCATCTGGCGCGCCAGCCAGTGCTGACTGTTGATGGCGTTCACCCCGATGGGTAATGAACAATACACGAAAGGCCATTTTATTCTCCTGTGAGTATGAAGTTAGTGCGTGGTTTCTTCTGTTTTCCCTGCCATTAATAAACCAATTCGTTCAATTTGATCTTCATTTGGTGGCACTTCTCCCATAATCTGACCTTCATACATCACCAGAATCCGATCACTCAGGGCAAAAATTTCTTCAAGGTCTGTTGAAATCAGCAATATACCAGCTCCGTTATCACGTTCGGCGATGATCTGTTGGCGCACAAATTCTGTCGCGCCGATATCGATGCCGCGAGTAGGTTGATTGACCAGTAGAAACTTGGGTCGCCGATCCAACTCACGCGCAACCACCACTTTTTGCTGATTGCCCCCGGAAAGATGGGAAATCTCTTCCTCCACATCACCGACACGAATGCTGAATTTTTTCACCAGTGATTGGGAATAGGTTTTTATGGTTTTGAATTGCAGGAAACCGTATCTCGAAAAAGGATGATTATTGAAAGTCTCTGCAATAAAATTCTCACTGACGGAAAAGGGTAGAATCAGCCCCATTTTCTGACGATCTTCGGGGATGTGCGCCATGCCTAACTTGTTTAAGTGCTCCAGATCGCGCTTGGTGATTGGCTTATTATTGAGTGACATGCTCTCAAATTCACTATCCATCAATCCTGCCAGTGCCAGCGCAAATTCGCTCTGCCCATTCCCAGAAACGCCAGCGATACCCACTACTTCGCGCTCGTGCACCTCAAAGGATATATCCTTGACGGCGGGCAAACCCCGTTCATCCTTAACATTTAAATTCTTAACCGAAAACACGACGTTTCCGGGTTCTTTTTCTTTTTTATTCAGGTTCATCAACACATCGCGACCTACCATCATCTTGGCTAGTTCGCGTGGATTGGTTTCCTTTGTGTTGACGGTCGCAATCGTTTTACCATCCCGTAAGATGGTGACCCGATCACTGATTTGCATGACCTCTTCCAGCTTGTGAGTAATGAAAACAATCGTAAGCCCCTCGTTTGCTAATTCTCGCAAAAAATCTAATAAATGTTCGGATTCCTGAGGGGTCAGAACAGCGGTTGGTTCATCCAGAATCAATAAATCAGCACCGTGATAGAGCACTTTTAGAATCTCAACCCGTTGTTGTTCACCGACCGATAAATCCTGCACCAGAGATAAAGGATCTACATTCAAGCCATAATCCTTGCTCATCCCCCGGACCTTTTCGATGACCGGATCGAGATTGTTCAGAACCTTCCAGGGTTTGTATTGTCCGAGGATGATATTTTCTGCCACACTCAGCGTCTCCACCAGCATAAAGTGCTGATGCACCATACCGATGCGATGACTGATTGCATCTTTTGGACTATGAATGTCTAATTTTTCATTTTTATAATAGATACACCCTGAGTCAGGTTTGTAAAGACCATACAAAACACTCATCAGCACTGTTTTTCCTGCGCCATTTTCGCCCAGCAGACAATGAATTTCTCCTTGTCGCACTTCCAGATTAACGCCACGATTGGCTTTTACACCCCCCGGAAAACTCATATAGATATCTTCCATGCGGATGATAGTATTCGGATCTTTGTTTATTGGCATACAATCGTCCATTAAGTCTCCTATTTGTAAGGTACGCCAAGCGTTTTGGGTGTTTTCACACGACTTTTATTGAAACTAATCAAAACCACTAAGGTTGCCAGGTAAGGTAATGCTTGTAAGAATTGGTACGGGATCGTCACGTCTGGCAAAGTTTGAATCCTTAATTGCAGTGCATAAAAGACCCCAAATAATAAGGATGACCAAAAAGCTCCCCAGGGTTTCCAGCGGCCGAATACAACCACCGCCAGGGCAATGTATCCACGCCCCGACACTATGCCTTCAACAAACTGATCAGCATAGGCCAACACCAGGAAGGCACCACCGATAGCCGCCAAGGCAGTACCGATCATGACACTTACATAACGCATGCTGAACACATTCACACCGACTGTATCAGCCGCTTTGGGATGTTCACCGACCGCGCGAATGGATAAACCAAAGGCGGTTTTATAGAGCACAAAAGTCGCCAGGGGGATCACCAGCAAGGTTGCATACACCATGATATTGTGCTTGAAGAGTACTTCTCCAAAAAATGGGATAGAACTAAGAAATGGGATTTCGATGGTTGGAAATGTCTTCAAATTAAGTGCGCCGGCACTTTCTGTATACATGGTTCTATAAAGAAAACCGGTGATTCCTATGCCAATCATATTAAATGCAGCACCCACCACAATCTGGTTGGCTTTGATGGTGATGGTAAAGAAAGCAAAAATCAAGCCACTTAGAATGCCTGCTAGAATCGCTGCCAGCAATCCGAACCATAAGCTGCCGCTTTCATAGGCCACAGAATATGCACTAAATGCCCCAATTAACATAACGCCTTCTAATCCAATATTAATAATGCCAGCTTTTTCTGAGAAAACCTCTCCAACGGCAGCATACAGAATCGGGGTCGCCATGCGCCAGGTGGCGGCTAAAATACTTTGTAAAAATAAAATGGAAGGTATGAGGTCCATAATTGATCTCACTCCTCTTTTTCTTTGGAAACGTAACTATAAACGCCAAAAGCAACAACGGAAAGAATCACCAGCCCCTGAATTAGAAAAACCAACACCGAGGGTACTCTGGCATTCATTTGCATTACTTCCGCCCCGGAGCGCAACGCCCCGAATAAGATGCCGGAAAAAATGACGCCCAGCGGATTATTATTGACCAGCAGAGAGACTGCAATGCCATCAAAGCCATAGCCAGGCGAAATCAATTGATAAAGTCGGTAAGATATAGCTGAAACCTCTACCGCTCCGCCCAGCCCCGCAGCACCACCACTGATGGCCATAGCCAGTAACGCTTTTTGTTTGACGTTAATTCCGGCGTATCGGGCTGCATCCGGGTTGATGCCAACCGCCCGAATGGAATAACCGAGACTGGTCTTAAAAATTAATAAATATAGAACCACTGCCACGATGAGCGCAATGATAAACCCTAAATGTAAGCGTGTGGGTGGCAAAAAACGCCATAATCGGGCATTCTCGCTGATCTTTGCCGTTTGTGCAAATAATCCTTCGGTCTCAATCATTGGGCCGGTTACTAACCAACCAGTGAGGAAAATCGCAATGTAATTTAACATGATTGTGGTGACAACTTCATTGGCACCAAATCGGTTTTTCATATATGCTGCCAGCATTCCCCAGAGTGCGCCACTGGCTGCTCCAGCTATTAAAACCAAAGGAACCAAGATGAGACTGGGTAAATTCCCCAGGTAGATGCCCACGGCTGTGGCGGCCACAGCACCCGCATAAAATTGGCCCTCTGCACCAATATTCCAGATACTGCACCGAAAAGCAACAGCCAGACCGGCACCAATAAATATCAACGGAGTGGCTTTGATTAATACCTCAGTGACGGCAGCCCGATCTTTGAAGGCCCCCTGCCACATAGCGGTATAAGCTTCGACCGGATCATACCCGGCAATTAGTAAAATAATTGCCCCAATCCCTAAAGCAATTGGGATAGCTGCAAAAGGTGTCCAGGCACTACGCGAAAATTTTTGTAATTGTTTCTTGAAGGAAAACCAATCCATTCTTGTCTACCTCAAGGAGCGAAAACGATCGACGGAAAAAACGTGATCCCTTTGCGTTTAGATGATTATATTGTAGCGAACCAAAAGAAATTTAGCAATTTATAAAGAAGTGTTGTTGGCGGTAACGCCAACAACACTTCTGTAGATCTTTGTCAGTTATACAGGCATTGACCTTATTTTACTGGAGCTAAGGTATCGATTTCGCCTGAAGCAATCTTTGAATAAAGTGCAGCTACTTCGTCGCGCAGTTCTTGTGGAACCGGTGTGGCAGCATTTTCATTGTAAACGATGTAAATTACTTTTTCATCAGTCAGTCCAAATTCGATATTGCCTGAGGGTGTAAATGTGCCGTCTTTTACTTGAGCAGCCAGGCCAACCAGTCCAGCACCGTAATTCAAAATGTAATTGGCCAGGATTTGATCGGGGGCTTTTTCGGTGTTGTCACCAAACATACCAAAGCCATAGACATCCTGTTCTAGCATCGCCTGATAGACGCCATTACCGGCGAAGTCAGCGTTCCCTAACAGGAAGTTAGCGCCACCATCAACATAGCTGATGGAAGCTTCTTTGGCAGCGGCTGTATCTGTCCAGTTGCCCAGGTAAGTAACCTGTACCGGGAAGGTAGGGTCAACACTATGAGCGCCGTTGATGAAGCCGGTGAAAGATTCAGAGATGGGGGGGATTTCCATACCGCCAATAAGACCAGCGCCAGTACCCATTTTGGCGGCAATATAACCAAAAGCGTATGTGGGTTGGCTGGAATCAGTGTTCAAACCAATCACGTTTGGTGAACTGGGGTCATTAAAGCGGCTGCTAGACAGGAAGAAATATGTGTTTGGAAAGTCCTTGGCAACTGCGACGGCAGCATCCGTGAATTCATTACCATGCCCAAGGATAAACTGATAACCCTGGTCGGCAAAATCGCGGAAGGCTTTTTCAAAGGCGGCGGGGGACATTTCGACTTCTACATAACCAATTTCAGCACCCAATTCAGTTTCCATTTGCTTGAGGGCTTCATAAGCGGTCTGGTTCCAACCACCATCGTTGACGGGGCCGGGAGCTAATAAACCAGCTTTAAAAGCGGCGGCTGGTTTTTCCATTTCTGGTTCTGTGGTTTCTGCAGCTGGTTGAGCAGCACAGGCAGTCACCAATGACAGAACGATAATCAAAGCAGAAATTACAAACAGGTGTTTCTTCATTCTTATATTCTCCTTAAATAGATCTAAATTTGGTTATAACGAACGATGGGGAACGGTTTTACAACTGAATAACTAGTTGCTTTCACGTTAAATTTATACCATAGTTCAATAAAGTTAAGCAAGAGTTAATGTATTGTTCAGTGGTGATAATTTTGAAAACAAACCGAACGTGAAATGGGTGCGGTGGAAAATCAGAGTTAATTGAATCATAAAAACATATAACCCTATCCATATCCTGAGCCTTTTGAATTCAGGTCACAATTAGAGGAGTTTCTGAAATACATAAGCACTCGAAGAATTTGGATATTCCAAACAGCATGGCATTCTTAAATTTGGCCATAGATGTCGATTTCCTTCGAGGATATCCATAGATAAAGCGCAATTACTTGATCTCGTAGACACCCAGATCGTAAGCTCCGCCAAGTGGTCGCACATTACCAATAAAATCCGAATTTACCACCGGAATCGTCAACCCGGAATTTATGGCAGGTGAATTATCTTTCAGCCGCAAATCTAACCCTGTGGGGTTTACAAATAGTGGGTCTGCTCGAATCGTGCCATTATTCAACTCAATACAATTAGGAAAAGCCTCTGAACATTCTGTTCTACCCCAGGTCAGATTTCTATCCACTGTGATTTTATTTTTTACTGACGGATAAGCCAGGGTAATTTGTCCTACCCATTTTGGACCAAAGTCAACAATATTATTTTTTATAATAATAGTATCAATATTTGCGGTAGCGATGTAAATGCCAGCTCCACCATTTCCAGTGCTCCTATAAATTGTATTATTATTGATATTAATATTCTTTCTTAATCCGTTTCCCCCGGTAGCATGAAGTAATATGCCTGAATAGTTAGAATCGATCACAATATTGTTATAAATATTTATGTTCTCAACAGTGCCACCACGTTCTGACCCGATGGATACTCCGCCAGCATGTTCGATTCGATTGGAGTAAATATTCACATTATGAAGAGATGGAGTTCCATTTAATCCTGCTTCCCAGGCGTCCAGGTAAATTGCCCCATCCTGATAAAAACTATGAACATAATTATGATGAATACTCCCATCATAGCTTGAATTCTTAATATCAATGCCCGCCGCGCCTAAGAAATTATTGAAGTTTTCAAAATATACCACATTGTTTTTGATTTCAAAATTGGAGACAAATGAAATAGTTATACATTCTTCATGCCCTTGCGGCATCGGCAAATTACGCGCATTCACAACTTTATTGTTATCAACTATGATATTGGAACTGTGCCAAACGCCAATCCCTGATGAGACACTTTCTTTGGTATACGAATTTTCTATGAGAATTTGATCACCAAGAAATACCTTGATTGCCTCATTATTTGAATTCAGCACTTTTAAATTGGATAGAATTATATTTGAGCTCAGTACTTTTGGATTGTTTGTTCCAGAAACATAGACACCGATATTCTTGGAGTTCTGGATTGTAAGATCCTGTATTTTTATATAATGCTTATTTTTTACATTAATGAGACCTTCTAAAGGATTGGAAAGATTAATGCCGTTACCGTCCACGATCACAACTTCATTTGGATAGTTTGCATAGGTAATATAATTTCCAGCAGTGCCTGAATAGGTAGGGATGATCGTTTCTCTGTAAGTTCCTGCCCGAATGAGAACAGTTTCTCCGGCAACCAGGGTTTTGGCTGCTTTTTGAATTGTTCGCCAGGGTTTTGAAAGGGTGCCAGAATTATTGTCATTTCCTGAAGTAGAGACATAATAGACTCCCCCATTATTCCCGGTTTGGACAAGTGGTAAATATACGGTATTCGGCAAACCTGAACCTTGCCCAGGAGTAGAATCATAGTCATTGATTGAATCATCATTGTGCATGATTGCGCTTATGTCTGAAGTTGCTGCAGCGTAAACTTGTCGAAGTGGTAGGAATATTAAAGCAAGTAATAGTACCAAAATTAATTGGCAAATTCGTTTATTCACGGGTATCCTCAATTCATTAAATTTAGAAAAAAGACGAATCCGATGATTTCCAGACTCGTCTTTTCGATTGTTTACATAGATGTAAATTCGGCAGTCTGGCAGCCATTCCCATGCGGGTTAAGGCCCATAACGTTGCGTCCCCGACTTTCATCGGGTTTGCTTTTATCAATGAGAGACGAATATAACAGAAAGTTTTCAGGTTGACAGTAACATAAGTAACAAGAATATTCTTACAAGAACCGGTGGGAGGGCGTTTATTGTCATCTTCCAGAGCTTAAAGAATAAAAAAACCTGGCTGATTGGAAGAACCTGAAATCATTTTGAAAGGTATATTGTGGCAACTTTACTTCGAATGAGTTTTTAAAGATTCCTGTAATGGAAAAGAAATGACTAATATTATCCTGATTTCCTATTAAAAACTGTAAAGCAATTTCCGGACGGGTCACTCAAAACTCAACCCTCAATCCTAAACCTTAATCTATCCCCCATCCCCCCGGCCAGTAAAAACCCCCATCTCTTGACGAGGGAGATTTCCGACCCTGCAAGGGCGTAAAAGCAGGGCTTTTGTGGTACAACTGAACCGATCAGGAACCCCGAGCTTTTTCTTTATATAGGAGCACAAACCTTGAAGCGTATTTCGAAAGTCATGAACCTTTTTCCGCGCACATTGCAGTTGTTTATGACAGGGATGATCTTGGCCAATATTGCAGCCAGTATGTATGACCCATTATTACCTCTGTACTTGCAGCACCTGGGGGCAGATGTTCGCCAGGTTGGGTTGTTCTTTACTTTAGCGGCTGTCTTGCCGCTGTTATTCCAAATCTTTGGTGGTTGGATTTCTGATTCGATTGGACGTTTAAAAGCGGTTGCCATCGGTAGTGTGGCCAGTATGTTTACCTTTGTGATCTTTCTACTGGCACCCAGTTGGGAATGGGGTTTGCTGGCGATGGCGACCAGTGCAGTTGGGCGTTCGTTCGTTGCGCCCAGTTTTCGGGCTTATATTGCAGAACAATCCACCGAGAATAATCGTGGCAAAATCTATGGGATCGCAGATACCGTGTTTGCCATTGTGGGTGTGCTTGGGCCTCCTTTAGGCGGTTTTCTTTCAGACCAATATGGGTATTCTATGATGTTCATCGTTGCAGCTGGATTTTTCAGCTTGGCGACTGCGCTGCGGATTGGCATGGCGATTCGTTATGATAGAAATCCAGCACCATTTACAGTCAGTGAAGGTGAAACCCAACCCGAACCCAAACAGAAGCCCAGTTTCAGCCACTTAAAAAGTAGTATTGGTACCATGGTGGTGCTTTTAGCCAGCGGAGGGGTGGCGACCTGGATTTTGATTACCGATGGCATCATAGATATTAATTTCAATATGGTTAACCAGTTATTTCCAATCTATATGAATAATGAAATTGGTATCACCAATACCCAGATTGGTATATTGAATTCAATGTCTGCCATTGTAATGATGGCGTTGATGACATTTACTGGTTGGTTATCCGACCGTAAGGGTGAGCGCTATGCCATTGTGGCGGGCATGGGTATGTTTGTTGCCTCCATGGTTGTTTTTATTTTAAGCCGGAATTTTGCTGCAATGTCGATCGCTTTTATCATGTTTGGTATGGGACAGGCTTTGATGGGCCCGGCTTATAGCTCTTTGATCTCGAAGGCTGTTCCAGAAAAATTGCGCGGTCTGGCTTTTGGGCTTTTCTCCACTAGCGTGGGTGTAGTGGCGTTGCCGGCCCCCTTCATCGGAGCCTGGTTATATGAAACCTTCAGCCCTCAAGCTCCGTTCATATTACCAACAATTGCTTTGTTGGTAACCATGCCAATTGCTTGGAAAAAATTTCTTATTCCCCGTCAGGAGAAGGAATCGGGTTCCGCAGTGGTTGCGCCAACAGAATGATAGAAACTGCTCTCCTGGCCGAAAGACCAGAATTTAAACCAGACAAACAGACAATGGAATTGCGACCTTTGTATGAGGTTTTCAGCACTATTTACCGTTAGAATAAGGTCTGAATGACATAAGTAATTTTCGGTGGTGCCCTCCCTCACCCCACCGATAAAATCAACAGGTGCGCTGATCTCAGCGCACCTCTTTGTTAATTAAGAATCATTTGGCAATTTCATTTAAAAATGGCATAATCAGTACAATCATTTTCAATGACCCTGGAATAATAATGGAAATTCTTCTGCATCATTCTTACAATCTGGATTTGCTCAATTTGTTGAATATTGTTGCTGGTGATGCTCAGTATCAGAGTCGCTATCCACAAATTTATTCAGAATTTGGTCAACCATTAAGCCTGGATGCCTGTGAGATACTCCAACAGGTATCTAGAGCGCTGGGGACCACTTTTATCAGTGCTCCAGTTGCCTTTGTGCTTTCGATTGTTCCCCAATTTGATAAAGCCCCCCTGCTCGACTTGATGCTGACCGAAGAAGGTCTTCTGGCTGCCCTCGAGGAACATGAACCGCGTTTGTTACCTCAAAAAGACCAATTATTTCTGTTGTTTCAGGTTTTGGCGCCGGTCATTCAGGAGATTGAATTATTAGGCTTTCGCGATTATTGGTTAACAGAGCAGTTACCTTCGATTGAGGGTCGCCTGGATGAGATCGAGGATACATTCTATCGTTCAGATTTTATCAAAGGCATCCATGACATGTTTAAGAAAGAAAGTCTTCCAGAAGAAATTCACATTTTCCTATGTGCATTAAATGCCCAGCACGGTGTGCGTTTGACCAGGCACAGCTGTATGGTCGATATTTCATTCACAAATCAAAAAATTATCGATTTTGCTCTGCACGAAGTATTCCAATCAGCATTGATTGGCTTCGATATCTCAACACTTTTGCAACCACTGGTGGATGATCCATTCCTGCAGTTGGCTTTTGAAAAAAGCAAATCAGCAACCGGTTTCGAAAATGTTGAGGTGTTTATTCAGGAAAATGTTGTGGAAGCCGCTAAAGTGTATCTGCTCTTTAAAAACGGATATCAACCTGACCCTTACGGATATTTGCAATCCCATCTGCAAGGCGCATTGGTTTTAGCAGTGGTTTTGCTTGCTCATCTTGAAGGCATCCCGGACAATTCTGATGCATTGGATGAGATTTTAAAAAATTGGATGGACCAGAAGCCGGTAGGAAATCTGATGACGCTTTACCGTCAGGCAGTGGAGCAAGCGGGAAAAGAAATCGGAGAAATGTAGTGTCCACCCAAAAGCAGCAGGGGATGAACCCTCAGGAGAAATCCAGATCCTCCATCATGGGTTGGATGCTGCCATTTTATTGTGTGTGGGCGCTGCTATTAGGAAGCTGTGTTCAGCGTCCACAATCAGCCGCTCAACCACCGCAGGTGACAGTCAGCGCTACACCTAGCCTCATACCGATGCCCTCATTGGAAAACACTCGCCAGATTGTGGTCGGCAGGCAGCCCAGAGTCGACTATCCCACCCCCAAAATACCTCCGGCGACAGCCATCCCACCACCGGTTAGTGGCGTCACAGTTCCAGATGAAGTGCGTCTGATCGTTTTGCTGGGATCGGATAATGACGCTCCCTTTATCAGTCGCACCAATGCAGTCATGCTGGCTTTTTATCATCCTCGTTTGGCGAAAGTTGCCTTGCTTTCAATACCACCAGAAATGTTCGTGTATATTCCGGGGTATACCATGCAGCGCATCAGCGTGGCCTTTGCCATTGGTGGTTTTGAAATGCTGTCGGATACGCTCGAATACAATTTTGGTGTCCGCCCGGATGACTATGTGTTGGTGCATCAAGATGATTTCTCCTGGTTTGTAGATGAGCTAAAGGGATTGGATGTGGATGTCTTTCGGAATTATTACGATGATTGCGGGGGAATTCCGGCCGGCAGTGTCCACTTAAGTGGTGACGATGTATTTTGTTTTATCAGTTTTCGGGAAGGAATGGATATTCGTGACCAGGCAGTTCGCCAACAACAGGTAGTTTTTCAACTTTTTCAAAGTATGGCCAGAGGGGGAAAATTAATTGAACTTTCCGAGTTGTATTACACCTACCGTAATACCGTACAAACAAGTCTATCCCTGCCTTTGTTGCTGGAGTATGTTCCGCTGGGGATCCGTCTGGGGCAACCAGATCGGTTCGGTTTCTTTCAATTCAGCATAGGAGATTTTATTCCCTGGCAACTCCCAGGAGAAGTAACCCCGACCGTATTGCTCCCACGCCCCGAACGAATATTGAAATTGGTTCAGGAGGCGCTTGCATTCACCACCATATCAGTACAATCCTCCGATGTAATTATGACGTTTGAATATGAAATGACCATCTCGCCGACCCCTACCAGCACCTCCACCCCTTCTTTAACACCCACATACACGATCACACCAACGGTGACCCCCACGCTGTTCACTACCACCATTACACCTGGTGGACCGACTCTAACCCCCAGCAGCACACTGAATGGATACCCGGCTCAAAACACCCCACAACCAACGACTGGATACCCTTAAATCGGGATAATGCTTTTGCATTAATTCGCGCACAAGTTGTTTAGATTCGGCATGAATTATGCTACACTAATTCCAAGAAGAAAATTCTTGATATTTTTTGTGTTAATTATTTTCATGAGAGCTCTTATTAAAGGAAGGTTTTTTTTGAGGTGAAGCGCTTTTTTCTGGGACTTCTGATCATGCTTGTGTCGGTTGGAGTAGTGGGCGGATTTTCTATGCTGCCCTCTGTTGCCCATGCTGAAAATCAAGCGGGAGAGGAAGAAGAATACCAGCGCATGACGAACATTGTTGTTGAATATGTGGCGCATGAATGGTGGTTGGTACGCTGGAAAGATAATGAAATCACCTGCCGATTCCTGGTTGAACATACCGGCTGGCCAACCGCAGATGATGTGGAAACCTGGTGCGGAAAATCGAAAGCACGAGAATGGTTACAAGCCAAACCATGCCCGCAGTTGGAAGACGGCGGCGATGTGAACAATTGCCCTGGAGCGTATCTGAGCTATTTTCAATCTTACCCTGGAGAACGCCCCATTGAAGTGGAGCTTCCTCTTCCGCAAGTATGGTTGGCAATCTCCAACTGTGAGCAAAGTTCTCCGGAAAACACCTGTGCCAGCCTGCCAAATTTAAGATTGATCGGGGAAGAGCTGTTAGCCAATGAAGCCATCATCCGCATTCAAGGAACGATCGATGGCGTTCCATTTAGTTGCCCTTCTGATGTTTGTGATTTGCCGCTCTGGCCGACCGGACGAAATGGCGTTGAATTAGAATTCTGGGCAGATTCATCATTTGGTGATTCGAGTGAAGTATATAGCGCTTTGGTTCGCGTGCAACCCTGGGGTGATTTTACCAATCCCGAAGGCAAGACAGTGGATGAGAATTTATGGTATGTGGATGTGATTTCCAGCCAGTGGCGGGGATCAACCCCGGCCAGTTGTTCGGAAACCTGGCAGGCTTTTCCTGAAATCGGCGGGCCACCTCCATGGTTATTAACCCCGGATGATGCTGGCGCTTTATATACGGATGTGTCCTTCTATTATCTGGCCGGTATGTTAATCTCATCCGGGCAGGTGGATGCCAGCTTCTGTCCGGATAATGGTTTGAACCGAAATTTGATCGCCAATGCCTGCGGGGTGCAGGAAGCCTACACACAGGTTATTGAATGGCAAAATATGTTTAATGACGAGATTTTGGAAGCTGCCAATGAATCCGGAGTACCTGCACAACTCTTAAAAAATGTATTCAGCCGTGAAAGCCAGTTCTGGCCCGGCATCTACAAGAATTTTCGCGAAGCGGGGTTAGGACAACTAACTGAAAATGGTGCTGATACGGTGTTGCTCTGGAATCCAAGTTTTTTTCACCAGTTCTGTCCATTGGTGCTTGGACAGGACCGTTGTGACCTTGGATTTGGCAATATTTCTAAAGATGAACAGGCGATGCTGCGAGGAGCATTGGTCACAAAAGTAAATTCAACTTGCCCGGACTGTCCGGTAGGGATTGATCTCTCTCAAGCAAATTTCTCGGTTCGAATTTTTGCTGAAGGATTAATCGCCAACTGTGAGCAGGTAGGGATGATAATTCGCAACACAACCAGTAAAGACCCCGGTCGGGTCAGTAATTTTGAAGATTTATGGCGTTTCACCCTGGTGAATTACAATGCAGGTTCGGGCTGCTTGAGCAATGCCATGCAGTTGGCATATCGCCAATATGGCTATCTGACCTGGGAGAACGTTTCCAGCAAACTGGAACCTGCCTGTATCGGGGCAATTGAATATGTGGATGATATCACCTTCATTGCCAACGGGCTGGAACCAACGCCTACCAGTTGGGTACAATTTGCTACGCCGGATTCAGCTCAATTAACAGCGTTGGCAGCCATGGCTACCGCAACGCCGACCTTCTTCCTGCCTGAACTCACTGCGACCCCGACTCCAACGGATATGCAGGGCACACCCCAACCCACGGCAACCCTGGAAAATTACCCGGTTTATCCAACAGTGGGTGAAACGGGTTACCCGGAGTGGCCAACACTCACACCATCGGACTCAAATTACCCGTAAACGCTGCTCAGGAAAAAAGTTGTATGATCTTTTCCGGCTTGTATTCAGGCATGCCCGCATGATTTCCATTATAATTTGCTGACAGGAGGCAGTATGTTTAATCCATTCAGACGCAAAGAAGACGAACAAAAAATGAAAGAATCCGGCAGGGTGCCACCTGGCCAATCCCTGACACAACGTTTTCCTGTGTTGCATTACGGCCCAATTCCCAAAATTGACTTATCTACCTGGACATTAAAATTCTGGGGATTGGTAGAACAACCAATAACCCTAAACTGGGAGGAGTTCAGTCAGTTACCACGCACAAAAATTCAGATGGATTTGCATTGTGTTACCCGCTGGAGTATGTTTGATACGGAGTGGGAAGGGGTGCTTGTCAGAACGATCATTGAAAAAGGTTTGCTGAAGATTAAACCTGAAGCAAAGTTCGTTGTTCAACACGCTGAACATGGATATACTACCAATCTGCCTTTATCCGTGATGATGCAGGATAATTTTCTCCTGGCCACTCATTACAATGGCGCGCCACTAACCATTGAGCATGGCTATCCTTTGCGTGGGGTCGTCGGAGCGATTCCTGATCGCAATGATCTGGAAACCCCATATTTATGGAAGGGCGCTAAATGGATTCGTGGTCTGGAATTTTTAGCAGAAGATCATCAGGGTTTTTGGGAGCAGGCTGGTTATCATAATGACGCGGATGTCTGGAAAGAACAACGTACGCAGTGGTAAAATTTCTTATCGACGCTGAATTCTGATGGCGTAAAGGGCAAATCCCAATCCGACCACCAGGATTAATCCGCCCAGGATACCCAGTAGAGGTGATCGATTTGTTGCGGGATTTTCTTCTATCTCAACCTCGCCAGCACTGCTGAGTTGGGCACCAAAATCGATCCGTACGGTATCACCAGCGTTCAGTTTCAGGGTAGCGCTGTTACGCATAGTGGGGTTATAGCCACTGGGTACGGCTACACTGACCGTGTATTCCCCTTCGTCCAGACCCTCAAAACAGATCTCATCCAGATTGTTCGTTTCTTCCGATAATGAAACCTTGCCGATGCGGTCATTTACGCTGACAGCACCACCAGCCAGGGGAAGTTCGACCGTGTCGTCATCAATCAGCGTGTTGCCGTTGATATCTTCGAATAAGAGAACGCACAAATCACCGGTTCCATTGAACGGGGTGGGAGATGGAAAAATGGGGGTGGCTGTTAATTCCGGAGGTGGGCCAGTGTCGGGTTCAACTGTGCCCAACACTAATTCACGTCCAATTCGCAAAAATAAACAGGCGTCTCCACTCAAATCATTTAACAAGCGTAGTTGATCTTCGGACACATTGTTCAGCAAAGATATGCTGATACAACTATCACCTTCCTTAACAGTGTAAACAATGCGCCCATCTGGCTGGGGGGTTGGCGTGTAATAAAAAACTTGAGGATCAGGATTCGCAGATACATTCCCCGCCACATAAAATACACTGATTCCAAGAATGGTTAATAAGACTGAAAAGATGACCAATAAATGCTTTTGCATCAAGTGCGATTATAACATAATCACTACCTCTATCGGTTATCACTACGAAGGTGTATCGACCTTCTGGTCAATTTGATTTCCGATCCACTTTTCCATGATTTGTGTAATCTTGTTAATCTTTTAGTGCAATGCACCTGGGCGTACGGGCATTGTTACAAAAAGAGTAAAGGGAGACTACATCCTTTTTGGATCATTCGGATTTAATTTATGGAAGTTTGTTTACGTAAACCCGAACTGCCTCCCGAACAAATTGCGCCAGATCTGGATGAACTTTTTCAAAGTTCTTTTTGAAACGAGGGTCATTATTATAAAGGTCAGCCAACCCGAGCAGTTGCTCTTTATTCGGCACCCAGAAGTAATTTATGTGATCCCGCCAACGTTGCACGCATGCCTGCGCTTCCTGTGAGTCTGGACCTTTGCTTATGACATCTACAAATCCCTGATAGACAGCATTACCTTCCTCACCAATTTTTTGTTTTTCTGCCACGCTATAGTTCTTCCATTTTATATTGGATGCTTTGACCGTTTCAGGGTCATAAATCCGCATGGCTTCTTTTTCCATTTTTTCCTGCTCTTCATCATTGAATGCATCAAACAGTACATTTTTGTTCATTTCTTCTTCTCCTTTGATATATTTCAAGGTTTGATCGACGGTCGCGATAAGATTATTCAATCGGTCAATCCTTTTTCCAAGCTGTCGCTTATGGCCTTCCAACGCGCTCTGTAGATCGAATTTTTTATGGCTCATAATTTTTTTGATTTGCTCGAGTGGGATCTCCAACTCACGATAAAACAATATTTGCTGCAGCTTCAACAAAGACGCATCTGAATAATAGCGGTAGCCATTATTTCCAATTTCCTCTGGTGTTAGTAGACCGATCTGATCGTAATAGCGCAGGGTACGCGGGGTAACATGCGCCAGTTGAGAAATTTGTTTAATAGTGAACATGGGAATAATATAAACCATGACGTAACGTTAATGTCAAGCGTTTTGCAATATCAAATCCTGTCAATAAACACACTACGGTATAATTGATATACCAGTCCAGGACAAAGAAGGAGCACCGTATGCCGCTCAAAATACTAGTTGGAACTCAATGGGGGGATGAAGGCAAAGGTCGTATTGTCGATCTGCTTTCAGCACAGTCGGACATTGTTGCTCGCTATAACGGTGGTGATAATGCTGGCCACACCGTAACCGTAGGAGAACACACTTTTAAATTACATTTAATTCCTTCGGGCATTATTCATCCGCATACGGTGGGTATCCTGGGAAATGGTTTGGTGATTAATCCCAAAGCCTTGATGGCTGAAATGAATATGTTGCGTGAGTCAGGTGTGAAGGTGTCCCCCGAGCGTTTGAAAATCAGTTTTGCCGCTCATCTGATCACACCCGGGCATATCATCATGGATCGCGCACGCGAAGCCACGCTCGGGAAGGGATTGATTGGCACAACGGGTCGTGGAATTGGACCAGCGTATACTGATAAGGTCAGTCGCAAGGGATTGCGCCTGGTGGATATGCTAGATTTACCTTTGTTTGAAGAAAAAATGAGGCTGCATATACAAAAGGTCAATTTTGATCTTTCTTTTTACTACCAGACTGCTCCTTTGGCGGAAGACCAAATTATTGATGAATACCTGGAATATGCACACCAATTAAAGGAATACATTGCGGATACCGGTGCCATGCTGGATATTGCTTTGCATGAAGGCAAACTGGTGCTGGCGGAAGGGGCACAGGGTATGCTGCTGGATATTGACCATGGCAGTTATCCATTTGTGACCAGTTCGAATGTGACCGCCACCGGTGTTTTCAGCGGGTTAGGGATTGGTATCTACCCTGTGGAAAATGTCATTGGCGCGACCAAAGCTTTTCAATCACGCGTAGGTGCCGGGCCGTTCCCAACCGAACTGGAGGGGGAGATGGCAACACGTTTGCGTGGAACCGGTGCAAAGCCCTGGGATGAGTTTGGTACCACCACCGGTCGACCACGGCGGGTGGGCTGGTTGGATGGCGTTCTATTGCGTTACGCTCGCCGGATCAATGGACTCACAGATCTGGTGTTGACCAAGATGGATGTCCTCAGCGGGTTGTCTGAGATTAAAGTTTGCATAGCCTATCAAGATAAAAATAGTGAATCGTTCGCAATCCCACCTCTAGGAATCAGTCATCTCGATCAATTTCAGCCAGTTTATGATGTCTTGCCGGGTTGGGCGGAAGATTTGACCCAGGTAAGAGACTGGAATGATCTGCCTGAGAACGCCCGCGCGTATATTCGCTTTGTTGAGAACACCAGCGGCGTTCGGGTGATGATGGCCTCTGTTGGGCCGGAACGGTCACAGGTGGTGGAAGTTCCCGCGTGAGATATAGGTATAGGTTGGTGCTGATGGTCATGCTAGTGGGGCTTCTTTCCGCTTGTGTCGCCCCTGAGGTTGATCCGACACCTCTGCCTAACACGGACACAGCCACGATTACCCCCACGATAACTGCGACGATCAATTGGTTTCCAGCTACAGCCACCCCCACCCTGAAGCCAACTGAAATCATTGAACCGACTCCTGAGATGCGGCCGGGTGTTGGGTCGATCCTGATAACAGATTTGGTTGCTTCCGGGTCGGATTGGGGCACGCAAAGCCTCAGTGCCGGGAATATTACTCTGGGAAATGATTCGCTTACATTGGCTATTCAACAATCCAAAGCTTCTTTGCTCAGCCTGGAATTAAAAAACATCTTGCGGGATTTTTACCTGGAAACAGACGTCAACATTAGTCTGTGCAGAGGCAAGGATGTGTATGGCATCGTCGTGCGTACAATTTCGGAATATAACTATTATCGCTTTCTGGTTGATTGTCAGGGAAATGCGCGCGCGGAACGGATTCGGGATGGCAGCACCACCTTAATGCAGGATTGGACGCCAACTGGAATACCACCAGGAGCTCCACAAAATATCAGCCTGGGTGTGTGGGCGGTTGGCAGTGAGATGCGCCTGTTTGCTAATAATGCCTTTGTCTTCAGCGTGAAGGATCCTGTCTTTACGGATGGCACCATTGGCGTTTTTGCCAGGGCGGAGGGAGATAGCCCGGTGACGGTCACTTTTTCAGAGATGACGGTTTACGCTGTCGATTCCACTCAATAAAATAAATTCCTGTAGTTTAAGGCGTTGCGAATTGAGCACACGGATCGATGAAGGGGGTTGGCGAAGGGGGAAGATCTACAACGGACAAACTTTTGGCCATATCCTGTGTGAATTGCTGCGCAGGAATATCAAAATAGCGGATATTTCCGTTGGTGGTTGATAATTGCAAACGATATCCGTCCACTTGTGTAATCCTCAATGAACCATTCTGGTTGGGGTCGTAAAAAACATGTAATAAACTCAACGCCGGAATATTAAGAATCAGCAAACCTTTTTGGTCTTCCGCATATAAATTCCCTGCATAAATTTCTGTCTCGAAACCGCTGTACTCACCACGCCAGATATTGTTAATCAGAAATCCTTCCATGCCCAGAAAATCATCGTCTACGTCCAGGATGCCTTGTGGTCTGTCAGGCTGGAATTGCTTCGTCTCAATGTTCTCATCCAGTTGGATAGCGTTACAGATTTCCTCCAGTGATTTTTGGGGCTCTGCCATTGCGGTAGCCTGAACATTCTGTTTGTATTCCAACGCCTGGATTTTGTTATCCAGGTTTGCTTGTGCATTCTCTGAATCGGATTTATCAACCAACGATTTTAGTTGATTGATGGCTGTCTGGTACATGTCGGATTCGGATTGCCCCTGTAGTGGTTGTTCCGCATCGACTACCTGCAACTCGGAGAAAAGTAACATCAGCATCAAAATGGTGCCGACAATTGTCAAAGAGAAAAATAGTTTATTGTTCATATGAAACTCCGTTTATGGCCAATCAATATCTGTCATATATGGGATGTAGTTTTGAGCGGTTTCTGGACGGGTATTGAGTGCATTCAGTAATTGTGTCCAGGCTTCAAGCGGTGTGTTGTCAGTATAAGGGCAGGAAGGGTCATCGTTCCCCAGGCAGGCTTGATATTGTGAAAGCGGGGCGAAGAAATACATGGGTTTGTATCCAAGCATGACACCCACTTTGCTGATGTTTGCCCATTGATTCGCATTCCACCCGTTGTTTAAGTAGATTTCCGGGATTGGCCAAGCCGGCGCAACTCCCCAAGCCGAATAATGGACTTTTGCATGTGTCCAATCGCCAGTCATATCTTTGTTTGGATCGGGAGGGACACTTAAATTGATGCCTATATCGCAACCTTCGCAGGTGCCGAAATTATAGTAAACATATTTTCCCTGATCATAGTCATCAAAGCCATCCACCCAGGCATGGGTTATTCTGGCGGAGTTCCAGGCTAATTCAATATCGGTGGCACCAGCGACACTCACGCGGCTGGCATAACCCTGCGCTTGGACCCAGTCATTTAATGTGCCCACCATTTGTGCCCATGCTTTTCCATGTTGATAAGCGTCTTCAGTCGTACAAAAATACCCTAAACAAACACCAGATGCATAGTAATCCCAATTTAAGTTTGAGGTGCCAACACCCAGTTCTAACTTTGACTCGCTGTCGTTATTTGCCAGGCTGCCAACCATATACCCGTTAATAAAATCTTTTGTATAAATGATGATGTCATTGATACTGGTGAGTCCACCTGAAGAATCGTAATATGCTCTGGTCCCCAATTGAATGCCATCTGTTCTTGGTCGTCCATAATGCAAAATGACCAATTGATCCTGTCTTCCGGATGGCGCAGTGAGATTGCTCGCCTGAACCCCTTTATAGTAAATATTCCGTTTTCCGTTGGTTGTCTGAAACAAATTCAGCGTCACATACCAGGTGGTGCTGTAGTAAGACGGGGCAGTATTTTTACTGATGATTGGCAGGTAGACATGGTAAGGCGGCTCTGTCAAAGCGGAGACATAGGAAATATTGGAAAAATACACACTTAGTAGATTAACCATTATAAAAATTGATAGAAGAATGCTCACTTGTTTTTTCATTTTAAAAATTCCCATTTGAAAGCTAAATATAGCAAGAATCGCGCCAATTGAACAGTCATCTTAAAATAGTTAGGAATTTGTTTGTAATTGCCTATTGACAAATCATCCTTATTAGATTATTATCTAATCGTTAGATAATAATCTAATCAATAATCGGTCATACTGTACGTCCAGTTGGACGGTTGAGCGGAGCGAAAACGAACTTACATCTTTATACCATCCATCGCAGATAACAAAGCAACGTCGTCTCTCCTTGCCCTTAATTCGCTCCGCTCAACCCTGTATGACCGTTTTAATTGAGGTAGACATGACAGCAATAATGTGGGATTTTGGCAGCGCTTATGATTTTTTCATCAGTATATTTGTAATTCACCATCCTGATCGGTTTGGTCTGCGTCCTGCCTGGGCGGCAGGTGTGCGCTCGCGGTTGTCTTGCGAGGAACGTAAGTTCCTTGAAAATTCAAATAATTTTTTTCCTGTACCACTCACCTGGATCTATCAATTATCTTTAGAAGAGAAAAGCACTCGAGCTGTTTTGGATGCTCTGGCAGCCATTGCACCGGAAAAACGTTTACTTTCTCTGTTTAACCCTTCTCTGGTGACAGAGGAAGTCTTAACAACGGTTGATCATATATTTGAGCAGCAAAAAATCACTTCTGAAGACCTGGAAATTCTGCGATCTGTTTTTCAAGGCCGTGCGACCCCGATTAAGAATCGGGATCTCCAAAAAATAGCTGAGGTGTTTCTTAACCCTGGAGCGTATGGAGAACAATTACTCAAAGTTTTACGAGTTTATTATCAGGTTTTTTTTGCAGAAGAAGAAGAACGGATTATGCCAATCTTAAAAGAAGGATTAAGCATTGCACAAAAGCAGGCAGCCATCCAACCCATTCCGGAATTATTGGAAGATCTTTCCCACGGTGTCAAATTAGAAAATATTGATACATATAAAAGGATTGTTCTGGCACCTTCCTACTGGACTTCCCCCTTGATTTTCTTTAATAATCCAAAACCAGATGAATTATTGGTGGTTTTCGGGTGTCGCGAAGATGACCAAAACCTTGTGCCTGGCGAATATGTGCCAGAAACATTGGTTACTGCATTGAAAGCAATGGCAGACCCTACCCGTTTACGCATTCTATATTATTTGAATCAAGGTGCCACCTCACCCAGCAGCCTGGCGCGGCTCTTACGGTTGAGAGCTCCGACCGTCATTCACCATTTGAATACAATGCGCTTAGCCGGCTTGATTCAGGTAACGCTCACCGCCAATGGAGAACGTCGTTACAGTCTCCGTCAGGAAGCCATTGAGGATACCTTCAAACAATTTAACATGGTGCTTAGATCCGAAAAAAAAGAAAAATAAGTGGATTATTGGTAGAAAATGGATAATTTAAAACAATTCAAAAGGAAATCAACATCCGTTTTGCAAACGTATGGGTCCAAATTACGTTCATTTCGTTGGAATGCGCGGATGTATTTAGTGTTCACGATCATATTTGGCGCGGCCATGGGTGTGCGCCGTTTAATATTTAATTTCTTTGTGCTTAGCCTGGGATATGATGAGGCTTTGCTGGGCACAATGATCACCGTGCATAATCTGACCGCACTATTGGCTGCTTTGCCGATGGGCTATCTGGCAGATCGATTGGGCCGCAAGCTTTCCCTGGTGAGCAGTACAGTTTTGGTGGCACTTTCAGTGGTCATTATGGTTAGTTTTCCAAAAGCGTGGGTTTTGGTGGCTCTCAACATTGTGTTTGGGTTAGGGATGAGTATTTCATCGGTCACGATGGGACCATTCTTGATGGAAAATAGCAGTGAAACGGAGAGAACGTATCTGTTCAGTTTTGGATCCGGGTTAACGATGGCAGCCGGGTTTGTAGGCAACTGGATTGGTGGTTACCTGCCAGGTTGGATGGGAACAACCTTCCAGGTTGACGCCATCAGCTCAACAGCTTACGGTGCAGCGTTAATTGGTACAGCAGTTCTGGCAGTGATTGGGGTGCTCCCGCTTCTGCTATTGCGCCGACCTAATTTAAAGCTTAGTGAACGCTCCTCTCTAGCGCCGCTGTCCTACTTGAAAGATCATGCTGGACTCTTATCGCGTCTGGTTATTCCGATGTTGATCACCTCAATCGGCGCAGGACTGATCATGCCATTTATGAATATTTTCTTCAGAAATGTGCATAATCAACCTGACCCAGTGATTGGTACAATTTTTGCCTGGGGTTCTCTGGCTATGGGAGTGGGATTGATCATTGCACCTGTTTTGGCTGATAAATTTGGGAAGATCGAAGTGGTAGTGATGACTCAAGGGCTATCGATACCTTTTCTCTTCATTCTTGGTTTTTCTCCCTGGTTTGCCTTGAGTGCTGGCGCATATTTTATCCGGTTAGCGCTGATGAATATGAGTGGTCCGGTGTATCAAACATTTGTGATGGAACAAGTTGAGCCACAAGCACGGGCTACAATTGCCAGTCTGGTCAGTATGGCTAATAGTTTTGGCTGGGCTTTCAGCCCATCCATTAGTGGCTGGATTCAGGTAAATTATGGTTTTCGCCCAGCCTTCATCGGCACGATGGTAATGTATGCGCTCTCTATTTATCTTTATTGGTTCTTCTTCCTGCGGGGGAAAGAATCGATCTTTACCAGAAAAAAACCCCAAGAAGTGTTGAGTTCTTGAAGGGGGTATGGTTTAGGTTTGAGTTTTGAGGATTCAGAATTCAGGACGGGTCAGGACAGGTCGCACTGAGTTCTACCAGCTAAGACCTTTCAATTGTGTGCATACTAATCATTCTCATCAACCTGGATGCTTCGAGCTCTATATTTTCCAGTAATCGGACAGCTGCCATAGGAGCCAGCCAGGTGCGGATCATTTCTTCGGTGATCGCCGGGTTGAGCTCCAGATATCGTTTTTGGTAATAATAATTCGCCAGGTAGCCTAAGATACCCGCAAATATCCTCAGCCACCAACTACTATCGGGTGGTTTTCCGATTGTTAATAAAATTTGTGTCCTGGCGACATCTGCTGCTGGATCACCACGACTGGCGGTCATCCAATCCAGGATGACCACACCCCGTTGAGAATATACGACTTGATCTGGGTGAAAGTCGAAATGGCAGAGTTGGTAACTTTCCGGGATCTGAGCCACATCAGAAATTAAAATTTCTTTTACCCCGACAGGCAGATCCGTTACCTTTTCAATATCAGCAAACCAACGATCCCGGTACGAAGGCATGTCGGCCAGGGATATCTGGTGAATAGTAAAGTGCAGGTTAGCCAATTCGTGGCTGAGTTGCTTCACTTGCCAGGGGTTGCTGATGAGCAGTTTTAACATGGTTGGTCCGGTAATCCGCTCATAAATAATGCCATGTCGGTTTTCCTCTTGAACCAAATCATACACTTTTGGTACTGGAGCTTCCGCTTGATAAGCCAATCGGGTAATCTCATGCTCTTTCTGTACAGATTCCGGAGAAACCCAATCAAAGAAGAGTTTTAATACCTGGTTTTCAGCCAAGGAGTAAACCTCGGCTGTGCGGCCTCTGGCGATTAATTTTCTTTCTTTCATCACAACATTCATATTTTTATTTGATTATAGAATAAACTCAAAAATCCCAAACAAGTTTCATGAAGTTGTTCTCAAAAATTCAGGTATGATTCTATAAAATAATCCTCGTAAGGAATCATATTCAAGGATAGAATCTTGAGATGGAAAGAAAACGATGGCGAAAATCGTAAAGATATTTGAAAGGCATCAAAATGTCATTCTCTATGTTGCAATCAGTATTGCAGCGATATTCGGCATTGCCAGCATCTTTTATGCGACGAATTATGGCCCCTGGGGATTCAGTGATTCAACAACCTACATCTGGACCGCGATCAATTTTGCAGAGGGGAGAGGGCTTGTGATTCAACGTCCTGGGGGTGGATATGATTTGCTCACCTGGCATCCGCCTTTGTTTTCTTTGTTGTTGAGCATACCGATTGCTTTGGGGGCAGATGCTCTACAGTCAGCCCGTTGGTTGAATGCGCTCTCGTTTGGAATGACGATATTTCTGAGTGGTGTTGCTACCTGGCGATTTACCAGGTCATTTCTTGCCAGTCTGGCAGTGACCGCATTATCTGTTTTCTCCATTGATTTGATATATGTTTTCTCAGGCGCAATGTCTGAAGCTGTATTCTTTGTGTTGGGATATGGCTCGCTAATTTTGTTGGTAGAATCGCTGCGTTCTGACAAGAAAAAATGGATGGTAGCGGCAGGGTTACTGGCTGGATTATCCTATCTGGCGCGCTATACGGGCATCGCGTTTCTGGGGGTGGTCATTTTGATCCCGATGCTGTTTATGCCAGGATCATTCTGGAAACGATTGCGGGGAATGTTGCCAGCCGGTGTGCCGGCAGTCATAATCCCGCTTGCCTGGACGATTTTTGTTTTTCTCAACAATTCCACCTTTGGGGGGCGAAGAATTCTGCTTGGAGAGAATCTCCGTCTTGATTTTTTGGACTACATTCAGAATTTTTGGAAAGTCATCACCCATTGGATCCCCTTCATTATGCGTGGAAATCACATCCTGCCTGCAGAATGGAAGTTTGTGCTAGGTGTTGTGATGGTGATGGTTATTCTAATCATAGGGTTGAAATCCTATCGGAAAAACCCTCCACAACCCTCCGAGCGAATGCATCTGGTGTGGTTGTCCACTATTGGGCTCTTTCTGGTAGCCTATCTAGGTTTTCATATTCTTAGCACGGTCTTCTCCAGTGCTGCTCCCGCTGTCGATCGTCGATTACTCAGCCCAATCTTTTTCTCAAGCATCCTGCTCGCAGGGGCAATTTTTTCGCTTCCACGACTTTATTCATATAAGTGGTTGCGACTCTTTGAGTGGCTGTTCCTGCTATATACAATAATTTCTATTCTGTATTTTCATGGCACTCTACAAGCATTTCTCTATGACCAAAATCATTATGGGATGGGTTATACCAGCAAACTTTGGGAGGATTCGGAGCTGATTCAGGAGGTAACTCTACTGAATGAGAATATCGTTATGGCTTCCAATAAAGATGCTTTTCTACTCTTCCATACCGGTCGATTTCCCTATCGATTGGATCTACCGAAAGCAGCCAGAGGGGTGATCAATTTATCCGCAGAGGAAGCTTACCTGGTTCTCTTCCGCCAGGATCCGGTATACGAATATGGGGATGAAACTGACGCATATTTGTCCGCTATCAGGCAGTACTGTGATGTGGTTTTTGAAAATGCTGAAGGCTATATTTGTTATTGGGAGAGGTGAGAGGATCTAGGATTCAGGGGTTGGGTCATAGGGGTCATTCACCCGTCCATACTAAATTCTCTAAACTCAACTACTCAAACCTCAACCCTCAAAACTCAACCACTCAACTAAATCTTGCGTTCTTTACCTGTCAACTGCTTGACAAGAATTTTCATCACCTGCGTGGGAAGCATATCTTTCCCAATTTCATTCTCGAACTTATCCATATAATTCGGGCTATATTTCAGGGCAAGCATTTTGAGTCCCCGATATTTTTCATCCCCATCCACTGCTTCGACAGACCCGAAGACAATTACACTCTCATAAGCGGTAGAGAATTCCCAATCCATGATCTGGTGATCGCCGACTACCGTGAAACAAACCCTGGGTTGGTTCTTCAAATTATCCAGTTTGTGTCCTTCTTTGGCGCAATGGAAATAAATACCGTCTTTGCCGTCATATACATAATTTAGCGGGACACCATAGGGTTGGCCATCCTCATCCACGCTGGACAGCACCCCATACTCGCCATGTTCTAATAGCTTCACAGCGGCTTGCTTTGACATTTGACGTTCTTTTCTGCGCATCTTTCGGTTCATAGATAACTCCTGGATTGGAATCACAGGCAATCATATTATACATTTCGAGTCGCATTCCCTTTGGGTCGCGCACTTGCAAAATTAGTCTTATCTTTATGGGTTGAGTGGGGTGATGAGCACGTAGAACCAGCTGCCATCGCGGAGGGCATAGAACCCTAAAGCATTGTATGCCATTGACATGTTGGTCATTCCACCCGAACAGCACATCGGTTCGTGGATCACGCTCTGGTAGTGTATGGGAAGCGTCTCACCCGCATACGAGATGTGGATGTTTTCCGCCTGGCGATAGAAGTAAAAAGGTTTCTCATTCAGGAAATGGAACGTGAACATCTCGCTGACACTGGTTTCATCGTTGAGGACCACCCCATCCCGGATCAGCACATCGGCAACTTCAAGATACCAATGGTTCTGATAGACGTAGAGTCCCCGTACCGGACCGCTGGCTGGGTTAGGAGGCAAAATTGTGTAAGTGAAAATCAGATCATCATTGCGAAAAACCTGCAAACTCAGAGAATACCCAGCCCCAGCCAAATAATCCTGATCATATTGGAGATAGATGTGGTCATCACCAATAAATGCATGGGTAGAAACGAAACCCAGACTGGAATAAAAAGCTGAGAAATCATCCCTCTCGATGCCATTCTCGCTAATCATGTACTTTCTATAGGTGTCGAATTCATATACCGGGAGGAAAAATCTCGTTCCCGATTGATTGATTACCAGATCTCCCAATCGCAGGAGGGGTATCGGCTTTTGATCAGGATATACCTCTCCAAATTCCAGTATTGGTATGTTGCACTCGGCCTGGCTACATCCACTGATGTGAATTCCAAATAGAGCAAGTTGCTGATTGATGGAAGGGATTTGTTGTTTCCAGTTGTTTGAAATTTCTTCCCTGCGCTTGCGCACCTCTCCCGGTAAAAGTCTGGCAAAAGCTTCCACATCATGTTTCTGATACCATTCTGCGCTGGTGATCCGATATTCTTCGAATTGCAGGCCAGCATATTCTGAGACCTGATATTCAGGCAGGTTCGAGGAAGATTGACCCACTGTTGGTGTCATGATCATATCTGATGCCAAGGTTTGGAATCCATTTTTAATGGGGTTCACATAGCGTGGGCTTAAGGTGACCTCCAGAATAAAACCAGGGTCCATGTCCCAGGGATACCAGACCAATAAAATTGCGTCAGGATCACTGGCATCTTCAGAGGGGATGATCTCACAGCCATAAAAACCATTGTTATTGTTCCATAATTGCAGAGTTGGCTGGTTGCCTATGCCTGGGTTAGTGTTTGCTTCCATCAGACAGACTGCATTGGGACCAGCTGCGTGATTGTCGTGCTGGGAATAATGCAACGCAGCATCCATACCACTCCAGGATTTAGGTTCAAGTGATTCCCAGTTATTGGGGATCTTCATAGCAAATCCAAGAGTAGAATCGGATACCAGTATCCAGTCCGCTGGCGGGTCATAGGGTGGGTCAGTGGTTAGTGTGACGCGGGTTGGCAGTGGGGTGATGGTCGCAACTGGGTTTGTTGGAGTAAACGGAAACGTTGAGGTGCTCTCAGTCTGCAGGGTCGTTGTAGATTGTTGCGTTGGCACGCTGAGTGAAGGGTTCAACTGATCTCGCACAGCTGAACAACTGGTAAGAATGAATATGAAAATAAATAAACAAAGTTTGGTTTTCATGGAAATATAATTTTGGGAATTTTCTCTATTATAAATGGTTTTAGAAAGCTCTTCTCAATGAAACAATTTCTTGATTTTCTGCAATAGGTGAAAATCCTATTGGAGACGTTTTCTGTCAGGGCAAGATAGAAATGTCCTAAAACTTTTCTCTGTCACAGCAAAATAAAAATGTCCTAAAAATCACCTCTTGCCATTCTACGCATTTCTCATGTACAATCAGGGGGTTGCCACCGGCACATTACTATTTGAAATGGGATTTTCGCATGACTCCTACCAAACCAACCTTAAAATCATCTCTCCAAACTGCACTAACACCTGCAAACAGCCTTGATTGGGTCTTGCGCATGTTGAAAGGCGTGTTAATTGGAATTGGCGCTATTCTGCCGGGCATGTCTGGTGGCGTGCTGGCAGTTGTATTTGGTATTTATGAGCCGCTAGTGGGTTTTCTGGCAAACATTTTTCATAAATTTTGGAAAAATGTTCTCTTTTTCCTGCCGATTGGAATTGGCGGTGTCATTGGCGTGGTGGCTTTCTCGGCGGTGGTTGAGTTTGCTTTTGATGTTTACCCAGCCCAATTCATCTGGCTTTTTGTAGGCTTTATTGTTGGAACTTTTCCTTCTTTGTTTAAGACTGCTGGGAAAAAAGGACGGAAACCCTGGCATTGGCTGGTATTACTGGTGTTTGCAGCCGCAACACTGGCTTTCATGCGCTGGGGTGAAACGATCACCGCTGGAAATATCACCACCAATCTGTTCACCTGGTTATTAAGTGGCTTCATTTTTGGGTTAGGGCTGGTTGTTCCCGGCATGAGCCCGTCCAATTTCCTGATCTATTTGGGCTTATATCAACCAATGGCCAGTGGTATCCGCCAACTGGATTTTGGCATTATCATTCCCTTGATCATCGGTGTGGTCGTCTGTGTTCTGGTCTTCGCCAAGCTGATCAACTTGTTTTTCAAAAAAGCTTACACCTTTATGTACCATTTCATTTTAGGCGTGGTAGTGGGGTCTACCATCGCTATTATTCCCGGTGGTGTCAGCGGTTGGACCATTTTGGTTTGTGCTGTGCTTTTTGTGGTTGGGGCAATTTCATCCTATGCCTTATCCAAGGTGGACGAAAAGCACCCGCATTATTAATTCATTTTGAAAGGTCCGTTGTATAGACAGCCGCTTGTTGTCTTTCCTCATTGTATGCTTGGTTATACTAAGTTCTCAACTAGAGAAAGGATTTGCCTATGAAAATTTTTCGACTACTTTTTTCCGTCTGTCTCATTATGGGACTGTTTGTCGGTACTTTTGGCATGGTCTCAGCAGACGAAGGCGAACCACCTGAAGAGGAGATTACTCTTTCAGAGGAGGAAACAAACGATCACAATCCTGTGATTGCTTTCCTGGCCGATTTAACTGGACTGACTGAACTAGAAATTCTTGATTTGCAAGCAGAAGGTTACGGTCTTGGTGAAATTGCGAAAGCATATCGATTACTCACTCTTGATCTTGGAGAGGGTGAACAAGCTGATTTGGATTCATCTGCTTTGCTGGATGTATTAATGGCAGCCAAAGAAATGGGCTGGGGCGAATATTACATGAGTCTGTATATGCATCCCGGTATGCAGGGTGGAATTGGCTGGCTCTTCAAACAAGCCAAACAAACCCAACTTGAAGAAGGCAAAACCTTAAAAATTGGAAAACCTGAAAAAGTCGGTCCACCAGAACATGCATTGAAAAATAAAGAAAAATCGAACGGAAAAGGCAACAAGAAATAAGCCTTTTCAACCAGATTTAATGAGTGAAGAAACCCGGGAGTCAATCTTCCGGGTTTTCTGTTTTAATTTCAAACCACAGAATTTTTTTGACCAAATTCCCTTTGAATCATAGCCAGGGACAAAAAACGCTGAATCATTATAATCTTATGCAACAGTAGAATATGGTCATAAAATGCCATTATAATTAAACTCAAACGTCTCGCGAGAGGTGGCATTTGGAGCAAGATTGGAACAAGCTCCAACTCAGGCATGACATATTCAATCAAATAAGGACTTAATAGGAAATCACTACTTAATGACCGCCCTTAGCTTCAGCATTCTTGCTGGTTTTCTCATAGCATTGATCGCTCCCTTCCTGACACGTCTTTTGAAACACAGAGCCGCTTTTGTATTGGCTCTTTATCCATTGGCGGTTGTTATTCAAATCCTGTTATTGCAAGCTGATACAGTCAACGCACCTACCATTCAATTTCCCTGGGTGCCCAGCATGGGTTTATGGATGACATTCACGCTCGATGGTTTGGGGTTTCTAATGTCCATGCTGATTGCCGGCATTGGACTGTTGGTGATCCTGTATGGTGGCGAGTATTTACGAGATGATCCTTATCTGGAGCGATTTTTCTTGTGGGTGATCATTTTCATGGCTTCCATGCTAGGCGTGGTAACCAGTGGAAATGCGCTGTTGTTGTTCGTATTTTGGGAGCTAACCAGCATCTCTTCCTATTTCCTGATCGGATATAAATTTGAATACGAAAGTGCCCGGGCGGCTGCCTGGCAGGCATTACTGGTGACGGGTGCGGGTGGTCTGGCGATGTTGGCGGGTCTGGTGTTACTGGGTCAGATCACAGGCAGTTACGAGATCAGCCTGTGGTTGCAAAATCCGACCATGGTGCAGGAAAGTGCCTTGGCTCCAGCAGCTTTCATCCTGATTCTGCTGGGTGCCATGACCAAATCTGCCCAATTCCCATTCCACTTCTGGTTGCCAAATGCGATGGAAGCCCCAACACCAGTTAGTGCTTACCTGCACTCGGCCACCATGGTCAAAGCAGGGGTTTATCTATTAGCAAGATTATTCCCGGTATTGGGGGGTTTAGCGCTCTGGAGCCAGGTTGTTCCTTGGGTGGGGCTGCTGACCCTGGTTGGGGGCGCGGTTCTGGCAATTGGTCAGACCGACCTTAAAAAGTTATTGGCTTATACAACCGTCTCTTCCTTGGGTGGTATGGTTTTTCTGCTGGGCTTAGGTACTACTCTGTCGGTAAAAACAGCCATGCTTTTCCTACTGGCGCATGCGCTCTACAAAGGCACCTTGTTCCTGGTAGCTGGTGGTGTTGATCACGCAACCGGTAGTCGCGATATCCGTACATTAGGAAAATTGGCAAAATTCATGCCATTGACTGCCCTGGCGGCTGGTCTGGCAGCTATGTCGATGGCGGGCATTCCGCCGTTTATTGGTTTTATCAAAAAAGAATATGTATATGAGAGCACTCTGTACTATTCGTTTCTGCCGTATGTGTTGACCGGATTGGCGGTGCTAGCAAATGTTGCTAATGTGGCCGTGGCTGGTTGGGTCGGGTTGCGGCCTTTCTGGCAAAAATCAGAACAAAAAGATGAGGAAATCCACCCCCATAAGGAAACCTTGTGGCTGTGGTTGCCCCCGCTGGTGCTGGCAATTACCGGGTTTTTGATGGGAATTTTCTCACAAGGGGCTGCTCAATCCTGGGTGGCTGCGGCAACAACCGCTGTTTTACAGGAAATGACAAAAGTCAAATTTTCCCTCTGGCATGGAATAACACCAATGTTGCTGTTAAGTATCCTGACATTGACCCTGGGTGTGATCATCTATTTTTCCTCCCACAAAATCATTCCCCGCTTCGACGATCTCTGGAACAAACTTAGTTTTTTGGGTCCCAATCGGTTCTACAGCCGTTCCATGCGGGCATTCCTGTCATTTGCAGGCTGGCAAACGAAACTTTTACAAAGTGGCTACCTGCGTTATTACATCATCACCATCATTGCTACCACTGTGACCCTGGGTATCATTACGTTTACGACCCGCTATGGCGCCTTACCTATGCCTGCATGGACGCAACCACGTTTTTATGATGTGATTTTCATTATGATCATCATTGTCTCAGCGATCCTGGTTACCAGGGCAGAATCGCGACTGGCGACTATCACGTTTCTGGGGGCAATCGGTTATTCCATCGCCATTCTTTTCCTATTGTACAGCGGGCCTGATCTGGCGATGGTGCAATTTTCGATGGAAACGCTGACAGTGATCCTGTTTGTGCTGGTCATCTATCAACTGCCAAAATACACCAAAAGCAATTATCCCTTGCATTCAAATGTCTTGAACATCATCGTTTCGGCAGTGAGTGGCCTCATGATGGCTGGTCTTATTTTACTGACTTCTGCCGTTCCTTCTAATTCGACTTTGGCACCTTATTTTATGGATAATAGCTTGGCATTGGCAAAAGGCCGCAATGTGGTCAATGTAATCCTGGTTGATTTTCGCGGGTTTGACACGCTGGGTGAAATCACCGTCCTCATGATCGCTGCCATTGGAGTATTTGCACTGTTAGGTTTGAAAAAAGGCAGCAAACCCGGAGGGAACAGTTAAGATGAAACGGTCTCTCATTCTTCGTGAATCTACCCGTTACTTAATGCCGCTGATGCTGGTTTTCTCCATTTTTCTATTATTTCGTGGACATAATGAGGTCGGTGGTGGGTTTGTGGGGGGACTGGTTGCTGCCAGTGCTTTGATGTTATATGCCATTTCCAATACGCCCAGTGCACTTTGGAAGTTACTACCGATCGATCCTCGGTTTATTGCCGTAAGCGGGTTATTGGTTGCATTGTTATCCGGTTTGATACCAGTGTTTTACGGAAGGCCTTTCATGACCGGAATGTGGATGAGAGAACCATTAGCAGTCGTTGGAAAAGTTGGCACACCAACTCTCTTTGATATGGGTGTGTATATTCTGGTGGTTGGTGTGGTGGTCTGGATATTATTAGAATTTGCGGAGGATGAGTGAGATGTTAATCCTCATGGCTATCACCGCGGGTGTCTTGTTTGCCACTGGCATTTATATGCTCTTACGGCGCAGCCTGGTGAAGGTTCTGATAGGGATTCTATTACTGGGCTATGCAGCCAATTTATTATTGTTTAATTCAGCACCCTTAACACGTGGCGCTCCACCTCTGGTCGATGAAATTAATGGCGTTCCGGCAGTGTTTGCTGACCCGGTACCACAAGCGTTGATTCTGACAGCAATCGTGATCAGTTTCGGTGTGACGGCTTTTGCGGTCATACTGATACGCAGAGTTTATGCAGTTACCGGCAGTGGTGACCTGGATAACATACACTGCACGGATATTCCCTGTGAATCGGAAGAAATACTGAGTGATCTGGAGGATGAGATCAAATGATCATCTATCCCATCCTCATACCGCTGGTGTTTGCAATCATGATTGTTTTATTTTGGGAGAATCAACAGGTTAAACGGGTTCTTTCCATTCTCAGCACCGCTTTATTGATGATTGTGAATATTAATATCTTCCTTCTGGTTTATCGGGAAGGTATTCAGGTTGTCCAGGTTGGTGATTGGCCAGCGCCTTTTGGCATTTCTCTGGTGGTTGATCTTTTTAGTGCCATCCTGTTATTAACCACCTCGCTGGTGGCCTTCTTATTGGCGATTTATAGTTTCAGTGGTATCGATCTGGCACGCAAGAAATTTGGATATTTTCCGCTCTTCCAGTTTTTATTGATGGGTGTGAATGGTTCTTTGTGTACGGGAGATCTCTTCAACTTATATGTCTGGTTTGAAGTCATGTTGATGTCCTCCTTTGTGTTGATTGCATTGGGTGGGGAACGGTCACAAATTGAAGGCGCGGTG
Source organism: uncultured Anaerolineaceae bacterium (assembly GCA_942491385.1). Taxonomy (GTDB): domain Bacteria; phylum Chloroflexota; class Anaerolineae; order Anaerolineales; family Anaerolineaceae; genus UBA6170. Next base: position 741,480 of record CALOAF010000005.1, on the reverse strand, counting down.
AAATATGTCATCCTTAACCTGTTGGCATCAATATTATTTCTGTCCGCGATCGGATTGACCTATAACTTGGCAGGCACACTGAATATGGCAGATCTGGCGTTGCGGTTACAAGCTTTGCAATCTTCCGGCCAGGTAACCTTAATTGCAACTTTGTTTCTGGTTGCCTTTGGGATTAAGTCTGCAATTTTTCCCTTGTTTTTCTGGTTGCCAGCTGCTTACCACACCCCCCCGGTGACCGTGACCGCCCTCTTCTCGGCTTTATTGACAAAAGTAGGTATGTATACCCTGATCCGCTTCTTTACTTTGCTGTTCCCCTTCGATAGTCAATTCACACACACCATCATTTTGATCTCAGCCGGTTTTACCATGGTGACCGGTGTTCTGGGAGCAGCTGCACAAACTGATATCCGACGCCTATTATCTTTCCATATCATCAGTCAGATCGGTTATATTTTCATGGGGTTGGGGCTGTTTACCGAATATGCTATCGCTGCCAGCATTTTCTTTCTGGTGCATATTATTTTGGCAAAAACAGCGCTTTTTCTTTCAGCCGGGATGGTGGAATCCATTCAAGGTTCTTTTGACTTGAAGAAACTGGGTGGTTTGTACAAAAATCGGGTTGGGCTTTCGATGCTTTTCCTCCTGCCAGCCCTATCTGTAGCCGGCCTGCCTCCGTTTTCGGGATTCTTTGCAAAACTTGGCTTAATCATTGCAGGTCTGGAGAGTAAGCAATATCTCATCATTGGAATTGCTTTGGTGGTCAGTCTGATGACTTTGTTCTCAATGACCAAGGTTTGGAACGAAGCTTATTGGAAACCAGCACAGGATCCAAAAGTTACCGATAATCAAAAATCGGTGTCTGCCTGGCGCTGGGCACCCAGCATTATCATTGTTGTGCTTTCAGTATTATTAGGGTTGTTAGCCAATCCGGTTTTTGAAGTTTGCCAATTGGCAGCAGCACAACTGATGAATCCATCAGAATATATTAACGCAGTGTTGGGTGTGTTACGATGAGTTTGTTCCTACTGAACGTATTACTGGCACTGGTCTGGAGTGCCTTGATGGGCAACTTTGACCCGCCTTATTTAATATCTGGTTTTGTATTAAGCTTTTTTATCCTCTGGCTTTTTCAAAAACCACCCCGAAAGCAAAAATATTTTAGAGAAGTACCGCTGGTTATAGAATTTATTTTCTTTTTCCTGTGGGAGGTTATCGTTTCAAATATTCGTCTGACACTTACAATTCTATCCCCGCGTCCCCACTTGAAACCAGCGGTGGTAGCTGTACCGTTGGATATAAAAAGTGAAACGGGGATTGTTTTTCTCGCAAATTTGATCACTCTGACACCTGGGACGCTCAGCCTGGATATATCGTCTGCCAAACATTTCATATATATCCATGTCTATGATCTGGATGACCCGGAGCAATTTATCCAGAACATTAAACAAAATTATGAACGTCGCGTGCGGGAGATAATCGAATGATTGTTGATATTCTGTGGAATGTGGTTTTTATTTTCCTGGCAATCGGTTTCATTTCCGCCTTCATCCGCCTGGCAAAAGGACCGTCTTTGGCTGATCGAATTATTTCACTGGATTTAATCTCAATCATGGCAATAGGTTTCTTTGTGGCTTATGCAGTTTTGTATGACCAACCCAGTTTTTTGGATGTCTCCATCATTCTGGCGATCATTACTTTTTTGGGTACGGTTGCCTTCGCATACTATTTAGAAAGGCGGGTTTAGTTATGAGTGAGTACCTTATTCTAGGCTTGCTTTTACTTGGCTCATTTCTTGTGATGGTAGCAGGTGTTGGATTGTTGCGCATGCCGGATCTGTTTCTGCGTATGTCAGCCACTGCCAAGGCTGGAACCTTAGGGACTGGGCTCATGGTGTTAGGGGCAGCTTTTTATTTTAACGAATTTTCCATTTATACCCGTGCAATTGCGCTGATTGTGTTTCTCTTTTCTACTGCACCGGTTGCAGCGCATATGATAGGCCGGGCAGCCTATTTTGATGGTGTGCCTTTATGGAAAGGAACCATACGCAATGATTTGTGGGGTCATTACAAATTGACCACTCACAGCCTGGAAGAAGAGATTGTATCAACGACAGACCTGCCAGCACTGGACAATGAAGGCGATGCCTTTGAAACGAATGAATAAATGAACTGGTTGGCTGCTACGAATTGGCTGAATGCTTAATCAAAATGCTCTGGCACCAAATAGCCAATCGCTCGGCTGTCATCATCATTCATTAGAATGCGGATGTGAGAGCCAGGTCGAAAATCATTGACCTGAATTAGGCGTAATGAACCCTGCAGTTTTGGATCAAGATCAAGATAATCAGAGACATGGTTTGGAGTTTGATCAAAGAAATCTTCATTAATCATGTTCTGACCCTGATCCAACGGGATGGCCAGGGGATAGATCTGTGATTCCATCAGATCCTGAAAGAAATGGGTACCCAGGGAAGGCTCAGGGGGCAAACCAAAATCTTCTCCTGCTAATTCAATCAATGCACGCGCATTATAAATATCGCCATAGTCAATCGGTACGCCCAAATCTGCGTTTGAACTTCCCCAGCGTCCTGGTCCGACACAGAAAAAGACTTCGCCTTCCAATGCTCTATTCAACTTGCCAATCGTGCGAGCCAGGTTGAAACGGTCAGTATTGGTGGGTAATGAAAAGTAAGCTTCATGCGGTATATAAATCACATGGGTGATATTTTGAATTTCTCCATGTGGCACCACAAAATGTGTATCAAAGATGATATCCTCCTCCGGAATTTTCTTGGGAATTTTGACTTCAGCAGAGGACATCAGTTGTGCCTGCGGACGACATTGCACCACGCTGATGCAAATTTCAGGTTTTCCTAATTCAGGTTCATCGATTGTAATGGTAAATTCTACATCTACAGGTAGTTTGTAAGCATGTTCAAGCGCTGTCAGCATTTCCCGCATCGTTACGGCGAAATCGGTGCGCTTGAGAAACTCATCGTATGTCACGACCAAATTTTTAGGATCCCCATCGATAATCCGGCTGCGAATCGGGTGAAAATCCCCGCCTTGATCTAATTGGGCGATATAACGCAAAGGTTTGTAACTGGAATCCAATACATCGTGGATCGGAAGGGATTTGAAAACGTTTTCTTCCAGATCAATCAAATCCACATATTGTTGAGAATATCTGCGGATCAGTTTGGGTATGCTGGAGGGGCGCAGCAATGGATGGGAGAGAGCAATCACACGCGGGTAATCATTCCCCACGCGATCAACCGCGCGAGTACCCAGGCCCCATACCAGCCGCACGAATCCATCTTCTGCTTTAATCTGTGGCGCCCAGCGATAAGTGTTACGGCTAAAAGCCACCCCGGCACCATGTGGGAAGTAATATTTTCCAAAACGCTGCCCCTGCACTTCCTGAATGAGGACCGCCATGCGTTCGTCGTAATCCTGTAAGCCTCGTGCGCGCCGGTAGAGTAGAGCATTTGGATTGAGAGTGGATGCGTAAATGGTGGTAACCGCGCGGGTCAGATCTTTTAGATTTTGATCCAATGTCCCTTGATTGGGAAGAAACACACTGTCATATTTCCCGGCAAAGGAGGTGCCAAAATTATCTTCCAATTGGCTGGAAGAGCGCACTATCATCGGTTGCTTATCAACTTTTTCCAGGATACCGGTTAGTCGATCCAGAATATCCGGGGGAAATGCACCGGATTGAAACTCACGTACAATCGAAGGATATTCAGCACGCATTTCCTCTTCGCTCTTATACTTTTGGTCATTCCAGTGTGTGAGATCGTTGATGGTCATGAACGTGTAGATTTCATTGGAACCAATATAATACGACTCTGGCGGGCTCATACAGGAACTGAGGTCAAACTCTTCTGTATCCGCCAACACGCGATGTGCCAGCAACATACCCGCGGCTTTCCCGCCAATTTTTCCTGCGCCAATTTTGCGTTTGCGAATTTCAAGTAAATCACCGAGGGTAAACCATTCTTTGGCGATATTAATATATTGCAATTGATCGCTGATCAGATTGCGAATCAAAACAACCTTGGCTTCCTGCATGCGGGCTTCATAGCGGGCGCGATCCTCGGGACTGAGTTTTTCGAACATCATGGCTTGTTCGAAGACAATCTCCTGGGGGGCTAATTCCGGATTGACAGACAGCAGGTGATCCTGCTGTGATATACCACGCTCAGAAAGAACTTCATTGGTGATGCGTTCAAATTCATCAAAAGCAATCTGATGGCTGAAGATCAAATCGGTCAATTGGTCACGGATACGTTGCATACGTGTATCCCACACCTCCGAGTCTTCTTCATGATAAGGATCACGGATCCCCTCTCGTTCCTGAGAACGGATCGCCATCTCACGCACACGGGCTTCAAAAGCCTGGGGCTGAATGACTCCCCGTTCGAACATGAGACGCCGCATTCTGGCGTGGATTCTACCGCTAAGAATGGGGTATTGTCCCAATGCCAGATAGATGGTTAGTAACCGGTCTGTGGAATTGGAATCGGATGCCATTATGGATACCTCAACACGGACCGTAATATCTGAATGTTTTTACGATTTTTTCCATTAGTTAACCGATTTTCGAGGTACTTATTGATCTTTAACCCAAGTGCATTGGCATAATTACATGCGTAAATTCATCTTCTCCAATGGGCTTGATAGTGGCGGGTGTGTTATTAGCATTGGTTTCCAGTGCAACACTCGGGGTTTTTACGACATCCAGTACTTCACGCAGATACCGTACGTTGAAAGCAATCAAGAGACCATCGCCATCAATATTTGCGTCAAGCTGCACTTCGGAATTACCTGTCTCCTCAGATTGCGCGGATATTTCAACAATTCCAGGTCCTTCCATCTTGGGTTGAATATGCATGCGGATAATATTGTTGCCATCTCTGGCGATAATTTCGGCTTGCCGGCATGCTTTTTGGAAGCTGGAAGTGGATATGACTGTATGCGTTTTGTAATTTTTTGGAATGATCACTTTATAATCGGGGAAATTCCCTTCAATCAATTGGGATACCAGCTCTGCATCTTTAAGATTGAACACCACCTGTCCTCTGCCTTCAGGAATACTCATGCTGACAGTGGCATCCCCATTGGCGGCAATCCTAGCCAGCTCATTCATGGCGCGTGCCGGGATAATGGCTGAGATGGTTTTTTCATTCGGATTGGTTACAGAAGAGGAGCTTACGGAGATGCGGAAGCCATCGGTAGCAGCCATAGTGATGGTGGTGCCCTCAATTTGTGTCAGTATACCCTGTAAAACGGGACGGGCTTCGTCCGATGAGGCGGCGAACGCCACCTGTTGGATCATCTCTTTGAGGCTGGCAACATTTAATTCCACCCCACCCGATTTTTCTGGCAATGGCATAGGGGGATATTCCTGCGCATCTATTCCCTTGATATCGGTAACGTTTGTCCCACAACGGACATTGAGCGTTTGCGTGCGGTCGTTTAGCAGCATCTCCACCCGATCAGCTGGTAAAGTACTCACCAGGTCGGATATCGTACGTGCTGGAATGGTGATCGAGCCTTCCTCTTCAACGTTGGCTTTGATCCAGCAGGAGATACCCAATTCTAGATTTGTGGCTGAGAGGCGGATTCGTCCCTCATCAGTGGCAATCAATACATTTGCCAAAACCGGCAAAGTGCTGCGAGGTGAAACTGCGCGAGAAACGGTGCTTAAGCCATGTGCCAATTCTTGTTGTGAGACTGATGCTTTCATGTGCTATCCTCTAAATTTTCTTTAATTTTTCCTTAAAAACGCGTGGTGTTGAAATTTAATCGACTCTCTATGAATTTAAAAAGTATACAATGAGAAGATAAAAAATTCCAGTAATATCACAGTCCATATTACCGCGGAAATGGTTGCTACAGAATTTTCGATCTCAGGGTGAACCTGTGATAGACTCAGAAAAAATAAGGATTGAATATGACCCCAGAAAAACCAGTTTTAGAATTTCCATGTCCCTTCTCCATCAAAGCGATTGGAGAAGACCGCGATGATTACCGGCAATTTGTGATTGATACTCTGCATGCCTGTGGGGTTAATGAGTTGGGTGATGTCAGCACCAGGTTTAGTACTGAAAATAAATACCTGGCGGTCACCGTGCCATTTACCGCCCAGAACCGTGAGCAACTGGATGCCATTGCGCACGCATTGAATCAGGATATACGCACCTGCTATATTATTTAGAGCAAATCAAGCCTTCTATATAAAAAAAAGCTGGCCACTTATGCCAACTTCTTTCAGGCCTGCCCTGTGTTATAATCGCAAAGTGCCGAAGGTGGGAATCGAACCCACATACCCGAAGGTACACGATTTTGAGTCGTGCGCGTCTGCCTGTTCCGCCACTCCGGCTCTTGAATAGTGCAGAGTATATCTAAAAAACTCGGAAGGGTCAAGGAATTTATTCATATGCGCTTAGGAATCATCGGGTTACCCCAAACCGGTAAAACAACCATTTTCAACGCTGTCACAAGTGGAGATATCCCCACCGGGATTTCTGCCGGTAGGGTACAGGTGAACACCGCCGTAGTAGATGTGCCGGATCAGCGGGTGGATAATCTTTCGGCTATGTTCAAACCGAAAAAAACCATCTATGCCAAGATCACATACGTTGATATTGCAGGCCTGGATGGCAGTGCCGGTAAGAGTGGCATCTCGGGCAGTTTGCTCAACCAACTGACCCAGATGGATGGTTTCATTCATGTACTGCGCTGTTTTGAAGATGACAATGTGCCCCATCAGGAAGGGTCGGTTGATGCGCTGCGCGATCTGCACATGATGGACAGCGAGTTTATTATCAACGATCTGATCTTTATCGAACGCAAACTGGAACGTTTGGCCGATGAACGCCGTAAAGGTGCCGGGCGGGATAAAACCAGTATCGATCGTGATATTCAACTATTTGAACGCATGCAGGCGGCGTTAAATGGAGAGATTCCCCTACGGGACATGGACATGACTACAGACGAAATCGCCAACCTTTCCGGGTTTGGTTTCTTAACTCTCAAGCCAGTCATGCTGCTTTTGAATCTGGCCGAAGGGACGACTGCTCCTAAAATCGAATACCCGCACCAGCATAGCCTGGTGGTTGATCTGCAAGGAAAACTGGAGATGGACATGGCCAAACTACCTCCGGAGGATGCCGAAATGTTCATGGAAGAATATGGAATTACCGAGTTAAGCCTGAATCGGATGATCAAATATTCATACGATCTCTTAGGGCAGCACTCCTTCTTCACTGTGGGCCCTGATGAATGCCGAGCCTGGACTGTTCGGAATGGCGCATTGGCACCAGAAGCTGCTGGCGTCATTCACACCGATCTGCAAAAGGGATTCATTCGGGCAGAGGTGGTTTCCTATGATGATCTGATGACTTTTGGTGGAATGAATGAAGTCAAAGCCAAAGGCAAACTGCGCCTGGAAGGCAAAGAGTATGTGGTCAAAGATGGGGACGTGCTGAATATTCGTTTTAATATCTAAAGCCTGATGATTTGATGCAAATCAGAGGTGTCCTGTGAGCGAATTGAATTTTGATAGCTTGAACGCGGCGATTGAAGAACAACACCGGAAACTACCGTTCAGTGGGGTGATTCATGTAGCACATCAGGAAACCCCGATTTTCTCCCATGCTTACGGGTTCGCCAATCGCAGCGAGCAAATCCCCAATCGTCTCAACACCCGGTATGGGATTGCTTCTGGTGGAAAAATTTTCACCGCCACAGCGATTTGCCAATTGATCTCGAACGGATTGTTGTCATTCGAACAACCTGTGCAGGAATTGATCCCAAATCTATTACCGAAACTGGATCGGCGCGTTACAGTCGAGCATTTATTGACGCATACCAGTGGCATGCCGGATTACTTTGATGAGGAAACTGAAACCGACTATGAAGCCTGCTGGCGGCAGGTGCCGGTGTATCAGATGCGCTCAGCCCTGGATTTTATTCCCCTGATCCGGGATAAGGAGATGAAGTTTACGCCCGGGGAGCGCTTTGGTTACAACAATATGGGCTTTGTGTTGTTAGGGTTGCTAAATGAGAAGATTTCTGGCAAGCGTTTTCAGGACTATGTCGAAGAGAAGATATTTGGCCCTGCCTGGATGCGCTCTTCCGGTTATTTTGCCAACGACTGCTTACCAAACCATTGTGCAACCGGATTCATAAGCGCAGAGGATGGCGGATGGCGGTCGAATATATTCTCTGTTCCGGTGGTTGGGCATGGGGATGGGGGCGTTTACACCACAGCCGCTGATATTGGTCGCTTCTGGAAAGCGTTGTTTGCTTGCACTTATTTTGATCGTGACATGTTGACCCGCATAACAACGGCTCATGTGCAGGTGAGACCAGATAGCTCTGAGCAATACGGCTACGGCGTCTGGGTGGATGAGATCAGCGGCCATAAATGTTTTTCAATTGTCGGCGAAGACCCAGGCGTGGAATTTAGCTCAAGTTATTATCCAGACTTAAATTTGCAGATCAGCTTGCTGGCCAACACCAATGGCGCACTCTGGCCAATGGTAAAGGTGATTCGAAACGAAATTTTTGGTCACGACCAGGCTTAATCGAAGGATCGAATGATAAATCCTAAATACGAGATTGTTGATTACAAAGAAAGCTGGCCGCAGGAATTTGCCCACATTGCCAGCCAACTGCGCGAAGGACTGGGTGAACTGGCATTACGCATCGATCATATCGGATCCACGGCAGTGCCGGGTTTGGCTGCCAAAGATGTGATTGATATCCAAATTACGGTGGTGGCATTGAACCAGGATGTGGTCGATGCCATGGAAAAGCTAGGGTATTCATTGTCTGAAGGAAATCTGGGTGATCATGTCCCACCTGGTCAGGATGAGCATCCACAGCATTGGGAAAAAATGTTTTTTCACCCACCTACCAATCAGCGTCGCACCCATACGCATGTGCGCGTCCGTGGACGCGCTAACCAACGTTATCCTTTGCTGTTTCGTGATTATCTACGTGCTCATTCCCAAACTGCTGAAGCGTATGCGCGCCTGAAGCGCATGCTATCCGAGCATCTGGCTAACCCCTTTATGTATCCGGATGTCAAAGACCCGGCTGTGGATCTGATCTATCTGGCTGCTGAAGAATGGGCAAAACGGACTGACTGGCAACCCGGGGAACCGGATTTTTAAGCTCCTAAAGAGTATGAGTAGGGCTTCTCGAGATCCAGAACCTCATCGACCACTGCAAGCCAGGAAGGTATTTCAATCTCTTGTGGGCATTTGGATAAACATTCACCGCATTGGATGCACTGGCTGGCTTTTTGTTCTTCGCGGATGAAGTTTTTATAGGCATATCGGCTTCCATTAACATCATCATACATGGCTGCCTGGTTGTAAGTTTCAAAATTCCTGGGGATATTGACTTCATTTGGACAGGGTAAGCAATATTCACAAGTAGTGCAGGGAATTGGGCTTTGTGCTTTGATCGCTTCACGTGCCTGATCAATTACAGCTAATTCGTCTGTATGAAGACTACCAACCCCGGATTTACTGTCTGAAACAATATTTTCCTGGACCCGTTCCAGGGTGCCCATACCACTCTATGTCACTGAAACTTCCGGTTGGTTCCATAACCATTGAAAAGCCCTCTCAACCGGGGTTCTTATTGTGGAAACAGACTCCCATAACGGGCGTGACTGAAAAACCGTACTCTTCCGGGTATGATTTGATTGGTATCAGTATGTATTCCTGCTAATTTTGATTTCCCAGGAGAATTGTGTCATCTTGATCCATATTCTCAACGTGGTTTTGCATTCTGGCGTGATAGTCCCAGATCTTTCTGAGACATTGGGTGTGATAGAATCCCCGAAAACCGACTTGTGAAAGCTTTGGTTGACAATGATATCGTGACGCTATTCTCTCTTCTGATCCTTGATCCAGAAGCGATTGCGGGGTTTCCCATCTTCGCCAATACATTGATTGCTCCGGAGTTTAAAAAGGTTTGATATTCGCAAAGCGGTATTGATCCCATAAACAAACAGCAACAGATCCCGATTGGGACTCCGCCCCGCAGCAAGTTTTTGATCTGCTTGATCTTCTTTCGATCACAGATTGGATCAACAAATTTCATGCGTTCAAAACAGTAAACACACCTGCCTCTAGACGAAATATGTTCACTGGAATCAGATTTAGCTCTTTGAGAAATCCAAAAAAGAGCCGATTTCACACCCCATTATCAGATCAAGTGAACACAATGGAGATTATGTTTGCCCAAAAAAGCTTTCAATTGATATCTAAAAGATTTTTTATTCCATTTCAGGTTGATTATAAGAAATGTATTTGAGTCGCAGTCTGTGCTTGACAGGGGGATAATGAATGATAGAATAGTCATTATTGACTATTCCAAATATGACTATTCAAAGAAGGATGCGATATGGAAAAGAAACTTTTATTACTTGGACTACTCCTTAGCCACGGCATGCATGCGTATCAGTTGAATGAAATGTTGCAACAAAACTTAGGCACACCGATTTCGCTCAAAAAATCAAACGCTTACAAACTCCTAATTGACATGGAAAAAGACGGCTGGGTAACCCACGTTCAAGAACAAGAAGGAAATCGCCCACAGCGCCGAGTTTACTCAGTGACAGAAGATGGAAAAAAAGCATTTTTTCGCCTACTACGTCAGAATCTTTCCTCTCTCGTAGCACCCGAATTTCCCAGCGTAGTCGGCTTTGATTTCATGTACATGCTACCAACAGAAGAAGCTGTTTCACTATTGGTAAATCGAATTCAGATGGTCAAAGACAAATTCCAGCAACTTGATGATATTCCAGAGGATATGAGACAAAACCATTTAGCCATTGAATATTTGCATCAATACTATGCCAAAGAAATTGACTGGTTGGGCGAGGTCATTCGCCGCTTGCAGTCAGCCTAAATCAAAATTTGAAAGGAACAATGATGAAGACAATTATCATTACAGGATCAAATTCCGGAATCGGAAAAGAAGCTGCTCTCAATCTGGCAAAATCAGGGCACTGCATTCTCATGCTTTGTCGTGACAGCGAAAAGTCAAAAGAGGTACATCAAGATATCTTCGCTCAGACTGGCAACGAGAATGTACGCTTGATCACTGTTGACGTATCAGATCCCTCCTCAGTCCGAGCAGCAGTTGATCAAATCAAGAGAAAATATCCAAAAATTGATGTTTTAGTCAATAATGCTGGGGTATACAAAGTAAAAAGAGAAGAAACCTCGAATGGGGTGGAGATGACGTTTGCTGTTAACTTTTTGGGAACTTTCATGATTTCTCAGCTTCTCTTGGACAATCTTCAAGCAAGTGGAAATGGGCGCATCGTCAATGTGGTTTCGGAACTATATAAGAGCGGTTCAATAAATTTTGATAATCTAATGTTAAAGACTGGCTATAAAGCAGGTGATGCATACGCAAATTCAAAAATGGCAGCTGTTTTGTATACAGTCGAATTGGCAAAACGTATGAAGGCAAAGGGGATAACCGTGAATGCACTTCACCCTGGAGTGTTGGCCACCAATTCATTTCGGGATTATCCCAAGTTTGTAGTAAAACTCTTGAACACGTTTTTAGAAAATCCCGAAAAAGGTGGAGAGAGAATTGCCTATTTGGCAACCTCAGATGAAGTAACAAACACAACTGGAAAATATTTCTACAAAACTGAAGAACGAGAGATTGACATCTCCAATCATGCGAATGGTATAACCGAAAAATTATGGCAAATTGCTGAAGAACTGACAGGTCTCCAGACGTAAAGGATGTTTTATGAGTACAAATGGAAAAGCAATCTTAACCAAAGGATTAACGAAACGATACGGAAAAGATGTGCTTGCGGTTGATAATATTGATCTCTCAATCCAAACAAATTCGATTTATGCGCTTCTAGGCCCAAACGGTGCTGGAAAAACAACCACGATATCCATGTTAACCACACTAGTTGAACCTACATTCGGTCGTGCAGAAGTTGTTGGATTAGATGTTATTCAGAAAGCCGACCAAGTACGCCAGCACATCGGAGTTACATTCCAGGAAATTGTTTTAGACCCTGATCTGACTGGCAGAGAGTCTTTGGATTTTCACGCTCGCCTATATGGGATTGGAAAAGCTGATCGGTTAGCAAAAATTAAAGAGCTCCTTAGCTTGGTCGAATTAGAAGAAGCTGCTGACAGGCGAACCAAGACTTACTCAGGCGGCATGAAACGCCGATTAGAATTAGCACGAGGGCTAATCACCAATCCATCTGTTCTGTTTCTGGATGAGCCAACTCAAGGTTTGGACCCACAAAACCGAGCCATTATCTGGGAGTATATTCGAACACTGAAAAGTAATACCAACATGACCATGCTGTTGACAACCCATTATATGGATGAAGCTGAAGCTCTGGCGGATCAAGTGGGCGTAATGGATCATGGCAAAATTGTGGTCGAAGGTTCTCCACGTGACCTTATAGATCAAATGGGAGCCGATAACATTAGAATTATTGGAAATGGAAAACAGGATGTCTTTTGTGAAAATGCCAAAACGCTTCCCTATGTGGAGAGCTTCAACTCTTCTAACGGAATCATTCAGATTGGTGTGGATTCCGGCAACCGCCGCCTGGTTGAAATTGTTGAAACAGCCAATAAAAGTGGTTTTTTGATTGAGGACATCTCGGTATCCAAACCCAGCCTGGGCGATGTTTTTCTGAAATATACGGGCCGACAATTACGAGATAAATAAGGAAACATAATATGAATGCAACCATATTGTTGTGGCAAAAGCAAATGAAGAAAGCGTTAGTACATCCCGAGGAAATAGTAGGGATGCTAATTCAACCAATTTTATGGGTGATCCTGTTTGGGGTTGGGATGCGCAGCCTTATGGGAACAACGACGCCCGATGGCGGTAATGATTATATGACTTTTGTTGTGCCCGGAATAGTAGCCCTGACAGCCGTTAGCGCGGCAATCGCAGGGGGATCAACCTGGCTCAATGAGCGACTAATCGGGATCGTAAAAGAATATTTAGCTGCTCCGATCCCGCGTTTGAGTATCTTGATGGGTAGTGCAACCAGCATCGTAACGAAAGTGCTCATTCAATCGATTGTAATTTTGATGGTCGGTTTGCTTATGGGGGCGAAGTTGAGCGATAATCCCCTTGGCTGGGTTGGAGGCTTGCTGTTGATAGCTGGTTATGGAATTGGGTTCTCGGGATTTGCCTTGGCTGTGGCATCATCAACGGATAGCTCGGAAGGGTATCATATGATGATTTTCCTTCTCCAGTTGCCACTTCTTTTTTTGAGCAATTCACTTTACCCCTTAGATTCTTTACCAACCTGGATGCAGATTGGCGCCTATGCCAACCCAACGACCTATGTTGTTACTGGCCTACGCCAGATTACTTTGGGCCCGGCCTTTAAGATGGGATCTGTAGCAAATATTCCATTGTGGATTTGTTTCGCTGTATCTGCTGGCTTTGCTGCTTTTGGGATGTTTATGGCTCTAAAAGCCTTCAAAATGACAATCAAATAGAATATGGATATACTAGTGAGTAGATTGCTAATCAAGTAATCCAAATTTCTACGAATAAAATACGATATCCATGGAAATTTAGGATATGAAAATGTGTTTTGTTGAACAAATGCTAACCCGAAGAAGCATCAGACAGTTCAAGAATGAAACTGTGCCCGAGGAAGTTATCAATAATTTTGTTGAGACGGGCAGACTCTCGCCCTCTGCGACAAATACACAACCTTGGCACTTTGTTATTGTAAGAGATCCTAATGGAAAAGAAGCCTGTACTTTCAGAGGATTCAATAACTTTGCTATCGATGCGTCAATTGTTGTAGTAGGTTTTTACAAATAGTCTACTGAGCCCAATTCAATACCAAAAACGACTAAGACTCCAGGAAGCACGGCGTTTACTTTTAGGGGGAAGACACAACGCAACCGATGTTGCTTTTAGTGTTGGCTATAATGATTCTTCCCATTTCAGTCGGGAATACAAAGGACTGTTTGGTCTACAACCCAAGCAGGATTTTGACCATTTGCGGGAAGCAATATAATTTATTTTTCTACGGTTCACGAAATCCCCAACGCTTCTGTTTCTGATTTTCACTCATGTCCAACCCAAGTGTTCCACCTGGATTCATGATGTTGTTTGGATCAAAGTGCTGTTTGAGTGCGCGCAGGATGTCCATGTTTGGGGAACCAATTTGTTTTTCCAACCAGGGTCCGGTCTGTTTTCCAATGCCATGATGGTGACTCATGGCTGCACCGGATTCCTGGACAGCCTGTAAGATGCCATATTGTAATTTCAGATAGTCATCAATCTCTGTGATTTTGGCGATAAAAATGAAGTATAGGTTAGCACCCTGCGGATAAGCGTGTGAAAGGTGTGTCATACAGACGGTTCGAGGATGGCTTTTGACGAACTTGCGTACGTGCGAATGCGCCTCAGGCATCTGATCCCAGGTGACAGCACATTCGAGTGTGTCGATTAATATGCCGAAGTCCATCAAATCTTCCCGCAGATAGGGATCGGTAAAGCGGCTCTTTTCCCAGCGTTGGGTGACACCAAAAGGCGTCAATGGGAAGGCTTTGTATTTTCGCGCGGTTCGAGCGATTGTGCGCTTTACCAGACGTGCATAGGCTTTGTCTCCATCACAGGATCCCAACAACAGACACCTTTGCATGGGCTGGTATCCGAGATTCTTAATCACCGTATCGGCTGGTGAACCATGGATGTGATACATGCGCATGGCAACATCCGTTTCTTCCGGGTCGGACAGGCGGAAAACCGATGGAAAACCAGCTTCAGCCTGCATAATTTCACGGACTGCCAGTTGGGCTTCTTCCCAATTTTTGAATAAGTAACTGTAACGCTGGATGTTCTCGGGTTGGTAACGATAGAGCTTGAGGGTCACTTCGGCCAGGACACCAAAACATCCTTCCGATCCGATCATGATCTGGTTGTAGTCCGGTCCGGTGGCACAACGCGGGTACGCCGGGGTTTGGACTTCGCCGATAGGTGTAATGTATTTTTGTGAGAGTACCAGGTCTTCAATTTTTCCGTAGTAAGTGGAGTTTTGTCCTGCGCCGCGCGTAACCACCCAGCCGCCCACGCTGGAATGCAGAAAAGATTGCGGAAAATGTCCGCAGGTATAACGCTGTTTGGCACTTAAGGTTGTGGGGGCATTATTCAGGATCTCTTCCAAAGCTGGCCCATAGATGCCTGCCTGAACCGTGATCGTCTGATTGTTCTCATTGAAATCGAGCACCTTGTTCATATGCTGACTCATATCAATACAGACCCCACCCTGTACGGCTTCAACACCGCGTGTGACGGTGGAACCGGCCCCATAAATATAGACAGGCAGTTTTTCTGATTGGCAATAATTGAGAATGGACGAAATCTCCTGGTTATTGCGGGGAGAAACCACCACATCGGCAATATTTTCAAAAATCTTATGCCGCACCCGCAACGCATCGATCATACCTGCGCCATAGGAGGTGCGTGTTCTGTGATAAGTGTCTGTAGACAGATTTTCCTGGCTGACAATTTCGGTTAAGCGGTCAATATGCCTGGCTGGCAATTGAGAAGGGATTTCTGCGCTGAATTCCTCCAGACCGGTGTTGACCGGTGCCTGAAAGGCCTGATCGTCCAATTGAAAGACATCTTTGAGCATCTGGTACATGCCCTGGTTGGGATGTTTGAAACCATCCGGATCACCCCACTTATACAGGCTGCGATAAGAACGATTGGAGGCTGTTTGCTCCAGCCAGGGCGGTTGAAATTTCCTGGTTTTACTCATTGACCACCTCGATTCCACATATTCAATTCAGGTATTTAATTCAATTGGTTGAAAGGTGCTTTCTGAAAGATTCTTAATTGAAAAAATCCTGCAATACAAGATAATTGGTAAGAGGTCATACCAGTTAAAATTATAATGATTCCCAATCTGAAGTCAAGATGTTTTTGCTGGCGGTTGGTAAAAATATTCGGATTCTTGGTTTGTTGGTTGAGTGGTTGATATTGATTGTTTTAAGGTTTGATGGCTGTGATGATCAAATTACCACTCGAATCGGGCGAAAAACCTTCCCCTTGCATACTGCCAAAGGTGCGAATCTCATCAAAACCAACCTGCTGTAATTGCTGTTCAAGTTCAGCGCTTAATTGTGGTCGCAGGATTGTGCTGTTGACACCAGATTGCCAATCCGAATCCAATTTATGTTGGAGTGTGACAATGTTAAAACGAATCAGTCCGTTTGGGAGAAAATCATAGAAGCGCTGGAAGATCCACTCTTCTTCCCCTTCCTGGTACAGCTGCGGCTCCATCCAGCGTTCCTGATGCTGTATGACCGCGTCAAAATTTCGATTCTGGATGAACAGCATCCCGCCGGGGCGTAGAACGTTTGCAAAGTCCTGCAAGGATTCCGAAAGCTCCTGCGCGGTAATAAGGTGCGGTAATGAATTGCCCAGGCACAGCAACAGGTCAAATTGTGCTGGTCCAAAAGTCCCTGACATCATTCCCAATCCAGCCGTTTTAAAGTTCACCTGGACACCTGCCATGGACGCATTCTGCTTGCTCTTTGCAATCATTTGCGGAAACAGGTCGGCTGCACTCACCTGATGACCATCACTGGCAAGGTGGATGGCGTGCATGCCAGTACCACAGGCAGTATCGAGGATATCCAAAGGTCTATTTAATCGGTTCTGCAGGAATTGAATTTGTTTTTCAATGAAGGGTATTTCATAAGCCAGGCGGCTATCCCAATTGACAAAGCGATCATAGTCCTCAGAAAATGTGTTATACATCTGCACCTCTGCTCAAAATCTTTCTACCATCATAATCCAAATTTGCATGGATGATGTTTTTTTGTTGCAGGTTTCTACACAAGAACAGCAACACGTTTTACAATAGCAGAATGCAAAGCCAAAGATGGGATACAAAAAAAGATGAAGCAATGGTTTTTAGAATATTATTTGTACCTGGCCTGGGCGGGAAGCCTGGTTATTTTACTCAGTAGTTCGATAGCTGCCCTCGCTTACCGCGGAAAAGATGGCGAACGGTACCGGATCAGCACCCATTTTGTTTCTGAATTAGGTGAGATAGGGGTCTCCCGGCTGGCCTGGTTGTTTAATGGGGGTCTCATCCTGGGTAGCTTCCTGCTGTTATTGATGATGCCCGGGGTTGGGATCAGCTTGAACAGCGCCTGGGGCTATCTGGGCACGGGGGTGGGGATGATTGCAGCAACTGCCTGCCTTCTGGTCGGTGTGTTCCCGATGAATAACATCAAACCGCACATCAAAGCCGCCATGACCTACTTCCGAGCCGGATTGGCCACCGTTCTCCTATTCATGATTGCCATTCTGGTGCAGCCTGCGCAGGAGCGGGTGATTCCGTTATATTCCCTGATCATTGGTGCCATCGCTTTCATGGCTTATGCGTCCTTTCTGGTCTATATGGGCAAGAATACGAAGAAAGAAGCAACCAATGCCTTGGATACATCCTTTATAACCAACCGTCCGCGCTTCTGGTGGATGCCATTTCTGGAATGGATGGTGGTCATTTTCACCATCCTATGGTTTTTGGTGATCAGCGCTGCACGCTAAGTGGGAAAAATCTGCAAAATTCGGTTGAGTCTTTATCCAGGTCTCTCCGTCCGATCAGACTTTCATCGCTTGCGGAAGCGAATATGACTGTCGGTATAGCTGCTCGTATGCCAGCACTTCATCTTGCCAGCGCTCATCATCCCAACCAAGCTGTGGTTGACAAAGCTCCTGGATTTGTTGGAAGATGGGGATTGCGCCGTGAGGAAGCAGACTGCCAATTCGGGTGCGCCGCAATAATAAATCATCCAGGTGAACGACCTGTTCATGGCCAGCAGCCCATTTCAGCTCTGCCCATAAGGTTGGGGTTAGGTTGAGTCTCTCCAATTCGTTTTCACGAGCAGTCAACATGATAGTAGAAGCGTTGTGTCCATAGCGACCAATTAGACGTAATTTCTGCTGTGGGGATAAAGCCGGAGAATCGATGACAGCCTTCATTTTTTCCACATTCATACGATCCAGAGCGCGTTTGTCTTTGTCGATTTGGATGTTTTCGGGTAAATATTTACGGGCAAAACGCAGGGTTTTTTGGGCCATGTGGCTGAACATGGTTAATTTTCCGCCAGTGATGGTAATGAGGCCATCCTCGTCCCATAAAATTTCATCGCGGGATTCTTTGGAAGGATCCGCTTTGCCGGTATTGAGCACGGAACGAACCCCGGCGAATGTCGAAAGGATATCGTCTTCGCTCAATTTTAGACAATCGAAGATGTGATTGACCGCGGTCAGCAGATAATCCGTCTCCTGAGGGGATATCCACGGGTCGGTCGACATGGGGTGATCATGGTCTACATCGGTGGTGCCTACCAGGGTTGCTCCTTCCCACGAAAATGCAAACACTGGGCGGTGATCATCAGGATGTAGAAAACTGATGGCGTCTTCCAGAGGCACCCGGTCGCGTGGGAAAATCAAATGACTGCCACGCAGCAATCGCAAGCGGGGGGGTCTACCAATATTACCGCGTAATTCATCCGCCCATGCGCCACAGGCATTGATCACCAAACCAGCCCGAATTTCTTTTTCCACACCACTGATTACATCCCTGACCTGGACACCACACACTGTGCCAGAGTTGTTCCGTAGTAGTCCTTCCACCCGGGTGTAATTGAGGGCACTACCGCCGCTGGCCTGGCCTTCCTGAATGACTCTTAATACCAGACGGGCATCGTCGGTTTGGGCATCATAAAAACCGTATCCACCCAGCAATTGTTTTTCGTTCAGTTGTGGGCAAATCTCTTTCAGTCGTTGCTTAGATAAACGCGAGTGTTTCCAGCGGAATACTAAGAGATCATAGGCAATC
Organism: uncultured Anaerolineaceae bacterium; assembly: GCA_942491385.1. GTDB lineage: Bacteria > Chloroflexota > Anaerolineae > Anaerolineales > Anaerolineaceae > UBA6170. The sequence goes on along the minus strand of CALOAF010000005.1, from coordinate 722,556 downwards.
AATCCCAGGCCAAACACCCAGCCGGGTGTGTGATCCCCTTGATAGTTGACCAGATTGAATTGCAAGGGATCGATTAAGCCTTCACCTTCATGAATCAAACGCTGGCGTTCCCGAGAAGAATCCAGGGTTAGTTTTACCTGGGCGTTTTTGAGATAACGCAACCCGCCGTGGACCATTTTTGAGGAACGGCTTGAGGTACCGGAAGAAAAATCATGACCTTCAAGGAGCAGTGTTCTTAGTCCTGCTTCTACTGCCTCACGAAAGACACCTGCGCCAACAATACCGCCACCAATCACAATAATATCCCAGGGCTGATCTTGATCAGCCCACTTTGATGTGCGCCAGCCAGGATTTTCCATCAAAACCTCGCAGATAATAATGAGTTACGTTATCGAAAAATGAAATTGGTAAGAGGTCTTACCAGTTAAAATTATAATGATTCTTGAAACATAGTCAAGCAGGAGTTTTTTGTTTTGATCCCCCGGAAACCATCACGCGCACTTATGATAAAATGTGAATAACTATCGGTTTAATCGGTTGCTTTCTTCAAGAAATGGGAACTTCAGGCAGTTTAATGCTTTTATTGATTGTTTCACTCATTATTTTTCTATTCATTTCTTTGCAAATTAATCGATATTTTCAATACAGGAAATGGCTGGATTGGTTCCTGGGGGGATTCTTAATCCTTATCTCCTTAATTATTGCGGTCATGACAGTATCCGGGTTGTTTTATCAGATGAATAGCCCTGTCTTTCTTTTGGGATTTCAGGTCATTCTGCTGGCAATTGCCATGGTTGTCGTCCGCTATCTGAAACCTCCGCCCCAACCATTTTTGCCTTTCCCAATGTCGATACTCAAATTAAAGGAAAAGAAACTAGCCTTTCCCGTAATGGTATTCCTGAGTGCCTGTGGTTTGGTGGCGGTGCTCAACCTGGTGTATGTCCTGTTTGTGCCTCCGAATAACAATGATTCCCTGGCGATTCACCTGGCCCGCATTGGCATGTGGGATCAGACGGGTAGCTGGTTGCCGTGGAATACGAAAGTAATCTGGCAATTGACCTTTCCGATGAACGCTGAGATCATCAGTTACTGGACGCTGCTTTTTACCCGTGGAGAGCCTTTATTGGGGATCATCACCTACATAACAGGCTATCTGTCGGTCATTTTGATCTACCAATTGGGATTGGACCTCTCCAGTAAGAAGAGCCTGGCGTTGCTATCTGCGCTAACCTGGGCGGCTTTACCTGTGGTGCAGATGAACTTCACATCCACCCGCCATGATCACGTCAGCTCTTTTATGCTGATCGCTGCGGTGTACTTCTTCCATTATCATCTGAAGGGAGAAAAACAGTGGATATTTGATCCTGTCCGGGTTGGGGATTGGACTTTCGGTTGGCACCAATTTTTCAGTCGCTGGATATTTACCTGGACTGGCAATTTTCTTCTTTCTTAACTGGCTGGTCTTCAAAAAGATCAATCTGCGGGAGGTTATTGTTTTAGGAGCATCATCCATACTGGCATTTTTGTTGTTCAGTGCCCCCATCTTCATCAGTAATGCGATCCATTTTGGCTCGGTCCTGGGACCAGACGCGCTCGAGATGACCTCACAAAGCGCGTTTCAGCATAACGGCTCCTCTCTGGAGCATATTAGTTTGATGACTGGTCGCTGGGCTTATCAGATAATTGATTTCCAGGGTATTCCAGAGCCATACCTGACCAAACTGATGGAAGTGAAAGCGATGGTACCAGATTTTATCAGTGGTAAGACGGGTTTTTCTCTGGAAGTGGACAAATCATTGCTGAACCAGCACACCTTCGGCTACAGCGATCACATTCCCTTCTCGGAAGATTCCGCTTGGTTTGGGCTGGTAGGCATCTTCCTGTTTTTTATTGTTGCTGTCTTTGTGGTGGTGATTACCTTCAAATACAAACATCCATTAATGATACTTGCCAGTCTGTTTCTGTTGACTACACCACTGACCTTTGCCTTTTTACGGTCTGGCTGGACGCCGTATGATGGCCGTTATTTTATCCCGTTATTCGCTTTCCTATGCCTGGGATTGACCGCCTTCCTAGATCGGTTGCGTCCCAAGTTCAGTTTGGTATTGATCTACTTAGTTAGCATTCTTTCCATTCTGACCTTATTAATGGCCATCTATAGTAATCCAGCCAAATCCTTCTGGGGATACAAAGCCTTCTGGAAGCAGCACCGCTTTGATTCGATCTCCGCCCAATCGTATGACACCAAAGAAATGTTGTATCTGGTGGATCAGACCGTGCCGGAAGATGCGGTGTTGGGGATTGCAACGGCATCGATTGTCTACTACGAGTACGGGTTATTTGGTGAGCATTTTACACGCAGGATAATACCGGTCTACCCGGATGAAAAAATCTGTGATCATGAATGGCTGATCAGGCAGGGTATTCAATTTATCCTGGTGGATGCTGGAAATCCGGAATACCCCGCCTGTTCATTAGGGGATTATGATCCCCAAAAAAGCATGAAGAATTGGATTGTTTTCAAAATTAATTGAGATGGGTTAGAATTTTCTGACTGCTACAGGTGTATGTGATGGATTTTTTCTTCGAAATACATAAAGACTTGCCGCGTGAGGGACCGGGTGATTCCGAATCGACCCGGCGTGCTTTCCGCAAGCTGTCTGCACTACCTGAGGAACCCAGCATTCTGGACGTTGGCTGTGGCCCTGGTGCACAGACGCTTGAACTGGCAGGGCTATCGGATGGAAATATTCATGCGATCGATACCCACCAACCCTTTCTGGATCGCCTGCAGCAGAAAATTGCAGAGCAGGGCTTGAGCCAGCGCGTGAAAGTATCCAAACAATCCATGTCTGCATTGGATTTTCCGTCCGCCAGCTTCGATCTGATCTGGTCAGAAGGTGCGATATACATCATGGGCTTTGAAGCTGGACTGCGAGCATGGAAACCGCTGCTTAATCCCTGTGGTTATATCGTGGTTACGGAGCTAACCTGGATGCAACCAGATCCACCGGCTGAGGTGTATGATTTTTGGCAGAAAGCTTACCCGGCAATGAAGAATCTGGAAGAAAACGTGAATAGTATTCATGAATCGAATTATTTCCTGATTGATTATTTTGTGCTGCCCACAACCAGTTGGACGGAGGAGTATTACCGTCCCATGCAGGCTCGTATTGCCATGTTGCGTGAAAAGTACCAAAATGATATAAAGATTCAGAAAATTCTGAATGAAGAACAGGCTGAAATTGATATTTATCACAAATATCATCAATGGTATGGGTATATGTTCTACATCATGCAAAACAAGGGCTAATAACCTAAGTTCCATCATTAAAAGATGCCACCTCTCAAACAATCCCTGGAAGTTGACTGTTTGAGAGGGAGGCAGAATTTGTTTATCGAAGATGGAGACTTATGGTTTTAGTTTTGCTTTGACGCCATTCAGAAAGCGCTTGGCTGCAGGCGTGTTGGATGGTTCGGTAGTTGCTTCAGGAGCAGATGTTCCCAATTGACCACGATACACTTCCACTTCCTGCTTCATCGACTCCAGTTTGACTTTTGTGCTCATTAACTCGCTGTCCAGATCTTTGATTTTCTTTTTCTGGTTGGTATTTTCCACGGTTCGTTTGACTTTATTTGGAACGGATACAAACAGACTGATCAACACGCCGGCTAAAATAGCGAATAAAAAAATAAATGCCAGTGAGTGGTTCAGTTCCCAAACCAAAAAGGTGACGGTGACGGCAGCAGTGTTCTGAATGGTGAAAACGACAGCGATCAAAGCGATGATCAGGGCGAAAACTAAGAATATTTGCATGATGTCCTCCAATTTTCCATAAACAATTATCAACAAATTTATTTGACCATGCAGAACGGAGATTGTGGTGATGAAAATTCAGAGCATGGCCAAAATTACAAGATGATCATATAGTTGCAATTCTTAGGCCAATTAAAGACTTCATGATATTGAGCTGGAAAAGAGAGAGATGACCCCCGCTCAGATTGGCAATAAAAAAGTTGCCAGAAAGCTAAAAATAAAGATAAAATAAAGCAATACATGAGTCAGGGAGCATAATTTGACACAACAGACGATCTGGCAGGACACTTTTGAAGTACGCTCGCATGAGACAGATTTTGTCTTACGCTGGAAACCAGCCGCTGTCCTCCGTGTGATGGAAGAGATCACAGTTCATCACTCGATTCACCTGGGCGTGGATTATTACAGTCTGCAGGCAATGAACCTGGCATGGATTCTAGTACGCACGAAAGTTCGTTTCTACGAGTTTCCATCCGTTGGGACAAAGATTATTGTGCAAACCTGGCCGCGTGGCTGGCAGCAGAAGATTTTTGGCATGCGAGACTATTCGTTTGCGAACGAAAAAGGCAAATCAGTTGCGCATGCTACCACTGCTTGGCTGCTGGTTAATACCAAAACAAGACGATTCGTCAAACCGGAGACGCTTTCGGTTGCTTTGCCGGAAAATGAAGGCCGATTCATTTTGGATGAGAAGCTTGATAAACTTACCCATCCCACCGGTTTCAGCAAGGAACACATCTTCAAGGCCAACTATTCCAGCCTGGATCTGATGGGGCATGTCAATAATACCCAGTACATTGACTGGCTGTGCGACTGCTTCCCGATTTCATTTTGGAAAAAGTATCAGTTTGAATGGTTGCAAATCAACTACAGTAATGAGATCAAGCCTGAGGAAAGCATAAACATTGAGATGACCGAGGTGGCTGACCAACCAGGTGTTTTTTCGGCAGTGGGGAATAACCTGACCACCCATCAGATAGCCTTTGAAACACAGTTCGGCTTCAAGCAATCTGACTGAACGCAGCCTTCTCTTTATGGATGAAACTAAAAGCCGCCTGGTTTAATACAGACGGCTCATATTGTTTTTAGAATGTTGGACTTCGATGCTAGAATGCGTTGTCTGTTTTCCAGACTTTCCAAACCTTGCCAGCCAGATCGGGACCTGGGGTGAGGGTTGGTTTTCCTGGCACCCAACCAGCAGGAGTGACTTCACCAGTGGCGACAACGTGCTGGAATGCTTTGACCTGGCGGATCAGCTCGGCGACATTGCGTCCGACCTCAGGGGTCATGACTTCCATAGCGCGAATATTGAAATCCGGGTCGATCAGGAAACGCCCACGGATATCCACACCGGCATCTTCGTCATAGACACCATACACGGTGCCAACGCGTCCACCTGCATCAGAAAGGAGCGGGAAGGGAACACCACCCTCCACCATTTTGGAGAGTTCTTCTTCCTGCCAGATCTTGTGGGAGAAACGGCTGTCGGTGGAAATCGCTAAGATTTCAACACCTAATTCTCGTAATTCAGGATATTTGACGGCAACTGCCGACAATTCAGTCGGTCAGACAAAGGTGAAGTCACCCGGATAGAAGCAGATGACAATCCACTTTCCTTTGTAATCCGATAAACGGATATTCTTAAATCCACCCTCGAAAAAAGCACTCAGCTCAAAATCGGGGGCGGTTTTACCAACTTTTGCTAACATTTTTGGAACCTCCTTTTTCATTTGTGGTTGGTTGACTGGTGTTTCCGCTTCAGGCAATATCACGCCTGCGGTCGGTTTAACACAACCATCTTTTGCTTCAGCCATAAAACCTCCTTTGAACTCCAACGTTTTTTGACTAATTAAAAGTATACAGGATTTTTCACAAAAACGAATGAAATATGACAGATGATTGGAAATAAGGGATTATTTTTCATAATTTTTTAGTAAGGTCTATAATCATATCAACAACTGTTGATTTGTAAAACTCAGACGAAGGACCTATGATGACCCATATTACCCAGATTCCCTGTCCTTTGGGCACCCTGTTCGCCATTGCTGAGCCAAAAGGGATCCTGCGGCTGGATTTTCTTGATAATCCACTGGATGATGAAGGCATGCGTATCATGGCTGTCAACTTTGGTTTGACGGATGAAGTCTCATTTGAACGGATTAAGCTGCTGGATGATTTGGTTAAACAACTAAGACTTTATTTCCAGGGCAAATGCCACCAATTTGATCTACCTCTACTGCTACACGGGACGACTTTCCAGCATCAGGTCTGGGAAGCGCTGATGACAATCCCCTATGGCACCACGATCTCCTATGGTCAACTGGCTACCAAAGTTGGACGGTCGAGCGCGGAGTCCAGCCGGGCGGTGGCGAATGCGAATGCCCGTAACCCAATCTCGATTCTGGTGCCTTGTCACCGTGTCATCGGAGCGGATGGCAGCCTCACCGGGTACGCCGGTGGAATCTGGCGCAAGCAGGCTTTGTTAACGCTGGAGGGGGTAGGCTTGCCGTTTGGCTGGTAGGGCTTAGCTCGTAGCGATTAGCTAATAGCTCATAGCTTGCAGCTAGCCCATGTGGTATGCAATAGCGTGAAGCTCCAAGGCGAAGCCGAAAGTCTCAAAACACAAAACTCATACTATAATCAAAGCACATTCTGGATGATGGGAGCAGGCATGAGTGAGCAATCGAAGATGAAGAATTGTAAATTTTGTGGCAAGAGTCTGCCAGAAGAAGCCATCTTTTGCTATTACTGTCAGCGTGAGCTGCTCACCCGCCCCGAGCGCCCCTCCACCGAAAAACAATCGCAGCCGCTTAATCCGATCACAATTGGTGTCGTTGCTGTGATTGTGGTGGTGATTGTAGCTGTGCTGCTGTTGGTCTCCTGAATGTAAAATTTGGCTTTGAGCCATGAGCCATGAGCCATGAGCCATGAGCCATGAGCCATGAGCCATGAGCCATGAGACTTTGAGCTATATCCTTATGCTTTTCGTTGTAACCATCCTCATACCCCGGCATAATAGAACGTAATATCGGAGGATCGATGGTTGAATTGAAAACGAAAAAGAACGATGGCAGTGTCGAAGACTTCCTCAATGGTGTGAAGCAAGACAAGAAACGGAATGATAGTTTCAAAATCTTGGAGATGATGAAGGAGATTTCTGGTGTGCAACCGAAGATGTGGGGGGATAGTATCATCGGCTTTGGCACCACGAAATATCGTTATGCCTCTGGCGAAGAAGGGGAATGGTTTCAGATTGGCTTTTCTCCCCGCAAGCAGAATTTGTCACTTTATCTGTGGGGACTGTACACTCACCAGGAATCAGAAGAATACAAGCAACACATGTCTCGCTTGGGCAAACACAAGCTGGGAAAATCCTGCCTGTACATCAACAAACTGGATGATGTAGATCTGAATATCTTGCAGGATCTATTCCTGCTTTCTTTGAAACAATCCTAGGAGGAAAAATGGTAGACTTGAAAACCACTCAGAATAAAGCGGATGTGGAAGCATTCCTGAACAATGTGGAGCATGAAGGCAAACGGAATGATAGCTTCAAACTTATGCACCTTATGCAAAAGGTGACCGGGCTTGAGCCAAAAATGTGGGGAGGTAGCATTGTAGGTTTTGGAGAATATCACTATCGCTATGCTACTGGGCATGAAGGCGATGCTGCTTTGGTGGGATTCTCCCCTCGCAAGCAAAACCTGAGCCTCTATTTGATGGGCTGTTACGTCCGGCCGGATGATAAATCATACGACGAACTTTTCAGTCAACTTGGAAAACACAAGACTGGCAAGTCCTGCCTTTATATCAACAAGTTGGAAGATGTCAATATGGATGTGCTGGAAAAGTTGGTGCGTAAGTCATTTGAGGATATGAAAAATTATAGCTGGTAGCTGACAGGAAAAAAAGAATACCGATCGCAATCTGCGAAGAATTTCATTGAAAGGATTCGGATCAGTAAGGGTCAAATTGCGCTTTGTGCTAAATGCAATCAGCCATCAGCTACTTATCGTATTAACTAAAAGAACACCTTTACCCATTTGAGTGCTTTCTGTTTCCACGGCACACGATGTGTCACACCTGTACTGGGCTCGGCTTGCAGCCGTTCGTGATTTTCCAGGTACCAGTGGTAGTTGCGGATCATGGCTTGCTGATTGGAATATTCTGGTTGGTATTTGAGCTTCTGCTGAGCCTTTTCGACCGACACAAACGAATCTTTTGATGCGGTCTCATAGATCCATGGATACAGCGGGGAGAGCTTGAGTGCTTCCAGGATGCGCAGCACGAGCACCACGGGACCAGCCGGGAATGGGATGATCTTTTTGCCAAAACCAGCCTCATCCAACACAGCCTGGTAATCGCCTTTCATGGTGGTGAACTCGGTGGCGGCGATATTGAAAGTGTCGTTAACAACATCCTCGTCCAGTGTCATACAGGCGTTGATCGCCTTGCACAGGTCTTCCACATCCAATAGTTGATAGCGGTTGTTCCCGCTGCCGATATTAGGGAAATTTTTACCTTCGGATGCCCATTCGTAAAAGATCGCGAATACGCCCAGGCGCTCTGGCCCCACAAAGGATTTGGGGCGCAGGATGGGGACACACAATCCGGATTCACGGAACTGATGGCAAGCTTGCTCTGCCTGGATTTTGGCTTTGCCGTAATCGCCAACGCCAATCATCGGATCGCTCTCATAGAGCGGATGATGATCCGGGACGCCATAAACAGCAGTGGAGGAGATGTGAATCACGCGTTTGACGCCGAATGCCTGCGCAGTTTGCAGCACCAGATTTGTACCGGCCACATCGGTGGAATAGATCTCTTCCGGTGTGTAGAGTGGCAAGGCAGCGGCAGTGTGAATAACGACATCTGCGCCTTGCATGCTTTTCCGCAAGTCAGCTTCATTGCGAATGTCACCCTGGAGGAACTGAATTTGATCTCGCTCCGGGTAAGCAAAATTAACCAGGTCGATACCGCTGATATCTGTGTAGCCGTGCTCCAGAAGAAACCGCACAAGATTGATCGAAAGAAAGCCGCTGATGCCGGTAATATAAATTTTCATTTGTTTATCCTGTCTTTAATGGATTTTATGAAATTATACTCTTTTTTGAATCAAGGCTCATAGTCCATACTCAAAGGACATGATATGGCCTGATCTGCACATAAGTCTGTGGTTATTCCCACTGGCTCTTGGCTTTCTAAACCTGAAAAATCCAGTGCTTTACCTCGTTAATCACTACTTAAATCCTTCTTCGGATAGGATATATTCCTCTTACAGCTTTAAAATCATTATAATGTAGATAAGTACATTATTATCCAATCACATATCGAAACGACTTATTTAAGGAGGAAAAATGGATGGAATGATTGTTCAGCGACCGTCTCAATTATACATTGGGCAAATCCGACCATTCACCATGGATACTACCGAAAAGATCGCACTGTTCTGGCAGGAATTTTTCGAGGAATATGCACGCATCAAACCGCTGCTCATCCCACCTGGAACTGCTGGCGAACACTGCCTGGGGATTTGTTTTCCGGGTGTGGACGATAAGCACTTTGATTATATGATCGCTTACCCAATGAAAAATGATAAACCTGCCACGATCCCTGCTGACATGCAGGTTTATATGCTCCCGTTGCAGGATTATGTAATTGTCCCCGCACCAGGAGCCAAGGAAAACATTCACAAAGCGTACCAGTACGCCTTTGGAACCTGGTTGCCACAACAGATGGATTGGGAACACGATGCTGGAAAACCAGATTTTGAATTTTATCCACCTGAATTCAATGATTTCAAACCGGATTCAATTCTGTTTATCTATATCCCGATTCGCAGAAAAGGTTTGTTGCCTACGGGTAATGTGTAGCTCAAAGGAGAAGCGTTGATCCTCGGTTAATGACTCACCATCTTAAAAACTTGCACAGGAATTCGCATGGCCCTTGCGGATCATCAGTTTTTAGCTTTCCTCATTCACCAGTACAATGCGGTAACGTGCCTGATTCTGCTTCACCTTTTGGATTGCCTGGTTGACCTGGGACATTGGCATGATTTCGATCATAGGTTGAATGTTGGCTGACTGGGTAAACTGCAACATAGAATGCATATCTGCCTGGGTACCCAGGAAGGAGCCCACCATGCTCAATTCGTGGGCTACCAGGTCGACGGAGCTGAAATTGACCTGAGGAAAGCCAGAGATTGCCATGATGCCTTTTTTCTTGAGGATGGATAGCAAATCATCCCAGACGACGCCGGCATGCGCAGTAATATAGAGTAGATCAAAATAATAAGCTGCCTCGCGGAGAGCATCCTGATCTGATACGAATAGGAATTGATCTGCACCCAGGGAGATGGCTTGAGAGAGTTTTGCAGGTGTGGATGAGATGGCAGTCACTTCATATCCCATTGCTTTGGCAAACTGGATGGCCAGGTGTCCCAATCCACCAATCCCGACGATCCCCAACTTGAGTCCGGGGGAGGTGCAGTACCTGTGCAGCATGGTATAAACCGTGAACCCAGCACACATCATCACGGCTGCAACTGGCGATGGCATCTCCTCTGGTAAGGGATATGCAAATCCCGCTTCCACCACCAAGGAGGTGGAGAAGCCACCAAATGGCGACCAGCTGCCGTTCTCGGCAACATTCTCACACAGTTGCACGTCACCACGGAGACACCATTCACAGTGCATGCAAGCTCTGCCCTGCCATCCCACCCCGACCCGTTCACCCAATCGACTACGGGGTACTTCTGAGCCAACCTCACTGATGTGGCCGACAACCTCATGGCCGGGCACAAATGGATATTTGACAATCCCAAAGACATTATCAATGCCCTGGATATCGGTTCCGCATAAGCCACAATGAGTGATGGCAATGCGCACCTCATTCATTTTTAAGGGATGAGCTGAATAGAGAAACGGGGTCAATTCTGCCCCCTGTTTTATAGCAGCATAACTTGAAATCTGCAACACCGTCATTGTACTCTGCCTTTCTTACTCCGTAACAAGGCTGATAAGACGATTCGATGGGTGGTTGGATGAAATTTCATTTTAATTATACGATTTAATTAGGTGCAATAGAACAGTGAGCTGGGGGGCTATGCCGTTCGGTTTTCCTTAAGAGCACCTGCCTCCGATCTCCCATCGTTTCAGGTTTCTAGATAATAAACTCAACCGCTAATTATCTCTGCAGCCTCATCAACATTTACCAACCCGCCTGCCTGGGTTCTGCTCATGATTTGTAAGGCAGCCTGTTGTGCTTCATCGTCAGTGATTGCGGTTGTATCGGTCACCACACGCAAGGTAAAAGTCACGCGTGTGCGCATCCATTGCGGTCATCAGCACACAACCATCGGTGAAGATACTTTAGCCAGTTTTGTATCTTTTCTGAAAAAAACACATCTAACTCCTTGATAGCAAAAAAATTGAAGCGAGGAGATTGTGAGTAATGGAAATGGTAGTAGATTTTCCGGGTGGGGCGCGAGTGGATGCTCATTTTGGGCAATACACAATTATGACTGATCAACCACCCATGGGTGGCGGGCAGGGTGCTGCGCCAACCCCTTTCGCAACTTTTCTGGCATCGCTGGTAACCTGCGCTGGGATTTATGTGCTCGGCTTTTGCAAGCAGCGTGGTCTGGATACCTCAGGGATTCGTCTGGTGCAGCGTTTGAAAACCGATCCATTGACTGGATTGGTTGGCAACGTTGAGATTGACATCCAGGTGCCGCCGGAATTTCCGGATAAGTATTACAACGCCCTGGTGCGCTCCGCGGAGCAATGTGCGGTCAAGAAACACATGGAAAAACCTCCGCAATTTAACGTACATACGACAGTGGTTGGGTGAACCTCTGTAGTTTGACTCCTTTATTGAATAGGGTTTGGATAAAGCAACGCGGTGTAACAACCGCGTTGCTGGGTTAAATAGCAAGATCAAGGTTTGTAAATTATTGTGTCTTATTAGTTTCCATCTCCAATAAAAATTGAATAAAATAATATCAAAAAAATCCACAGTAGAGCCCTCAGCATGTCTCAAAACAAAGCCACTTACAATAGTCAATCCATCCGATGAAAGGGGGTTTGATTATTCGCAAGAGGGGTCATAATTTGAAACCGTTTGTTCTAGTGAACGCCAATCATTATTTGATGAAATTTTCAGTCAAACAAAATCCACGTATCTCTCTTGCTACCCCTTCCGGATCTTCCAGCATCAACATGTGACCGTGTTTAGGAAAAGGGACAAATTTAGCGTTCGGTAACTGCCGGGCGAGATGGGCTGCCGAGGTGAAGGAAACGAATGGATCTTCATCTCCGGACATGACCAGAGTGGGAGTCGTTATCGCAGACAATTTGCTGCGCAGCTCAAATTGTTCCACAGCGCGCAGATCCGCATACCAGAGGCTGTTACGCAGGCTGGGTAGGCTTTTAATGAGGTTGGGATACCACTGAGATTTGCCATATTGTGGTGCAAAATAAATTTCCAATAACTTCAAGGCACTTTTCTGCACCGGGGAATTTCGAAAGAGATTTACCAGGGTGGGGTCTACCTGGAAGCAGGCAGCAGCTGAGATACATACCAGGCCTGCTATATGTTGTGGGTAATCAACCGCTAGTTGCAGCCCAATCGCTGCCCCCAGCGAATGTCCTATTAGAATAGCCCTGTCGCGCCCCAGTCGGGCAATGAAATCAATGATGGCGGATTGATAACCAGCCACATGGTGGTGGGCTGTGCCTGGGGATTTTCCATGCCCGGGTAAGTCGATGGTGTAGACGTTAAAATCTCGCAGCCTGCGGATCTCAGCTGGCCAGGTTAGATGACTGCTGCCGGCTCCATGAATGAGAATTACCGGTGGACGTGAAGATGAACTCCCCTTGTAATGAGTGTAGTAGATATTTGCCAGAACTGGCATGCAAGCCTCGATGATTAGAGATTATGTTTTTCGCTAATCAATCTTTCCAGCCTGCACTCTTTCGATGGCTGCAGGGGTAAGCGGAATAAAAATCCGAATTCGGGTGCCTTTTCCCGGGACTGAATCGATGTGTAACAGCCCATTGATTAACTGCGTTCTTTCATTTAAGTTTACCATACCCAGACTACCCCGGTGGCTGTACTTCTTGTTGACTTTATTGACATCAAAGCCAACCCCATTGTCCATAATCTCGAGGACAGCGATCTCTTCATCGGTATCAGAGGTGCGCAGGCGCAATAAAATCAATTCGGCTTGTGCATGTTTTCGGGCATTGGTAACGGCTTCTTCCGCCAGGTAGAACACCGTGGAATGTTTGCTCTGATCTAGCTGTTCAACTACTTTTTCGTCCGCCTCAACGCGCACCTTTTGTTGGTAGGTGCTCAGGTTTTTCTCAGCAATGGTGTGTAGTCCGGCAACCAGCCCATCCGTCTCCAGAGTGAGCGGTCGTAATGTGAAGAGCATATGGCGCAATTCCCCGGTGGTGTTGCGTGCCAGCGTTTCAATATTTGCCAATTCAGCGGCCACATCTTTAGGTTTGTGAAAGAGCAGTCGCTGGGCAACACTTAGGCGCATGGCGATGGATGCCACCGACTGGATGGGTCCATCGTGCAGATTGCGAGCAAGTTTTTTGCTGGCTTCTTCCTGGGAAGTGATGATGGTTTGTTTTTCCTGCTCCACCTGTTGGTAGAGTCTGGCGTTCTGAATAGCGATGACTGCCTGACGGCTGATCAGGTTTAGAGCCTCGATTTTTTCAGATGTGAAGAAATCTCGATCGGGATGCCCAAAGAGCATGACGCCATAATCATCCATACCACGTGAGAGCGGAAAGGCGATGGCGACTTTACAGTTTTGTATTGCAGTGATCTTCCAAAGCTCAGGGTCTTTGGTTGGATTGTAGGTGATTTGAGTCTCGACCTTCTTGAGCGTGTCGAGCAGTATTCCGCTATTCGCAGGGAATTTCAGGTTGGTATCGGTAGGTGAGAAGCGCCGGGAGTTTACCACAATTAGTTTGGATTCATCAAAGAGTAAAACGGCTGAGGTTAACTTATCCTGGCTGGGTTTTATGATATCAATGGCTGATTGACTCAGGTCAAGCATGATATCCAAAACGACGGTGTAATCCAGGGTTGAGTTGAGCGTCTCGACCAGGGCAGATAGCGAGTGCATGCGTTTTTGGTAATGCTGACCGACACGTGCCTCAATATCATGTAGCAGTTTGTCGGAGGTGAGTTCTTTTTTGCGGATACCTTTATATACCAGTGAGCTGCTAAGCCCTGCTATTGCCGCAATGATGAAATTTAAGCCCAGGATGATGGCGTAAGGCAACCATACAGATAGATTTGCGGGGTTAAGGTAGATAGCATAGCCGATTTGTGCTAGTGAGAAGAGTAAAGCCAGCGTAAAGGCACCCTTCCACTGGAAGAAAATGGCTGCATTGACGATCACAACTACGCCAATCCATACCAGGGAGCCAGTCATCGCGCCACCCAGGACAAATAAGGCTGCCGTGAATGCAAAATCGCAGAACAAGTTTACCGGGCGATGCAGCGGCATGCGCACATTGATGATCGCCAGGGTGGTCATTACGATGTTCCAGAGTGCAATCAGAGCCAGTAGAATGATGATGATCCAGTCAAAATTTGCCCGATTAGAGAAGGTTATGCCAAGAATAAAAAGAGCCAGCCAGCGCCAGGAAATGACGAGCCAATCGCTTAAGTAGGGATATGGTTTGTTAATATGTTTCATGATTACCCCTGATCGGGTTGATTAGAAAAAATTTGTATTCTTAATGATAATACAGGAAAATTGGTGAAAATGGTAACTGTTTTTACAGACATAATTGGCTATTGGTTGAAATTTGAAAGGATTCCTAATTCTGGTGCTACCCTCGGAAGGGGTTAGGTTTGAGGATTGAGTTTTAGGTTTGAGTTGCCCCGTCCTGAAATAGCTTTACAGATTTTAATTGGCTGTGGTTTTTACCACTGGAAGTAGTTATTGAAAGTATTTGTCGGGATTTAGGTTGGTTGAATTCTATTTGGAAATTATTTAAATTTCTTCCATTGTTTTTGGGATATCTCACGATGAAAATATTGGTATTTAACAAATTAATCGATAATTTAAGGTTTATTTCACCTTTCTGAATCTGTCTGTATGCTAGAATCGAGTCATCAAGCATAGGTCCAGGTGCGAACATGAGTGTTGCCTTTGAGACAATTAAGCAATTCTTTTCCGAGGATGAGTGGTTTTTTGTCGAAACCGAAGACCACGGTGTATTGGTGTTAAGGATGAATCACTGGGGCGAGAATGGGCGTTTTTCATGCCAGGCAGAGTTTCACGAAGTGCAGGATATTTTTTATTTTTACAGTTATTTTCCCATCAATGTGCCGGAAGATAAAAGATTAAAGATGGCAGAGTTTATTACAATGATCAACTATGGTATGCGAATTGGAAATTTCGAGATGGATTTTGAAGACGGTGAAGTGCGTTTTCGCACCAGCATTGATTTTGAAGGACTGGGGTTGAGTTATCCACTGGTCTCGAATCATGTTTATCCAAATGTGTGGATGATGGATCGCTATTTGCCGGGTTTGTTTGCCATTGTTTATAGTGATCGAAATGCCAACGAGATTTTAGAAACAATAGAGGATTAAATCATGGAAATTATGGAAGCATTGTTGACACGTCGTAGTGTCAGAAATTTTGTTTATCGACCAGTACCACAGGAGACAATTGAGTTGATGTTGAAGGCAGCCATGCATGCACCCTCTGCCCGCAACCGCCAACCCTGGGAATTCTATGTCATCACGGATCGCGAGATCCTGCGTAAGATCCCGGATGTGCATCCCTTTGCTGCGATGACACCAGAGGCAAGTCTGGCAGTGGTGGTATGTGCGGATGAGACGATTCTGCCTTATCCGGATCGTTGGGGTTTGGATTGTAGTGCGGCAACATTAAGTATCCAATTGGCAGCACATGGATTAGGCCTGGGTGCAGTCTGGTGTGGGGTTTATCCCGATCCGGATCGGCAACGCGGAATGAAAAATCTGTTAAAATTGCCTGAGAATATTCAACCTTTTTCTCTGGTGCCAATTGGTTACCCGGCAGAACCGCTACCAATTGTAGATCGCTTTTTACCCGAGAGAATGCACATCAACCAATGGTAGGGAGGCACGATGATTAAAGCACGTGCAATGCTGGGCGCGGTAAGGGAATATCGGTTTTTAGGGAGCGAGTTATGGGTGGATTGTGGTGATCCACACATGCGAGTGACATTCCTGACCCCTGAACTGGTGCGCGTGCGCATGGTTCCAGGAGGTGATTTTGAAGAAGAGCATAGCTGGGATGTACCCTTGGAAGATGAAGCCTTTCATGATGTAGAGGTAAATTTACAACAAACGCAACACGCACTATTCTTGAACAGCGCAGCATTCACGGTGAGAATTGACAAGGATACTGCCCTTTTAGAAATGTTAACCACAGATGGCACGAGTTTTTTTACGGATGCATCTTCACCGGTATGGGAAGAAGATCGCTACTGGTTTACCAAACGGATTGAAAATGGTGAAAAGTATTACGGTTTTGGTGAACGTGGCGGCAGAATGGAAAAGCAAGGCCAGACCATGAAGAACTGGTCAACCGATCCAGCTGAACCGCACACTGCATTTGTGGATCCAATGTATATGGCAATTCCAGTATACCTGGTAATGTGTGAGAATTTTTCGTATGGAGTTTATGTCAACAGTACCTGGGAGAGTGGCTTTGACCTTAGTAAGAGTGGACAATTAGGTTTTGAATCTCAGGGAGAAGAGTTGGATGTTTATATCGCTTATGGTCCTCAACCTCTGGATGTAATTGAGCATCTGAGCGAATTATTGGGACGCATGCCGATGCCACCCAAATGGGCTTTGGGATATCACCAGAGCCGTTGGAGTTATGGCAGTGAGCAAGAAGTGCGTAAATTGGCGAACACATTCCGTGAGAAAGAAATTCCGTGCGATGTTATTCATCTAGACATTGATTATATGGATAATTTCCGTGTTTTCACCTGGAATGATAAACGCTTCATGACTCCAGAGCGCATGCTGGCAGATTTGAAACAGAAAAATTTTAGGGTGGTGACGATCATTGACCCGGGTGTCAAAGTGGATCCGAATTTTGCAGTTTATCGGGAAGGCGTAGAACACGGATATTTTGTTCGCGATTCACGGGGAAAGATATGCTCAGGATTTGTCTGGCCGGATGAGTCGGTATTCCCTGATTTCAGTCGCAGCGACGTGCGCGATTGGTGGGGGGATTGGCAACATGGACTGGTCCAAAAGGGTGTCAGTGGCATTTGGAATGACATGAACGAACCGACTGTGTTCGAAAAACCTTTCAGTTTGGGTGGTGGCAGGGGGGGCACCTTGCCATTGAAAGCTGAACAAGGTGCAATTGAAGAGGTCACCACGCATGCTGAGTTGCACAACTTATACGGGTCCCAAATGGCTCAGGCTTCTTATTTAGGCATGCGTAAGTCAAAACCAAATGAACGTGCTTTTCACCTGACGCGCTCAGGTTTTGCTGGTGTACAGCGTTGGTCCGCATCCTGGACAGGAGATAATGGATCCAGCTGGGAGCACCTCGAAATGTCGCTAGGCCAACTTATCAACATGGGGATTTCCGGTGTGCCCTTTGTAGGTGCGGATATTGGTGGATTCTATGGCAATGCTACTCCCGAATTGTTCGCGCGCTGGATCCAGATTGGTTCTTTATATCCCTTCAGCCGTGGACACACCTGTATGGGAACCATCGACCAGGAACCCTGGCAGTTCGGCGAAGAAGTAGAAAACATAGCCCGAGATTATCTGACCCTGCGTTATCGTTTGCTCCCCTATTTATATTCAGTCTTCTGGAAAGCAAGTCAACGTGGCTACCCGGTTTGGCGTTCGTTATTCCTGCATTATCCTGAGGATAAACAGACAGCGCATATCGATGACCAGGTATTGATTGGGCGTTATCTGATGGCTGCTCCAATCCTCAAGCCAGGTCAGACGGCACGGCAGGTGTACCTGCCGCAAGGCACCTGGTTTGATTGGTGGGATGGTTACCGCTATGAAGGCGGTCGTTATATTTTGGCACAAGCCCCAATCCACAAAATGCCATTATTTGTACGCGCTGGAGCAGTCATTCCCATGGGTCCAGCCATGCAATATGTCGGAGAAAAACCATTAGAGCCATTGAGTTTGCACCTGTTCCCGGGCGATAAGGCGGATTTCACCCTGTATGAAGATGATGGGATCAGCCTGGATTATGAACTGGGGAAATTTGCAACCACCCATTACCAGTTGCGCGGAGATGACCGCACGGTTGAATTGGAAATCTTTGAACGTGAGGGTGATTATAAAGTCCCGGTGCGATCCTTACATGTGATCCTGAGGGATGGCAGGCATTACCAACAAAAGCAATTTGTGGACAGCGGCAACTCACGCATCGTCCAATTTGAACGGATGATTGGTCCGTAACAAGAAATAACGCTTTCTGGATGATTTCCAGAAAGCGTTTTGTTTTTTGATGAGAACTGAATGAAGGGAGCCAGATATGAACAGTTTTACGAGCCCTGAATGGGTACACCATGCGATCATTTATCAGATTTTTCCGGATCGGTTTGCAAAATCGAAAAAGATGCTAAAACCCAATGGTCTGGAACGCTGGGATTCGGAACCTACCGTGCATGGTTATAAAGGTGGGGATTTATTGGGCGTGCTTGAAAAGCTGGACTATCTGCAGGATCTGGGGGTGAATACACTCTATTTTAATCCAATCTTTCAGTCTGCCTGCAACCATCGTTATCACACCCATGATTACTTCCAGGTTGATCCGATGCTGGGAGGGAACAAAGCTTTTAAGAAATTGCTGAAGGAAGTCCATCGCAGAAATATGCGCGTGATATTGGATGGTGTTTTCAACCATGCCAGCCGTGGCTTTTTTCAGTTCAATGACATCCTTGAAAATGGCGAGAAATCTGCTTATCTGGATTGGTTTCATGTACGTGGCTTCCCTCTGAATGCTTACCAGGGTGACCCGAATTATCGCTGCTGGTGGGGTTTGCCAGCCCTGCCGGAATTTAATACGGATAATCCCCAGGTGCGCGATTTTATCTTCTCGGTTGCTAAATACTGGGTGGATGAGGGTATTGATGGCTGGCGATTGGATGTTCCGCAGGAGATTGACGATGACGAGTTCTGGCAGGAATTCCGACAGGTAGTGAAAAAAGCAAATCCGGATACCTATATCACCGGAGAGATTGCCACAGACGCGTCGCGTTGGCTGGCAGGAGATCAGTTCGATGGGGTGATGAATTATCTGCTGACCTATGGAATCTGGAAGTTTTTTGGGGGTGAAGACGTCAATGAGGAACTATTTGGCCATTGGATTGCATCACATGCACCGGACTTAAAGATCGAGAATGTACAGGACTTTGCCGGGTATGTGCAGGGATTGCTGGAGAAGTACCCGCGCCAGGCGGTGTTGGCACAAATGAACTTGCTGGACGGCCATGATACCGCTCGATTTTTGAGTCTCCTGAATGGAAAGAAGGACTTGATGTTACTGGCAGTGCTGTTCCTGATGACATATCCCGGAGCCCCGTCGGTCTATTATGGGGATGAGATCGGTCTGGATGGTGGTAACGATCCGGATTGTCGAAAGTCATTTCCCTGGGACAACAAACAATGGGATTCTCAAATGCTTGGCTTCTATCAACGCTGTATCAGTATGCGCAAGGCTTATCCGGCTTTGCGGGATGGGGAATTCAAGGTGGTATATGCGCAGGATCAGGTGCTGGGCTATTTGAGAATTAAGGGGGACGAAAAGCTGCTGGTGGTAATCAATCGCTCGCGAGAAACCCGGCATATCGATGTGGACGTGAGGGGTATATTCCCTGAGGGAGCTGTGTTGCAGCATGTGCTGGCGAATGGCGAGCTGGTAGTGCAAGGTGGATTTGTGCGGGATCTGGTGCTTGAGCCGGTGAGTGGGGTGGTGGTAAAGCGATTAGTTGGTAGGCAGTAGCTGGTAGCTGGTAGGCTAAAGGCGCAGACATTCTTTAAAGATTTGAACTAAGAGAACTAGGGATGTTTATGATGGCCTATGATTTTCAGGATATTATTTTTTGTAAACAATCATAATTAATCGAGTAATCATAAAAATCAAAATTCAAATTTTTTACATTATACAAAGATTATACAATTTTTCCACAACTCGTTATAATAAACAAAAAATATAATTACAGGGAGCAACAATGACTTCAAACTACATGCACGGAAAAATTGTGATGGTAACTGGTGGGACAGGCGGGATTGGAAAGGAGACGGCGAAGGCGCTGCATAAAATGGGGGCGCATGTGGTGGTGGTAGGACGCAACCCACAGAAGACAGCCGATGTGGTCCAGGAGATAAAGTTGCGACATCCGTCCGGCGCTGAAGTTGATGGGATGATTGCTGATTTGTCATCCCTGGCAGACATCCGCAAGTTGGCAGATGAATTTAAGCGGAAGTATTCTCGTCTGGATGTGCTGGTGAACAATGCTGGAGCGTATTTCACCCGTAGAATCGAGAGCGTGGATGGATTTGAGATGACTTTTGCGCTTAATCATCTGGGGTATTTTTATCTGACGGATTTATTACTGGATATGATCAAAGCCAGTGCTCCGGCACGAATTGTGAACGTATCCTCCGGCGCGCATGCCATGGGAAAAGTCAATTTTGACAATCTGAATTCGAAAGGATTCTATCTGGGTTGGACTGCTTATGGTAATTCAAAATTGATGAATATCCTTTTCACACGTGAGTTAGCGCAGCGTTTAGAAGGGACGCGGGTTACGGCAAATGTGTTGCATCCTGGTTTTGTGGCTACGAATTTTGGCCACAATGGAAAAGGTTTGTGGAGCCTTTTTGTTAAATTATCGCAAAGAGGTGCAATTACCCCTGAGCAGGGAGCGCAAACCAGTATTTATCTAGCTTCTTCTGATGAAGTTGCAGGGGTCAGCGGTGCTTATTTCCATAATTCCAAGATTGTGCAGCCATCCACAGCCGCCCAGGATGATGAGGTTGCCCGACGATTATGGGAGG
This sequence comes from uncultured Anaerolineaceae bacterium, assembly GCA_942491385.1. GTDB lineage: Bacteria > Chloroflexota > Anaerolineae > Anaerolineales > Anaerolineaceae > UBA6170. The sequence goes on along the minus strand of CALOAF010000005.1, from coordinate 701,660 downwards.
TTAGCAAGAAATTAATTGAGGAAGAAGAAAAACTAGTCGCATAATTTCTGGCTGCGGTTCAAAGCTTGATGTATAAGACTGAGAAGAAAATGAAGTTAGAAGAATTCTTGTGCGGAAAGGTTGAAAAAATATCGGGTTAAATTCAGACAGCCGGTATTTTGAACGGGTATAATATATGTAAATAAATATTGCAAGATTAGCAGGAGATGGCTGCATGGATCGTAAAATACGTGTATTAATAGCGAAACCGGGTCTGGATGGACATGATCGTGGCGCAAAATTAATCGCCAGAGCATTACGGGATGCAGGCATGGAGGTTATTTACACCGGATTGCGCCAGACGCCGCAAATGATCACGACAGCAGCCTTACAGGAAGATGTAGATGTGGTAGGGCTTTCCATTCTGTCAGGCGCGCACATGACCCTGGTTCCACGCGTGTTGGAACACTTGCAAGAAGCCGGACTGGTTGATGTGGCGGTGTTTGTGGGTGGTATTATTCCGGAAGAGGATTGGCCAGCATTGCAGAAAATTGGGGTTCGAGCGGTTTATGGGCCAGGAACAACTACCCAGCAGGTAATTGACGACGTACGTAGGCTTGTACCAGGACAGGCTGAGGAGTAGAGATGCGCAACAGCGGCACTGTTGATGTGCAGGCAGTGCTGGCAGGCAATCGACGGGCATTGGCACGCGCATTGACCGAAGTTGAGAACGATAGCCTGGCTGGCAGAGAAGCATTGGATGCACTCTTCCCATACAGTGGCAAGGTTCATCTGGTGGGAGTGACCGGATCACCGGGGGCGGGGAAATCTTCTCTGGTGAACCAGATGACGCGTTTATTGAGAAATCCAGATGTTGGTGAAGCTAAAAAAGTGGCGATTGTGGCGGTTGATCCATCCAGTCCTTTTACGGGTGGTGCTATTTTAGGAGATCGCATCCGAATGCGCGATATTGCCGGTGATCCGGGAGTATTCATTCGCTCAATGGCTTCCCGTGGTCATCTGGGTGGGATTGCCCGCACGACCTCAGCCCTGGTCAGGGTGCTGGATGCAGCTGGCTTTGATCTGATTATGATCGAGACCGTGGGTGCCGGGCAATCAGAGGTGGATATCGCCCGTCTGGCACACACAACGATTGTAGTGGAAGCACCGGGGATGGGGGATGATATCCAGGCGATCAAAGCGGGGATTCTGGAAATTGCCGATATTCTGGTGGTGAACAAGGCAGATCATCCACTGGCGGATAATACAGTGCGGGCACTGAGTGCCAGTCTGGCATTTGCAAGGCCGGACAAGATGGCAGCGGTTGAAAGTTTCCACCACAAAGAACTGGCTTTTGAACCGGTGAAAGCTGATCAATCGCAAGAGAAACAAGAAAATGAACGTTGGATTCCTCCGGTATTGAAAACTGTCTCAACCGAGGGAATTGGAATTGAAAAGGTGGTCGCGGCGATTCATGAACATGCAGCGTTTTTATGGTCTCACCATCAATGGCAGCTACGCGATGCAGCCCGTTTACAGGAAGAATTGAACGAATTGTTGATGGCTGCCTTTGCCTCTGACTGGCGCAAGCAGGTGGATCAGAGCAGGATTGAGGGGGTGGTGGGGGAAATGCTGGCGAGGAAATTATCACCACAAAATGCAGTCAATAAGTTGCTGAAACGAAAGGCGAAAGGCTGAAAGCCCAAGGTGCCAAACCTAAAGACTAAATCGGAAAAGCTGAAAACCGAAAGCTTTTTGTTTGACTTTCACCTTTCATCCTATAACTTTGAGCTAAAAATATTCCTTTTGCCCGAATACAGGCATTAAGTTATACTTTGGGGAGATTTTGAACATAAACGAGGACCCAATGAGATTTGCAGTATTGGGAAAACTGCACATCTTCGTATCCTGATAGAAAACTCAAGGAGAAATGAACATGGAAAGAACACCCATCGGAGATTTAAGAGCACACCTAGACCAGACAGTGATGATCAAGGGTTGGCTGCATGTACTACGCGACCAGAAGAAGATTCAATTTATTGTATTACGCGATAAGACAGGGATGGTGCAAATCACTCACTGGAAACCAAATGACGAGAAATTGGCGGAGTTAGTTTCCACCCTGACCACAGAATCTGCTTTGCAGGTGACCGGTAAGGTCATCGATAATCCCTCGGTAAAATTAGGTGGTTTAGAAATTCAATTGGAATCTCTGAAGGTTGAAGCACTAGCAGAAAGCCCTTACCATTCGAACCGTTTGGCGAAAAAGATAATTTGCCAGCACTGGATTATCGTCTGGATTGGCGTTTTATGGACTTACGCCGTACAGAAAATCTGCTGCTTTTCCGAATTCAAACCACGATGGAAATGGCGTTGCGCGAGTTTTGGGTGAAACGCGGATATATTGAAATGCATTCCCCAAAATTAATGGGTAGTCCCAGTGAATCCGGTGCGGAATTATTTGAGCTGAATTACTTTGAAACCAAGGCCTATCTGGCACAATCCCCACAATTTTACAAACAAATGGCGATGGCTGCAGGTTTTGAAGGCGTCTTTGAAATTGGACCGGTCTTCCGAGCGGACCCTTCGTTTACATCCCGACATATGACTGAATTCACCAGTATCGACCTGGAAATTTCGTGGATCGAAGATGAAGATGAAGTCATGTCAAACCAGGAACGAATGCTGCAATATGCATATCAACGAGTCAAAGATGCACATGGTGAAGAGATCAAGGACATTCTAGGCCTGGAAATCGAAGTGCCCCAGGTCCCGTTCCCACGGGTTACCATGGCAGAAGCCCATCAGATACTAATAGAAGTAGAGTATCAACTACCCCCTGAAAAGAAGAACGATCTTGATCCAGGTGCTGAGCGAGCAATAGGCGATTACATCAAGCAGAAAACCGGCAGCGATTTTGTGTACATCACCGAATGGCCGTTTGCTGTGAGACCTTTCTATCATATGAAGAAAGGTGAAAATTTGACCCGCAGCTTTGATCTGTTAGCGAATGGGTTGGAAATCACCACCGGTGCTCAACGAGAGCATCGTTACGACGTCTTGCTGGAGCAGGCCAAAGAAAAAGGGCTGACGTCTGACCCCATCCAGTTTTATCTGGATTTCTTCCGCTATGGCTGCCCTCCGCATGGTGGCTATGGGATGGGTCTCTCAAGATTGATGATGGTTATGCTGAAATTACCCAATATCCGCGAGTCGGTGTTTATATTCCGAGGACCGAACCGGTTGCAACCGTAAGGATTAAAGTCGAAAGAATCCAGACCAACAATTAATTTTCTACTAAAGGTAGAAACACTTTACTTATGTGGTTATCTGAGACTGTCAGGGTAACCGGTAAAGTTATGGGATTATTCTCCACCGGAGATGTACCAACTGTTGCATTAATCGTGATGGTTCCTTTATATTCTCCGGGGATGGACGTATCGAAATTGGTTACCGAAACAGACATTGTATTGGGTGTCTGACCATCTTCTGGGGAAGCCACGATCCAAGATGCGTCGGGAGCGGCTTCCCAATCAATCAGTTGGTTATCGACCGTGTTCTCCAGTTGCACGTCAAAGGCTGCATTCATCAATTGCTGATCCGAGATGGAATAAAAGAATCTTAGACTTTCTGGAAATCCGCCTAAGGTTGGTGGTTGAAACAAATCTGTTAGTTTTTTATCTGCTAATCCCACAAACGCATTGTTGTATTTCCAATAATCCCAATTATCTTTATCAACCCACATGGGGAGCGTTGGAAATTCTGGGTGAAACGTACGGTAAACAGTCTGGCTATTGAAATCAAAATAATTCTCGTATGCACTGCCCAACGTTTGACCTGCAAAGAGATTGATCAGAAAGCGTTCGAATGCATTGCCAAACCAGTTTGCATAGTAACCTGCTGCCCCAATCCGGAAGAATGGTGCGGAATATTGCGATACTCGGCGGCTGGCTTCATTAATACCAATGTCATATTCATCCCCTGGCGCAGAGGATGATCCGGCAGTAAAGCATCCATACAACATCACAATTGCATTGGGTGCCAGGTGCAAGTTGGTGATAATACGTTCCGGTGAATAATAACCGCTACTGAGAGAAAACCCACCCACAGTTGGATTGGGTATTTTTCCATCATAAACACCATGTCCACGATAGAGTAAGAAATGAGCTCCTTCGGCAGCAGCTTCAATTTCTGCAAACGTTCCTGTGCCAGGGTAAAACCGATGAACTTCCACACCATTTTTAGTCAATACATTAGCTGCTAATTCCATATTGGCTATTTCATTGGTTGTCCATGTGCCAGTATTTCCATCAATGGGGCCAACCAGCAAAACAGCTTTCAATGGCGGTAAGGACAGTTTCACACTGTCATCAACCGTACCTTGTGAGTTGTCAATTGATGAGATTTCAGGTGGGCGGGGTGGATAATCCGCATGCGTAAAACCAGAATAGGAACGCACCGCATGGATCGGACTAAGAGCAATAATGATGATTAATAAGATAATGGTTGAAGAGAAAAAAGGAAATAATGGTAAATCATAAGATCTACCCTTTTTGGGCTTCTTCCGCCATCGAAATCCTTCGTAAAATTCCATATGCTTATTTTAACAGCAATCATTTTCATTTCATGAGTTTCAATTAACAAATTTGATAAGATAGAAAAGAAAAATTGTCTAAAGAATGTTGCAATTTGGCAATTATGGTCTACACTTAAAATAGGAAAAAGTCGGAATTCCAGAGTGTTGCTTAATGAGTAAAAACCTGCCAGATGATGTGATTTTGCCAGAATCCACCTATCTGTTGAGTTGTTAGATAATTTGTTTTTATGCTATGAAATTAAATTCCATAAGTAGGTGAAAAAAAATGGCTTATACCAGTCACGGTCGACATGAAAAAATGATGTATGGGGGTATCAAATTATACGCAGGATCATCCTGCCCAACCTTGGCGCAAAAGATAGCGGATTATTTACGCTTGAATTTGAATGAACGCGATATAATCGAGTTCCCGAATGAAAACTTATTTGTAAAACTACATACTAGTGTGCGCGGCCAGGATTGCTATGTGATGCAGACGACTTCTCCACCCGTTCACCGCAATTTGATGGAACTACTGATCCTGATCCAGACCTTACGCCTGGACTCTGCCGCTCGTATTACTGCAGTTGTTCCTTACCTTTGCTATGCGCGTTCGGATAAAAAAGACCAACCGCGGGTACCGATCACGGCGCGTCTTGTGGCCGATATGATCCAAACCGCCGGGGCAGACCGTTACATCACTATGGATTTGCATGCAGGTCAGATTCAAGGCTTCTTCTCGATCCCTGGGGATGTACTTTCAGCGTTTTCCTTACAACTCGATTATCTGAAGTCATTGAAACCCAATATGATCGACCCGGTAATCGTAACCGCTGATCTGGGGTTTGCGAAAAAAGGTCGTAATTATGCAGCTGCGCTGGACGTACCCATGGCATTTATTGAGAAACGTCGTGCGGGCAATGATGCCAAAGCCAAAGCTTTGAACCTGATAGGAAATGTCAATGGAAGGGATGTGATCATTGTCGATGATGAGGTGGATACCGGCGGATCGATGGTGGAAGCGGTAAGCTTACTGAAAGAAAATGGCGCGCGCGATATTTACATTTCCTTCGTGCATCCCAGTCTCTCAAAGGATGCTGCAGAACGGATGGGTGCCTTGCCGGTCAAACAATTTATTACCACAGACACCATACCGATTTCAAAAGAAAAAGAAGCATTTTTCACCGGACGGTTAAGAATATTGACCATTAGCAAGTTAATTGGCGAAGTCATCCGGCGGGCGAATGAAGGCCGTAGTGTGGGTGAGTTGTTCAACGAATAGGGGATAATTTTGCCAGAACTTCCGGAAGTTGAAACCATTTGCAGGGCGTTGCGTTCAGGGGGACGGGATGCGCCTGCGATTGTGGGTTGGCAGATCAAACAAGCAGAAGTCTTCTGGCAGAAAACACTGGCAGAGCCAGGTCTGGTTGATTTTTTACAAAGAATTCAAAACCAAGAGGTAGTGGATATTCATCGCCGTGGCAAGTTCATCATCATACAATTGACAAGCGATTTCTTCGTCGTACACCTGCGGATGAGTGGAGATATACGGGTGGAACCGGATGAAAAGGAATTATTACAACATGATCGGTTGGTGGTGTATTTCCAAAATGGTTATTATTTGGCATTCAATGATACGCGTAAATTTGGCAGAGTCTGGCTGCTAAAGGATTTGGATGGATTGCTGCATCGCCTTGGCCCCGAACCGTTAGAAATAATTGATGCAGATGATTTTTATCAGCGTCTGGTAAGCAGGAACCGACAACTCAAACCATTATTGATGGATCAGACATTTATATCCGGAATGGGAAATATCTATACGGATGAAGCATTACATATCGCCGGGATTCATCCCCTGGCAAGGTCTGCTCAATTGAGTAGACCACAGGCTCAAAAATTACTGACTGCCATCCAAAATGTGCTAGCAAAAGGAATTGAGCGCAACGGTGCCAGTATTGATTGGATATATCGTGGGGGAAGTTTTCAGAATGAATTTCGGGTGTATGCTCGCAGTGGACAAGCCTGCCCGATTTGTGGTACATTAATCGAAAAGATATTGGTTGGTCAACGAGGAACGCATTTTTGCCCCGATTGTCAACCCCGTTCCCACTCTTTAAGAACAATAAAAAAGGAAGGATGAGTTTTATGTCCAATTTGGTGATAAGCATCTTTGTTGGGTTAGCCGGGTTTTTATTTCTAGGCTTAATTATTTTCCTGGCACTTTATTTTTCAAGAACCTCAAAAAAAACAGAGGTTAGTGATCGAACAACACCATTATCAGAGGTTCATGAGGAAGATATGAATGCTGAAAAAGAAGTGGAAAATGATGTTTCATTCACCAAATTGGTAACTCTGGGAAGGGCGACTAATGATGACCACTTTGCCATCTTGTTTGGGGAGGAATGGGTCGGAGAAGCCAGTCAATTGACTTTGGTGCAGAGAACCCGTCTGGAAAAAAACCTAGCAGAAGCGCAACAATGGTTGGGTGTGGAAACAAAACCAGCGCCAGTAGCACCTCCCAAAATAAAAGAGGTCGTCACTTCGGAGGTAACACCTCCCGTTTTGCCTCCGAAGAATGCTGAAAAGCATAAGCGACAACTGAGTATCGTAGAACAGGTTGACGAGGTGCTGCAGGATTTATTAGAGGGAAGTCCTTTAGAAGCAAGAAAAATTCGTCTGACGGAAATGCCAGATAAAGGGGTGACCGTTTGGGTTGAAAATGAACATTTTGATGGGATCGACGCTGTTCCAGATGCAGAAGTTAAAGGAATGATCCAACAGGCAGTCAGAAAGTGGGAAAAAACATCGGGAACTTGACATTGTTTGAATGGTCAGCATGGTAGAATAATTAAACTAAGATTGGTTTAATACAAAAGGAGATTGATCATGGCAAGTTCTGAAGAACGAATGCGAATTCTCAAAATGATTCAGGATGGAGTCATTTCTGCTGAGGACGGTATTCGTTTATTGGAATCCATCGAACAATCAGTTAAGCGGGAAAAAGGTGATCAACCAGGAGAGGAATCCGGTCGCACAGCAAAATACTTTCGTGTGCGGGTGACGGATACGAATTCAGGTAAGGCCAGGGTAAATGTGCGGCTACCGGTGAGTGTTTTGAGTGCTGGGATGAAAATGGGGGCGCGTTTTTCAACAGAAATTCAAGGGTTAGACCCGTCTGACTTAATGCAATTTATCCGTGAGGGCACGATTGGCAAAATCGTAGATGTGTTTGACGAAAATGACGGGGAACATGTCGAAGTATTTCTCGAATAAGCCTCGACCAACCCTAAAAAGACTAGGGCACTTGCTCTACGGATTCCACTTCATCAGGGAAAAATTGTTTAAATGTACCTTCAATCCACCCTTTAACAGTTGTATCGGATAATGGGCATTCGGTGCAGGCTCCCCCTAATCGCACTTTGACAATTCGACCTTCATAGGCAACATAGTCAACCGATCCACCGTGATATGTGTTGATATAGGCGTCTAACTGTTCAATCAGACCCCGCATTTGATCTTCAAGAGTATATTCTGGTTTCGGATCCATTTAGATTCATTCTCCTTTTACAATCATTGTTGAGATTCATCCCATTGCTGAAGAGGTTCAGAATCTCTTGATGAGAGTCCATTAATTTTCCTGATACCACACCAACCAGGCGATCGAGAAAGAGAGCAGTTGTCTCATGATCTATTGTACATAATTTTTGTAGATTGTTGGCTTGTAGGCGAATGACTTTTACATCACTATTTGCGATCGCAGCGGCACTGTATGAGGTGCGACCCAGGGCTGCAGACCATCCAAAAATATCACCGAATGTCAATTTTGTAATTACCAATGCTGGCCCATCATACGGTTTAAAGCGCAAAGCAATCTCACCCGAGGTTAAAATATAAAAATTTTCTGCCCGATCACCTTGCTGGAATATTACCATATCTGCAGGAAAGGAACAAAACTCCATAAAAGGTTGGATCAGTTGGATCTGCCATGGAGTAAATGATTCGAATATGGGTAGTAAAGCTAATTCTCGAACATCCATTTTCTAATGTTAATGAAGAGACCGATTCCTGGACAGTGGAAATTTTCCTGAATGTAGAGATAATTATCATTGAACTGCCTGATTGTCTCAGGAAAATTCCACACAATTTTATGACAAATGTCAGCAAATGAAGGCATGCTATAATCAGTGCCACAAATCCCTCTCTCTGATGATCATAATTTTTTATCATGATAGCAGGAGAGGATAGAGATTGAAAAAGAGGTAAGATGGAAACTGTAATCATCATTGTAGTAATTTTATTATTCCTGGCGGCTTTTATGCTCATTCGTACAGCCCGTGCGATGCGCCCCTTATCTGAGATTGAAGAATCAGATTTGGTGGAAGTGGATGTTGATGGCGCAGCAAAACGCCTGTCAGATGTAATTCAACTGGAAACGGTTTCGAGCGACCACGCCACATTTAATCACGATCCATTTAAAAAATTACACAAAAAATTGGCAGAAATGTATCCTCTGGTTCATCAAAAGTTGAAACGAGAAATCATTAGCGATGCCAGTCTTCTATTCACCTGGGAAGGAAAACAGAAGGATCTCAACCCGATCTTATTTGCCGCGCACCAGGACGTAGTTCCTGCTGATCCATCCACGCTGGATACCTGGACATATCCGCCATTTTCCGGAGAGATTGCAGAGGGATTCATCTGGGGGCGTGGAACGATTGATATTAAATCACAGATGATGGCTACGCTTGAGTCAGCGGAATTATTGCTGAGGGAAGGTTTTGAACCCGAACGAAAGATTTACCTTGCCTTTGGCCAGGATGAGGAATTAGGCGGTCAATATGGTGCTGCGAAAATCGTCGAGCACCTGGATGGGCAGGGTGTTCACCTGGCAGCCATGGTGGATGAAGGCGGTGCAATCATGGAAGGCACCATTGCCGGTGTGGATGTGCCGGTTGCATTAATTGGGACGGCTGAAAAAGGTCACTTAAGTCTCAAGCTGCGTGCGGCTGGCAGCCCCGGGCATTCATCCATGCCGGGGAAGGATATGGCCATTGGCAGGCTGGCGCGGGCTCTAGCCCGCCTGGATGCCAACCAACAACCGGTGCGATTAAAAGCATTAAAAGATTTGATCAGCAATTTAGGCTCGTCTGCTTCTTTTGGGATGCAATTCGTTTTTTCAAATCTATGGTTTTTCAAACCGATCGTAAAAATGCAAGCGGAAGCCAATCATACGACTAACGCCATGATTCGCACCAGCACAGCATTGACAATCGTGAATGGCGGTATTAAAGAAAATGTTTTACCCGCCAGTGCAGAGGCAATTGTTAACTTCAGACTTTTACCGGGTGATAGCATCGCCAGGGTATGTGACCGCGTTCGAAAGATCATTAAGGATGACGAGGTTGAATTTGAACCAATGAGTGATGGCGCTTGGGAAGCTTCTCCGGTTTCTTCTACCGATACAAATTCTTTTTTGATTTTGAAACACACGGTTCGCAAAGTGTTTGATGGTGTTCCTGTTGCCCCATATCTGGTGATGGGTGCTACCGATGCCCGCTATTATGCACCAATTAGCGATGCTACCTACCGGTTCTCTCCATTTAAACTAACGGCAGAAGATCTGGGTCGGATGCATGGCATCGATGAGCGCATCTCTGTTGAGTCGTATGGCAAGATGATTGTCTTTTTCCATGAACTGATGCTGGCCTGGGGTCAGGCAGATTTATAAGTAACTTAATTTTGTTCTGATCACGTATAAGTGGCTTTCCAGCCACTTTTTTATTGCAGGGGTATCAGACGACTGCCATAAATATCGGCATGATATACGTAGATACTTCCCAGCGCTTCTAATTGAATCCGATAACCCGGGGTGGTGACAGGTACACACACCATAGTTTCGGTGTCAACACCTAGACAAGAATCTGGCCAATCTACCTGATCGATGGCTTGGACCAGAATCTGGCTGGAGGAAATTTCCAATTGGCTGGACAGCAACTGGATGGCTACCTCCAATGGGGTTATATATTCGGTCAGGTAATTCAGCACATATAATTTTTGAGCAGTGGTATCAGCATGTGCTTCAAATATTGAATGATCGGCATAAAATAACATGAAATAGCCTGGGATTTCTTGCGGAATACAGACTTCACTGATCGGAGCAACTTCCAGACAGGTATCTGCCCAGGTTTGTTTAGTTGTTTGTAATAGGCGGATTTGTGAGGGGTCATAGCCATATTGATTGACAATGGTTTCGATGGCAGCTTTTTCGGTGCCAGAACGGTTGCGGTAATCATCAACGGTCTCGTAGAGCGGTGTTTTTCGTTCTACGGGCGGTGCTTGCACAGCTTCTGCGCAGGCGGAAAGCAGGAGGAGGGTCAAGTATGCAATAACCAGAAATCTTTTCATCATATTCCTCCGATTCTAGATCATTCTGTAATACCCGTCAAATTGTGTACCCATTTTTTTGAGATGAATCTTGGAATAACGACGGATAATTTTACGATTTCTTCCAATAAAACCAGAGCATATACATAATAAACCGGAAGATGTAAAACAAAGCCCCCAATTAATGCAATTGGAACACCGATCAGCCAGATAGATCCCATTTCCACTTTGAGAGCGTATTGTGTATCACCGCCAGAACGTAAAATGCCAATAAACAGGATTAAATTTGTTGTGCGAATCCACATGCTCAATCCGTAAATGAATTGGATCTTGTAGGCATAATCATAGGAAGTTGGCCCAATGTTGTAAAGCGAAAGAATGAATGGTCGCAGAATGATCACCAGTACGCCAAGGATGATGGATAAAACGAAACTAATAACCAAAAAACGCTTGCCGTAATCATACGCATCCTTTTCATTTCCTGCTCCGATTTGATTGCCAATCATGATGGCACAGGCGTTGGCTGCCCCGATGAAGAACACAAAGGTCATATTTTCGATGGTTGAAGTGATATTCACAGCCGCCAACGCATCCGTTCCGATACGGGCATAGACGGCATAATATGTGGTGATTCCTAAAGACCAGATGACTTCATTGATGGCAGCTGGCATGGAAGTTTTAAGAACCTGCTTGAAGAATGAGAAACTATAACGAAGTTCCTGTATTTTGGCCGCGGCTGCAGTTTTAAAACGATAGGAAAAATAGATCATCAGAATAAATTCGAAAATACGAGCGATTAATGTGCCGATCGCTGCTCCTTGCACGCCTAGTTCTGGAAATCCAAAATTTCCGAAGATCAGACAATAATTGAGGAAAATGTTAGAGGAAAGGGCAATAATTGTGATGGTCATGGGCAGGCGTACATTCTGGGTACTGCGCAAGACAAACATGTAGGTTAATGAGACCGCTGTAAAAATATATCCAAAACCAACAATGCGCAGGTATTGGCTGCCAATCTCAATCACAGCCTGGTCATTTGTATACAGACCTAAGATGGTCTCGGGAATGATTAATGCGATCAAGGTGTAGAATAACGCGACTGAAAAAGCCAGGGTGAGTCCAATGCCCATAACTTTTCGCATATTTACCATATCGCCTTTGCCCCAGTATTGAGCAGTGAAGATGGCTGAGCCACTGGAGATACCAAAAAGGAAAAGTGTTAGCAGGAAGAAAATCTGGTTTGATAATCCCAAAGCTGCAATGGATGTCTCCCCTAACTGACCAATCATCAAAACATCAAGAAGATTGGTGGATGATGAAATCAATTGTTGGATTGTTATGGGTACGGCGAGTTTTAGCATGGAAGAATAAAAACGCCGGTCGTGAAATAGACGAGTAAGCATAGTTGACTTTCGATGATAACCAGAATAAAAACCGCCTATCAGTTTAACGGAGGGGAGAGTTTCTGTCGAGGAGGAATTTGTAGCTAATCGTTAATAATCACGAATGACATTGGTGATTCCATGAAATTTATTGGGTTATATGAAAAAACGAAGTTTAGGGTTGAGAATTTATATTGTAAATATGAGACCATGATGAATTCAAAATTGGATTTTAGGCAGTATGAACCACTTTGGAATTATGGGATTACCATTTCATAACCAAGGTTCCTGATGAGATTGGCTATTACATCAGCACCTTTTTCGTTAGGATGTTCTCCGTCATCTCTGACATACCCCTTTTCGTTGGGATCTTCAGTATGGTCTATACCATTCCAAGCATCAAATACATTTGCAACTGGAACACCCATTTCATGGGCAGCTATATGAATAGCTTTGTTGTAATTCTCCCAACAGGCACGGCACTCATCAAAGACGCCATCCGGCAAACATTGACTTACCAATCTGGGGTTATATGCATCGAATGCTCTGATCATTGTTGGTTTTCCTTTGCGGATTGTTTTTATTATGCTGTAAATCTCTTTTACATGATCGATGTACAGGTCAAATGCATCCATTTCACAATTTGTCACGTAACATTGGTTTAAAGAGCTTTGACCACAGTTCCAATCCCAGGGGTTGTTTGGATCGCGGGATCGTTCTGGATTTCCATAAAATACGATGATTTCGGCTTTTGCTATATAATCCGCCGTGTTCATAAGATCAAAATTTGGATCAGATCCACCCTTAAGTGGATTAAGAACTTCGCCAACTGAAAGACCACCCATCCAATTATCCATTACATTGATTTTGATCCCCAGGTCTTCAGAGACATAGCTTGCATAAACTTCAGCGACTCCCCAACCTGTACTATCACTAATCCACAGCAAGTCCCATTCTTCGACATTGTCATTTGCAATAACTTCTTTGGCATCGATAACTTTGGGTTGAGAGCATCCGGATAATACGACGCTGATGATCGTCAATAAAACGATAATCTTGAAAAACATTTTGGTATTCATTTCTTCTCCGAATCTGTAATCTATATACTTTTACTTCTGTAGATATAAAGTGAATTTCAGTATTGGTTACACACAGAAATTAGATTAATTAGCTTTTTTTAAAATCATTTTTCGAAATTTATTTTCTGTATCTCGTCATTTTCAAACCTTCATTCAAGGCTTTATTACTTATACATTTATTTTTTGGAATTTAAATTTAGTTTCACTCCGATGTAACACACCGAAATCCAAAATCGTTGTATGAATCTGTTTGGTAAAATTCCATGCGAACTGTGGAATTTAGTTCAACCATTGGACTGTTAAATGACCCTCCGCGCATGACACGAGTATCGCCAGAAGTTGGACCTTGGGGGTTGTTGACGGACTCTGATGGATACTTTCCATACCGATCGCTAACCCATTCCCAAACATTGCCCGCCATATCAAAAACCCCATAAACGCTTTTCCCTTCCAGGAAGGAACCTACAGGTGCTGTATCTGGAAAGCCATCATTAATAGATTCTTCTGCCCAATCAAAATTAGAACTACTATCTGCAAAGTTTGCCTGGTTGCCAGTTGGCAAATTATTTCCCCAAGGGTATATGTATCCTTCCGTTCCCCGAGCAGCTTTTTCCCACTCTGCTTCTGTTGGAAGTCTTCTACCTGCCCAAGCACAATAGGCATTTGCCTGGTCCCAATCAACAAAGATTACCGGATAGTCGTTAAATTCGGGATTAGTATAATAGCTCTCTCTGGTTTCTGAACCAAATTCGGAAGGCGGTGTACAACCATCTTCTGAGACACACTGTTGATACATGGCATTCGTTATTGTTGTCTGATCTATCCAATAACTATCCAGATTGACACTATGAGCTTTGTTAAAAAAGTCATACGCTTCATCCGACCCCATCATGAACTCTCCTTTGGGAACAAAAACCATAGTCATACCATCCTTGGTAGAAACCATGATTGAACCCTGTCCATTGTTTGAACAGGCTGTAAGTACGAATACAATGAAAATCGCACTTATAAAAATAATTGAGATAAACGGCTTTTTAAACATGATTTTGCTCCTTTGAAAAAATTTGAGTTTAGAAAGAACCCAAATGCCGTGTGGCATTAGTAACACATAAGGATCTCGATTATTGAAAATTTCGATAGCCACAACTCTGACGGAGCGTTAATGAAATGGGAAGTGTGATATGTTTTTGTTGAGGTTCTTCTTTCTTAATCAATTTTTGTAATAATTGCATGGCTGTGCGACCTAATTCATGAGAAGGGGCTGCAATGGTTGTGAGGGCTGGAGTGACCAATTGTGCCAGGGGGATATCGTTAAATCCGATGACGGAAATGTCAGTGGGGATCGCTACTTTGGCTTGCTTGATGGTTTGCATAGCACCAATGGCCAAAGTATCGGAGATGGCAAAGATTGCAGTTGGCGGCTTGTTTAGCGTTAATAATGTTCGTGCTCCTGCTTCACCATCTATCATGCTAAAACCTGGGACCTTTGCCACTAGATCTCTTTGAGTAGGGATCCCAGCCTCTTCCAGGGCACTGAAGAACCCTGAATTGACTGCCAAAACATTGGCGGCATCAACGGAAAAAGTGATCAACCCGATGGCTTTATGCCCTAATGAAATAAGATGCTTTGCTGCTTGATATCCGGCTAATTCAAGATCCAGATTGACTGAATAGCCATGCGTATCCGGCCAATCAATGGTGACATAGGGCGGACCCTTATATGGCTGACCTTCCGGTTTGGTAGATAAGATTACCTCATCAATATTGTGAGAGACAACCAGAATGCCATCCACGCCTTTGGCAGAAAGCCGGGCAAATTCGCGCCAGGCATTTTGTGGGTCATCATGGGTATTGCAAAGCATCAGGAGGGATTGATCTTCTTCCACCACTTCTTCAATACCCTGTAAGACAGCGTGATAAAAAGGATTGCTCCAGGTAGGTATGATAACGCCAATGGTATTGGTAGGCTGGGTGTCGGCTAACCTGGCTAATTGGAAGAGATCAACTGCCAGCACGTGTGTGCCACGTCCTGGCCGGGTTTCCACCAGACCGTTTTTTTCCAGTTTGTGGTAGGCACTTCTGACGGTATGCAGGTTGATCCCAAAATGATCTGCCATTTCGTAAATGTTTGGGAGCTGATCACCCGCCTGCAATTTACCGTTAATGATCAGCCAGGAAATTTGATGTTTGAGTTGTTGGGCGATGGTGGTATCGTGTTTCGGGTTGATTTGAATGAAATCAAATATATTCATTTGTTATATAGTACTATAACAAATTAAGAATATCAATAACTTTCTAAAAAATTTCAGGTTTTTTTAAGGTTGAGAACCTTAAATTTTTATTTTTCTACCTTAAGAAACAAAAAGGGCAGTTAAATTTTAAGAGTTTTTGGGCTTAATTTCATTTTTGCTCATGCTATAATGACGGGGAGAACAAGGCAAGCTCAGGTGGTTGGTTCCAAATAATGATAGGTTGCGGTTTTCGCAATTTCTTAATGTTTGAAATTTGATTCTTTATAGGAGGTCGGATGTCATTTGCTCATTTGCATGTACATACAGTCTATTCTTTGCTGGATGGCTTCAGCAATGTAAAACAACTGGTAAAACGTGCAAAGGAGATGGGTATGCCGGCTGTTGCCATTACTGACCACGGCACCATGTTTGGTTCGATCGACTTTTTCAACGCTGCCAATGCTGAGGGGGTGAAACCGATCATTGGACTGGAGAGTTATCTGGCAGCCCGCGGCATGACGGATAAAGAAGCCAGGCTGGATAAACGTAGTTCACACCTTTTATTGCTGGCAGAGAACCAAAAGGGGTATAAAAATTTACTAAAAATTGCCAGTGCCGCCCAGATTGATGGCTTTTATTATGTGCCCAGAATTGATCATGATTTTCTGGCAGCTCATTCTGAAGGGTTGATCGCCACCTCCGGGTGTCTTTCGGCGGAGATTCCACGCGCCTTAAAGGAAAATGATCTGGACCGTGCTTCAAAAATGCTGGATTGGTATTATGATGTGTTTGGGCGCGATAACTTTTTCCTCGAACTTCAAGATCATCCCATAGCAGAATTAAGGCAGGTGAATAAACATTTACTGGATTTGGGAAAACGTTATCAATCGCAATTTGTCGCCACCAATGATGTGCACTATATTGAGCAGGCAGATGCAAAATATCAGGATATTCTGCTGGCGGTTCAAACCGGGGCACTTTTGAAAGATCCAACCCGGATGAAGATGAACGATGACAGCTACTATCTGCGTTCCCCGCAGGAAATGCAGACTTTGTTTGGTCACGTTCCTGGGGCGGTAGAAAATACGCTGGCCATCGCAGAACGCTGTAATGTCAACCTAAAGAATGAGGGCTATCACTTGCCTCGATTTGACGTGCCAGAAGGATTTACCGCTGAGACTTTCCTGCGTAAGTTATGTGAAGAAGGTCTGCTGCGCAAATATGGGAACAAAGCCAAAGATCCCACCGTGCTTGAGCGCCTGGATTATGAATTATCCGTGATCCACAACATGGGTTTTGATGCTTACTTTTTGATTGTCTGGGACCTGTGTATGTATGCCAAACAGGAAGGTATCTGGTATAACGCACGGGGTTCAGCAGCCGGATCTATGGTGGCTTATACCTTGGAGATCACCCTGGTGGAACCGCTGGATCATGGATTGATCTTTGAACGTTTTTTGAATCCCAGCCGAATTTCAATGCCGGATATCGATCTGGATTTTCAGGATGATAAACGGGCGTGTTTAATCAAATATTGTGCGGAAAAATATGGGCAAGATAAAGTGGCAGCGATTATCACGTTTGGAACCCTGGGCGCTAAGGCAGCCATCCGGGATGTTGGTCGTGTAATGGATATTCCTTTGAGTGAGGTGGATCAGGTTAGCAAGATGATCCCCACTATTGGCAGCAAACCTGCCAGCATTGCTGATTCACTGGCTTCTATTAATGAATTGCGAGTGCTCTATGACAGCACGCCCTATTTAAAGGAATTGATTGATACCGCTCAGCACATGGAAGGGGTTGTGCGGAATGTCGGCACGCATGCAGCCGGGATCGTAATTTCAGATCAGCCGATTGATGAATATGTGCCTTTGCACCGACCTACCAGCAATTCTGAGGATACACCGGTCAAAACGGTAACCCAATTTGAAATGGCGCACCTGGATGCATTGGGCATGCTCAAAGTCGACTTTTTAGGGTTGGCAACCTTAACCGTCATGGCACGCGCCTGTGATTTGATTAAAAAGCGACATGGGATCGAACTGAACCTGGAGAATATTCCGATTGATGATCCCGAAACTTTTGAATTTTTAGGCACTGGGCACACAGCTGGTGTCTTCCAATTGGAAGGCACGGGTATGACTCGTTATTTGGTTCAGATGCAACCCAAGAATCTGGCGCACATTATTGCTATGGTAGCGTTGTACCGTCCTGGACCTTTGCAGTTCATCCCGGATTACATTAAACGTATGCATGGCGAAGAACCGGTCAAGTACCGGCATGATGCCCTGCAATCTATCTTTAATGAAACCTTTGGAATTGCCATTTACCAGGAACAGATCATGTTTGCCGCCATGGAGATTGCTGGATACAAAGCCTCGGAAGCAGATGCGCTTCGTTCAGCAATATCAAAGAAAAAAGTAAAAGAAATTCCATATCACCGTGAAAAATTTATAAAAGGCGCGGTCTCGCGGGGAATAATGGATGACGAGACTGCCGGACTTATTTTTAAGGATTGGGAAGAGTTTGCCAACTATGGTTTTAACAAAAGTCACGCGGCGGATTATGGTGTCATTGCGGTTAAAACTGCCTATTTAAAAAAGCATTATACGATTGAATATATGACGGCATTGTTATCTGCCACCAAAAACGAAACCGAGAAAGTAGCCTATTATGTACAGGATTGTCGTGATCTGGGCATTGAAGTATTGCCACCGGATTTGCACGGTAGTGAATGGGATTTCTCGATTGAAGATTTGGCAGATGGCAGCTCGGTGATCCGTTTTGGATTAGGGGCTGTTAAGAATGTTGGCCAGGGACCAGTCGAGGTCATCATGGATGCCAGGGCGAAGGGTGAAATTCGTACGATTAATGATTTTGTTCAGATGGTTGATTTACGGGCTGTCGGCAAACGAGCTCTGGAGAGCATGGTGCGTGTGGGGGCTTTAGATCGTTTGGGCAAACGTAGAGCCATTCTGGAAGCATTAGACCGCCTGGTGGCAGTATCGAGCAGTCATTTCAGAGCGGCGGAGTGTGGACAATTAAGTATTTTTGGGCTGGTGGAGAATGTGTCGGAAGAGGTTGTCTTGCCAGACGGGTTGGAAATGAACCCAAGAGAATTACTGGAATGGGAAAAAGAACTGATTGGTATGTATGTTTCTGCCCATCCGTTAACCCCTTACCGGGATTTTCTACAAAAAAGGTCTACTCACCATTCCACTCAATTAGCTGGCGTGAAAAACAAAGGCAAGGTCAGTGTGGCAGGGATAGTATCACGGTTTCGCAAGCATCTGACCAAAACAGGCAATGATATGGGTTTTGTCACACTGGATGATTTATACGGGTCGATGGATATTGTTGTCTTTCCCAGTGTTTGGAAGGCTAGCCGGGATTTAATAGAAGTGGATAGGATCCTGATTGTTGAGGGGAAAGTAGATAGCGCTAATGGAGACCCAAAAATTTTGGCTGATATGATTCGGTCGGTGTCCAATGACGAATTATCCTCTGTATTGGAGCAGGGACAAAATGCTGACACCCATGAGGAAATGCCAGTCGTCGATTTGAGTGCTCGATATGAAATTGAATTCGGTGGTGATGACCTGGAAGAGGAAGAAAAGCAGGAGGTACTACGGGGGAATGTGATTGAGTTCAATGAAGTTGTTGAAGTGGATGAACTGGATGAACTGGATGAACTGGATGATTCCATGGATCCCTTTTTTGATGCGACCTTCTTTGCAAATTTTGAGAACCTCAACGGGCCTGTTGTAACAAAGAATAAACCTGCTGAGGTTGAGATGCTAGAAGAAGTAGTGGAAGCTTCCCAACCGGATGACGTGATGCAGGAACCTCCGGATGAAACAACCGAGCAGGATATTCATGATCAAGTGCCCAAAATGAACGTTCAAATTTCGCCGGATGTAAAATCTGAAGTGGAAGAGGAACCTGGTTTGAAGGATTTGCAAGATCGTTTGTTTCAGCCGAAAACAAAAAACCCAGGTCAGGATCATGCAGTGGAGATATCTGTACCTTCCAAAAAAATACCAGTTGTTATTCCAGCTATTGATAAAGTTTTCGAATTACGGGATCCAAAAAAAGATGAATTCAGGATGATGACCGTCATTTTGCGGGCCAACTTGCACGAATCTGATCGTGGTCGTATGCAGATGAAGCGTGTTGTGAATGTGTTGCGTTCCTATCCAGGCAAGGATAAATTCGGCTTGATGATTTTTGAAAAAGGGATACGAGTGGATTTGGAGTTCCCGAATGATACAACCGGTTATTGCCCTGAATTAATGCGTCGCTTGAAAGACATGGTGGGGGAAGAAAACGTGCAGGTCAATGTGCTGAAAGTTCACTGATTATTACCAATCAGATTCAGACCAACCGAATTCGCCTAAGAGAGGTACAAAACTAACCGGGATGTCCAGGTTGTGTTCGAATGAGTCCTCGGATGTTCTAACCCATCTTTCCAGTGTCTGGTGAGATCGGGCACCTACCGGCAGAATAAGTCTCCCGCCCACTTTTAACTGGGATAACACGGGCTGAGGAATGCGTGGGGCAGCCGCAGTGATCAGAATGGCATCGTAAGGGGCGTGCTCTGGTAACCCAAGACTTCCATCACCATTATGGAATTGGATATTGGTTAATCCAAGTTTCTCAGTGACGGATTGCGCCTGTTTGACCAATTCTGCATGCCGATCGATTGTATGCACTTGAGCCACTAACTGACTGAGAATTGCTGCCTGATACCCCGAGCCTGTGCCGATCTCCAGCACACAATCCTGTGGGTTGGGATGTAGGAGTTCTGTCATCAAGGCAACAATGTAAGGTTGAGAAATTGTCTGCCCAAAACCAATCGGCAGGGGGTGATCCGCATAGGCTTCACTCTGATATTCCATGGGCACAAACTGATGCCGGGGAATTTTAAGCATGGCAGCCAACACCCCCTTATGTTTTATTCCACGCCGTTCAATTTGATCGCGCACCATTTTTGAGCGATCCAAAGAAAAATCTCTCATGGTTTAATTATAATGATTTTGAATAATTTTTTTTCAATTGATCTGCGATCATTCGGTCAATTTTTCCCATTGGGTATTCAGGGAGTTGCTCGAGGGAGACCCAGGCGAGTTGTGATGCTTCAATGGGTTGCGGTTCACCTTCAATTAATGAACACAGAAAAGCATGCAGGGTAACCCGAAAATGAGTATAAGCATGCTGGTATTCACCGAAATGTTTTTCCACAGAGATTGTTGATCCCAATTCTTCCATAATTTCGCGTTCAAGTGCGCCTGTCAGGGTTTCGCCTGCTTCCTGTTTTCCACCTGGAAATTCCCATAAGCCACCGAGTAGACCGTTGGCTGGGCGTTGGGCTAACAGGAATTGCTGGTCGCGCTGCAGAATGGCTGCGGTCACCACATAATGCGGGATGGGTTTCTTCTCCGGTATGACGGGGCGCTGTTCCTGAACGCCACGTTCGAAAGCCAGACAAAATTTCTGCACAGGGCAGAGCAGGCATTTTGGTCTGGAAGGAAGGCATATGCTGGCACCTAAATCCATCAAAGCCTGGTTATAATCACCAGCCTGGCCGGCTGGCAGGTTTTGTTCAGCCAATTTCCAGAATAACTTTTCAGATGCAGGCGTCCGGATGGGCAAGTCAATATCAAATACGCGCGAGAGAACCCTGCGAATATTGCCATCCAGGGCTGCCTGATCCATTCCAAAGGCGATGGACGTGATAGCGGCGGCGGTATAGCGACCGATGCCGGGTAGTTTTTGCAACTGGTGTGGATCAGCAGGCAATTTACCATCATAATCATGCAGTAAAATACGGGCTGTCTTATGAATATTTCTGGCACGGGAATAATATCCTAGTCCTTCCCATTGTTTGAGCACCGCCTGTTCGGCAGCATTGGCGAGCGTTTCAATGTCTGGGAAAGCCTGCATCCAACGGTTGAAATAATCGAATACTGTTTCCACCCGTGTTTGTTGTAGCATGATTTCAGAAATCCAGATGGCATATGGATCGGGATGATCACGCCAGGGTAATTGGCGGGCGTGAATGGCATACCATTCCAGGAGTGGGCGACTGATCATAGGGTCGATGAAAACTTAGAACTGAAATCCACCCTGGGGATTCACAAGTTTTTGTGTGTAGTTTTCAATATAGTCCTGGAGTTGGTTATGCAAACTGATCCATTCAGAAGAATTCATAATTGTGTTGGGGTTGACTGAGGGAGGAAAGGTGGCACCGACCAAAATTTGTGGGTGTGTACCATAAACGGTTGCCCAGGCGTCCTGCAAGTCAAGCCCCAGGCGCTGCACACCAGGAATGAATTCACGCACGACGAATTCAAAATATTCCTGTTCGTGTTCAGGTAAGATATCCCAGGTCATAATCAGTTTTACAGGCACGTTCATCACCTCTTATTTGTTCAGGGCATCCAGAACCACTACCTGTGTTTCCTCAGGTAAATTGCGTAGACTGGTAACTTTGAATGAGTTCAGGGGCTCAACATTGGATAAGCCCATTTCTTTCAGAAATTTATTAAGTGGATCAAGTTTTATGATTGATGATTCGGTCATGTAATGCATGGGAATCACAATGCTGGGCTCGATGAGGTTTACAATTTCTGCCGCCTGCACCGCATTCAGGGCACTATTGCCGCCGATGGGTACCAGCATGATATGTACATTGCCCAGATCTTCCACTTCACTTTGATTCGGCACGCGATTAATCCCACCCAGGTGAGCAACTTTAATCCCATCAAAATCATAGATATACATGGTATTGCGCTCATCCATTTCGATGGGAGCGGAATGAGAATTGGTCTGGATACCAGTAATAAAAACGCCACCAATTTCGTACTCTCCAGTACCGGAAATAACAAAAGGATCGCCTTTGATTGCCACCACGTGATTGTGGCCAGGTTTGTTATGACTGATGGTGACAATCTCCCCTGAAATGCTCAAAGCTGCGTGTCCGGTTGCCAGCGTATCGTATGGGTCGGTGATAACAGTAGCCAGGTTGCGTTCGCTGAGCTTAAAACAGGAGTGTCCATACCAGTTAATTTCCATAGTGAATGATCCCTTTCGCTATGATTATACTTGAGGAAGATGAATTGCGCATACATTAAGAAAAAAAAGGTTACATCTTATGAAAAATTATTTTGTGGCACTTAAATTTACAAAAATCGTCATTAACTTTCGATTTGTGTAATGATGGACTTAATTAACAGGATTAGTTGGTCTGAATGATTCCCTGGTGACCTTATAAAGCGGAAAAAAATCATTAAAAAATCCTTTGGTTTGGGTGAAAATTTGAACTCGGAAATGAATGGTGTTAGACTGTATAATTAACTATCCTTTTTAATAGTTCGATTCAAGGTGAATCCTTGACTCTGTTAGGGGTTTCTGATAGACTCTGCGACCGGTGTAAAATCCTTGCCTTGCTGGCGTTGTACTGGTATAATTTTACGCGCCTTAAGGCTTGAAACTTAACAATTTACTTGCCGACGTAGCTCAATACGGCAGAGCAACTCACTTGTAATGAGTAGGTTATGGGTTCAAGTCCCATCGTCGGCTCAAGTTGCAGGTTGGTGAGTGGGATTGATTCGAACAATCCTGCTTACGAACCGGCAACGGTTCGGGAAAAAGAATGGGCAGTTACCCAAGTGGCCAAAGGGGGCTGACTGTAAATCAGCTGTCAACGACTTCGTAGGTTCGAATCCTTCACTGCCCACTAGTCTTTTTCTGGCCGAAGATCTCTCAAAAAAGGGAGCACGACAGGAACGGCAAGCCCTCATAGCTCAGTTGGTAGAGCACGCCCTTGGTAAGGGCGAGGTCATGGGTTCAAGTCCCATTGAGGGCTCTTTTTGCCGGAAAAACACAACGAAAATTAGAATTATTAAATTCGAGGAGTGATAGAATGGCGAAGGAGAAATTTGATCGCAGTAAACCCCACCTGAATGTGGGAACAATGGGACATATTGACCATGGGAAGACGACGCTGACAGCAGCGATCACCAAGGTCAGTCAGTTAATGGGATTCGGTGAATATCGGGCATACGACTCAATCGACAATGCACCGGAAGAAAAAGCGCGTGGGATCACCATCAACATTGCACATGTGGAATACCAGACAGCAAAACGGCATTATGCACACGTTGACATGCCTGGTCACCGCGACTACATTAAAAACATGATCACCGGTGCCGCGCAGGTAGATGGAGCGATTCTGGTGGTAGCAGCGCCGGATGGTCCAATGCCGCAGACACGCGAACACGTGTTGTTGGCACGCCAGGTGGAAGTGCCGAGCATCGTCGTATACCTGAACAAAACCGACCAGATGGATGATCCTGAATTGATAGAACTGGTTGAATTAGAACTGCAGGAGATGTTAACAGAGTACGGCTTCCCGGGAGATGAAACCCCGATCGTAAAAGGCTCAGCGCTGAAAGCATTGGAAAGCACCTCAACCGACCCGATGGCACCCGAATACGACAGTATACGAGAACTATTGGATGTGGTGGACAGCTATATTCCGCAACCAGAACGTGAAATGGACAAACCGTTCATGATGCCAGTGGAAGACGTGTTCTCGATCAAAGGTCGAGGAACTGTTGTGACTGGCCGTGTCGATCGTGGTATGATCAAAGTAGGCGAACCGGTAGAAATCGTAGGTTTACGCGAAAAGAGCATGAGCTCGGTCTGCACGGGTGTGGAAATGTTCCACAAACTGCTGGATCAGGGAATGGCAGGTGACAACCTGGGCTTATTAATACGCGGCATCAACCGCGATGATGTAGAACGCGGCATGGTGATTGCCAAACCAGGCAGCATCACCCCGCACACCAAATTCATGGCAGAAGTATACGTATTACGCCGTGATGAAGGTGGACGACACAAACCATTCTTCCCGGGATACCGACCGCAATTCTACATTCGAACAATGGATGTAACCGGATCGATCACCCTGCCAGAAGGGGTGGAAATGGTAATGCCCGGAGACAATGTCAACATGATGGTCGAACTGATCGTCCCGGTTGCGTTGGAACAGGGTTCAAAATTCGCAATTCGCGAAGGTGGCCTGACAGTAGGCGCTGGCGTGATCACTAAGATTCTTGAGTAATTTATTGTAAAGGAGATGGGGCAATCGGGTTTTAGGTCTGGTTGCACCTGTGAAAGATTATGGCATCAAAGAAAGATGTTCGACCAGTAATCACATTTGCTTGTAGTGAATGTAAAGAGAGAAACTATACTTCTCAGAAAAATCGACGCAATGATCCTGGTCGTATGGAAATAAGTAAATACTGTCCGCGTTGTCGGAAGCATACTCTGCATCGCGAGACGAAGTAACCTCATTGACAGTTGGTTGCAGAGCTCATCATTGAACAATGCAACCGACAGTCATTACAGGCGAGTAGCTCAATTGGCAGAGCACCGGTCTCCAAAACCGGGGGTTGCGGGTTCAATTCCTGCCTCGCCTGCCTTGAAAGCCCGACAGCGCCGTCACACCAGGCGGCGTTTTGGATGTAAAAAAGGAGAAAAAATTGGCAGCTAAATTTCTGAAACCAAAAGAAAAAGAAGTAACAAAACGTTCAGATAAAGCCTCGAGCTCAGCAAAAAAGAAACAAAATCGACTGGCTCGTTTTTGGCGTACTACAATTGGAGAATTGCGCAAGGTTAGCTGGCCAACTCCACAAGAAGCCTGGCGATTAACGAAAGTTGTGTTGGTTGTGGTGTTTGTTATGGCAGCAATTTTGGGATTATTAGATTTTATATTTTCTCGATTAGTTGCTGTTTTGGTAGCTATTTAACGCTACAATAAGTTGAGGAATTACCGATGGATGATTTAGTAAACGATCAGAACAATCCAGAAGAAGAACCAGAAAATCTGGAAATGGAAAAAGTAGAAGAAAATCCAGAAACGGATACACTGGACTCTGATGCGCGCGATGGTGAAGAAGCAAACTGGTATGTGATCCATTGCTATTCAGGTTACGAGAATAAAGTTCGGCATAACCTGGAACAAAGAATCGACTCCATGGGTATGAAAGACAGAATTTTTGATGTTGTTATCCCCACTCAGGAAGAAATTGAAGTTAAGGATGGTAAACGTCGCACGGTAGAACGACATGTTTTCCCTGGCTATGTACTGGTGAATATGACTATGAGCGAAGAGTCCTGGTATGTCGTTCGGAATACACCTGGTGTCACCGGATTTGTGGGAATGGGTAATGATCCAACCCCATTACGTACGGACGAAGTATCTCAGATTCTGCGCCGTATGGAAGCAGAAGCACCACATGTCAAGGTGTCGTTCAAAGTAGGTGAACGTGTCCGTATCGTTGATGGTCCTTTCAACGACTTTCGTGGAACTGTGGCGGAAATTGATCTGGATCGTACCAAAGTGCGGGTCATGGTCAATTTCTTTGGCCGTGAAACCCCAGTAGAACTGGATTTTTTGCAAGTAGAAAAAGCGTAAATCTGGCACTTGTTTGAGTGCCTTAAAAAAGTGGGAGGATGAAGAATCCGATAAAACCACGAAGGAGAAATAGTGGCAAAGAAATTTAAAGCATTTGTAAAGTTGGTGTTGGCTGCTGGTAAAGCAAACCCGGCACCACCCGTTGGTCCTGCGCTCGCAGCGCATGGTGTCAATATTATGGCCTTCTGTAAGGAATATAATGCCCGCACACAAAATAAAGCCGGCGAGATTATCCCAGCAGAAATTTCCGTTTATACGGATGGTTCGTTTACATTTATCCTTAAATCACCACCAACAGCCTTCCTTCTGAAAAAAGCAGCTGGAATTGAAAAAGGTTCTGCTGTTCCAAACAAGGAAAAGGTTGGAAAGGTTACTCGCGATCAGGTGCGTGAGATTGCTGAAACCAAATTCAAAGATATGAACGCTGTGGATATGGAAGATGCAATGCGCCAGGTTATAGGTACAGCTCGCAATATGGGCATTACGGTAGTTGATTAGTTAATTGTGGGAGGGTGACCTGAGTTGCCCGCTGGAACCACAAAGGAGAAAAAATGGCAAAAGTAGGAAAGCAATTTAAAGCAGCAATGGAAAAAGTAGATCGACAGAAATACTATGATCCACTAGAAGCGCTGAGATTAGCAAAAGAGTTATCATTCACAAAATTTGATGGGACAATTGAAGTACACTTGCGCACGGGTTTGGATCCCCGTCAGGCAGACCAACAGGTACGTGATGTGGTCGTTTTACCGCATGGGCTGGGTAAAACAGTGCGCGTTTTGGTCTTTGCACAGGGTGAAGGAGCCACTTTGGCTCGCGAAGCTGGCGCTGACTATGTTGCTGATGACGATGAATGGATTAAGAAGATTCAGGATGGTTTCACCGATTTCGATGTAGCGATCTCCACCCCTGATATGATGGGTAAGGCTGGTCGTTTAGGTCGTGTGTTGGGTCCGCGTGGCTTGATGCCGAATCCGAAGGCAGGCACCGTGGTACAGGCAGAGGATTTGCCGCGCGTGATCGAAGAATCTAAAGCTGGTCGTGTAGAATTCCGTCTGGATAAGACCGCCAATATCCATGCACCTGTTGGCAAGGTTTCGTTCGATCTGGAAAAATTATTTGAGAATTTATCAGCTTTGATGGAAGCCATTCGTAAAGCCAAACCAGCCGGAGCAAAGGGCAGTTACATTAAACGTGTCACGATTGCTTCCACGATGGGACCTGGCATCAAGGTTGATACTATTGTCGCGCTGGCAATGAAAAGAAAAGAGTAATTAGAAATATTAACATTGTGAGAGCCCGATTGTGATACAATTGGGGTTCACCGAAGAAAGCAGGAGCCTTAGGGCTTAATTTCCCGCCGAGGTGAAGACTGAAAGACGATTTACCTGTTATCAGGATTATGTTTGTTAGAAGTCTTTACTTTGGCGAAAAGTAAAGACTTTTTATTTTAATTTGTGAGGAAGGAGGTAAGACGTTGGCTTTTACCAAGAAACAAAAAAGAAAAATAACGGCTCAATATGAGCAGTGGTTGCAAGACAGTGAAGCTGTTTTCTTTCTAGAATACCATAATATGAGCATGAAAGAAATCGATGACTTGCGCACAAAAATTCGTGAAACTGGTAGTGAAATTCACGTTGTGAAAAACACCTTGATGTCCAAGGCTTTCCAGAACACCGGCATTGATGCAGAGTTTGAAATGGAAGGCACCACTATGGCTGGCTTCGCATTCAGTGATCCGCCCGCTTTAGCAAAGGTAATCAAAGATGTAACCAAAAAATCTGATGTTTTTGCTGTAAAGCGAGGATATTTGGGTTCACGTAGGATCAGCCAGAATGATGTTGACTCACTGGCAGAATTACCAGGTTTACCGGTATTACGCGCTACATTGTTAGGTTTAATCAATTCACCAGCCAGCAAACTGGTTCGTACCATTGCTGAACCTGCACGTGGATTGGCTGCAGTTGTAAATGCTTATTCTGAACAAGGATAAGGTTGAAATTTAATAATTATTTTATCAAACACACTTAAGGAGTGATTAGAAATGGCTGATTTAGCAAAAATTGTTGATATGTTGAGCGAGCTTTCTGTATTAGAAGCTGCTGATCTGGTAAAGATGTTGGAAGAAAAATGGGGCGTTTCCGCTGCCGCACCAGTGGCTGTTGCTGCTGCTGCTGGTCCTGCTGCTGCTGCAGAAGAAGTTGAAGAACAGACTGAGTTTGATGTTGTTCTCAAGGGTGCTGGCCCCAAGAAGATTGAAACCATCAAGGTTATCCGCCAATTGACCAACCTGGGTCTCGTCGAAGCCAAAAATATGGCAGAAGCTGCTGACTCAAAGGTGCTCACCGGTGTTTCCAAAGAAGCTGCCGAAGATGCCAAGAAAAAATTGGTTGAAGCAGGCGCTGAAGTAGTGGTTGCCTAATCCAATCAGGATTAAAATAAAAAAACGGTTGAATATCTCAGCCGTTTTTTTGATTCCTATCCATGGCGGGAAAAAGAATATAAATGAACAGTTAAAAAGAGATTTACAGTATTTCGCTTTTGTATTGACGGATGACCATTACCACTTTACCCATAATGCGTAACGCTTCAGGGTTGTCTATGAAAATAGGATCCATGGTGGGGTTGGCTGGTTGCAAGCGAATGCGGCTTTTTTCTTTGTAGAAATACTTCAGCGTTGTTTCGTCTTTGTCATCCAACCACACAGCAACCATTTCGCCGTTGGTTGCCTGATTGGAAGGTCGAATGATGATCAGATCGCCATCATTTACCATGGCGTCAATCATTGAATCACCCTGCACTTCGAGGGCAAAAAGCTCGCTGACACGTTCGCGGGCAGGTAAGAGGCTACGGGCAATTTCCACACCACTTTCAGAATCGTAATAGTTGAAATCTGAGGTGGGCATTGGGATGGGAGAACTAGCGACAATACGCCCACGGATTGGAACGTTGATAAGATTTTCTAATGCAGAGTTGACTGAGCGAACGGTGTCTTTGACCTTGGTGCTGATACCTTTGGCGGCAGAGCGCATGGGTTTTAGTACACGAATGCTGCGTGAGATACGCCCTTCACGCGAAATGTACTCTTTTTCTTCAAGTTGATTGAGGTAATAATCCACCAATGAAGTTGATTTGACATCGATGGCATCACCGATTTCACGAATAGAGGGGGAATAGCCAAATTCATCGATGAACTCGGTCAGATATTCCATTATCCTGTGATGGCGGTCACTGAGACCTTCTCTTTTTCTAGCCATTTAAACTCTCCTTAATAATCGAATATTTGTACTATATAATAACACGAACAAGTGTCCTATGTCAAGTAGGGAAAATCGATTAAAAAGGTTAAAGATTATTGCTGAAAGGTGTTAGCCCAAAGCCGAAAACTGAAAGCAAAAAGGCAGAAGGCACAAAGCATCTGGAAGTTTAATTTCTAATCCCTTTGCCTCGGGCATTTTGCCTTTTAGCTATTCACCTTACCAACTTCAGACAGGCTCACTGACGATTTGTGGGCTGACTGTCAACAAGCGGTAGGCTTCATTGACATCACTGGCTGTGATCATTCCGATCAGGTCTTGGTCATCATCAACGACCGGTATCGCCTTGATCTTTGATTTTGCCAATTTTTCGAGCGTGACATATAAGGCATCGTCCGGATGCGCAACGGGAAAATCTGTACGCATGACCTCACGTACAGCTGCTGTTTCGCCCAGCTTTTTTAATCCGCTCAATAGCTCGGCTTCACCCAGGATGCCAGCAACCTTTTGTGTGCCCCATTCCACCACAGGGAATACTGACTGTGCAGTGGATAAGGTCAGTTCAACCGCTTTGGAGAGGGAATCATTCACGATAAGTGTTTGTGGTGCGCGCACCATTGCACGCCTTACTTTGATTTCCCGTAAGGTATCCTGTACCTGCACCCCGCGGCTTTCCTGCCCCGCACCGATCCAGATAAAAATGGCGATCAGGATTAATGTGTATTGACCGTTGATGAAGCCGATTAATCCCATCAGAAATGCCAATCCCTGACCAATCACTGCTGCGATTCTGGTCGCCCGGGTGTGATCCATGCGCATGGAAAGCAACGACCGTAATATTCGCCCTCCATCCATAGGATATGCCGGTAGCAGGTTAAAAAGACCTAACATTAGGTTCGCCATGGTCAGGTATGCCAGCATCCCTGCCCAATTGGTCTGCCCGAGTGAGGACACCAATTCATCGATGGAAATAATCGCACTGGTTTGCAATATGACCCCAATGACAACCAAAACAGCGACAATGGCAAAATTGACCATTGGCCCGGCTAAGGCAATTTTTAATTCATGTTTGGGGTCCTTAGGGAGTTTTTCCATCTGAGCAACACCTCCCAGGGGCATCAGGGTAATATCTTTGACTTTCACCTTGTATTTCATGGCCTGGAAACTGTGTCCCAATTCATGTAATAACACGGCAACGAAAAGTAATAACGTTGCTACTACACCGAACAACGCTCCCTGTAATCCTGCTCCGGTTGTAACACTCCAGCGGTAAGCAGCCCATATAAGGATTAAAAAGAATAAAGTATGGATTTTTACGTCTATTCCCTTAATACTAAATAGTTTAATTGACCAACTCATCATGACCTCCTTTTAATTTCTGTATATTTTGTAGACACTAGATTCCTAGACGATCGCCAAAAAGGCACTTGCTAATAATATGAGAATCCCGAGCGAAGCATTGGCAAACACCAATTTCAAGCTCAATTTACTCTGTTGTGGGGTAATATTCAACCCTTTTTTCCCAATGACAATTGACCGGTAAAGGGCAATCACAACCATGATCAACGTCAGTATATGTTTGATGGATACCAGACTGGCATAAGTTGTATTAAAGCGCATCAAGCCACTAAAATCTGGAGCTACCCTGGCTTGGATGATGCCGGTGAGAAAAAGGCCAACAATGCTGATATAAACCCAGACACGATGACGCTGCAGGATTGCATGCATCAATTTCTGGACTTGTTTGTTATTCTCCAGGCTGTTTTTGGCTGCCGGCAATATTGTGATCACGATCATGATTAATCCACCAATCCAAACTACTGTAAACAGATTGTGTAAAAAACCAGCCATTCCTAAGACGATTGTTTGTGTTGTCATTCCTACTCCTTTGATTCCGTTTATATTAAATTTGCTTTACCTTTATGCAAAGACGGGATTGATTAACTGGTGATTTGTTAAAAAATCCAGAGATTCCATGCTTTTGTTGAGAACAATTTCGTTATCACTTACTTTCACGACGGAAAGCACATGTACTCGTAATGTTTGTTGTGGATTGGTTGCTCTCAAGACGATTAAATAAGTGGGCTGATGTGTTTTGGGGTTCACAATTACCTCTTTAAGACTCCCAACTTCGCCATCTCGACAGACGATTTTCACCTTGGTATCCATTTGACTGCTTCAATCCTTTCCATCTTCTTCAATAATAAAAATTTCGAACACACGTTGAATGGCTTTCCGCGGACATATTTGTTCACACAAGCCGCTATAATCACATTTTTGTGGATGGGCTACCACTGCAATTTTGTTGTGCAGGGCGAGCACGTGATTGGGACAGACATGTACGCACAAATTGCATCCATCACATTTTTCGGGGTCAATCTGAGGGACCGGCCAATCATTTTTTATGGGTTCCACAGCCATTCTGGTCATTTCTTATCCACTTTCTTTTCAACAAGCATACGCGAATATCAAATAGAAATCCTCGACATAAGTCGGATTTATAAAAAAGACCTGCAGGAAACAGGTTAATCAGGAGTCCAAAATTCAGACTATTCGATTTTTAATTTGAGGGCATCAACATCCAGAATCCGAATTTGATGCCGTTTTACATCTATAATCCCCTCATCCACGAATTTTCTTAATGCGCGATTCAATACATCCGGCACGGTTCCCAATCTGGCTGCCATTTCATTTTGGGTTGCCCATTTCTGCCGGGTCACTTGTGAATTTTCCATGGATTGCACCAGAATGCGCGCCAGGCGCGCTTCAATGGTCCGTAAAGACAAATCTTCTACAAGGCTGATAAGATGAAGAATCCGGGATGCCAGATCTGTAATGACCTGTTTTGCCAGGACTGGATGTGATTGAATCAGTTCGTCGATGGTGGCCTGATCAATCCACCAGACAATACTATCCTCGAGGGCAATGACCGATGCCTGGTTGGGGTGATCTGAAAAAACAGCAATGGCATTAAACACATCGCCAGGCCCGAGGAAATTGAGAACCTGCTCACGGCCGCTCATGGACATTTTACTTACCTTCAGCCAACCGCTTTCAACGATGTACAATCCCCCGTTGTTTTCGCCTTCCAGCATGATGATTTGTTCAGCATGGAAATTTCGTTTGCGTGCGTTTTTCTGAATTGCAAGAATATCTTCCTGAGGAAGATGGGAGAAATAAGATACTTTTGAGAGGATTGAGTTCATGGGATGTGAATTGATTATCTATGATTATTAATAATTATAGTCTTAATTTATCTATTCTTTCTCCCAATCCCATAAAGGTTGAACTCAAATTGGATTCGTTTCAACTGGATTACAAAACTGATAAGTTTAGAACAAATTTAATTTCCTATAATGAACTTAAAAGTTCTTTATTGGAAAAAAGAATGAATAAAAATTTAGTCATTATTGGGGCAGTAATAAATTCTTTGATTTGTTTTTCCATTGGAATTTCAACCGTTCCGTTTGATCGTTTGGTAACCCCAACCCCTACGGTACATAAAACTAAAATTATTCTACCGACGATTATTCCTACACCAACACCAATTCCGATTCCAACAGAAAACCCATTCCAGGGAAAGGTTTATCAGGACGACCTTTTTGATTTTATTTTTGATTACCCCGAAGCGAATGAGTTAATCCTCGATCAGGAAAATACAGATTTAATCACGGATGAAGGAACCAGAATGTTTTATGTCAGTTTCATTAATCCCAATATGAATGAAGGGGAAATTGGCGCTTTACGGTATAGTATTTTTTATTATCCAGAAATTTCCGATGCCATAACAAAATACGATGAAAAATACATTTTTTTATCTACTGGCGGAGAATATACTTTAATCAGCGAGACTACCATTCTGGATGGCTATCCTGTTTCCTTATTTCTAAAAACCAGTGAGGAAGATAACTATGAAATGCGGTTTTTGACCAGAACTAAGAATACTTACTATGATACTCTTGGTTTCACCATCATTCCTTCATCATCGGATCGTGAAACAGGCTTAAGTGAGTTTATCGAATTAATGAATACACTTCATTTCCGCGTGATCGATGAAGTATCTCCGTTTTAGATTTTTTTGAACAGTCCTTCGGAAACTATCCCAACTGTATTTACTTCTTCAGCAACTCCAGTAAAATCTGTGTTGCCAGTTTGGGATCTGCTTTGCCGCGCATTTCGCGCATAACCTGGCCGGTGAACCAACCGATCAGGGTTTCTTTGCCGGCGCGGAAGGTTTCGACTTCCTTGGGGTTGGCTGCTACGATTTTCTCAGCCACCGCGCGGATGGCGGAATCATCGCTGACCAGCCCCAATCCTTCCGTTTCCACAATTGTTTTGGGGGATTTTCCGCTGGTTTCTACCTTGTCCAGCAGGCTTTTACCGGTGGAGGTGTTAATTTGCCCGGCGTCGACCATTTTCAGGATTTCCGCCAGGTAGGCCGGGGTCAGTTGCAATTGATTGGCGGTTATGCTGCTTTCATTCAGCATGCGCAAGATGTCATTCATGAGATAGTTGGAGACTTTCTTGGGATCTCCTGCATACATCTTGACAGCGGTTTCGAAATAATCGGAGAGATGGCGTTCGCCGGTGAGAATGTCGGCATCATATTCAGGTAGTTTGTACTCGGTGATGAAACGGGCTTTGCGTTCCAGGGGGAGTTCGGGGAACTCTGCCAGAATTTGATCCAGCCACACCTGAGTGAGGTTCAGGG
The DNA here is from genome assembly GCA_942491385.1 of uncultured Anaerolineaceae bacterium. Classification (GTDB taxonomy): domain Bacteria; phylum Chloroflexota; class Anaerolineae; order Anaerolineales; family Anaerolineaceae; genus UBA6170. The sequence continues at coordinate 667,581 of CALOAF010000005.1, read as the reverse complement.
GAAGCAAGTCTGGTTCGCGGAAGTAACGGTAATCAGCTTCGGTCTCTTTGGAGCGCATCTTGCGCAGCTCATTGGTCTCCTCATCCCAATCCAGGGTCCAGGCGTGCACTCGGTTACCCGCTTCCACCTCGCGAATCTGGCGTTCGAATTCGTGTTCAATGGCATTGCGCACGTTATCTATTGAGTTCACATTTTTGATCTCGGTTTTGGTGAAGAGTTGGTCTGAGCCTTTCGGCCGGATAGAAACATTCGCGTCACAGCGCAGATGACCTTTTTCCATGTCGGCTTCGGAGATGCCCAACCAGCGCAACAACTGGCGCAGACGGATCAGGTATTGAGCAGCTTCATTGGCAGAACGTAAGTCTGGCCCCGTGACCATTTCAACCAGGGGGACACCACAGCGGTTGAAGTCGATCAGACGCAGATTGCCAGCGTTTTTGGTCTTGCCGGCGTCTTCTTCCATGTGCAGCTTATGGATACTGACCCTGCGGGTGTAGCCTTCGGGCATGGGGATATCCAGATAGCCGCCACTAGCCAGAGAGAGGTCATATTGTGAAATCTGATAGCCTTTGGGTAAATCGGGATAGAAGTAATTCTTACGGTCAAAGAAGGAGCGCATGCGGATTTCGGACTGCATAGCTTTGGCGAGCAGGACGCCTTTTTCCACCACTGCTTTGTTAAGCACAGGTAATACGCCAGGCAAGCCGGTACAGACCGGGCAGATATTGGTGTTGGGCTCATCATCCCAGGAGTCGGCTTTGCAGGCGCAAAAGATTTTTGTTTTGGTGTTCAACTGGATGTGTGTTTCCAGGCCAATTACAACTTCGTATTCTGTCATCCAATCCTCCTGGTGGTGGTTCGATGGGGATATCGGGAAAAATTATTCATGTTAACAAATCATCGCAGAACAGCAGGTTTTAAGGTTCGCCAGGCTTCATTCTGGGTGCCAATTTCCAGCGCACGCCCCATTTGCAGCAGGGTCTGCTCAGAGTAATCAGGACCCAGGAACTGCACACCGATGGGTAAGCCATCCTCGGCTATGCCACCTGGTAAAGAAATGCCGGGGATACCGGCGTGGTTAGCGCTGACAGTGAACTGATCGGCGTATTGCATCAGGACCGAGTCGCCATAGATTGCACCAATAGGGAAGGCAGTGGTCGGGGTGGTGGGAGTGAGGAGAGCGTCCAACTGGTATTTGCCCTGCTGATCAAAGACTTGATCAAAATCGCGACGCAATAATGCCCGCACTTTCAAAGCGCGGTTGTAATATTGTTCGGAATATTGAGCAGCGCTGACATACATTCCCATCAAAATACGTAATTTCGGTTGAAGCCCAAAGGCTTCATTACGGGTCTTGCGATACATAACACGTAGATCATCTTCTGTACTGGTGGTGCGATAACCATATTTGACGCCATCGTAGCGATGCAGGTTGGAAGCTGCTTCCACGCGGCTGATGACGAAAAATGCCGGAATGCCATAGCGGGTATTGGGCATGGGGACATCTTCAATAATATCAGCGCCCATGCTGCGCAGCACATCAGCAGCATGATAAATCGCGCTGCGGATATCCTCCTGCACCGGTCTTTGGTGAATCTCGCCGGTTTCGGCATCCATGTATGTGATCTGGAAGTAATCGGGAGATAAGCCGATCCTTTTGCCTTTGACACCCTGCTCCAGGGTTGCCAGATAATCCGGCACCGGGATATTGGCAGCGGTGCTGTCACGCGGGTCAGCTCCAGCGATGGCTTGCAGCATCAGGGCTGCATCGGTGACGTCACGGGTAATCGGACCCGGGCAGTCCAGCGAGGAGGCAAAGGCGATGATCCCATAGCGCGAGACTCGACCGTAGGTAGGTTTGAGACCAACGACACCACAAAAAGCTGCTGGCTGGCGGATGGATCCGGCTGTGTCTGTCCCAAGCGAGCAAGGCACCTCACCAGCCGCGACAGAAGCGGTGCTGCCACCGGAGGAACCACCGGGGACACGACTGGTGTCCCAGGGATTACGTGGGCAGGGTTGGAAGGCAGTCGATTCATTGGATGAACCATAAGTGAACTCATCCAGATTGACCTTGCCCAGCAGGATGGCACCCTGGTTTTGCAAGCGCTCCACGGCGGTAGAGGTATATGGGGCTTTGAAATTCGCCAGGATTTTTGATGCTGCAGTGGTGTATGTGTCTTTGATGCAAAAGACATCTTTGGCAGAAAAGGGAATACCCGCCAACCGGCCGACCTGTTCACCTTTGGAGAGTTGCTGATCAATGAACCTGGCTTGCTGCAGCGCTTGATCAGCGGTAACGGAGATGAAGGCATGCACGGTTTCTCTGTCCTGGTTGGTTTCCGCGCCAGACTCCAGGCTTCCAGGGCGACCATCCACTGTGTTGATGCGTTGCAGGCTGCTTGCGACAATTTCTTGCGCAGAGACCTGCTTGCTTTGCAGTAAATCCAATAGTTCGTGGGCTGAGCGATCGCAAAGTTCCATGGCTTAATCCAGTTTCTCGTGTGGGATATCAGGCACAATGATGTAATGATCCTCCACCTGCGGGGCTTGCTGTAGAATCTCATCCGGGTTGGGATGAGATTGCCAGGTGTCCTCCCGTAATGCCGGGCTGTTAGCCTGATTGTAAGTGACGCCATGGGTGGTGGTAGGCATGTCAGCGTCCAGGGGAATGGCTTCCAATTCATGAATGGCTTTCAATTGCTGGTTCAATTCACGGCGCAAATAAGCTGCCTGTTTTTCATCCAGCTCGAGTGCAGCCAGGGTTACAAGATGATTGAAAATATCGATTGTTATCTCTTCACTCATAATACCTGCTTGTCTTTTTGAGATTTGGTGTTTACTGTCGAGGCAAAGGTGCTCCTGACAGGCTTGGTGCTGCAATTGTAACAGGATTTCAGGCTGTAATTGTCGTTGTCTTCCATATAGAAGTGACAACACGAGCACCCTCACTGCTACTATTTTAAGCCATTTTTGAAATTTTCCCTGCCAGGCAATCCTATGGAAAATTACGCTGCTCAAAATGCATCATTTCAATAATTTGAGGTACAAGCCTGCCCCCATTTATTGAGATGTTACCTCAAAATGCTATAATCAGAAAAACCGATGGATGAAACACCCCTTTCTCCCAAATTGATTAAACAGACCCAAATGAACCAGCATCTAAAACTGGAAGTTAACCTGCCACCGAAAAGCGATCTGGAGGTCGTATGTCATGATGTGGATCAGGCAGGTGAGGTATTGAATACCAGAACCTTAAAGGCAGATGCGCTTAAGGAACAACCTGCAATCGGGATTGATGAGATTGAAAGCTCGGGTAGCAGGCGTCTGTTTTCACTGCCAATCCTGGCATTCTCGCTGGCTTTGATGGTGTATATGGTCATACGTCTGGTAGGGTTGGCAGATTTTCCGATCTATTTCTTCAGCGATGAAGCCATTCAAAGCGTGCATGCGGTGGATCTGATACGAGATCAATTTTATAGCCCTTATGGTGAGTTTTTACCCACTTTTTTCGAAAATGGTGGCCAGTATAACCTGAGTACGTCGGTATATTATCAGGTTCTTCCAGTTTGGTTGTTAGGTAAGGAAATTTGGGCAACCCGTGGTGCTGCGGTATTGCTAACCCTCCTGGCTGCTGTTGGCGTAGGGTTGATGATCGAAAAGGGGTTAAAAAAAGGCTTGGGCTGGCTGGCGGTGCTGGTGCTCTCGTTGATGCCGGCCTGGTTTTTACATTCGCGCACTGCTTTTGAAACATCCATGGCGGTCAGCTTTTACGCCGGGTTTGTTGCGTGTTATGTGTTATACCGCAACCAGCACCCACGGTACTTATTCGGTGCGGCAGCCCTGGCAGCCCTGGCGTTTTACAGTTACAGTCCCATGCGGGTGGTGGTTGGGTTTACATTATTGGGCTTGTTGGTGAGTGACTTGCGCTACCACTGGCAACACATGAGGGTGTTCTTTAAAGGTCTGGGGATGGGGCTTGTATTCCTGCTGCCTTACTTGCGCTTTTCACTCGACCATCCCGGAGAAACCAGGCGTCATTTGGAGATATTAGGGTCATACTGGGTACAAAACATCTCAATGGGTGAGAAGCTACTGAATTTTTTGGGGGAATATCTTCGTGGTTTAAACCCCCTGTATTGGTACCTTCCGAACCAGGTTGATCTCCCTCGTCATCTGATGAAAGACTATGGGCATTTATGGCAGGTAGGGCTGCCCTTCCTCTTGCTCGGCATCCTGTGGTGCATCAAACATTTCAGACAATCTTTTGCACGACTTGCGCTGATCATGCTCCTGGCTGCGCCGAGTGGTGCGGCTCTCATGCAATTGGGGATCACCAGGGCACTGGTGATGGTTATCCCCGCGTCAATCTTAACCACGATGGGTCTTTTAAAAAGCTGGGCGTGGTTGCAGGGGAAACTTCAAGTAAGAAGACCAAAACCCCAGTGGACAGGTTTGTTGAGCGGGATCGGTATCTTTGTGCTTTTGAGCCTGGCAAATATTCTGATGAGCTGGGATGCGCTGCATAACGGTTCCACCTGGTTCACAAATTATGGCTTGTACGGCATGCAGTATGGTGCCCGGGAGGTCTTTGGAACGATCGAAAATGAATTGCAGAATGATCCCGATCAGAAATTTTACCTGACCTCCGCCTGGACAAATGGGGCAGATATATTGGCGCGCTTTTTCTTTGATGATCCCACCCCGTTTCAGATGGGCAGTATTGATGGTTATATCAGCGAATATAAACCGTTTGACCCCCAAACGGTTTTTGTAATGATCCCGGAAGAAAAGCAGCATATGGAAGAGAGCCAAAAATTCACAAATCGCGAAATCGTGAAAGTGTTGCATTATCCGAATGGTGAGCCTGGCTTTTACTTTATGCAACTGAATTATGTAGCCAATATTGAAGATGTGTTCGCGGAAGAATTGGAAGCCCGGCGCATGATGAATCATGGAACTGCCTTATTGGCAGACGGCGAAGAGGTGCAGGTGGCGTATTCCACCCTGGATATGGGGGAGATCCAGCACATTTTTGATGGCGATCAGTCCACACTGGCGAGGACCTGGGAGGCGAATCCACTGCGGATGATCGTTCAATTTTCACAGCCCCGACCGGTAGCCTGGTTGTCCCTGCGAATAGGCGGAGAACCGACGCGCATTGAGGCTGAAGTATGGGCATCCGCAGCAGAACAGCCGCAGATTTTGATTCTCGAAGTAGAAGGGGCTACGAATCCGCGGTTTGTTGAATTGTATTTGCCTGAAATGATTCCGGTACAGCAGGTGGAAGTACGGGTGATCAACCTGAATAATGCCGAACCGGAACATGTGCATGTATGGGAGTTACAGTTCTATCCATTAAATCCCTGATTGGGAAGATGGTTGACAAAAGGTAATACGAATATGCTTACCTCTGCTGACATGGAGTACAATTTCAGCAGGAAACCGACATTGAAAAAGAAAAGGCCTTTTTTACTAAAATTAATGACCTTCTCACTGGTATTAATTGCTGTGATGGGATGGTTGCGCGTTTACCAGAGCCTCTACCAATGGGAGATTTTACTGCGTTTAGGTGTGATGCCAGGACCCTGGTATAGTTTAATCACAGGCGTATTGATCGGGGTGATTGGGATGTTCGCTGCCCTGGCTGCCTGGACGCAACGGATCTGGAGCAGCAAGGTAGTTCAGCTCAGTGTCGTGATATTGGCTGTGGGTTGGTGGTTGGATTATTTGATCTTTTCCCAGAACAATATCGCTTTTTATAATTTGCCGTTTCGAATTGTGGCAACCATCGTTTATATCGGTTTTGTATTTGGCTATTATTATCTGACAAAAAATGCCCAAAGGATGAAGAATGAAAAACACCAGTGATGTTGAAATTGAAGTGAAATTTTATGTGCTTTCTTTGAAAGAAATCGAACAAAAAATAGCAGATTTGGGCGGTACATTGTTGCAGGAGCGTGGTTTTGAATCCAATTTACGCTTTGACACAGCGGACGGACGATTACGCAATTTACGGCATGTTTTGCGACTGCGCAAAGATACACAAAATATCATGACCTTCAAAGGGGCGGCTGAGGTTGGTAAACCGGTCAGTATCCGGCAGGAAATTGAAGTGCTGGTGGATGATTTTGATACAGCCCGTACACTGCTGGAAGGATTGGGATTTGAAGTGGTGATGGCGTACGAAAAATATCGCACCACCTATTCGTTACTGGATACCCTGGTAGTGCTGGATGAATTGCCGTTTGGAAATTTCATCGAGATTGAAGGCCCGGATGGCAAGAGTATCCAAAAGGTGGCGCGCAACCTGGGTCTGGATTGGAAACGGCGTGTGATGACCAGTTATACTTATTTGTTTGACGCGCTGAAAAAAGTACGTCCGGATTTGGAAGGCAAGTATTTGATCTTTGATGAACTAAAAGGAATGCGATTTATGCCGGATGAATTAGGCGTCAGTCCGGCAGATCTGGCTTAGTTTTTTTTAAAATATCTCGAATGAAGTGCTGATCTCAGCACTGGCACGTACGGTGGCTGAAACGGAGCAATATTTTTCCTCAGAGAGTTGGATGGCCTGTTCAACCGCTTTTTCGGTGAGTTCAGCTCCCCTGAGTTTGTAATGGATATGAATTTTTCGGAAGGTCCAGGGCGGATCAGATTCCTGTTCAGCGCTGACCTCGATTTCGAGGCTGTTCAATTGAAAGCGCTTTTTTTCAAGGATATTGACCACATCTACGGCGGTGCAGGATCCGACCGCGACCAATAATAACTCGGAAGGTTTCATCCCCACGCCTTCATCGGGTGTGGATAATACCACTGAGTGATTGGTTGAATCGATCCCAATAAAGGTCTTGCTACCGGGCTGCCAGATTATTTTTGCTTGAGCCATAGTTCCTCTTTCTCAGGGAGTTTTCCCCAATATTTGAATGATATCTTTAAGGATTTCATCACGTTCCTGCGGGTTTTTCTCCTCCAGGTTGACAAAACAATCTGCCATGTAATCTTCCATTAAGAGCAGGCTGACACCTTGCACAGCTGAGCGGATGGCGCTTAACTGCTGTAAAATATCACGGCAGTTGCGCTCATCGGAAACCATAGACTGCACTCCGCGCACCTGACCTTCTATGCGGCGCAAGCGATTGATTAATTTATCTTTTGCCTGATTCTGATTGAGTTGCATTCGGCTACCCTTTTTACCTGACACGCAGGTGAATTAGCCCCCTCAGCGAAAGCGGCTGGTGGGGCTGCTACCGCAACTGGAGGCACCTGAGGAAGAGGATGATCCGGAACTGGCAAATAATGAGATTTGTTTGCTGGTGTTAATGCCAGCACAGGTTGGGCAACTGGGGGTTTGGTTTAACTCGCTAAAGCGCATCATTTTTTCAAAAGGTTGTCCACAATCGTTACAAACATATTCATATAATGGCATCTTTTTCCTCAATATACAGATTAATCTAAATACTCCTATGGAGTATATTGATGAGGATTATACCTGCATGGAAAATGACTGTCAAGACACTCTGTCAAAAGTAGCTTGACAGAATATCATTGGGGCTGAATAGCCTGGGTGATTGTGCAAAAGCGTTTCCTCCCATCCAAATGACCAGGTGACAATTATACTTAGGCGGTATTGACAAATGTCATGTAAAATGGTTGAATCAATTGACAAGTCTAATATTCACGTTCTAAATCAAAAGGAGGTGTATTTTTTCTAACAAACTTCTTGTACGTCCTAATACTAAATTCAAGTTTAATTACAACATAAGGAGGAAGTAATGAGATCTAAATCGCTTTTAAGCGTAGTTTTTGTGTTACTGGTAGCCAGCATGCTTTTAGTCGCCTGTCAACCAGCAACACCTGCAGTTGAAGAACCGATGGTGGAAGAACCAGTGGTTGAAGAGCCCGTGGTGGAAGAACCAGTGGTAGAAGAGCCTGTTGTTGACGAACCGGCAGAACCTGCTGGTATTCCTGATCGGGAATTTTTATGGACACAACCATTGCGTGAAGCAGTAGCCGCCGCTATTGACCGTGAAGTAATTGTTGACCGTGTCTTCGAAGGCCGCAACATTCCTGCATATCACATGGTTCCCTCCGGATATCCATACGCCACAGAACCATTCCTGGATAAATACGGAACCCGTGACCTGGATATGGCAATTGAACTGGTCAAGAGTGAAGGTTATTCCGAGGAAATGCCTTTCGAATTTGTTTTATGGTATCCCCCCGAACACTATGGCACCACAAGTGCTGATGTTATGCAGGTGATCAAAGAACAATTGGAAGAGACTGGCGTAATCAAGGTTGAACTCAAGAGCATGAACTGGGCAGAGTATGTAGATGGATTCGTTGCTGGCGAACTCCCCTTCTTTATTTTGGGTTGGTTCCCGGATTTTGCTGATCCTGAAAACTGGCTTTCCCCATTTGCTTCCTGTCTGCAGTCACCAGATAATGGCGTCAACTATTGTAATGAAGACATGGATGCAATGTTGCTTGCAGCTGCATCCTCGGCTGATCCCGCAGAACGCGAATCGATCTACCAGAGTATAGGTGATCTGTATGCAACCGATGTGCCAACCCTGCCATTATTCTGGGAACCTGAATTTGTTTCCTACCGTGATGGGGTAGAAGGTGTCGTCGTTGGCGCTCCATTCGAGTTCAACTACAATGTTCTTTCATTTGGCCCAGATGCGCAACCCGCTTCGGGTAGCACAGACACGATCATCATTGGTACAACAGATGAGGTCAACAGTCTTGATTCATCTGATGCTTATGCCACCCATGACTGGGAAATCATCAAAAACACAGGAATGGCATTGCTTTCCTACACACCAGGTACCTCTGAATTAGTCCCTGGCGCAGCCGTCGGGATGCCAGAAGTTAGCAATGACGGATTAACCTTCACATTTACACTTAAAGAAGGTTTGAAATTTGCTGATGGTACTCCTGTCACAGCCCAGACATACGTTGATTCCTGGGATCGTTTAAATACTTTGGAAGGACAGGTTTCCGGTTTGATCCAATTGTATGTTGAAAGTGTAGAAGCTGTAGATGAATTAACAGTTGCTTATAATTTGAAAGCATCCTTCGGTTTCTTCCCGGCATTATCAGCGACAGCCCCATTTGTGGTTTCCAATCCGAATGAATTCGTAGCCGATGAAATCATTCAATTCCCAACAAAGCTGGACGGAATTGGTCCTTATAAAATGGTTTCACACGAACCAGGACAACAAATGGTTCTGGAAGCAAACTCGGAATATCTGGGTGATGCGCCTTTTATCAAAACCGTTATCATCCGCTACTTTGCAGATCCAACCACGATGTCCAATGCAATTGAAAAAGGCGAGATTGATGTTGCCTGGAGAACTTTAGGACCGGTGGAAGCGATCCGGTTGATGAGTGTTGATGGTGTAAATACTGATAAAGTTGATGCTCCTGCTTTGAGGTATATGGTATTCAACCATACGTATCCATATAATAAGTAAGCCCTCAAGGTTTATTACGGCTCAAGCACTTGATTTGAAATCAGGTGATCTTAGAAAGTATTTTGTACTGGGGGCGAGGGAAACCTTGCCCCCTTTTTTTTTGAAAAATAGGAGTTATCGATGTCGGCATCTTTACGTAGATTTATAATCACCCGCTTGTTATTAACGATCCCGATGGTGTTAATTCTTGTTTCTATGATTTTCTTAATCATGAGGATTCTACCCGGGGATCCTATTCGTTCGCAATTAGGCCCCAGGGTTAGTGCCGAACAAGCGGATGTTCTTCGAGAGCGCCTTGGTTTGAATCGTCCTTTGTACGTGCAATATTTTGATTTTCTTTGGGATATGGTGACACTTGATTTTGGAAATGCCCTCACGCAGGGAGAACGACCTATACGTGATGAGCTGGGGGAACGACTTCCAGCGACCATTGAATTGACAATCCCTGCTATTACTTTGACTGCTCTGATCGGAATATTTTCTGGTGCATACGCTGCTAAGAATCGCAAGAAACCAATTGACTACGTTATTCGGTTATTGAGTATAGTGATTTATTCTATTCCGGTTTTTTTCATGGGGTTATTGTTTCAAATATTTTTTTCAGTTCGAATACCAATTTTTCCCCTGGCGGGAAGGATGGATACGCTTTTAATGACGAATTTTGAAACAATAACCAATTTTTATGTGATTGACTCAATATTAACCAGAAACTGGGCTGCTTTGGGATCATCCCTGATGCATCTGGCATTGCCGTCCATCACGCTTGGCCTGGCATTAACTGGTGTGTTTGTCCGCCTGACACGGGTCAATATGATTGAAATGTTGCAATCCGATTTCATAACCGCCGGTCGAGCCCGGGGTTTACCGGAGAACAGGTTGGCTTATAAACACGCTTTGAGAAATACATTTATTCCAATTCTTACCCTGCTTGGTTTACAGTTTGCAATTCTGTTGGCAGGCGCTGTACTGACAGAAACGACATTTTCATTGCCAGGGGTTGGCAGGTATCTGGTTGAACGCATTCAACTGCGTGATTACACGGCTGTGCAGGCAACGATTGGTGTCTTTGCGTTATTTGTGGCTTTCGTCAGTCTTTTGATGGACCTCTTATATGCGTTCATTGATCCTCGTATTCGTTATTAATATCATTAAGAAAAAAGTTGAGAATAGATATGGAATCTGAAAATAAAAACCCATCAACCGCTGATAAAGTACCCGATTGGATGCTCGATCTGGATCGCGTAGGTTTTGTTCGAAAATTATTCATTGCCAGGAAATGGTATGGCGGAGATTGGTGGTTTGTCGCGATCAGTGGTTTATTATTGATTTTTATTATATTGGTAGGTGTGTTTCCTCAATGGTTTGCTCCTTATGATCCAAGGGCAGAGGTGGGACCATCGTTGCTTAAACCTGGACAGGCTGCTTCCGAATATGTTCTGGTATCACAAGTCGAGAGAGGTGAAATCACACTGGTCGATATAGCGGACAAGACCAACAATATTGGATTCATTATTGGCAGTCCAGCCAGTCAGGCATTACGCGAAGTGATTACTGAATTAAATGACTCTGCGCCAGAAGGGGTTCGTTATCAGCCACGACAGCGGCGGTACGATACATTAGAAGAAAGTCTGGCAGCATTGGATGCTGGAGACATTGATGGGTTTGTAGTTGCACCGGATGTGCTGGGAGAAACATTGGTTGCTTTCCCCAATTTACAAATCTCTGGAACATTGCGTGAGGAAGGCAGCAAGGGATTCGTGATGGGAACCAACCAGATAGGACAGGATGTGTTCAGCCGTATTATCTGGGGAACCCGCATTGCTCTGATTGTGGGCATCAGTTCAGCATTGGTTTCATTCCTGATTGGCGTTCCATTGGGGTTATTCAGTGGTTTTATTGGTGGTACTTTGGATCGCTTGTTAACCCTCTTAATGGATAGTTTGTACTCATTCCCTGGATTGATTCTGGCGATCTCGATTGCAGCTGTTTTAGGGCCGGGTATAGGAAACATTATTGTGGCGATCGCCGTGTTATACGTCCCAACCTATTTCAGGATTGTACGTGGTCAAACATTACAGGTGAAAGAAGAATTATATGTAGAGGCCGCCCGTAGTTTGGGCACTAGTTGGTTTACGATTTTAAGAAAATACGTCTTCCCGAATGTGATTCCTTCCGTGGTGATCATTTTCTCTGTGAATGTGGGAGATGCCATTCTAACAGAAGCAGGATTAAGCTTTTTAGGCTTTGGATTGCCACCAGACACTCCAGACTGGGGTATCGACCTGGCAAGGGGGCAGGATTATCTGCGGCGTGCCTGGTGGTTGATTACCTATCCCGGTTTGATGGTCTCGATGGTAACCCTTGCATTCAGTATGTTGGGAGAAAGCCTCTCTGAAATCCTTAATCCTCGATTGGCGGATCGGTAAGAATATGAATGAAAAAGAAGTGTTAATGCAGATTAAAGATTTATCGGTCACTTATGACACACGTTTGGGTCCGGTGAGTGCTGTGGATCGAATCTCTTTTGATATTTTAAAAGGTGAAATTTTAGGTCTGGTTGGTGAGAGTGGTTGTGGAAAGAGCACCATGGGCAAGGCCCTGATGCGTATGATCCAATCTCCAGGATACATCAGTAGCGGTCAGTTAATCTTCGAGGGGGAAGATATTATGAACTATGATGATAAACAAATGCGCGACTTTCGTGGTCGTAAAGTTTCCATGATATTTCAAGACCCGATGACATCCTTAAACCCGGTGCAGCGTATTGATCAACACATCATTGAAGCTATTCAAATACACGAACCGAAAACAAAATTGGACCAGGCATTGGAGCGCGCAAAGGAACTTTTGCAAAAACTCGGCATCCAAAAAGACCGCATTACCAGCTATCCGCATCAACTCTCAGGTGGCATGCGCCAACGTGTAATGGTTGCATTAGGATTAGTCTTGAATGCAAATCTAATCGTTGCAGATGAAGCCACCACCTCACTAGATGTGATTGTAGAAGCGAAATTGGCTGATCAATTGAAGGAAATCAGAGATGAGTTTGGCGTCACCTTATTGGTGATTACCCATAATATCGCCCTGGTAGCCGAGTTATCTGATCGTTTAGCTGTGATGTATGCAGGTCATATCGTCGAATTGGGAACGGTGGAAGGCATTTTTGATAACCCACTTCATCCATATACAAAAGGGTTATTACTTTCTGTACCAACCATCAAACTTAACGAAAAAGAAGAACTTTATAAAATGGGTGGAGAACCACCAAACCTAACACATCCCCCAACAGGCTGCCGGTTCCATCCACGCTGCCCCAAAGTAATGGACATATGCGAAAAATATGAACCGGATTTTCAGATGACTGAACCCGGACGTTATGTAAAATGCTGGTTATACCAGGATCACCCAGAAAAAGAAGCAGCAACCATTGAGGTGACCGAATGAGTGAAACAACTGTAAAAAAGGAAAATGAATATCTGGTTGAGGTAAAAGACATGAAAAAGTGGTTTCCTGTCCAAACCAATTTTATTGACCAGGTATTTGCCAAACAATTGGAATATGTACATGCCGTGGATGGGGTTAGTTTCAAGATTCGTAAAGGTGAGGTGCTAGGCCTGGCCGGAGAAAGCGGCAGTGGTAAAACAACGATTGGCAGAGTCACGATTGGCCTTGAGCCAATCACATCCGGTGAAGTGTATTTTGACGGTATTGATCTTTCCAAAATCCGTAGAGAAGACATGAGGAAATTGCGCCGCCGCATGCAGGTAATTTTCCAGGATCCGTTAGCATCGCTGAATCCTCGCATGTCATTTGGCGAAGCAATTATGCAGGGTCTCAAGATTCATTATCCTGAGACTGTTAGCCAACACCGTGATATTGCTCTGGAAATGATGGAAAAAGTTGGACTGTCTCCGGCAAGATTCTTTTTTAATAAATACCCCCAACAAATTTCCGGTGGACAGAGACAACGGGTGGTGATTGCCCGCGCATTGATCACCAAACCAGACCTGATCCTGGCGGATGAACCGATTGCGATGGCGGATGTGAGTGTGCGCTCATTACTGTTGGATTTGATGGTTCAGTTGAAGGAAGAATTCAACCTGACGTACATGTTCATCACGCATGACCTGGCTACTGCCAAGTATATTTGTGATAAGATTGCCATTCTTTATTTAGGGAAGATCGCAGAAATTGGTGATTTGAGAGATATTTATTCTTCACCACTGCACCCATATACGCAGGCGTTAATGGCTGCTGTTCCTGTGCCGGATCCGCATGATCGCAGAACGACACTCATGCCAGAAGGTGAGATTCCGAACCCGATTCATCCTCCCTCAGGTTGTCGTTTCCACCCGCGTTGTCCATTTGCAAAACCGGATTGTTCCCAGGTGGAACCTGAATTACGGGAGATTATGCCCAATCACTTTGTTGCCTGTCATTACGCTGAAGATTTTAAATAGAAAATCCGATTTTGTTAGAGCCTGAGAATTGATTTCTGATTCTCAGGTTTTTTTGTAGAGCGATGATCGTTCTCCAGAAGTTCAAAACGCTTATAATGCTTTACACAAAACCATGAAAAAATTGGATATCAACATTCGACCAGCAATTAAAGGGGACGCTGCCTTCATCCGGCGCTTGATCCGGCAGGTGGGGATTAATCCACTCGGCTTGAATTGGCGGCGGTTTGTGGTGGCTGTGCATGAGAATGAAACCAGGCTTGGATGCGCGCAGTTCAAAGTTCACAAAGATGGATCAAGTGAATTGGCTTCGCTGGCGGTGTTGCCTTTGTACCGTCATCAAGGTGTGGCTGAAGCGTTGATTAGGGAATTACTGAAAGATCCCAAACCACCTGTATATCTGACCTGCCGGGGGTCATTGGTTTCCTTTTATGAGCGCTTTGGATTTCAGGAAGTGAGTGACTTAAATTCTATGCCGGCTTATTTTCGCAGGGTAAAAAGAATCTTCCAATGGATGGAGAAACGACATTGGGTGGAACACCTGGCTGTGATGGTGTGGGGTGGGGCGTAAGGTCTTCTTACCGATCCACTGCTCCGTCGGAATAGGGTGGTGAAGGATTTTCACAGAAGGTCCCATAACCGTTGTTGTTCGCGTGATAATAATACAGGTCGTCATTGGCAGACAGGACGATGCGGTATCCATCCGTAAGCACCTGTAAGTAATTCATGTCCGGTTGTGGGCATCCCAAACTGGAATCTGACCAAACCACACTTTTTGCACTGACCAAAAGGATTTGATCTGCGCCCAAGTTTAATGATTCGGCAAGTTCGTCTATGGGCTTGGTAACAAGCTCGCGCAAGTTTGCTGGTAGATCAGCGGGAGAAATTGGCGTTAAATCCATGGGTGCTTTGCCTCCTGGCTGGATCGGGGTTAATTGATCATTTTTATCCGGCATTTCTGTTGTGGGCTGCTGCTGTGTAGCTGTGGCTGGCACAGGCGTGTTTTTTGCTGGAGCAGTCTCTTCCGGTAATGGTTCCTGATAGTCTGTGCAGGCGGTCATGATGATGCTCACCAGAAAAGTTATCAACACAATTTTGGGTGTAATTTTTGTTTTCATATTGATAAGACGTTGCAACCTCACTTTTAGTTTCCTAAAATTAGAATTAAGTTAAATTTCATTTCCCAAATTTAATTAAAACATGCAAAGTCATTTCAGGACGGGTTACTAAATCCTAACACCTAAACCCTAGTTCCTACCACCTAAATTCCCCCAGGCTTCTTTCAAACGCTGATAACTGACCTGCAGATCTTCCGGTAGGACGCGCGTGTTGGCGGTGACGGACATGAAGTTGCTATCCCCGCGCCACCGCGGCACGATATGAAAATGAAAATGAGGGGCAATCCCTGCCCCAGCATCTGCGCCGATGTTAGCGCCTAAATTAAATCCATCGGGATTGTATACCTGACGCAGGATTGTGGTGGCTGTATTGATCAATTCCATGATTTCCGCCCTGGTTTCAGGGTTCAGGTCTTCATAGGAAGGTTTATGTTCGTAAGGCAACACCATCAGATGACCACTGGTGTATGGAAAGCGGTTGAGAATCACAAAGGCATTTGTTCCGCGCTGAAGAATCAAAAATTCCGCATCCTGTGCCTGTTCAACGGCGTAACAGAACACACACTCGGGCTCTTCTGATTTGTTATTGATATAGTTCATGCGCCATGGCGACCAAAGATAATCCATTAAATCCCTGCCAGTTTCGAATAATTTGATTGTAGCAGAAAAAAAAGTATCTATTCAATAAAACATGATTGGGGAGTGTTGTTGAGAAGATACAAAAAAGTGCTTTTGGATGCATTTTTGATGAATTGCAAATGAATTGAGAATAACGCCAAATTTGCCGGACAGGCGCGTTGATTTTTGATTGACACAAAAGGACATGTTCGGTATTCTTAATTCGATGTCTGAGCAAATGAGTTTATTTGGACCCCGGGTATTAACCGTCACTGGCATGACGCAGTATTTGCGTGCCTTATTGGAAAGTGATGAAATATTGCGGGATGTCTGGGTTTCAGGTGAAGTTTCCACACTTTCAAAACCCAGTTCCGGACACATCTATTTCAATCTAAAAGACAGTTCTGCCACATTGAAATGCGTGATCTGGCGGCAAAATGCCATGCGAGTGAAATCTGTGCTCGAAACAGGCATGGCTGTGGAAGTGCACGGGTATATCAGTGTCTATGAAGCCGGGGGCCAATACCAGTTATATGTTGATGCCATTCGCATGGCTGGCGAAGGACTGCTCTTCCAGGAATTCATGCGTTTGAAGGCCTTGCTGGAAGCGGAAGGCTTGTTCGATCCGGAGCGGAAACGAGAACTACCCACCTTCCCCAAGAAGATCGGGATTGTCACCTCTCCAACCGGGGCGGCGTTGCAGGATATGCTCAACACCTTACAAGGACGTTTTCCACTGGTCGAAGTTGTGCTGGCACCGTCGGTTGTACAGGGGGAGGAAGCCCCGCCAAAAATCGTTCAGGCCATTCGGCAGCTAAACCAGTTGCTGGATGTGGATGTAATTCTGGTAGCACGCGGTGGCGGATCCATGGAGGATCTGTGGGCCTTCAATGACGAACGTGTGGTGCGGGCCATCGCCGAATCAAGAATCCCCGTGGTGACAGGCATCGGGCATGAGACCGATACCACCCTTTCGGATTACGCTGCCGATTTACGAGCGCCCACCCCGACCGGTGCCGCCGTGCTGGTCACCCCGGATAAAGGTGATCTGTTAGCCAATTTGGCGGGTCTGCAAACCGAGCTGGATGATGTCTTTGATCGTGAAATCAGACAACAGCGTCAGAACCTGCTTTCCGCACAATCGCAGTTGAATTTTCTTTCTCCCATCAATCGAATCAGGAACAACCAGCAACGCCTGGATGAGGTCATCTTACGCATGGGTCGTGTTTTTGATCATCGCATCGCCCTACATGGATCGCGCCTGGGAGGGTTGTCTGCCCGTTTGAATGCGCTGAACCCAATGCAGGTCTTGCAGCGTGGGTATGCGATTGTGAGTGATGAAAATGGGAAGATTGTGAGTAGCGTGACGGATGTGGAAGCCGGGAAAAAGGTTTCGGCGCAGTTAATAGATGGCATTTTGGAAACGGAAGTGAAACAAATTCACCTGAAAAATCATTAAGGTATGATAAAATTTTCAGCCTACCATCCAGTGTAATCTTGAGTGAATGGAGTGAAAAATGGAAAAATCTTCGGTTGATCAATTAAGCTATGAACAGGCTTTTGCAGAGCTTGAACAGATTGTGAACCGTTTGGAATCGGAAACACTCAATCTGGATGAGTCGTTAACCCTATACGAACGTGGTCAATCTTTGTCTGCCCATTGTGCAGGTTTATTAGAGTCAGCCGAATTACGGGTACAACAAATCCGATTGGAGAATCAGCTCCCGAAAAACGAGCAAGATGATTAATGGGTGAACAGTTACTTAGCAATCAGGTTTTAATCGTTGGTCTGATTGGCTGGTTCTTTGGCCAATTTCTTAAAGTCCCGATGGAATATCTGATCAACCGTCGAATCAACTGGGGTTTGTGGTTCAGCAGCGGTGGGATGCCCAGCACTCACTCTTCATTGATGGTCTCAGTAACTTTATCCACCGGGTTGAATTATGGCTTCGATTCGGCCCTATTTGCCGTGGCGTTTGCCATCTCCATGATCGTGGTCTATGACGCTTCCGGCGTGCGCAGACAGGCTGGCATCCATGCGCAGAAGATTAATCAGCTATTTGAAGAATTGTTGCGCGGGGAACCGATTGAGATTGAAAAGTTAAAAGAAGTGCTCGGGCATACCCCCGCACAGGTGGTTGGAGGTGTCATTCTGGGAATTGCGATTGCATTGACGGTCTGGTACGTCTGGTAAAAAAACTTCCTGAGATTTACCAGGAAGTTTTTTTATTCAGGAATTATGGACTGACAAAATCATAGCTGGGGGATCCCAACCCAGAACCCAAATTGGCAATTTCAACGCTTGCTGTAGAGAGCGTGCCAAGCCTTAGTTGGTAATTGTTTCCAGATTGATAAATGAATAAATAACGGTCTGCTGTAACCCACGAAAAATTGATCGCTGGGTTGGCATCCAGGGCAATGACCCCCGGTGCCCCTACCTGACCGATGAGGGCAGTGCGTGGATTCCAGTTAATGAAATAAAAGTGGCTTGAATCTGGAGCCCAAGCGCCGAACCCGAGTGAACCTGTGGTGAATTCAGTGGCTGCACTACCGGATAGATTGGCAAATTTAAGTGAAAATTGGTTGTCAGCTGGGTCCCCTAATTGTTCTTTGAAGGCAAAAAGATTGGCATCCGGTGCCAGTATGGCATTTTCCAATGGAGCCACTACAATGGAAGTGAGCAATGTTGCCATTGAACCATCGGTTGGGATATGAAAAATTTTGACTGGCGCTGTGGCATCTCCCAACGGATCCTGAGGGGGAATGGCAACCCGTAGAAATGTACTATCCGCGGACCAAACTGGCATGGCATGGTAGGCATATTCACTATAGGTATACACAAAGTCATAGGTCAGGACAGCAAAACGGCGGTTGCTGCCATCGCTATTCAGCAGGTCAATCTGATTGGGGGTGACCAGAGCCATCTGACTACCATCCGGGCTGAAGTAGAAATGGCCGGCCTGGCTGGGGGATAAGAATGAACGGCGTTCGGCTGTCTCGACGTTGACATACCAGAGATCTTTGTTATCAAAAAAGCCCGGTCCATCAAATTGAGGATAGGTATTGAATACAACGGTATGAGTGTCGGGGATAAATTCAATCATAAATGGTGCAACGGTCAGGATAGTGCTTGGGTCGGTTATTTCAGGATGCAGTGGCATTGTCATGAAATCTGCATGATTGACCAGGGACTTTTCATCACTGCCGTCAAAGCGGATAGCCCACAGGCTGACATCAATCCCGTCGGATGATGTGCGAGTGTAGACGATCCACTCTCCATCCGGTGATAAAACAGCACGGGTAATATCACCGGTATTGACAATCAGATTCAAACTACCATCTTCCTGCCAGGAGGATAAGTTTTTGTTGGAATCGATGATTGCCAGACGTAATTGGTCTGGTTTGGATTTTATGATGGAAGTGGGTTCCGTTTCAGGGATGGTGGTGTCAATGGGTGTTTCGATATCCGGTACGGCGGTTGCTGTATCTCCAGGTGCCATGGATGTGAGGGTGGCTGATATTGCGGCGGCGGCTGTTGCAGATATTTCCTCTGAGGTGGGGCCGCTGCTGGTGAAGGGGATTGAACAGGCTAATGATGTCAGTAAAATAATAGATGCCGCTATCAGTACTTGTTTTTTTACAAACATGACTCTCTCCTGGTAGGGGGGTTTTTTATCTACTATGATTGTATAGGGGAATTGGGAGATTACAACTAGTATGTAGTAATTAGCTGGTAGCTTGTAGTTAGTAGTTGACAGTCGGCAGTTGAGAGTGGACAGTTGACAGTCGAGAGTTGTGTTTCCTGTCCACTGTCGACTGTCAACTAACAGCTATCATCACGCATCAAATCCCAAGGATTTGATCAGGTCATCGGTGGATTTAGCAGAGAGATCTGCCCTGCCTAACAATTCATCCCAAAATTTCTGGTCGTACCTGCGCGAGCGCAGAGGAATGGGCATAGGAACACCCCATCCCAGCATGAGCACTTCTTCTTTGGGCTGCAAGCGTGAAAGCATCCCGCGCAGGGCATCCCGCCCCGCCAAACCGGAAAGGACCGAGGAGATATCGTCATCATCTCCCAACCAGCCGCTGATACGCGTACCCAGTTGGGACATGACCTCATCATAGATCTGCGAGGGCCGCTGATCGATGATCAGCAGGGTCACATAATACTTGCGCATCTCCCGAGCGATGGTGCTGAAA
This sequence comes from uncultured Anaerolineaceae bacterium, assembly GCA_942491385.1. Lineage (GTDB taxonomy): Bacteria > Chloroflexota > Anaerolineae > Anaerolineales > Anaerolineaceae > UBA6170. The sequence continues at coordinate 647,703 of CALOAF010000005.1, read as the reverse complement.
GTGGTTTGGGCGGACATCTCGCGGTTTAGCAGCTTGTGAGCCTCTTCGACCACTATCACCAACGGGCGAGGAGCCTGGCTGTTTTTACCGCCACGGAAGGCGTTGGTTTTTTCTTCCCAGGCTTTGCGAATTTTGCGGGTTAACAAATTGGTCACCAGCAGGTAATCCAGATCGCTTTCAAAATCTCCAAAGGAGAGGATGATATGTTTTCCCTGTTCCAGGTATTTAATAATGTCGTTCAGGGGTTGCCCCGGTGGGTTCTGGCTGATATAGGTCAGATTGAACAGGCGGTTCATCTTGGTATGCAAGGCTTCTGCAGCTATGGCATTCATCCCATTTTGGTTGGCCCAATGAGCAACACTATCGGGAGCTGGCACTTTTTTGCCGTCTTCGTTTTCGATCACCGCTCCATTTTTGAGCTGTTTGAATTCATGGAACCAACGTTTATCGCTGAAGGCGTGTACCAGGGCATCCAGGGTGGCAGGGGTGGTCTCGCGCAGGTTCAATTCCCTTGAGAGCATCAGGATATCCTCGGGAGAAATATCAGCCTCCGCCAGTTGAAGGTTGAAATCCGCACTTTTGCCACGGATGGAAGTACCAGCACCGAGCCCAACCACTTTGACCTTAAGGGGGAATTTGGTGCGCAAGCCGGCGACCTTCTGGTTGGTGTCGGAGGATGTATCATCATATCCATATTCGTTGTGCATATCAAAAACGATCAGGGAAGCCAGATCATGGTGGATCAAACCGGACAGAATGATGCGGGTCAGAAAGGATTTACCCGTGCCGGTGGCGCCAAAGATGCCAGAGGAACGCTGTACAAATTTTTCCAGGTTGAGCACAACCGGGTGGTTTTGTTCCCGCGTGTTTCCAACAACGAAGTTGCCTTTTTTCTCAGGGTCACCAAAGATCTGGGCCACATCCCCGGCATGCGCAGCGCGGGCATTGGCGTGATGGGCTGGAATAGTTTTAACCGGTTTGGCGCGCGTTTCATCGTCGGGGTTTTGTTCACGCCAGGCGGGATATTCAGGCGAGCCGGGATCAGGGCCACGGTCTAGCATCAGCATCGGCATCACTTCGAGATTGGTGAAGAGTGTCTGGCCGTGTAATAAGCTGGACAGGTGGCCAGGTAGGCGTGCTTCACTCTGTTCATCGGCAAAGCGTGGATCAGTACTGCCGAGTTGCAGATCGGTGATGAGCCCATAAAAGTTGTCGTTTCCAGCTTCAATCACCACAAAGGAGCCCTCCTGCACTTCATGAGACGGCACGGTCAGGCGGATATTCAGGTTGTTCTTGAGGCCGCCACCCACTACATAGCCTATATTCATTCCGGATTTTACTGCCATCTCAGCTTTCCTCCTGTGTTAATTTGGCATCTGCCAGCGCACCTAAAACATTCATCAACGTGGAATAATCATCTCTTAACAGAACAATCAATTCCTGAATAGCTGCATTGATCCAGGTTGGGTTGTGATGGATTTGATGCGCCTGAGCAGCCAGTTTGAGATGGCTGGCAAGAATTTCAGCCACCGGGTAATCCTGTCCACGTAAAATATGACGGAAATAACCAAAGCGGGCTGCTGCTGTAAATGTACATAATTGCTGGTCTTCGCAAACATAGACTTCATCCAGGGTAAGCGGCGGACGAGGTGGCAGCAAATGAAAGACCTGATCGTTGTGTTGGTAGCCACAAAAGACGATGCTGATTTCCACCGGTACAGTGCGGTTGTTGCGATTATCGGCGATCACCTCAGGCCGTATGTTCTCTGTGGTCACCAATTGCCGCACCAGTCCATCATCATCAATATGCAAATCATAGATCAAACCGAAGATCTTAAAATTTTCAGATGGTTGCATGGTAACCATCCCACCGAGCTGAGGTAAATCCAACGATGTCACCCGGCAACCCGCGATACAACCACTGGTGCTGGCGCGCAGGAGAAATCCAATCTGATTGGTGTTCATTTACGATACCTCGTCTTTCCACTTAAATCTTTGTGATATTGTTTGGATGATTTGTCTCCGGGCTCCAGACCCTGATTGAGCAAGGTTTGTTGCAACAATCCCAACAAATGCTGGCGCTCCTGGTAACTGACCATGGCTACCTCATGTGCCCGATGTAGAATATATGGGTAGGCTTTGCCCCCCATGATCTGACATTGTTCCAGGAGTTGCTGGTGAATGAGATCGATATTTTCAGGGCGTTTAAGGACCCAGGCTGGGATTTCCACCCGCGCGATTTGTGGCTTGCCAGCTCTACCGATATTAAGGTAGAAAAAGTGAATGGCCAGGGGACCGCTGAAACGTCTGGCACTGCCGGAATTCAACTGAAAGAGGGCGGAACGTTGCTGGGGTGGTAATACCTGAGCAAACAAATCAGCATCCGCGATGCCCGGTAACTGGCGGATACGACCGGCATCTGCAATTTTATCCTCAGGCAGGAGGGTTAATTCCAATGTGCGGATGAGCAAATCACTGCGGGGTTTATCCACGTAGCCAGCTGTCAGAACGGCATGCTGTGCCATGTGTGCCAGGATGTCAAGATAATCAGTGAGTAGTTTTTGATACTCAGTGGTCTCTCTGCCTTCGCGGAACAATTCCAGGGGTCCGTCGGTGAGCGTCAGGACGGTCTGCTGTTCCTTAAGAGCGGCCTGCAGGAGATGGCTGCGCTCTTTGTGGTCACGTCGCAAAGCGATCAGTTCTTCTCCGATCAGATAACCCTGTTCGGTAAAAATATCCTGCGCGTAGAGCAGATCACTTTCAATGCTTTCCTTTGGTGTCGTTCCGGGTTGCATACGCATCAATCCGACATTGATGACCCCAAACTGAACGGCTAAATGTTGGTCGGGGATAATCTGCGATCCATCGGCAGCCAGGAGGATAAGCATCTCATTGCTACCATGTATGGTGATGGGAGAATCCAGGGTTTCGTGGGTGGGTAGTGCACAGCGCAAGTCCGGATTTGTATTCAAAGCGACTTGGATGCGATTCAGTAATTCTTCACTTTCCTGACTATACTGATGCAGGAGCGAAAGCGCTTTATCCAGGTTTTCTTCCCGTAATTTTGCCTGTTTTGGTGCTTCCTGCCCGAATTGATGAATGGCTGACCGGATTTGCTGGAAATTTATTGGCATACTGGCCCTTTTTTTGGGTTAATCAATGGCTGAATTATAGCAGAAAGGCACTTACCCTTATGCGAATCGTCCTTTTCTTGAAAGATTTAATGGTGTAGACAAGCACCTTGACTCTGGGGAAAAGCAAGGTTACAAAATTGTTAAGTAAATAAGATGGTTTCTATCATAAAATTGGGTCAAAAGATGAGCATGATAGCTACATTGCAGCTTATTGGTATATGGAGTACAAGAAAATGAAAAAAATATTGATCGGATTGATACTATTGAGTTTTCTGGCAGGGTTCATGGCCTATGCACCGGCATCTGTCGCCGGATCAGCAGCCCTGGCAGTTATCAGCACAAAAAGCCCCACCCCGGTTATGGGTACCAGCACACCTGTACCAACCAGTGCTTCAGGTGAAATGATCGGTCCGGATTCGTTTCCGGAGGGCGTCAACCCTTTGACGGGTCTGGTGGTTGAAAACCCGGAGAATTTGTTGCTGCCGCCTGCTATGGTTTCCATTACCAACTTCCCGGTTAGTTCGCGGCCACAAGCCGGTCTTTCTTTCTCGCCCTTTGTGTTTGAGATCTACATTGGGGAAGGCATGACCCGTTTTCTGGCGATGTTTTATGGTGACTTCCCACAAGTACCGCAAGAGACTGGTGGGGACAATGCCGGTGGTACCAATGTTGGTTCGGTGACCGACAACACAATGGTGGGTCCTGTGCGCTCGGGCAGATTGCCTTACGAAAGCCTGCGAAAGTTATTCAATGGTTTCCTGGTGATGGCGTCCGGATCCTCGCAGGTCGTGGCAAATTTAAGTCAGTATGCCAATATCTACGGTTCCGATGCGGACAATGTCAACTCAGCCATGATCGATGTCACCAAACTGGAGGAAATTGCGCAAAAGAACCAGAAACGAATAGGCAATGCCAGTTTAAATGGGATGAGTTTTCAGCAGGATCCTCCCAAAGATGGAAAAGATGCCCAACGAATCTGGTTGAAATATGCTTATCTGAACCAGATCAACTGGCGCTACGATGAAGAATCTGGCGCGTATTTGCGCTATCAGGACCGGGCGGATGCCACCAATTTTGAACTTATGACGGATCGGCTGACAGGTGAACCACTCGCGTTTGAAAATGTGGTGATTTTATTTGCCAATCATGAGGTCGTCTCACCAACCATCATCGATATTAACCTGCTATATATGCGGAAAATGCCCGCCCTTTTATTCCGTGATGGTCAAATGTACGAGATCTTCTGGACGACGAAGAGTGGCAGTTACGAGGTGGAAACCGGTAAACTGCGTCCCATCCGCTTTATGGATGCAGAAGGGAATGAATTTCCGCTCAAACCAGGGCAAACCTGGGTCCAGGTTGTGCAGCCTTATACCCCCTATTATGAGGTGCCGGATAGCGAGGTTTTCTATGATCTGGCGAACAAGAAAGAATCGGGTTCAGGTGTCTGGGCGGTGAGGTGGTACCCACCCGCAGGAGCCAGATAGATAAATGAAGGGATCCCCAAGGGGTCCCTTTTTTGTTAGCCTTGTACAGTTCCCTGATCCTTAGCGGACTTATTGAATAGAATTAATTGTCTGAGAACTTGTGGAGGGAACATGGAAAGCAATGAAATTCGCCAAATTTACAACCAGCAAAAAGAATATTTCAACAGCCAGGCAACCAAATCATATCAAAAGCGGGTAGCAGCTTTAGAGGATTTAAAGGCGGTAATCCAGCAATATGAATCGCGTCTGATCAAGGCTATGCAAGCGGATATGGCCAAACCAGAAACCGAAGCTGCGGGAGGGGAGATCTGGTATGTGCTGGAAGAGATTGATTACACGCTGCGTCATTTGAAGCGCTGGATGAAACCCAAAAGAAAGAGAACGCCACTTTTACATTTTAGAGCATCCAGTGTCATTTATCCCGAACCGTTCGGGCAGGTTCTGATCATTGCACCCTGGAATTACCCCTTTAATTTGTTGTTTTCACCCCTGGTGGGAGCTCTGGCAGCCGGGAACACAGCCATTCTGAAACCTTCAGAATTGGCACCCCAAACGGCAAAAGTGGTGGAAGAAATGATCCATGCAAAGTTCGACGCCGGTTTTCTGCGGGTGGTCAATGGCGGGGTGGAGACCGCAAAAGCATTATTGTCGCTTCCATTTGATTATATTTTCTTCACCGGAGGCTCCCGAGTAGGAAAGATTGTGATGAAAGCAGCGGCTGAACATCTAACACCTGTAACACTCGAGTTGGGTGGCAAAAGCCCAGCCATTGTGGATGCCAGTGCTGATCTGGAAGTGGCTGCCAGCCGGATCGTATGGGGAAAATTCTTCAACGCCGGTCAGACTTGCATCGCTCCGGATTATGTGCTGGTAGAAAAAAGTGTTCATTCTGATTTGATTTCGAAATTTAAGCAACGAATCCTTACCTATTACGGTGAAAATCCGCAAAACAGCCCGGATTATGCACGAATCATCAACCAGGAACATTTCAAGCGTTTGGTTGGATTAATCGACCCACAAAAAACCATCCATGGAGGACAGGTCGACGCTGAAAAACGATTTATCGCACCAACCATTCTGGATCGGGTGACCCTGGAGGATGCCGTTATGGGAGAAGAAATTTTTGGCCCCATTTTGCCCATCATCCTATATGAGAAACTGGATGATGCCCTGGCATTGATTCAACAAAACCCTAATCCTCTGGCACTTTATCTTTTCACCCGTGATCCGGCAGTAGAGAAAAGGATAATCGCGGAAGTACCATTCGGCGGAGGTTGCATCAATGATGTGATCAGTCAGGTGATGAATGAAGAAATCCCCTTCGGTGGTCGCGGGATGAGCGGGATGGGCTCATATCATGGCAAGTATAGTTTTGATACTTTTTCTCACGACAAAAGCATCATCCACCGCAAAAACTGGCCGGATGTTGCCGTGCGCTATCCTCCGTATGGCGTTGATAAAAAAATAATGAGAAGGTTCTTCAAAATTGCCAGTTGGTTGGTTTAGCGAGGGATTTCTTATGTTTTCAGAAGTTCCTGGTGCTGTAAATGAGTTTCCACAAAATTATGCAGAATTCCTGAGATTTTTTAAGGAGAATGATAGCGCTTAAGATTTGCATTTAAGGGTACACTTATCAGTGGATGGATGGTATGAAGGAAGGGTTGTAGCATGTCTGTTCCGCAATCTGGTATACAAACCCCCTTTCTGCTTAAGAAACCAGCTTCTTTATGGCTGTTATTGATACGTGTATATGGTTATTTGCGACCTTATTGGAAGCATACGGCTGCGGCGTATCTGTCATTGCTGGGCATCCTGGCACTGAGTGCATCTATTCCACAGTTCATCCGCTGGATCATCGACACGGGGATTGAAAAGAACCAACCGCAGGTGCTTACCTGGTCGGTGTTGGCTTTGTTGGGTTTGACCCTGGTCAAGGGGTTTTTGAATTATTTCCAGGGGATTCTCAGTGAAACCGCCTCGCAAAATGTGGCCTATGACTTGCGTAATGAAATTCAGAAAAAGCTGACGCAACTTTCTTTTTCATTTCACGATACCTCCGAAGCGGGCGAATTGCTTTCGCGTGCGATACAGGATGTGGAGCGCTTGCGTTTTCTGACGGGCAGAGCCACCATCCGAATTCTGGATGGTGCTTTGATGATCGTTGTGACGATGATCATTTTGATTGTGATGGATTACCGCTTGGGCTTATTTGTGTTAATCAGCATGCCAGTTTTGGTTCACCGGGCATATTATTTTGGATCGCGCTTTCGACCGCTATCCCTGATGATCCAAAAGCAGGTGGCTCGCCTGACAACAGCCGTAGAACAGAATCTTCGCGGCAGCCGGGTGGTGAAAGCCTATGCTCAAGAACCAGGTGAAATTGAACGCTTTGAAGAAGAAAACCAGCGATGGTTTGAGTTAACCCGGGCATCAGCCAGATTGCAGGCTGTGAATGTACCGTTGATGTTCTTGTTATCCAACATTGGCATGGTGGTCATCATTTTATATGGGGGTTATCTGGTGATTCAGACAGAGTTGACGTTTGGTGTATTGCTGGCTTTCATCACCTATATGGGGCAACTGGTGGAACCGGTGCGGCGCCTGGGGATCATCATCCCGGCAGTGGCAATTGCGGGGTCATCTGCTGAGCGGATATTTGATATTCTGGATATAGTGCCGGATGTTCAGGATGAAGTGGATGCACAACCTATGTCGATTCTGGATGGTCAAGTCCGCTTTGAGCAGGTCGCTTTCAGCTACGGCAAGCAAACTGTTTTGAGTGGCATTGATTTTGAAGTGCATCCTGGTCAGGTTGTGGCTTTATTGGGGGCAACCGGATCTGGTAAATCCACAATTATCAGCCTGATTCCCCGCTTTTATGACCCAACCGCTGGGCGCATCCTGGTGGATGGAAAAGATATTCGTCAAGCAACCCTGTATTCTTTGCGCAGCCAGATTGGCATCGTCTTACAGGAAACCACTTTATTTGCTGCCAGTATTCGAGAGAATATTGCCTTTGGGCTGAGTAATGCTACCGAAAAAGACATTATTGCAGCCGCAAAAGCGGCTCAAGCTCATGAATTTATCATGCGTAGCCCAAACGGCTATGACACCTATGTAGGTGAGCGTGGGATTACATTATCCGGGGGGCAAAAACAAAGGATTGCGATTGCCCGAGTCTTATTGATGAATCCGCGTATTTTGATCCTGGATGATGCCACGGCATCGGTCGATACGGAGACCGAACATCTCATTCAAATAGCATTTGAAAATCTCGTGGAAGGCCGCACCACCTTTGTAATTGCTCATCGATTGAGTACCGTCCGGAATGCGGATTTGCTTCTGGTGCTGGACCATGGGCGCATCGCTGCGCATGGCACCCATGAGAGTTTGTTGAAGACTTCTAAACAATACATCGAGATCTACAACCGGCAACTCAAGCACCAGGAGGGTCTCTCATGAGCTTCTCTATCGGGTCTTCATCACCTGGCATGGGGCCGCGTACGGTTCTGCAAAATTTCGGCAGCAATCAACGGGAGGGGGAGATGTTCAACCGGGATGTGGTGAGGCGCATGTTGCAATATCTAAAGCCGTACCGCTGGAGGATGGGATTGGCGTTGTTCCTGACCATCCTGGAATCGGGTCTGACATTATTGTCCCCCTACCTCCTGAAAGAGGCGACCGACAACCATATTCTGAAGGGGGATTTTCCCGGCTTGGTGCGGATTGCAATTTACCTGGCGCTCACCTTCATTAGCCTCTATTTTGTGAGTGCCGCCCAACGATACGTTGTTTCCTGGGTGGGTCAACGTATGTTGGCAAAATTACGCAGTGATTTGTTTCGGCATCTGCAACGACTGCAACAAGGCTATCATGATCGCAATATAGTTGGTGTGACGGTTTCGCGGGTGATCAATGATGTGGCCGAGATCAACGAGCTCTTCTCTCAGGGCGTGATTACTTTAATTGGCGACTTGTTGGTTTTGGTGGGTATCATTGTGGTGATGTTGACGATGAGCCCTAAACTGGCATTGTTGACCTTTATTGTGATTCCATTGATGCTGGCAGCCACCTGGATTTTCTCCCGTCAGGCCAAGAAAGCATTTCGGGAGACCCGCTCAAAAGTAGCTGCTGTGGTGGGAGACCTGGCGGAAGATATCAGTGGGATGCGGGTGATACAGGCATTTGCACAGGAGAAAGCTTCACAGGAACGCTTTGACAAAGTTAACGTTGAAAATCGCAATGCTTATATCAATGCCATGACGTTATCCTTTGTCTTCCTGCCTTCAATTGAATTTCTGGGGATGTTAGCGACCGGTATTGTGTTATGGTTTGGCGGCCGGTTTGTGATCGCAGACGAAGTGACTCTGGGTGTGATGGTGGCATTTTTGTCCTATGTCACGCGCTTCTTTACCCCTATTCAGGAACTGAGCCGCATGTACACCACCTTACAATCAGCCATGGCGGGCGGGGAGCAGGTACTGAAATTGTTAGACACCCCCATTGAAGTGGCAGATGCACCGGATGCGATTGAATTGGATGAAGTTGTTGGTCAGATCGAATTTAAGCATGTAACCTTCCAATATCGGAAAGACACACCGGTGGTGCTGGATGATATCAGTCTGACCATTCCGGCACGAAAAATGGTGGCCATCGTGGGGCCGACGGGTGCTGGCAAGACAACGATTGCCAATCTGGTCGCCCGTTTTTATGACGTCACGCAAGGTGCTGTTTTGCTGGATGGAGTTGATTTACGCAGCATTAGGCAAAGCTCATTGCGTCAATTCGTTCGAATTGTCTCGCAGGATCCTTTTCTGTTCTCCCGCAACATCGAAGAAAACATCAGTTATGGGAAACCAGATGCCTGTGAAGAAGAGGTGATCAATGCCGCAAAAATGGCAAATGCACACGAGTTCATCAGCCACCTACCCAATGGCTATCAGACCAGAATTCAAGAGGGGGGTGTCAATATTTCGGTTGGCCAACGCCAGTTGTTGACCATTGCCCGGGCGATTCTTACCGATCCGAAGGTATTGATCCTGGATGAAGCCACAGCCAATATTGACACCGTCACAGAAGTGCTGATTCAGCAAGCGCTGGAAAGATTGTTGTTTGAACGGACTGCCATTGTGATCGCCCATCGCTTAAGTACCGTACGCAAAGCAGATTGGATTTATGTTATTGACCAGGGGAAAATTCGCGAGCAGGGCACTCACACCGAATTACTGGCACACAAAGGGATGTACCACGATCTGCATGAACGCCAGTTCATGGAAGCCTAAGCAACGCTTCAACGTTACAGGTCAGATGCCCAATCCTGCAGGAAGGGTTGATACAGTACCGGATTAAATTCTACAAAACTGTAGGTGGCAGCTTGATGTTGGTGGTAAGGATCAGTAAAGAAGAACGCCTGGATGTCCTGCATAGATGGCGCGCGGGCAATCACTACTCCTCCGGTTTTTGGAATCCTGGGGCCAGACATTAAAAGCCACCCTTGATCATAACCAGTCTGTAAAAATTTCCGATGCTCGGCTACGATCATGTCGATGATTTCAAGGGGGGCAGTGTAATGGATCTCAATCAGAAAATGCTTCATACTTCACACCTTTACTGTATCGTTTATTCCATTATAGATAATGACGAAAAAATGATGGGTAATAATGCCTTAAAAAAAGATGATAAAAACCGTTTGATGGTTGAGCTTTTTCCTATAGAATTATTGTGAATAAAGGAACAAAATAAAACTTTATTTCGTATATAAAAACGGACATTGTTGGCTCGAACCCGTTGCCGCATCGATCTGATCGATGCGGCAATAAGTTTTAATTGGATTCGATTAATCACAAAATATTTCCGCAAGGTATTGATTGCCGGATTCCAATTCAGGATCAGTAGAGTTCATATTTGAGAAATTCTGACAGATCTGGTAGTGATAAAACGCTGTCTCGTTGATAATGGGTGCCAAGTGATTGACTTCATCAAAATACAAGCAAGGAAAGAATTGCGATCCAGATAGAAAGATTTGATTATTGCATAGAAGACTCCCGTTATAACAAAAACTTACTTAAATTTTTGACCTTTTTTAAGCAGAACAAATTTCGTGGGATCTGATTGCTCATCCTGACCAGCCCGTCATCGCTCAAGTTGACAAAACAAGAACCTGTTTGTGTTAGAATCACTAAATGATGAAAAACCCCTGGATTTTGGCATCGAATTCTCCACGCAGACGAGCATTGCTCAGTTTGTTCGGGCAGCCTTTCGAGGTCTTTCCAGCGGATATCGATGAGACTGAATATCCAACAGAAGCACCTGGCGATTATGTGTTCCGATTGGCGAAAACCAAGGCACAGTCGGTAGCACAACGTCTGAAGAATCCTGAATTGATCATAGCAGCAGATACAACCGTGGCTGATGGCCAGAAAATTCTGGGTAAGCCAGTAGATCAGATGGATGCTGCACGCATGCTGAAGCAATTGCGTGGTCGTACGCACCAGGTATATACTGCTATCACTTTCATGATTCCTGAAACAGGGGCGTTGACTCAGGAAATCTGTCTTTCCCAGGTGCCCATGCGAAATTACACGGATCAGGAAATTGAAGCATACGTGCAAACAGACGATCCTTTGGATAAAGCAGGGGCATACGCAATTCAGCATCGAGATTTCCACCCGGTGGATGATTTCAAAGGCTGTTTTGCCAGCGTGATGGGCTTCCCTGCCTGTCATTTCTCGCGCAGTCTGGAGAAAGCAGGCTACTTGCCTGCTATCAAAATTGATTCTGCCTGTCAACAATATTTGGATTATGATTGTCCTATTGCCCAACGGGTTTTAGCAGGTGAGAATATCGGATGAAAAGAAAAAACTGGAGTGATCGCTTCGGGAGGAATGCATGAAAAGGTTTATGAGCCTGATCTTATTTATGGTGGTGTTGGTCAGCGCCTGTACACCAACGTCGACAGAAATCCCCACTGCGACTGTTCCGCTTTCAACTGCAACCTTGCCAGAACCTCAAATTAACACCACGCGTCCTCCAGATGTGAAACAAGTAGCAAAGACATATCTGAATCTATGGGCAAATGAAGATTATGAAAGCATGTATGCCATGCTTAGCCGCTTAAGTCAGGATGCATTCCCCCAGGAAGGTTTTATCAAGCGCTATCAGGATACCACCAATGCTTTGACCTTAATTGAATTAACCAGCGAAGTTACCTCAGCGCTGACCAATCCACGTGACGCACAGGTGGGATACACTGTAAATTTTGAGACTGCCCTGGTTGGCAACCTCAGTAGAAGCATGGTGATGAACCTTACGATGGAAGATAACAACTGGAAGGTGCAATGGGAAGAGGGAATGATATTGCCGGAACTCAAAGGCGGAAATTACCTATCCATGGATATCAGTGCCCCCGCCCGCGGTAATATTTATGACCGTGATGGCAATGCCCTGGTGGCACAATCGGAGATCGTGGCATTGGGAATTACCCCCGGGCAAATTGGCGATGAACAACATGGAGCAGTGGTCAGTTATTTATCTGAATTAACCGGTGAGAATCCGGATTATATCCGTTCTTTATATGAATATGCGGGGGATGATTGGTATATTCCGATTGGGGAAACAGCCCGTTCGAACGTGGATCGTTATTACAACACTTTATCCACCCTGGGCGGATTAAACATGAATTATTACACTTCGCGCTACTATTTTAATGGTGGTGCAGCAGCCCATATTACCGGATATGTACAATCCATTTTTCCGGAAGAACTGGATGAATACAGGCGTATGGGTTACCGAGGAGATGAAAAGGTTGGCCGAACCGGTTTGGAAGCCTGGGGGGAAGAAGTGCTGACCGGAAAAAAGGGTGCTTCATTGTACGTGATTCGACCTGACGGTTCGGTAGAAACCAGAATTGGATATTCAGATTCGCAGTTATCACAATCAATTTACGCAACCATTGAACAGGATTTTCAAGCCGAAGTGGAATTAGCCATAAATGGCTTTCGAGGGGCGATCGTGGTACTGGAACGGGATACCGGACGTGTCCTGGCAATGGCTTCCTCCCCAACCTTTGACCCTAATTTGTTTGACCCCAATAACTACAACAGTGGCTGGATGTTATCCGATATGTTGAATCCAACTGAGAATAGGTTGCTTAATCGGGCTGCCCAAAGCGCATATCCATTGGGTTCCGTATTCAAGATTATTACCATGGCGGCTGCCCTGGAAACTGACACATTTGATGCCGATGATCGCTATTACTGTGACAGTACATTTACTGATTTGGAAGGCATCACTTTATACGATTGGACGTATGAAAAAGAATTACCACCCAGTGGTGATTTGTCGCTTTCTGAGGGATTAATGCGCTCCTGTAATCCCTGGTTTTATCACATTGGATTAACGATGTACCGTCGGGGATTGACCAATACAATTGCAGAAATGGCACGGGAATTTGGGCTTGGTTCAGCTACTGGTATCGGCCAAATTCAGGAAGTGACCGGAAATATTCCTGATACCCTTTCAGAGGGAGATTCCGTTCAACTGGCGATTGGCCAGGCCAGCATGGTGGTAACTCCCCTACAGGTAGCAACTTTCATTGCAGCAGTCGGGAACGGTGGAACACTTTACCAGCCACAACTTGTGGATAAAATTGCCCCTGCTGACGGTGATCCGACGTTCGAATTTGAACCGATTGTAACCGGCACCCTGCCTGTTTCCGAAGAAAATCTGGCCATTATCCAGGATGCGATGAGAAGTGTAGTAGCAAACGCCAGGGGTACAGCCCGGAATGCAATGCTGGGCTTGCAAATCCCGATTTATGGGAAGACCGGCACTGCGCAAAACCCTCCTTCTAATCCACATGCCTGGTTTGCTGGATATACAAATCTGGGAAATCCTGATCGTCCTGATATCGCGGTGGTGGTGCTGGCAGAAAATGCAGGCGAAGGATCAGAGGTGGCAGCACCAATTTTCCGACGGGTCGTCGAATTATATTATTATGGAAGACCATCCCGGATATATCCCTGGGAGTCGTCCTTATATGTAACGCGGACACCGACATCTCTGTACTCTGATACACCCATTCCAGAGCAGTCACAAGAAACGCAGGAGCCATAAGTGGACAATAAAAACCTCATCCAGGGACGTGTAATGAGCCTAAGCTCAGGTTTCTATGATATTTACCTGGAAGATGACCGGGTAGTTGTCTGCCATCCCAGAGGCAGGTTGAAAAAACGCCGGCGGGATGAGGTGCGCGGAGATATCATTGCTATGGGTGATCAAGTGCTGGTTGCCATGCAACCGGATGGCACAGGCGCTATTGAAGAAGTACTACCCCGAAAACAGGCATTAATTCGTTCTGCACCCGATGCACGCGGTGAATATAAACAGGTATTTTTAGCAAACCCGGACCAGATTGTGATGGTTTTTTCCTGTGCGCAACCGGAACCGCACTTGCGCATGCTGGACCGCTTTCTGGTGATATGCGAGCAACAGGGGATTGATGTTTTAATTGCTGCCAATAAAGTGGATCTGGTCGGTGAGCAAGCTGCTCGTGACCTGTTTGGCATGTATCAGCAGATTGGGTATGAGGTGATCTACACATCCAGTGTCAGCGGCCTTGGGGTGGATGACTTGCACGCACGTCTGCGGGATAGGTTATCCGGTTTGGTGGGGCCTTCCGGGGTGGGCAAATCAAGCTTGTTGAATGCCATTCAACCTGCTTTAGGGTTAGCGATCAGGAAGGTCAGTGAGACTACATCCAAAGGGATGCATACAACCGTGGTGCGCCGCTTATTCCCATTAGATGTGGGTGGTTTTGTTGCCGATCTGCCCGGGATTCGGATGCTTTCGCTGTGGGACATTGAACCGGAGGAACTGGATGGATATTTTCCAGAAATCAGCGCACGGGTGGCTGACTGCCAATTCAGTGATTGTTCGCATGTCAACGAGCCAGGCTGTGGTATCAAAGCGGCTGTAACGAAAGGCGAAATCCATTATGAACGCTATGAGTCCTACCTGCGGATGCGCTATGGTGACGTGGATGAGTGGATTAAAGAAATAGACATGGGTTGATGTTGATGTTTGCCTGAAGGTATAGCAATGATTATAATGAAGGGGATCATGGAAGAAGCAATTCTGAGGAGGATATTTTGAACACTACCCGTCTTAAACGGTTTTCTTTTTTAATCATCATTTTTGTTTTTCTTTTAAGTGCCTGTCAACCGCAGGCAGAACCTACACCAGATCTGCAACCTGAATTCGAAACACCTGCAGTAGTCGTGCCGACCACAGAGCCTACACCTGAACCACCCAAAAGTTTGGTGGTCTGTATAGGAGAAGAACCACAGACGTTGTATGCCTATGGCGGTAATAGCAAAGGTATGTGGTCTATTTTGGAAGCAATTTATGATGGTCCCATTGATACGGTCAATTTTATGCCAGAACCGGTCATCCTGGAAAAGATACCCGATGATATCAGTGGTGATGCGTTGATCGAGACGATTACGGTATCCGCTGGTGAACGAATTGTGGATGCGAATGGGTCTGTGGCTGTGTTACTGCCTGGGGCAAATTACCTGCCGGCTGGATGCTTTGATAAGAGTTGTACTGTTGAATGGGACGGGCAAAGTGAAGTAATGATGGATCAACAAACCTTGCGTTATCAGTTGAAACCTGGCTTGTTATGGTCGGATGGTGAACCTTTAACGGCCAATGATTCCCAGTATTCCTTCCAGATCGCATCTGATCCAGCATCACCCGTGAACACCTATTATGTGGATCGTACTGCCAGCTATTCTGCTCTGAATGAATTGCAGACTGAATGGAAGGGATTACCAGGATTTACAACCCCACACCTGGGAGATCTCTTCTGGATACCGATGCCACAACACGCCTGGGGGGAGATGAGCGCTGGAGATTTATTAACGGCTGAAGAATCAACCCAAAAACCACTGGGTTGGGGACCCTATCAAGTTGATAACTGGGTTAGTGGCAGCCACATTGAATTGAGTCGCAACACACATTATTTCCGGGCTGATGAAGGATTGCCAAAATTTGAGAAACTTGTATTTCGTTTCCTGGGACCGAATGCAGATAGCAATTTGAAGGCACTGGAAATTAATGAATGCGATTTCATAGATGCCACAGTCGAATTGAATCAACAATTAACAGATGTGGTGGAACGCAGTAATATAGGTGAATTGGATGCTTATTTTGGACAGGGGCCGGAATGGGAACATCTTGATTTTGGGATTGTGCCGGCCAGTTATGATGACGGCTATCAAATTGACTCGGACCGTCCGAATTGGTTTGGTGATGTGCGCATGCGCACAGCCATAGCCTACTGCACCGATCGCAATAGTATTGCCAATCGCTATTTTGTGAATCGCTCTTCGGTACCAATCAGTTTTTATCCTCCTTCACATCCAGCGTATAATCCTGCGCTCATCAGTATTCCATATGATGTAGAAATGGGAACCATGCTTTTGGATCAGATTGGTTGGCGTGATGAGGATAATAATCCCCTTACACCTAGAATTTCACAGGGTGTGGCAAATGTGCCTGATGGAACACCGCTGGTGTTGGATTACACTACATCCCAATCCGAATTGAGACAACTGGTATCGTCTGAAATTGCCAGTTCCTTAATAACCTGTGGCATTGAGGTGGTAGTTCAAAATGTTTATCCAACTGAACTGTTTGCTCAAGGCCCGGAGGGGGTATTATTCGGACGCAAATTTGATCTGGCACAATTCACCTGGCAGGCAGGGCGGACAAATCCTTGCTTCCTATATAGTAGTGTTCAAATTCCAAACGCGGAAAATTTATGGGTGGGTGCCAATATCACGGGTTATGCCGATCCACAATATGATCTTGCCTGCCAACGGGCTCAAAATGCTGCCATGGATGATGCAGAATCACAGGCGGAGATCCAGCGTTTATTTAGTGAAGCGTTACCGGTTCTACCGTTGTATTATCAGCTCAAAATTGCTGCGAGTCGTACCGATTTTTGTGGGTTTGAGGCTCTGGATGTCAGCAGTCGCAGTATTTTATTTAAAATCGAGGGTTTTGGATACGGAGAGTTCTGCTTAAATGAATAAATATTATCGATTTTTTAAGTCACATTCTCATGTTACAAAATACATGATTTTCCTCTTAAAAAACCACAAAAAAATACTATGATCTGTTGACTATACAGTCAGCTTATGCTATATTTACAACACAAAGTTGTGTTGATGAAATTGAAAGTCGAGGGATGACGCCTGATGAGCCAATAAATAGCGGTTATTGGTGATTTATGGTATTTCATTTGCACACAAAATCATCTCGTTCGATCCAAATTTATTAAGGAGGAGAATAGAATGAAACGAAATACCCTTATGTTGTTAGTAGGTATGGTCATCATTGCCAGTATGGTATTGGCAGCCTGCCAACCTACCCCGGCTCCAGTGACGGAAGAACCCGTAGCAGAGCCAGTTGTTGAGGAACCAACCGCGGTTCCTGAAGAACCAGTTGAAGAACCAGTTGAAGAACCAACTGCAGAACCGACCCCAGAACCAGTCCGCACCACCCGCAAAGGTGGCTGGTTGGATGAAATCGTGGTTTCGGTTGTAGATAGTGCTTCTGCAGTAACCCAGATTCAAGCAGGCGCCATTGATATTTATGCCGCTGGTGTATCATCAGATACATTACCTGAAATTCAAGCTGCTGGTTTGGATTATGCCCAGAGTAATGGTCTCTACTATGAATTAACCTTCAATACGTATGGACCTATCTTTGATCAATCAACCGGCAAAGTGAACCCATTCTCAGAAGCAAAAGCTCGTGAAGCCATGAACTGGTTAGTCGACCGCGATTATATCAATCGTGAAGTCTACAATGGTGGCGCATTAGCAAAATTCTGGAGCATCATCACCAACATGCCTGACTATACCAAGATGGCAGAAACAGTTCGTCGTTTGGAAGCCAAATATGCTTACAATCCTGACCTGGCAAAAACACAGATGGACGAAGTAATGCTTGGTATTGAAGGCGTAACCATTGAAGATGGTAAATACATGTTCGGTGGCGAGCAAGTTACATTAATCTTCCTGATCAGAAACGACTCTGACAAGACTCGTGTCCCGATTGGTGATTATGTAGCAAATCAGCTCGAAAGCATTGGTTTTGCTGTAGATCGCCAATACAAAACATCCTCAGAAGCCTCCCCACTGTGGGTTGGTGGTAATGTAGCTGATGGCTTGTGGAATATTTACACCGGTGCCTGGTCTGCAACCGTTATCGATCGCGATGAGGGTGACAACTTTGAATTCTTCGATACCCCCCAATCCGCTTACGGTTTCTCATCCACCTGGCAGCAAATGCCTACCGGAATGGACACTGAATATGGTGTCTTAGCTGACAAATTAGCGTATAACAAATTCGAAAACATTGAAGAACGTGATGCCGCCATGGCACAAATGTTAGAAATGGCATTAACTGAATCAATTCATGTCTGGATGATCGATGGTAAAAACTTCACACCTTATCGTGAAGGTGTACAGGTTACCTACGACCTGGCTGCTGGTGTTGATGGCTCACAAATCTGGCCATACACCATTCGTTTAGCTGACCAGGAAGGTGGTCAATTGAAATGGGGTGCCCCCGATTTGTTTGTTGATCCGTGGAACCCAATTGCTGGCTCTAACTGGGCATTCGACCAGGCCATTGGCCGCGGCACCTGGGGTGAAGCATACATGTATGATCCTCACACCGGTTTGATCTGGCCACAACGTTTTGATCGTGCTGAAATTACAATTCAGGAAGGTTTGCCCGTTGGCAAGACACTGGATTGGGTTGACCTCAGCTTTGAACCTGAAATCGCTGTTCCAGAAGACGCTATTGTTGACTGGGATGCTGAAAACATGGCATTCATTACCGCTGCTGAAAAATTCCCCGAAGGAACTACAGCAAAAGTTAAAAGCGTGATTTACTATCCAGCCGACCTGTTTGAAACAGTCAAATGGCATGATGGTTCACCGCTTGATCTGGGTGATTTCATCTATTCATGGATCATTTCACTGGATATGGGTAAAGAAGCTTCCGCAATTTATGATGAATCTTATGCGCCCAACGCAGAAGCTATTTTAGCCAACTACAAAGGTTTCAAGATTCTCTCCGAGAGTCCACTGACCATTGAAGCCTATAGCGATGCCTATCAGATTGATGCCGAATTGTGTGTAACCACTATGTGGCCATCCTTCAACTATGGGGAAGCTCCATGGCATGTTCTGGCAGCTGCTGCCCGAGCTGACGAAGCTGGTGAGCTGGCTTTCTCTGCTGACAAAGCTGATGCTAAATCCACAGAAACAACCACCGTTGAATGGTTCAGCACGATTGGTGGACCCAGCCTGGATATCCTCTCCACCTGGTTAGACACCAGCATTGAAGAAGCCTACATTCCTTATGCCGATGTGTTGTCCATGTACATCACTCCGGAAGAAGCAACCGCTCGCTATGAGAACGCAAAAGCATTCTTTGCCGAATACGGTCACTACAACATTGGTTCCGGTCCCTACATCTTAAGCGAAGTATACCTGACCGAAAAAATTGCAACCCTGATTCCATTCGCTGATTTCCCGGATCTGTCCGACAAATGGGCACGCTTCGGTGCGCCGAAAGTCGCAAACATTGAACTGGATGGTGAAGGCAGTGTTGTTCTTGGTGGTGAATTTGCCTTTGATGTAATGGTAACCTTCGAAGGTGAAGTTTACCCAGCTGACGAGATCAAAGAAGTCAAAGGTTTGCTGTATGATGCGACCGGCCAAATCGTTAGTGTAATTAACGGTGTCCTGGTAGAGGATGGTTACTACACCATCACCGTTCCTGCTGATGTTTCAGCAGCCATGGAAGCTGGCGCAAGCAAGCTTGAAGCTGTGGTAGTTCCATTCACCGTAGCAATTCCGTCCTTTACATCATTGGAATTTGTAACCGTCAAGTAAAAACAAGGTTATAAATTTCACAAAGAAGTCATTTGAGTAAGAAGAAGGGGCAAGGCGATCACTCTCCTTGCCCCTTCTTATCCAATTTTTGGAGGTAGGATCATATGGGGTCGGATGCAGAATTAATCACACCCAATGTTGAAAAAAAACAAAAATCTGGATTTATCAGTACCTTGTCGCGGGTAATGAAATATTCTGCGGTCAGGTTACTGTCCCTCTTTATCACTGTGGTCATTGGTATCTATCTAACGATTATGATCGCGAATATGGGTGGTTATGTTGACCAGATGATGAAAGCGGAAATTCAGGAACGCGTTACCATGCAAATTCAAATGAATCCGGCGTTTAAAAACATGGATGCTGCGACAAAAACTCAGCTAACCGAGGAAAAAATTCAATCTGAAATTGACCGTCTGAATCTGGACCAACCGTTACTGATTAGAAATTTTCGTTTCTTAAAGAACGCATTAACAATGAATCTTGGTCGTGCTTTATTTTTATCAAGCGATAGTGGCTCGAGAAATGTTAAAGCAATCATATTGGAGCGTATTCCATACACACTACTCCTGATGGGCACTTCGAATTTAATATTATTCTTCAGCACGATATTTATCGCCTTAGCGCTTTCCAGAAAATATGGTAGTTTTTTGGATAAAGTAGTCATTACATTATCGCCTACATCCTCTGTGCCACCCTGGTTTTATGGTATTTTTCTAATTCTCATTTTTGCGGCAGTATTAAAAGTACTACCGTTCGGAGGTGTGATTGACGCACCGGTTCCAAAGGACTTTCTTGGCCGGGCATTGAGCATTGGAAAACATTTAATTTTACCTGCCAGCGCATTGATATTATCATCATTCTTTTTAAGCATTTATAACTGGCGAACTTTTTTCCTGATTTATTCCAGTGAAGATTATGTGGAGACTGCCAAGGCAAAAGGGCTATCTTCGCGTGATATAGAGCGACGCTATATTCTGCGTCCCACTTTACCAACCATCATCACATCATTCGCTTTATTGCTGATTACATTGTGGGCTGGTGCCATCATTACAGAAACAGTATTTCAATGGCCTGGGTTAGGTAGAGTGACTTACAAGGCAATTGGTCTATATGATACCCCCGTTATTGTTGGCACAACAATTATATACGCGTATTTACTGGCGATTACCGTTTTCTTGCTTGATTTTGCTTATGCTCTGGTAGATCCAAGGGTGAAAATTGGTAGTGGTGGAGGTTCGCAATGAAACAATTCTTGAATAACCTGCGAGAAATATTAAAATATCCATCCGCAATCTTTGGTATTTTCATTGTGGTAACATTGGTCATTTCAGCAATCATTGTAGTTGTGAAAATTCCTTATAATGACGCCATTGATATCTGGCGGGGTGGCGAACAAGTCGTAGGAAAAAATCCTCGCACTGTTCCACCAAAATGGTATAACTGGTTCAGGGAGGACAAATTAGTTGTATCATTTGATATGGTTGAGGGTGATGAAGGTGTGACTGTTACTGAAGAGACCACCGAAGGTGGAACGCTGATCAAAACGACAACATTTACTTTTGACCATCAATATGAAAGCTTTCCTACCGAGTTAACCATGTACTTTACCGCAGAATACAAGGAAAAACAGCCATTTGTCTCCCTGAAATGGATTACCCCGGATGGTACGGAGATTAAAATTAATAATTTCGCCATTGGTAAAACGCAGACTTATCCGATTAATCAGGAAGAGAAATTACTGAAAAAATTAGGAAATGTAGCCCCCGTCATTGGTCTTTTTCTGGATCAGGAATCTGAATCAGAAGTTCAAACGCCAGTGAAAGGTACCTACCAATTGGTTGTTGAACAAATTGTATTTGAACCCGATTCTACCGTACAACCTGAATTCGTTCTCTTAGGTGAAGTCTTTGGCTGGGCAGGGACAGACCATATGCGCAGGGATTTAATTTTGCCGATCCTGTGGGGTATTCCGATTGCTCTGGCTTTTGGTTTGATTGCAGCCTTGGGAACTTCAATTTTAACAATGTCTATTGCTGCTATTGGTACCTGGTTTGGTGGCATTGTGGATGGCATTATTCAGAGAATCACCGAGATAAATCTGGTGCTGCCGTTCCTATCAATTCTGATCATGATTGGTACTTTTTATTCCAGAAGTCTCTGGACGATTTTAGGTGCCACAGTGGCGTTGAGTATTTTTACCGCTGGAATTAAATCCTACCGGGCCATGTTTATGCAGGTGAAGGAATCCACCTACATTGAAGCTGCCCGCGCGTATGGTGCCAGTGATAAGCGAATTATCTTCCGATACTTAATCCCCCGTATCATTCCGTTGCTCTTGCCTGGCCTGATTTCTGCGGTACCTTCATTTGTGTTCCTGGAAGCCTCACTGGCTTTATTAGGTCTGGGTGATCCGGTCTTACCCACCTGGGGAAAGACAATCAATGAAGCGTACTCGAATGCTGCACTTTACCGCGGCCAGTATTACTGGATTGTTCAACCGGCAGTACTATTAATGATTACCGGTCTGGGGTTTGCCTCTTTAGGTTTTGCTCTTGATCGTGTCTTTAATCCACGTTTGCGAGGTATGTAAAACATGAAAGAAAATAATACATTATTGCATGTGGAAAATCTAAAACTCTACTTTAAAGCCTCGAAAGGTGTTGTTCAGGCAGTCGATGGAGTTGATTTTGACTTACCCAATAACAGAGCGGTTGTTGTTATTGGAGAATCGGGCTGTGGTAAGACTTCCATGGCAAAAGCACTATTAAGGCTTCTACCGCGTAACGTAGCTGAATATTCCGGCAAGGTTTTATTGAATGGTGTTGATACCATGCAAATGAGTGATGAGAAGTACCGCACTGATGTTCGCTGGGTACGCATGTCGATGGTACCCCAAGCTGCGATGAATTCACTCAACCCAGTATTGAAAGTCGGTGATCAGGTTGCAGAACCCATCATTGTTCATCATAGCGTAGAAAAGGAAGCTGCATTGGAACAGGCAAAAACCATGTTCCAACGTGTTGGTGTGCCGGTAGATTTTTTACATCGTTACGCCTTTGAATTGAGCGGCGGTATGCGCCAACGTGTGGCGATCGCTATGTCACTGGTCACTGTGCCTGATCTGGTGGTTCTGGATGAACCAACATCCGCATTGGATGTGTTGACCCAGGCCAACATCATGAACCTGTTGAAACGCATCAAGAAAGAAATTGCTACCAGTTTCATTCTGATCACCCACGATATTTCAACGTCCAGTGAGCTAGCCGATGATGTGGTGGTGATGTATGCCGGACAAATTGTTGAGGTGGCTGATAATCGCCGCTTTTTCACAGCCCCGTTGCACCCCTATTCCGCTAAACTAATGGCTTCTGTTCCACGTTTAAGAGGAAAGACTCAGCCTGATTTTATCACCGGCCAACCACCCAGTTTGATTAATCCTCCTACTGGTTGCCGGTTTGCAGATCGATGTCATAAACGCTTTAGCAAATGCTCAGAAGAACCACCAACAGTAAATGTAGATGGAATTCTGGTAAAATGCTGGTTATATACTTGAAACAGGGAGAAAAAGAATGGCTGTAACAAAAGATAAAACAGAAATTAAAGAGTTTCGCCCAATCAGTCCAGATACACTGCTCTCTGTTCAGGATTTACGAGTCTGGTTTGAATTAAGAAAGTTTGGTTTTGGACACGCCGGGTATGTGCACGCGGTAGATAATGTTAGCTTTGATCTGAAACGCAAGGAAACCATTGCATTGGTCGGGGAAAGCGGCTGTGGAAAATCCAGTTTGATGAAAACCATCCTAGGAATTAACGTCCCAACCAAGGGAGATATTCTTTATGAAGGTCGCCCGATGACCAGTTTCTCCAGAAAAGAGTTGAACTGGTATCGTTCGAAGGTTGGTTATGTTCAACAGGATCCCTATGGAGCATTAGCGCCATTTATGAATATCAAATCCATCATGGAAGAACCCATGATTGTGCAGGGTATTAAAGATAAAAAAGAACGTTTAGAACGAATTCATAAAGCATTTGAAGAAGTGAAAATGACACCAGTGAATGAGTTCTTACCGAAATTCCCCCATATGCTCAGTGGTGGTCAACAACAACGTGTGGTGATTGCCCGAGCAATGATCTTAAATCCAACACTGCTTGTGGCTGATGAACCAGTTTCCATGTTGGATGCATCTGTCCGTGTTGAAGTTCTGAAACTTTTGCGTGGCTTGCAGGAAGCACATGAATTGGCAGTTATTTACATAACCCATGACCTTTCCACCGTGCGTTATTTCTCTGAACGTATCTTTGTCATGTATGCTGGTAAATTGGTCGAAAAAGCTGATGTTGAGGAACTGGTCATGAACGCTCAGCATCCTTACACGCATGCATTGTTAGCAGCAACTTCAGATCCGGATGCGAAAAATGTAGATGAGTTCCAGGATGTCCCACCAGGAGAACCACCCAGTTTGGTGAAACCTCCGTCAGGATGTCGTTTCCACCCACGTTGTCCCAAGATGATTGAAGGTGTTTGCGATGTCAAGGAACCTCCGGAATTTGAACAAGTTAAAAACCATTACGTTCATTGTTGGTTGTACGAATGAAACATATCACCCCCACACGGTTATTTCTGATCGCCTTTTTCTTTGTATTGCTGGGCGTGGTATTACCGTTCCTGATGGTGATGGATGTGCTTGAATCCACTTATTTTTTAACTTCTTCTCCTTTATTATTTCCTTAATTGGTGTGGTCATTGGAGTAATTGGATCAGCTTTCTTTGTCCGAATTAATCGAGGAGATCGTTAAAACTTGGATTTACTAAATAAAAAAACATTCCAGATTAGGAATGTTTTTTTATTTAGGGCTGCTTCTGCTATAATATCTATATTAATTTCATAGATTAAATGTAACATCTCAATAAAAGAGGGTTGGCGTGTTTTTTTTGACGAGCAGGCTCGCCAAAAAAAGAACCCCAAATTATTGAAATGATACGATTAAATCATTTTTTAATCCATCCAATTGCTTGGAAGGAGTAGATACAATGGCAAATAAAAAAGTATTAATCATTGATGATTCATTTGATATTACCAGGGTCTTGAAATCAGCAATTTTCACGCTGGACCCTGAAATCGAGGTTTTCCTCACCCCTTCAGCCGAAGAGGCAATGCTGGAAATTTCAAAAGGGAAACTGGATTTGATCATTACGGATATTCGTTTGCCAGGTATTTCCGGATTGGAAATGTTACGTAAAATTCGTGATAGGCATCCCAAGGTTAAAATCGTAATGATGTCAGGGATGACTGACAGGGATATTGAAGAAAGAGCACGGGATGCTGGTGCGAATATCTTCCTCAGAAAACCAATTGAAATGCCATTATTTCTAGACACAGTTAGTTTGATTCTTGGTTTGAAATCTTCTGGGACCACGGTGGATACTACCATACTGCCTGAATTTGAGTTATTGAATGAAAGTGATTACGAAAGAAATCTATCCGATTCGATGGCTTCTTTGCGAAAAGAAGTCTCTGCCAGTCATGTCTGGTTATTAAGTGAATCTGGTCGTCTGGTTGCGCAATCTGGGGATAGTCTGCTACCTGAATTTGAAGCCAAGTGGGCAGCATTGATCATGCCAATTATGTCTTCTTCGGCAAATTTCATGCAAAATATTGAAGGTAAACAACCAGACCGGGCAGTGTTCTGTTTCGGAATAAAAGATTACAATCTTTTCATGTCACCGCTAGGAGATTTTGCGCTGGTCTTACGTGTTCCCACCGGTAGGGGTTCTCAGCGCATTCCTTTGGTGGTGGATGTAATGTTGGAATTTCAGGGTGAAATCATACAAATATTGAACCGCATGGGCGTGTTACCTGTTGAACAAAGCCTGGAATTGCCAATCGAAGAAACCATTAATTCCATGGAAGAACAGAACACAGTAGAAGATGAGGATGATGTTTTTAAAGCGCTATTAGAAAACAAATCAAAAATTTCAGGGGTTGATAAATTCTGGGATGAAGCTGATATCGCCAAGGCTTATGACCTGGATAACCCTGATATCTTGACCTTTGACCAGGCTGCCAAGCTGGGGTTGGCACCCGATGATGAAGATGATTAATATAAAAACCACCTTCTAGTTAGAAGGCGGTTTGTTGTTATGATGTGATCGATTAACGGTTAATATCCCATTTTTCAAAATGGTATATGCCAGTGTTGGAAGCAACATGATCAATCTCCGGTTGAATCAGCACCTCCTGCGCAAACCAATGTAGCGGGATCACCACTGCTTCCTCTACTGTTAGGATTTGTTCAGCTTGTGCATATAAATCTGCCCGTTTTTGAGGGTCAACCTCAATGGCTGCCTTCTGACAAATATCCACGAATCGATCATAAGCCGGGTTCTTATTTTCGTCGATTTGTTGCTGGGTGGATCTCTCGCTCAACGGCCAGTTGACGATATTGCGATAGATACCTCTTGTTCCAAATAAATCCTGCAGGAAATTATTGGCATCCGGATATTCCTGCTTCCAGGTAGCCCGGTAGATATTTTCTTTTCCTGTTACCCGTGTTTCACGGAAGACTGTCCATTCCTGGTCTTGCAGGACCACATTAACATCCAGAATTTCTTTCCACATAGTTTGCATCGCTTCGGCGACTTTTTTGTTGGCATCGCTGGTGTTATACATCATAACGATATTTAATTGAGCAGCTGTTTTGCTTCTTTCATTAAGATATTCATTCAATAGATTTTTTGCACCATCCGGATCATAAGCAATACCGAGGTCAGGATAATCAGCAGGCTGCGGGGCTCCGGTTACGCCAGGATGTGTAAAGAAAGATGCGGGAAGTCCATACATTGGAAATTCCTGCATGAGTGCCTGGCGATCAATGGCCTTCGATAAGGCCAGCCGCACACGTTTATCATTGGTCGGTGTTAGCGTGGTGTTGAAGGCATAAAACTCGGTTCCCAATGTGTAATCATGGTTGATCAGCGCACTGAGTTCAGGATCAGCGTGAATACGGTCATAATCAATGACTGGCAGGTGCGCTACATCCAGGTAACCAGCTTCAAATTCAGCAAAGGCAGGTCCGGCATCCTTAATTTTGATCACAATTTCATCAATTTTTGCAGCAGGAACAACATCATCGCCAAGCCAGAATGGATTTTTTACCAGGGTTAAATAAGATCCATGCACCCATTCTTTGACCGTGAATGGTCCATAACCCTGATTGAAGCCTGTTTCAATCCACTTTTCTCCCCGACCTTCATTGCATTGGTCACCGTCAATGAGCCATTCAGGCATGGCGTGCGCAAACCAGAGGCTTAATATATTGATATTATACACAGCAGGTTGTTTCACTTTTACTTCAAGGGTGAAATCATCCAGTGCTTTGATAGCGACTTTAGACGAATCGAGGGCCTTTTCGGTATTATATTCCTGTAAGCCCTCAACAACATTCCCGAGCACGTAAGCAAAGTCGGCTGCTGTTTGTGGATTAGCTGTTCGCAGCATCCCATACACAAAATCATGCGCGGTTACCATGCGGGGACTGCCATTACAATCATAAATCTGTTCCACTGCTGACCCATTGAACCGGATCCACGGAACATCATCTCGCAATGTAAAGGTGTAGGTCAGCCCATCATCAGAAATTGACCATTCCTTTACCATGGCTTTTTCCCATTCGGTTGTCACCTCATTCTGGCGAAAAAGGCCTACGCTGGTTTCTTCAATGATCTGAATCGAAATTTTATCCCAGGCAAGCGCTGGATCAATGGTTGGAATATCTCCGGGACCATACGCCAATCGCAGAATTTTTGGACCCTGGATTGGTTCGGTGGTTGGAGCTGGTGTCGCTGTGATGATGACTGTCTGAGGGGTGCCTGGCACGATGACAGTCTGGATGAGGATTTCCGGTGTTGGTACAGGTTCGGGTTTACAGGCGGATAATAACAAGGATAACAAGATTATGAAACTAATAAACAGGGTATATTTTTTCATTCAATCTCCTCCTTCAGTTTGTTTAGAATTGGAATGTAATCTTTGAAAAACTGTCAGGATATTTATTTATTCAAATTTGGGAGAAAAAGCTATATTTATTTATAGCAGATATTTTGTTTTTATAGGTTAATCAAAGCTTATTAATCCCAAATTAATTCCGCATAACACCTGTTCCAGAGAAAAATTACTGGTACAATTATAGAAGGTGTGTTAGAATCTTTCCTTGCTTAAGAGCACTGGGGCGTGGTGCAATGGCAGCACACCAGACTTTGAATCTGTGGATCCTGGTTCGATCCCGGGCGCCCCAGCCTAATTTTTGAAAGAAAGCAATGCGCTCTAAAAGAAAAAAACCTAAAAGTACCATTATTGACTCAGTTGAGCTTTCTATCGCGTTCCTGCATGTGATACGAGGCTCTTTTGGTTTAATAAGGTGCAAGTTTGCTGGAGGAATACCATCCATCGAAAATAATTGGAGCAGGGGATCATGAAATTAGCATCGATCGTCCTGGCGGCAGGAAAAGGCACGCGTATGAAATCCAGGCAGCCCAAGGTTTTGCACCAGGTGTGTGGAATGCCAATGATTCATTATGCCGTTCAGGTAGCCAAAATGAATGGCGCAGAGAAAACGGTGTTGGTAATTGGGCATGGAGCTGAAGAAGTTCAGAAATATCTCGGAGACCGGGTTGACTTTGCTCTTCAGAATGAACAATTGGGGACTGGCCATGCTGTTCAATGCGCGCTACCGTCTATCCCGGATGATTTCGATACAATTCTCGTGACCTATGGGGATATGCCTTTATTGACAGCGGACACTTTGCAAAAGTTGGTACAAACACAGGCAAACAATCATGGACCATTATCACTGGTAACCATGATTGACGAAGATTCGCGCGGTTTTGGAAGAATTCTACGCGGGATGGATGGGGCTGTGACAGCCATTGTGGAAGAAGCCCAATGCACTCCGGAACAGTTGGCCATCTCTGAGCTGAATGTAGGCGCTTATTGTTTTGATGCAAAATGGCTCTGCCAGGCAATAGAACGCTTACCCCTCTCCCCGAAAGGTGAATATTATTTGACGGACGTGGTGAGAATTGCTGTCCAGGATGGTTTACGGGTGGATGCCTTTACCATCAATGACAATCATGAAGCTCTAGGCATCAATACCCGTGTTCATTTGGCTGAAGCGGAAACTGTGATGCGGAAACGTATCTTAGAACAATGCATGCTGGCAGGCGTGACTGTAATTGACCCAGCCAGTACGTATGTGGAAGATGGTGTCACCATCGGAATGGATACCATTCTGCAACCCAACACATTCCTGCGCGGTGATACGATTATCGGTGAAGGCTGTGTGATTGGCCCGAATACAATCGTTACTGATTGCCAGGTGGGAAATCGCTGTGTGATCCTGGCGGTGGTGATGGAAAAGGCGATTGTGGAAGATGGCGTGGATATGGGCCCATTCGCGCGCTTACGCAAAGGCGCACATTTAGGTCCGGGTGTGCACATGGGAAATTTTGGTGAGGTAAAAGATTCTTATCTGGGTGCCGGTACGAAAATGGGACATTTTTCATATATTGGAAATGCAACCATTGGCAAGGATGTCAATATCGGTGCTGGAACGATTACCTGTAATTATGATGGAGAAAAGAAGCACCCAACCGTGATTGGTGACCGGGTGTTTATTGGCAGTGATACGATGCTGGTTGCACCTCTTAAAATAGAAGATGATGCCCGCACCGGCGCTGGAGCGGTGGTGACACATGATGTGCCATCCGGTGTGGTGGTTGTTGGTGTACCAGCAAAACCAATAAGGAAGTCAAAAGCAAGTGAATAATTATATATGGATAGTGTTTTTTGTTATTTTGGGATTAGATCTGCTGTTTTCAATCGTTAGGTCAAGTTTACTGAATAGCCGTCCAATGCAGCTGATTGGGATGCGTGAGATTAACCCGAAGGGTGTCGAGTTGGCGTTATCGGTGTTAGAAAAGAAGCGCTTACGTGTTTCCTTGCGCATCAGCATGATTCTGATGCACTTTATCATCAGCGCATTTATCTATTATATTATCTCCAGTTTAGTGCCGCAGTTGGCACTATGGATCGTGTTTTTGATTGTCATTCTGGCTGCCCTTCTGCTGTTATTGGTTGAATTCGCGCTGGAAGGTCTTGTGTTACATGCACCGGAAAAGTGGGCGATTCGGGTAGCCGGGTTGGGAAATGTCATGCGGTTTGTATTCTCTCCTCTGGCAGCGATGATGATGGCTGTATTAGGCTCTTCAGAAACCCTGCAACAACGATTAGGACCTGTCACAGAAGAGGAAATTCGCACCTGGGTTAACACTGATCAGGGGGAAAATGGCCTGGAAAAAGATGAACGTGCCATGATCTATTCGATCTTTCAATTTGGTGAAACACTCTGTCGTGAAATCATGATACCGCGGATCGATATTACTGGTTTGGAAGAGAGTGCCACTGTGCAGGAAGCGATTGATGTTTTTACCAAATCCGGACATTCTCGCGTGCCGGTGTATGAAGAGACCATTGATGAAGTGATTGGATTGCTATATGCCAAAGATCTATTGGCAACCAATTTAACAGAAAAAGAAAAAACCGAAGTGCGACCTTTCTTACGCAAGGCTTATTTCATTCCCGAATCGAAGAACGTGGATGAGTTGCTGCGTGAAATGCAGGCGCAGGGTGTGCATATGGCGGTTGTCGTTGACGAATATGGCGGGACAGCAGGATTGGTAACCTTGGAGGATATTGTTGAGGAAATTGTGGGTGAAATCCGGGATGAGTATGATCAGGCGGAGGAACTCCTTTTTCAGCAATTATCTGTGGATGAGGTGGTGTTCTCAGGGCGCATTGATCTGGATGATGTTTACGATATATTGGGGGTTGACCTCAGGGATGATATGGCGGACACTCTCGGTGGTTACGTTTACGGTCAGATCGGTCGGGTGCCAGCAGGGGGTGAGCAGATCAAAGTGGATGGATGGTTGCTTACTGTCTCACAGGTAAGTGGAAGAAGAATCCGAAAGGTACATGCAAAACGAGTTGGCAGTTCTCTGGAAACGGTGCAAATTGATGCAGATTAATGATGAACAAAAAATATCACTTATCCAGGCTGCTATAGCAGTTCGGCGTTGGGCGTATGTTCCTTATTCACATTATCCGGTCGGTGCGGCAGTTCTAACGACGTCAGGAAAAATCTATGATGGGATTAACGTCGAGAGTGCAGCGTTCCCTACAACGATGTGTGCTGAACGGGTGGCCATTTTTAAGGCTGTCTCTGAGGGGGAACGGGAGTTTGTAGCAATTGCTGTCGTGACAGATAATGCCGGTAGCCCCTGTGGTGGCTGTCGCCAGGTAATGGCAGAATTTGGTCTGGAAACAATTGTCGTGATCGCAGACGCACAGGGAAATATTCGCGAAGAATCTACAGTATCACAACTATTACCTGGTGCTTTCACACCTAAAGATTTACCAACCTTATAAGATGATCAGATGACAACGCGTGAACGCAGTCGGCGGGTAGATGCATTGATTTTGCGTCACCAACGTTGGGGAGAAGCGGATCGGCTGTTAACGATTTTTACACGCGAAAATGGAAAATTGAGAATTGTTGCCAAAGGGGCACGCAAAACCACTTCACGTAAAGGTGGACATTTAGAGCCATTCATGCGTACTGCACTACAGTTGGCTCAGGGACGTGATTTGTGGATTGTGACACAAGCTGAGAGTATCAATGCCTTTTTACCGATTCGTGATGATCTGGAACGGATGGGTATCGCCTCCTATGTGATTGAATTACTGGATAAGTTTACCTACGAGGATGGCTCGAATCCGAAATTGTACCGTCTGGCAGTGGAAACGCTGGAACGACTGTGTACAACGGATTCAGTTTTTGTGGTGCTGAGATATTACGAACTGCGTTTGCTGGACCTGATGGGTTACCGACCGCAATTGTTTCAGTGTATTGGTTGTCAGGAAGAAATAAAAGCCGAAGATCAATATTTTTCCGCACTCGTAGGGGGTGTTATCTGTCCCCGCTGCGTTCATAAATATGAAGATGTTCGAAAAATCAGCGTGGGTGCCTTGAAATATTTACGTCATTTCCAGCGCAGTACTTATAATGAAGCATTAGCAGCCGCTCCTGAGAAAGGTGAGGTGCAGGAAGTGGAAAAGATGATGCAATGGTACCTGACTTATCTGTTAGAGCGGGCGATTAATTCTCAGATTTTTCTTCAACAGATCCACAGAGACGATCAGGATAAACAGAAACCCCC
The DNA here is from genome assembly GCA_942491385.1 of uncultured Anaerolineaceae bacterium. Classification (GTDB taxonomy): domain Bacteria; phylum Chloroflexota; class Anaerolineae; order Anaerolineales; family Anaerolineaceae; genus UBA6170. The sequence goes on along the minus strand of CALOAF010000005.1, from coordinate 615,827 downwards.
AGCATCAGATTAATCAACTTGTTTGGATGCAAGTCTCACTGCAAAATTTAAATTGAGTCTAATCCTCAAGTTATTTTATTAATAGCTTCCAGAATCCATGCACAACAATTGATTGGTATAATTGCAGGATGATTTTATGCAATACAGTTTCCTTTGGAGGAAAAAATGAGCCTGGATTTCCAATCCATCATCTTGAAATTACAACAATTCTGGAATGATCAGGGTTGTCTCATCTGGCAGCCCTACTATACACAGGTGGGTGCTGGCACGATGAACCCGGCGACTTCCTTACGGGTGTTGGGGCCGGAACCATGGAAAGTAGCCTATGTAGAACCCTCCGTACGCCCGGATGATGGTCGTTATGGTGAAAATCCAAACCGTTTACAGATGCACACCCAATTTCAAGTGATTCTAAAACCTGATCCTGGCAATCCACAGGAAATTTATTTGCAATCGTTGCAAGCGCTAGGGGTCAACCCCGCTGAACATGATATCCGTTTTGTGGAAGATAACTGGGAATCCCCGGCCTTAGGTGCCTGGGGTCTGGGATGGGAAGTCTGGTTGGATGGTCAGGAAATTACCCAATTCACATACTTCCAGCAGGCAGGTGGCATGCCCATGGAACCTGTATCGGTGGAAATCACCTATGGTTTGGAGCGCATTGCCATGGCTTTGCAAAAAGTTAATAACTTCAAAGATATTCAATGGAGTCCTGATCGCACCTATGGCGATGTGCATCTAAAAGGAGAACAGGAGCACAGCAAATATTATTTTGAAGTGGCGGATGTAACCCGCTTACGAGAGATGTTTGATCTATTTGAAGCGGAAGCAAATGAAGCTTTGACCCTGGGTTTGGTGTTACCGGCGCATGATAATGTGTTGAAATGTTCCCATATTTTTAATGTGCTGGATACGCGCGGGGCAGTGGGAGTGACTGAACGACAGGCTTTGTTTTCCCGCATGCGGGAAATTTCACGCAAAGTGGCGGAAGCCTATGTTCAACAACGTGAAGCAATGGGCTTCCCCTGGAAAACGGAAACTCATAAACAAGAAGAGGACGTTCCCCGGATTGAGGTGAATTCATTGTCCGGTACGGCTCCGTTTTTGTTTGAAATTGGCTGTGAGGAATTGCCTGTAGGTGATCTTAAATCTGTTCTGACCCAACTCAATGAACGCATACCACCCTTGCTGGATGAGTTACGATTAACGCATGCAGATGTGCGTGTGTTTGGCACACCACGACGACTGGTGGTTTCCGTGGCAGAAATGGCGTTAAGGCAGTCTGATCTGTCGCAGGTGGTCAAAGGCCCGCCGGCCGAGCGTGCTTTCAATCCGGATGGCACGCCAACAAAGGCTGCAGAAGGGTTTGCGCGAGGAAAAGGTGTGGATGTTTCCGCATTAGAGATTTCTGAAATTGATGGCGGTCGTTACGTTACAGTGCAGGTACAACAATCTGGCCGGGCAGCACTACAGGTGCTGGCAGAAACACTCCCTGTTGTGATTGCTAATTTGAAATTTGATAAATCCATGCGCTGGAATGAATCCAACGTGGCTTTTTCGCGTCCAATCCGCTGGTTATTAGCTATTTTGGGAGATCAATTGATCCCGTTTTGCTATGCTGGTCTGGTTAGTAAAAGGCAAACCAGAGGCCTGCGCTTCCAGGAACCTGAAATCGTTGCGGTGAATAACCCATCCAGTTATTTTAAAGTTATGAAAAACCAGCATATTCTGATTGACGTTGAAGAGAGAAAAACTATTATTCGGCAGCTGGTAAAGGAAAAAATCACTGAATTGGGTGGTGCTGAGAATCGTCTGGATGAAGAACTTTTGGATGAGGTTACCATGATGTTGGAATCACCAACAGTATTTGCAGGTAGCTTTGAAGAAGAGTACCTGGAATTACCACCTGAAGTGTTGATTTCGGTGATGAAGAAACATCAACGGTACTTCCCTGTTTTTGACATGAACGGTAACCTGATGAAATTTTTTGTTGGGGTGCGCAATGGTGATGATCAACACCTGGATCAGGTTGTAGATGGTAATGAACAGGTTGTGCGGGCACGTTTTGCCGATGCAGCTTTCTTCATCAAAGAGGACTTGACCAGTAGCCTGGTGGAGGTGCGTGAATCACTTTCCGGATTAACCTTTCAATTCAAACTAGGTTCCATGCTGGACAAAACGGAACGCATTGAAAAAATCATCCCAAAACTCACAGATTTCCTGGATTTTACGGAGAATGAGGCACGGGTTACCCGTCGTGCTGCCCATTTATGCAAAGCTGATTTAATGACGCACATGGTGATTGAGATGACGTCACTGCAAGGTGTAATGGGGCATTATTATGCCTTAAAATCCGGCGAACTGGGTGAGGTAGCCAAAGCCATTTATGAACATTACCAACCACGCTTTAGCGGTGATCAGATGCCAGGTAGTCGTCCGGGATTGGTGCTGAGTTTGGCCGACAGGTTAGATACGCTGGCTGGTTTATTCGCGGCGGGTTTAGCGCCCAGTGGTACCAAGGATCCCTTTGCTCAACGGCGTGTTGCTTTGGGTCTGGTTCAAATGTTGATTGCCTGGGACCTGGATTTTGATCTAAAGGAAGGGATCAAGCTGGCAGCATCGAATTTGCCCCTCGAAATGAAACCGCAGGATTTTCAAGCTTGCCTTGAGTTCATCAATGCACGTTTACAGAGTAGTTTATTAGAACAGGGATACCGCTATGATGTGGTGGCTGCTGTACTGGCAGCTCAGGGACACAACCCGGCAGCGGCTGTCCGAGCTATTCAGACCTTGCAAGATTGGATCAAACGTAGCGATTGGGAGCAGATATTACCCACCTACTCGCGCTGTGTACGCATCACCCGTGATTTAACGAAGATTAACCAGGTGAGCCCCACCCTATTAAAAGAAGACTCCGAACGGGAATTGTATGCTGGCTTAATATCAATATCAAATTTTGAGCGCAGACCAGGTTCCATGGCAGATTTCTTTCATGTGTTTATGCCTTTAATGCCGGTAATTAACCAATTCTTTGATGAAGTTTTGGTGATGGTTGAAGATCAGGCAATCCGGGAAAACCGGCTGGGTATGCTGCAGGGAATCGCGTTACTGGCACAGGGTGTGGCAGATTTTTCGCTTCTGGAAGGTTTCTAGCATTCGTTTTCTGCGTCCCGAAGTAAAATGAGACGGTTATGATAGGGTAAGAATCCATTTTCTAATATAGAATCAAATCGAGGCGAGGATGACAACTGTTGATGAGATTAAGAATCGGATTGACATACTTGATCTGGTTTCCGATTCTGTAAAGTTACGCCGATCCGGGAAAAACTATCTTGGTTTTTGCCCATTCCATGATAACAAGCGCACACCGGCTTTTGTTGTCTTCCCTGATTCAGGCACCTGGCGTTGTTTTGGTCAATGCAATGAGGGTGGGGATATTTTTAAGTACGTTATGAAAAAAGAAGGCTGGGATTTTACCGAAACCCTGCGCTACCTGGCTGAAAAAGCAGGCGTGGAACTGCAACCACAGACCGAAGAACAAAAGGAACAAGACGAACAATACGACCGGTATCGCCAATTGCTGGAAGAAACCGTGACGTTTTACCAGCACCAATTGCTTCAAATGCCTGAAGGAAAATATGCGCTGAATTATCTATTACAGCGCGGTGTGACTCGTGAGACCATCGAAACCTTTGGTTTGGGGTTTGCACCTGCCTCCTGGGAAATTACCCATCAATATTTTTTAGGTAAAGGCTATTCTGAATTGGATCTGGTCGAATCGGGTCTGGTGACACAGCGAGAAGGTGGTGGTGTATATGACCGCTTCCGAAATCGTTTGATGTTTGCGATCCGCGATATGGGTGGCAGAATGTCTGGGTTTGGTGCCAGGGTTCTGGACCCCGATGATGTTCCCAAATACCTGAACTCACCACAAACACCTTTGTTCGATAAAGGTCGCCTGTTATATGGTTTAAATTTGGCCCGCAAAGCCATCCGTGCGGAAGATCAGGTGGTGATTGTTGAGGGCTATATGGATGTAATCGTTCCTTACCAGGCAGGCTTTATGAATACTGTCTCGCCAATGGGAACCGCCCTGACAGAAGATCAGATGCGTTTGTTGAAACGCTTTACGAGGCGGATTATTCTGGCGCTGGATGCAGATGCTGCGGGTGAAAAAGCCACTTTACGTGGACTGGAAGTTGCCCGGCAGGCATTGGATCATAGCGAGGAGATCAGCTTTAATCCGCGAGGGTTGCTGCGTTACGAAGCCAGACTGGAAGCGGATGTGAGGGTCACCACCATTCCGGAGGGAATGGACCCGGATGAGATTGTGTTGCGAGATCCGGAAGAGTGGCGCGCGATTGTTCAAAACGCCAAACCGATTGTGATGCACGTGATGGAAACGCTTGCAAGCCAGAAAGACCTGGAAGACCCCAAGGTGAAACGCGAGATATCCACCCGTGTGCTGCCATTGATTGAAGATATTCCTAATGCGGTAGAACGAGATGCTTACCGGCAACGTCTGGCGCGTTTACTCAAAGTGGATGAGCGGGCTTTGGTGGGGGATGGCGCACCCATACGAACCACAGCCCCAGTTCGACGCAGACCAAAAGAACAGCCCGCGCAGGAAGAAGACCTAAGTCCAGTCATAAAGACCAGCGAATTATTGGCAAAATCACTGGAAAAACACTGCCTGAGGTTGCTCTTGCAAGACCCTGAGTGGCTGCAGGTGCTGGATCGGGCTTTACAAAAAAATAGTCTCAACCGTCTGGATGTAACCGATTTTGAATATGTTGATTATCAAATTTTGGCTCGATTAATCATCCAGTCTCTGGAGCAGGACCGCCAGGAGCCACAGGCATATCTTGCCGCACAAGTTCCTGAGGAATTAACTGCGTTAGTAGAAGAACTACAAAATGATCCTATGCTGGAGAAAAAAAATGCCCAGAAATTACAAGAGGATTTGATCCGCAGCTTGATGAAATTACGGCTGGTGCGGGTGAATGAAGGCTTACGGCAAATGCGCTTTCTGATGGAAGAGATGCAAGAAGCTGGAGAACCTGGCATCAACCCATATCAAGATAATATGCTCCACTATACGCTGATGCGGTCCCGTCTGGACATAGCATTGGGACGTCTGATTCAACTTGATTAAAAACAAATTATGGTATAAATATCCTATGCGCAAAAAGAAAACATCGGAAAAAATGAATAATTCTGATCCTGATCTTGAAGTTGATCCTACTTTGGATGATTCGATTGAGAATCCAGTCGAAGAAGTAAAAAAAGATCAACCGGTTGTTGAAAAAAAAACACAACCGAAACCACGCAAGACGACCCGAGGGCGCAATAAAAAGAAAACCACCTATTCTTCAGAAAATAAAAATCGCGACAAATGGAAGGAAGAGGATCGTACTGAATCTGACTCCGGTTCGGATGAAGATGAAGACGAGGATGTGGTTGAAGATCCGATTGAAATTTTGGAAGCTGCCATCGCCGGGGATTTGTCTCAAGATCCGGTACGATTATATTTAAAAGAAATCGGACGCATTGATCTGTTGGATGCAGATAGTGAATTTCGTTTGGCTGCAAGGATCGAGGCAGAACGCTTACTTGATCTAATCCTGTTAAATGTGGAAGTAGAAAAAGGTGTACCAGGTTACTACACCGCGATTTACGCTACGGCGGTAGACAACTTATATGAAACCTGGAAATCCTTAATGGGTGATGTGGATAAGTTTGCACAGGGCGAAGGGCCAGACATTGATCTGGTTTTACTTGAATCGCAATTATTGCGTCGCTCCTGGCAGGCAGATGAGCCTTCGTATTTACGTTCTTATCTGGATAATGGCATGTGGGGCAAGGATTCCGATTGGGACGGTCTGGCACAGCATGCCTTTAAAGGCTTCTTATGTTTGTATTTGTTGCCGCAGGAAACTTCGAATAAGCTGATTAAATATTTGCAGGAAAAGAAAAAACTGCCACGCCGAAGTTCCTTTGATAAATTTCTGCCATCCGAGGATGCGTTAACAGTCGAGATGGATCAGGTGCGTTGGCTGGCAGAGGAAGCCAATCAGAGCTTAATCCGTGCGAACTTACGCCTGGTGGTGAGTATTGCCAAGCGTTATTTAGGTCGTGGCATCTCCTTCCTGGATTTGATTCAGGAGGGCAATCTTGGGTTATTAAGAGCAGTGGCAAAATTTGACCCAACCCGTGGGTTCAAGTTTAGTACCTATGCCACCTGGTGGATACGCCAATCGATCAGTCGTTACATTGCCGAGCAGGCCCGTACCATTCGTATCCCGGTGCATTTATTTGAGGCGATTACCCGTCTATTGCGCGTTCAACGCACCCTGGTGCAGAAATTTGGCCGTGAGCCCAGCCTTGAAGAGCTGGCATTAGAGTCCGGATTCCTCTCAGAAGAGGACACCCTCGAGATTCAACATTGTCGCAAACTGGAAATTCCGCTGGATTATGATTTGCAGGTGCGCTGGACGACAGCGACAGCCAAGGTGCAACGGATCTTGCAATCAGCAGAAGAGCCGGTTTCTTTGGAGCGTCCGGTGGGTGATGAAGATAGCAGTCAATTGGGCGATTTCATTGAGGACGACGATGCACTGGAGCCAATGGATGCTGCTGCACGTGAGATGTTGCGTGAGCAGGTGCAAAATGCCCTGGGTGCTCTCTCAGAAAGGGAACGCCAGGTATTGGAATTACGCTTTGGATTAATCGATGGTAAAGACCACACTCTGGAGGAAGTCAGCCGGTATTTCAATGTAACCCGTGAACGTATCCGCCAGATTGAGGCTAAAGCATTAAGAAAATTACGTCATCCCACACGCAGCCGGCATTTACGCGAATACCTATCTTAGTAAGAAATCAAATCAGATAAGATCATTGATTTGATTATCCATTCAGCGCATGATCTTATCCTACCCTTTCTCTGAACAAATACTGCTAGCCGCCAGCGCCATGCTGGTACTCTTGCTTCCGGGATTGCTGTGGGTCATCTTTAAAAACGATGGACGCGATCTTGTTGAACGGTTGGCGGATAGCATAGGTTTAAGTATCTCCAGTGTGGCCATTCTTGGCATGATCTTCTTTTTCCTGGATTGGCGTTTTTCAGGCGGACTGATTGCTGTATTGTTAACCAGCATGGCATTGGTTGCACTGTATTTATTCATCCATCAACGGATTCACATCCCGCGTGGTCAGCTGTTATTGCTCTTGGGCACAGGGATTGGCTTATTACTCGTCATCGCCTTTCGATTTTATCAGGCTCGAAATTTGGTTTTCCCTGCGTGGGTGGACTCGGTACATCATGTATTGCTCACCCAGAAGATCATTGATTACGGGGGATTACCTGAAACGCTAGCGCCTGAACTTGATATCCCCTTGTTTTACCATTTTGGTTTTCATCTGATCGCTGCATTATTCAGTTGGATCAGCCGGTTAGAACCGGTACAGGCTGTTTTGTGGTTTGGGCAGGTAATCAATGGGCTGGTGGTATTGGGTATCTACCGGTTAAGCAAAGCGCTGTGGCGAAAGACTTTGCCTGCCGTGATGGCAGCCTTACTGGTTGGATTTGCGTTTCAGATGCCAGCTTATTATGTAACCTGGGGACGATATACGTTGCTAACCGGTTTATTGGTGATGTTGCCTGCTATGGCGGTTGCGCATGAACTGGTGATGAATGGATTCTCAAGGGAACGCGCCGCGCGCCTGGTGATTCTGACAGCCGGGTTGGCTTTGGCACATTATCTAGCTTTATTTTATTTTGGTCTCTTTTTGATGAGCCTGCTGATTGAGCGCGGTGTCGCCTGGTATCGTGTTAAAGATGTGGAGAGCCGCAAGCTAATTTTTAATAGGCTGTGGCCCATGACATTAGCTGCCACCAGTGGGATTTTGGTGGCTCTGGCCTGGCTTCTACGCATGTTGAATGCCCACTCATCACAGGTGAGTGTGCAGGTGGTGCTACCCAAAGCTGAGAACTTGAATTCCTACCAATATATTCTATACCTGTTAGGGCCAACCTTTAATTATTATCTGATGGGAGGCGCGCTGCTGGGCTTGATTTTGATCTGGTGGCAAAAAAGAAGCCGCGGGTTGGCGCTGTGGGCCAGTGTCATGCTGGTTTTATCTTTCCCCTGGGGTTTACGCTTTGGTCCTTTCCGCCCGGATCATATGGCGATTGTATTGTTCATTCCGGGCAGCTTGCTGTTATCCTATGGGTGGGTTACAGCCAGTCAGTGGCTGCAAAGCCACGTACACAAATATGTGGGCTTGGCAGTGCTGATTGCCGGTGCTGTGGGGACGCTGGCATGGGGTACCTGGCAAACCAGGCAGGTGATCAATGCTGTCACCGTTCTGGCAGACCGGGCTGATTGGAATGCAGTGGAGTGGATTGATGACAACCTTCCGACGGATGCGAGATTTCTGACCAATACAACTATCTGGCAATACCAGATGTATCGTGGTGTGGATGGTGGCTATTGGATTCTGCCGAAAACCAGGCGATTTGCGATTGCCCTGCCTGGCTTGTATTCCTATGGCTCATCGGAACAGAAAGCAGAGTGGGTGAATTGGATGGAACGGGCAGCGGTGGTGCATGCCTGTGATGATGGGTTTTGGTCATTGGTCAAGGATGCCCAGCTTTCGCATGTGTATTTACACGCCGGAAAAGGATCATTGCAACCACAGGCGATGATTGACTGCCCAAATGTTAAGGTAGTTTATGAGCAGGAAGGGATCTGGATTTATGAGATCCTGGGCACTGAATAAATGCTTTGATAATTTCATTATGCCAACCAGTAAAATAATAATCTCGAATTCTATTTAACCAGATCAGGCTACGTTTACTTATACAATCAGTCGATTTACTCCAAACGAGCTGATAAAATTTATGGGAATTGCGCGATGAAAAATCGATCAAAGGGAAAATAATGTAATCCTTCGACATAGAAGAGGAAACGATTGAAAACAAAACGAATTTTGCAAGGCGGGTTTTGGATAGGGGTATACCTGGCCCTGACCCTGGTACCATTGCTGATGATGTTCATTGGACCGAGACCAGTGGGGAGGGAATTCTGGCGAGAGTTTTCGGTTGCATTGGGTTTTTGTGGTATGGCGATGGTGACTTTGCAATTTTCTCTGACCGCGCGGTTTAAGGTGTTGAAAGCGCCGTATGGTAGTGATATTGTTTACTTTTTCCATCGACAGATTTCTATGGTTGCGACCGCCTTAATCCTGTTACATCCGCTCCTGCTCTTCATCTTTGACCCCACAACCTTAGGCTTGCTGAATGTCATTGATGCTCCCTGGCGGGCCCGAGCAGCTGTCGCCGCGACTATGTCTTTGATCGCTCTGGTTGTGATTTCCGTGTACCGTAAAAAGCTGCGCATTGATTACACCCGTTGGCGTATCTGGCATGGAGTACTGGCGACAGCGGCTGTTTCGTTGGCGATGGTACACATTACCTTGGTGGGACATTACACTGCTTTACCATTGAAGCAATGGTTATGGGTGGGGTATGGGCTATTTTTTATTGGAATGCTGGCTTGGGTGCGCGTGATCAAGCCTATCATCTTGCTGCGCCGACCCTACTCAGTGCTCTCAGTGACTGAGCAAGCAAGTCAGACCTGGTCGTTGGTCTTGAAACCGGTTGGACACAGCGGTTTTCGTTTCCAGCCGGGACAGTTCTGCTGGATCACGGTTTGGAATTCGCCTTTCACAGATACTGAGCATCCTTTCTCCATTTCATCGAGCGCAGAAAAAAAAGGAGTCATCGAATTCACGATAAAAGAACTGGGCGATTTTACACGGCGGATCAAAGAGATACAACCGGGACAATCCGTTTACGTGGATGGCCCCTACGGATCTTTCAGTGTTGACCAGCACAATCATGCAAGTGGTTTTGGATTTGTTGCTGGCGGGATTGGGATCACCCCGATTCTTTCGATGTTGAGAACGTTGGCTGACCGAGGAGACTCACGCCCCCTGGTTTTATTCTATGCCAACAAGACTCTAGATCAGGCAGTTTTTCGTGCAGAGATCAATAACTTGAAGAGCAGACTTCAGCTGACAGTGGTGGATGTAATAGAAAAACCTCCGGCAGATTGGAAAGGTGAGCGAGGATTTATCACTCGAAGTTTGCTGGAACAATATCTGTTATCAGGGCAAAAACGAGACGAATACGAAATTTTTATTTGTGGGCCAAAACCGATGATGGATGCGGTTGAAATGGCTCTCGAACAGGCTGGGTTTTTCCCTGGTGATTACCACACGGAACGGTTTGACCTGGTATAGGAGAATTCTATATGCGCAAGCAACTTGCTTCTTGGCTAGCTCTGGTTATAGGTGTCATTATTCTGGTGTCTGCATTCGTATTTGCATTAGCCCAAAGCGGGGTCTCAATTTTCTGAACCAGTCTGACCAGCAATCGCAACTTTACAGATCAGTCCACTCTGGTATGAGCCTTGGTCAATAATTTCGTAGATAAATCGAATTAAATTTCTGATAATTTCCTCATAATTTTTGCTTGAAAGCCAGGTCACTTTCATGTAAACTTGATGACAATCTGGAAGATTATAAAATCAATATTTAAAAAATTCTGGATGATTTTCACCGAAAAAAGGATTTTTCTCCTAAAGATTGGCTTCTGGATGTTGACTCGTTGATTATTAAACTTTTTTCCGCACATTCATAACCGGTGTTTGATCTGAAAATTTTTGTTTTGGTTTTGTGAAAATTGCCACCAGATTGTTCGTGTGTTATACTGAACCGGTCGAAAATTAGACTTTTTTGGTAAGGATTGCCTATGTTGATGGAATATCTCCCCTTGCTGATCATCCTGTTATTGGCTATTTTTATTGGTGTTATTGTAGTCATTTTGGGAAACACCTTTGGACCGAAACGACCTGGACAAAGAAAGAGTTCACCGTACGAATCAGGGATGGTACCTTATGGGCCTGCAAGACGACGCATCTCAGTGCGTTATTATCTGATTGCAGTATTGTTCATATTGTTTGATATTGAAGTGGTTTTCCTGGTTCCCTGGTCGGTGGTGATTCGCCAGATTGGCGTGCCAGGACTGGTGTTTATGATCATTTTTGTGCTGATATTAGAGGTAGCGCATCTGTATGCATGGAAGAAAGGTGCACTGGAATGGGATTAGAACAAAAAGCTGGAAATATGGGGATTGTTACCACCTCATTGGAAAAAGCAGTGAATTGGTCTCGCACAAATTCAATGTGGCCAATGTTGTTTGGTTTAGCCTGCTGCGCAATTGAGATGATGTCGGCTGAAGCTGCCGATTATGATATGAGCCGTTTTGGTATGGAGTTGATGCGTGCCAGCCCACGTCAATCTGATTTGATGATTGTGGCAGGTCGTGTTTCTCGAAAAATGGCCCCAGTTGTACGCAAGTTATACGACCAGATGCCAGCCCCCAAGTGGGTGATCGCGATGGGTGATTGTGCATCTTGCGGTGGTATTTTTAATAACTATGCCATTTTGCAGGGGGTGGATGAAATCCTGCCGGTGGATATTTATGTGGCTGGTTGCCCGCCACGTCCAGAAGCTTTAATTCATGGTGTTTTAACCTTGCATGAAAAAGTAAAAAAAGAAGCAATCAAGGATTGGGCGTAATATGAGCGAACATCTTCAAAATACCATTGCCAAACTTCAGGCACTACACCAGGTTGAAGTGAAAGAATTTCGGGGTGAGTACACGGTGTTTATAGAACCCGATAAGATTCTAACCTTCATGCTTGAGCTGCGCGATCAGCACGCGTTTAACATCTGCATGGATGTCACCGCAGTGGATTATTACCCACAGGAAACCCCGCGATTTCATGTCATTTACCAGTTGTATTCGATGGCTAATAATGTGCGTTTACAGGTGCGGACGCGACTGGACGGAAATAAACCCCGACTGGATAGTGTTCAGGGAATCTACGCCAGTGTAAATTGGAAAGAACGGGAAGTCTATGATCTGTTCGGCATAATTTTTAGCGGCCATCCAGATTTGCGCAGGATGGTAATGCCTGAGGATTGGGTAGGTCATCCATTACGGAAAGATTATCCATTGGGATATGAAGAAGTGCAATTCAGCTTCAATTTTGATGAAATCATGATTAACAAACCCCATCCAAAAGATTAATGGGCTGAGGGAGAGATAAATGACAGATCTTCGAGAAGTATCGGTTGATGAGTTAAGACATCTGGTTTCTGACCGTGCAATGGCGGGTGAAACCATGTTACTCAACATGGGACCTCAGCACCCAAGTACGCATGGCGTTTTGCGATTATTATTGGAATTGGATGGCGAAATTGTGGTGAATGTCATTCCCGACATTGGTTTTTTGCATACTGGTGTTGAAAAGACAACTGAATCAAAGAATTACCAGCAGGCAGAAACCATGACGGATCGTCTGGATTATCTAAATCCGATGGGAAATAACCTGACATATTGCCTGGCAGTAGAAAAATTGACCGAACTGGATGTTCCTCCGCGGGCGCAGGCCATTCGTGTAATGCTGGCTGAGTTGCAACGGATTTCATCGCACCTGTTATGGCTAGGCACTTCGGCACTGGATTTAGGCGCGATGTCTATGTTTTTATACTGCTTTCGCGAGCGTGAATTAATCCTGAATATTTTCGAACTGGTTTCAGGGCACCGGATGATGACTACCTACATTCGCCCAGGGGGACTTTGGCGTGATGTGCCGGAGGAGTTTGAAGCGGTTGTACGTGATTTTCTGAAAGCCATGCCCAGGCGTATCAGAGAATATGAAGATTTGCTGAAGAAAAACGAAATCTTCCTTGATCGTACCAAAGGAATTGGGTTATTATCGAAAGAAGATTGTTATCAGTATGGGTTATCCGGCCCTGTTTTGCGGGGATCAGGTGTTGCCCATGACCTGCGTAAAAAGCAGCCTTATAGCGGTTATGATTTGTATAATTTTGATATTCCCGTCCACCCGGAAGGCGATGTGTATGCCCGTTACCGTGTGCGCGTAGAGGAAATGACGCAATCATTACGGATCATTGAACAGGCGTTAAACAAATTGCCGAATGGTCCCGTGCGCAGCAACAATCGCAAATATGTGCCACCACCACGGTCAGAAATTGGCGTGAGTATGGAAGCATTAATCCATCATTTTAAATTGTGGACAGAAGGTTTTTCGCCACCTGCAGGACATGTCTATGTGGCTACTGAATCACCGCGTGGTGAACTGGGTGTTTATATGGAGAGCGATGGAACGGCCAAACCTTACCGGGTGCACCTGGTAACGCCCACTTTTGCGAATTTACAGGCAGTACCGGTTATGAGTAGAAATCATTACATTGCAGACCTGATTGGTATTGTTGGATCAATCGATATTGTTCTGGGAGATGCGGATCGGTGAACAAACTTTATAGCAAATACGAAAAAGAAATCCAGGGAATATTGGATCGTTATCCGGTAGAGGGAAAACGCTCTGCTGTTATGCCGTTACTATTCCTGGCGCAACGCGAAACTGGTTATGTTCCTCCAGAAGCGTTAGCGGATATTGCGGAAATTGCTGGTATGTCAGAAACAGATGTTGCGGCAATCATGGGATTTTATACGCTGTTCCATGCAGAACCGGCCGGCAGATATCGCATTCAGATCTGCACGGATCTACCATGTGCATTAAGGGGATCTGAGGACTATCTGAATCAGGTTTGTGACCGCCTGGGTGTTCAAGAAGGCGAAACCACATCCGACGGATTGTTTATTGTGGAAGCAGTGAAATGTCTGGCTGCCTGTCATCGTGCGCCGATGTTCCAATTACAGGGTGATGGCGAGATCCAATATCACGAAGACCAGAACGTAGAAATCACTATGCAAATTGTCGAAGAAATTCGCCGCAAGGTTGCAGCCGAGCAGGAGGCCTAAGTTGGAAAAACACATTCTCTTACGCCACCGAGATGTTCCGGGCATTGACGAACTGAAAGTCTATAGAGCCAATGATGGCATGCTTGCCTTTGAAAAAGCAGTCAAAAATATGCAGCCAGCAGATTTAACCCTGGAAGTTAAAAATTCCGGTTTGCGAGGCCGTGGTGGGGCAGGTTTCCCTACCGGCATCAAATGGGGATTTTTACCCAACAATTCCTGGCCCCATTATGTGGTCGCCAATGCGGATGAGTCAGAACCAGGGACATTTAAAGATCGTGAAATTATGGAAAGCAATCCATTTCAGTTCCTGGAAGGATTGATGCTCGCCTGTTATGCCGTGCAGGCGAACCAGGCTTATGTGTATCTGCGGGGAGAATTTTGGCAATTGGCGGCTTTTTTGGAAGAGAAAATACAAGACCTCGAAACAGCTGGATACCTGGGAAGTAAGATTTTCGGAACGGATTATTCCTTAAAAATTAAAACACATCTGGGTGCTGGCGCTTATATCTGTGGGGAAGAGACCGCCCTGTTGGAATCTTTAGAAGGTAAGTTAGGGCAACCGCGCTTGCGGCCTCCATTCCCGGCTGCCATTGGCCTGTATGGTAAACCAACCCTGATCAATAATGTAGAGACACTGGCAAATGTACCCATGATTATCCAAAAAGGGGCAGATTGGTACCGGGGTTTTGGCACCGAACAAAGTCCGGGGGTGAAGATCTTCTCACTTTCTGGTTGTGTGAAGAAACCCGGTAATTATGAACTGCCATTGGGTGTTACCTATCAGGAATTGATCTTCGAACATGGTGGTGGCATTGTGAATGACAACAAAATCAAAGCTGTCATGTCGGCGGGTGCTTCCTCCGATATTGTCATCGCAGATGATTTTTGTATGCAAACCCCCCTGGCTTATGAAACCTGCACGGAAAGAATCAAAGCTCCTTTGGGCTCAGCTTCGGTAATTGTCCTCGATGAAAATGTGGATATGGCCTGGTTGGTGAGCAAGACTGTTAATTTTTTTAAACATGAATCATGCGGAAAATGTACACCCTGTCGTGAAGGGACATTCTGGATGGACAGCCTGACCAAACATATGATGGCGAATGAATCCCGCAGTGAGGATATTGATCTTTTGCGCAATGTAGCTTTACAAATGCAAGGCAAATGCTTGTGTGCCCTGGGTGAGTTCTCAACCATGGCTGTGGTAACCGCGGTTGATCGTTTTCGCGCTGATTTTGAAACGCATGTGAGGAGTTAGTCATATGGCAGAAATGGTAACACTGAAAATTGATCAAAAAACCGTGGTGGTCCCTGCCGGTACTCTAATTGTGGAAGCTGCCAGAAAAGCAGGCATCAACATTCCGGTTTTTTGTTATCATCCCAAAATGGAACCGGTCGGCATGTGCCGCATGTGTCTGGTGGAAGTTGGCTACCCACAGCGCGATCGCACAACTGGTGAATTGATAAAAAATGATGACGGCACCACAAAAATTGTTTTTTCTCCGAAACTGGAAACCAGTTGTACCACACCTGTTGTGGCTGGTATGGAAGTTAGAACCAATTCGGAAATAGCCAACGAGGCTCACAAATCTATTCTTGAGTTTATCCTTACTTCGCATCCTTTAGACTGCCCCATTTGTGATAAGGGCGGTGAATGTGCCTTGCAGGATCTGACCTTATTACATGGCCCTGGTAAGAGCCGCTTTATTTATGATGATAAGAAACATTTAGCCAAACATGTACATCTGGGGGAATTGATCATGTTAGATCGGGAACGCTGCATTCAATGTGGTTTATGTGTGCGCTTCCAGCATGAAGTGGTTGATGACCCGGTGATCAATTTTTATCAAAGAGGACGCTCACTGGAAATCCAAACACATTCCGAACCCGGATTTGACTCGATCTTCTCCGGCAATACCACTGATATATGCCCGGTGGGTGCCTTGACGACAGTTGATTTTCGTTTTGCTGCCAGACCCTGGGAAATGGAAAAGAGCCCTTCGATCTGCGCACATTGTGCTGTGGGATGTAACCTGGTTTACAATATTCGCAGAGAGGCAAAAAGTGACGGCAAAACCGTGATCAAGCGGGCCATGCCACGTCAAAATGAAATGGTGAATGAACTGTGGCTATGTGACAAAGGTCGCCTAGGATATCATTATGTGGATTCACAAAACCGCCTGACGCAACCATTACTGCGCAAAGAAGACAAACTGGTTCCAGTTAGTTGGGATGAAGCATATCAACGGGTTGAGGATAAATTACGAACCGAGCAAGTGCGCCTGATGACGCTGGTGGGTGGTCGTTTGACCAATGAAGATCTATTTAATTTCCAACAGTTGAACCAATCACAAGACGGTAAAGCTGTCCTCTACAGCCAGATGGCCGGTGGAGATCTGACCGCGCAGATTGGTTTGGGAAAAGGTTCGAATTTCTCAGATTTGGGCAAAGGCACCACAATTCTTGTGGTTGCTTGTGATTTACATGAAGAAGCCCCGCTCTGGTGGTTAAGAGTAAAACAAGCCGCCCAACGCGGTGCCAATTTGATTGTTGCCAATGCCCGCCCAACACGCCTGGATGAATATGCCAGCCATGTTATCCGGTATGAGTACGGTCAGGAAGCAAGCACCATCAATGCGTTGTTGGATGGTAAAGGAAAAGATGAAATCGCCCAGGCAGCTAAAGCTTTTGCTGAGGCAGAAAATGGTGTGGTACTGTATGGCAGTGACGGATTGGGGTTAATCGGTAGTGAACAACTGGTGAAAACCTGTTCGAAACTCCTGGTTGAACGCAGTTTTTATGGGAAACCGAATAATGGTTTGCTGGCAGTGTGGGATAAACCCAACATGCAGGGAGCCTGGGATATGGGTTTCCATCCCGACCGCACCTTGAAGGGTACTTTAAGGGAAGCAAATGTGGCGATTATCGCCGCCGCTGATCCGGCTGGGGATAGTCCAATTTTGGCTCAAGCGCTGGAAGAAACCGACTTTGTGGTTGTTTGCGAGATGTTTATGACCGAAACCGCAAAACTGGCTGATGTCGTCTTTCCGGTGCAGGCACAAATGGAGCGCGAAGGCACCTACACCTCCGGTGAACGGAGGGTGCAGCGTTTTGATATTGTGTTACCTCAGCTAAAAGGTCCAAAACAGGATTATGAAATCGCTGCTCAAATCGGGCGGTTAATGGGGCTTGCGACCGAAGGTCGTTCACCGGTATTGGTGATGAACAAGATCAATGAAAAAATTAAAGGATACGAAGAAATCACTTATAGCCGACTGGCTGAACACACCGACCAGTGGCCAATCATCAGCCGCACTGATTCATATTACGCAGGAACAAGTTATCAGAATGAATTTGGTATTGGTATTCAACTTTCCAGTAGCGCTGATCGTGGTGAAGAACTTTCACTGGGCACACTGATCCTGGTGGATCCGCAGGAAGTGGTGGCAACCGGCATGAAAATTGTGCCGGTCACAGCGCTCTATGATCGTGGTCAGTTGTTACAGCCCAGCCAGTTGCTTGAAAAACGCCTGGCCCCTCAGGTGCTGACGATGCATCCTACGCTGGCTGAAAAATACCAGTTGGCGGATGGCGATCGTATTAAACTACAAGTGGCAGGTTGTGAAGTTGTCAGTGGTGTGAGATTGGATGAGGATGCACCACAGGATGTGGCACTGGTTACCCGCAACAATGGGGTTCCGATTTCTTCACCGGTATTTGTTCAAATTCAGCGACTGGTTTTGGAACCAGAAGCGTAAAGCAGAGGTTGATTGATGATAGATGCTGCCTTAGTTTGGGAATGGATCATAAAATCACTGGTTTTGATAATCTTCTTAACCGTCGGATTTATGTATGTAACGGTCTACGAACGGCGTTTTTTGGCGCGAATTCAATCCCGCATCGGGCCTAACCGTGCTGGTCCGTACGGATTGCTGCAACCAGCTGCTGATGGCCTCAAGCTGATCTTCAAAGAAGAATTAATTCCAGCCCAGGCTGACAAATTGATTTTTATTCTAGCGCCGATCATTACCGTAATTCCAGCCTTAATTGTGCTGGCGGTAGTGCCCTGGGGGGAGAGCCTGAATATTTTTGGACGACAGGTAGATCTTTTTATCTCGGATGTGAATGTGGCGGTTGTGTACATCATGGCAGTGACCTCAATTTCTGTGTATGGCATCACACTGGCCGGTTGGTCTTCCAATAATAAGTATGCCCTGTTGGGCGGCTTGCGGGCGACTGCTCAAATGATCAGTTATGAATTGGCACTGGGATTATCCTTCATGGGGCCGGTGGTTCTGGCTGGCTCGTTAAGCATGATGGATATTGTTCGAGCTCAGCAAGGCAGCCTATGGTATGTGGTTTTACAACCCGCAGCATTCATCATTTATTTCTTTGCCAGTATTGCCGAAATCAACCGCGCTCCTTTTGATATGCCCGAAGCAGAACAGGAATTGACGGCCGGGTATCATGCTGAATATTCCGGCATGAAGTTTGCTTTGTTCTTCATGGCTGAATATATCAAAATGATTGTCATCTCGGCCATTGGAATCACGTTGTTCTTTGGCGGGTTTGATGGACCATTTGTGGCGCAGCTTCCCTGGTTGGGCCCGATTTATTTCCTGGCAAAAATTGTGATTTATCTGGGTGTGTTAATCTGGGTGCGGGCGTCCTGGCCGCGCATTCGCTACGACCGTTTGATGCAACTGGGTTGGAAAATTCTGTTTCCGTTGGCATTGCTCAATGTGATAATTACCGCAGTGGTTGTGGTCTTGGTAAATTAGGAGAATAGAACGATGTTAAAAGGTTTATTTACCACATTAAAAATAGCACTGGAAAAACCAGTGACAACACAATATCCGGAAGAAAAACGTCCGGTACATACCCGCTTTAAAGGCCGGCATGTATTGAAACGTTATGAAAATGGGTTGGAAAAGTGTATCGGCTGTGCATTGTGTGCTGCAGCCTGCCCGGCGGATGCGATTTTTGTGGAAGCTACTGAAAATACCGATGAAGAACGCTACTCCCCCGGTGAACGCTATGCTTCGACCTATGAAATCAATATGCTACGTTGCATTTTTTGTGGTTTCTGTGAAGATGCCTGCCCGACTGAAGCAATTGTGCTGGGTGATCAATATGAGATGTCATTTGGCGATCGTTATTCCTCCATATACACCAAAGAATTTTTATTGGAACCGGTGAATGGTGATATAGAAACGACCCCACAAAAAACGAAACCAGGTGAATTTACCCGTTCTGTACCCGTTATGCAGGATCCACAGGATTAGGGAGGGAGAACTTATGCCAGTCATTGGAATCATCTTTTATGTTTTTCTCGCAATCGTCGCTGTTGGGTCAGCATTAGGCATGTTGATCAATCGCAACGCTATTTATTCTGCGTTGTTCCTTGTGCTGAATTTTGCGACGGTGGCCGTGCTTTATCTGGCGTTGGGAGCGCCCTTCATTGCCTTATCACAGATCACCGTGTATACCGGGGCGATCATGGTCTTGTTCCTGTTCGTGATCACCCTGCTGGGCGCAGATAGGTTGCCAGGTTATGAACCCATCAAAGGTCAGCGTCTGGTGGGGATTGTGCTGGCTGGTGTGTTTATGGCAGAATTGGTACTGTTCTTCTTTTTCCGTAATCAAACCACTGGTCCAATTCCATTTGTCAGTGCTGAGTTTGCCAGCCCGCAAAATATTGGGCTGCTGATGTTCACAGAGTATTTGTTGCCATTTGAAGTGGTGGCCTTTATTTTATTGTCCGCGACGGTTGGTGCGATCATGTTGACCAAGCCTGAACGAAAAGTATCGACCAAACTTTCTCAGCAACAGGATTAAGAGGGAGGTTTTATGCCACTCGGTTATTTCTTGGGATTATCCGCCATCATGTTCACCATCGGGGTTCTGGGTGTGATTCTGCGTCGCAATGCCCTGGTGATTTTTATGTCACTGGAGTTGATGTTTAACGCCGCCAACCTGGTGTTTGTCACCTTTGCCAGCTATTATCAGATCCTGACCGGTCAGATTTTTGTGTTCTTCATCATGGCTGTGGCGGCAGCTGAGGTCGCGGTGGGGTTAGCTTTGATGGTGGCAATTTTCCGTACCAAACGTAGTATTGATATTGATCAAATGAGCAGCCTGAAGGGCTAGCAGGAGCGTGCCGATGTTGTTTCAAGAAACAGTAATGAATTCAACTTTCTCCCTGGTGCCCCTGGTGGTTCTTCTGCCTGTGTTGGGCATCTTACTGAACTGGCTGTTCGGGAAGCACCTGGGTGAGAAAGGGATTGGTGGTATAGCCAGTCTGGCTGCTGGAGGATCCTTTGTGGTATCCGTGATGTTGGCGCTGGCATTGGTCCAAAACCACGGTGGGGCTCAAGTTCCCCTGTTTACCTGGATTTCGGTTGGAAGTGTAGACCTGAGCTGGGTATTCCGTGTGGACACCCTTTCGGTGACGATGATGCTGGTGGTCAGTGGGGTCAGTACCCTGATCCATGTTTACTCTATCGGCTATATGCATGAAGATGTGCGCCATCAGGGTGCACCAGAACGCTTCCGCCGTTTCTTCATTTTCCTGAATTTATTTGTGGCCGCCATGATGATCCTGGTTTCAGCGGACAACTTCCTGATGTTGTTTGTCGGTTGGGAAGGTGTGGGACTATGTTCCTACTTGCTGATCGGTTTCTGGTTTGAGAAAGGTGAAAAAGGGCTGGGTAATGCCAAGGCAGCCAAGAAAGCTTTTATAACCAATCGGATTGGCGATTTTGGGTTGTTGATAGCGATTTTCCTGATCTTTTGGAATTTCGGCACCCTGAATTTTGCTGAGGTTTTCGAGATGGTGCCGGCTGTAGCAGCAAGTCAACCCGGACTGTTGCTGGCGATTACGCTCTTTATGCTGCTGGGTGTCACCGGAAAGTCAGCCCAAATTCCGTTGTATGTCTGGCTGCCGGATGCAATGGCCGGCCCTACCCCTGTTTCGGCATTGATTCATGCCGCGACCATGGTGACTGCCGGTGTGTATTTGATGGTCAGATCACAGGCGATGTATATGGCTGTCCCGGGTGCCCAGCAGGTGGTAGCCTGGCTGGGAGCGATCACGGCCTTATTTGCCGGCTTGATTGCCCTTGGGCAGTTTGATATTAAAAAAGTGCTGGCATACTCCACCATCAGCCAGTTAGGGTTCATGGTGGCGGCAGTGGGATTGGGTGCCGAAGTGGCAGCCATGTTCCACCTGACCACGCATGCCTTCTTCAAAGCGTTGTTGTTCCTCTCTGCCGGATCGGTGATTTTGGGGATGGAACATGGATTGGAAGCCGGCCAGCATGGGCACGCTGCTGAGCATGACGACCCGCAGGATATGCGTAATATGGGCGCGATACGGAAGAAGATGCCGATCACGTTTATCGTGTACCTGATCGGCGCATTAGCGCTGTCTGGGATTGCACCCTTTGCCGGGTTCTTCTCCAAGGATGAGATTTTGGTAGCAGCTAACCAGGGTAATATGCCGATCTTTGTGGTGCTGGTAGCGGCAGCCTTTCTGACAGCCTTCTATATGGGGCGCCAGGTATTAATGGTCTTCTTTGGTGATGCCCGTAGCGATGCCGCTAAACATGCCAAAGAGAGTGGTTTATGGGTTACCGTGCCGCTGATGATTTTGGCTTTGCTTTCAGTGGTCGGTGGTGGTTTGAACCTACCCGGTGTACACACCTTCGAACACTGGCTGGAGCATACCCTCGACATTCCCCATGCGGCCGAGTTTGTCATCCCAATTGCAGCCGGCTCGCTGGCAGTGGCGCTGGTTGCCATCTTCCTGGCGTATCTGATATATGGTCGCAAACCACTTGCCAGTGCCAAGACCGCTGATCCGTTAGCAAAACCGCTTGGGGTCTTCTTCCGCTGGATGAACCAGAAATTTATGGTGGATGAACTCTACCAGGCAGTTGTGCTGGAACCTTATAAAAAACTGGCTGATTTCTTTGCTCATCCCGTTGATCAGGGTGTGATTGATGGGGTGGTCAATGGACTGGGTGCACTGACTGTTTCGTTGGCAGGTGCGTTGCGGAAACTGCAGACGGGGTTTGCCCGCACGTATGCACTTTCAATGTTTGTGGGTATCGTTGCTATTCTGGTGTATTTATTGACCCGGATATAGCTTGTTGGAAATGCCATGATGGTGATGATTATTTCTGAGTTTATAAAGAATGATTGAGGATAGGTTATGGAAGTTGGGATCAACCCCTTAGTACTGATGACCTTTTTCCCGCTGGTGGGGGTGCTGGTTCTGGTATTTTTGGCACCACAACAGAAAAACGCCATGCGCTGGACTGCGTTGATTACTGCCCTGGCGACTTTTGCCTTTTCGTTGTGGGTCTTATTATTGTTCGATCCGAACAAAGCCGATAATTTACTGGTGCAGATACCCTGGTTCAGACTGGCGGGAGTGCCCATTCAAATTTTGATGGGTGTGGATGGCTTGAGCATCTTAATGGTGCTGTTGACCACCTTCCTGACCCCCATTGCGATCCTATCTACATGGAAAGCAGTGGAAGAACAGGTGAAAGGTTTTATGATCTTTTTCCTGTTGCTGGAAGTGGGCATGCTGGGTGTGTTCCTGGCTTTGGATTTGGTTTTGTTTTATATTTTCTGGGAATTTACCCTGATCCCCATGTATTTCCTGATTGGGGTATGGGGTGGCAAGAACCGGATCTATGCAGCTGTGAAGTTCTTCCTGTTCACCATGGCCGGTTCGGTTTTGATGCTGCTGGCGATCCTTTATCTGGGGTTGCAGGCGGGCAGCTTCTCACAACCCGAGTTGGTTGCCAACCGCGGCCTGTTTGCCGGCGCGCAGATGGTGCTCTTCCTGGCGTTTGCTATCGCCTTTGCGATTAAAGTACCCATCTTCCCACTGCACACCTGGTTGCCTGATGCGCATGTGGAAGCCCCAACAGCCGGATCAGTGATTCTGGCGGGCGTACTGCTCAAGATGGGCGCTTATGGTTTCATACGCTTCAACCTGCCATTATTCCCACAGGCCAGTGTGCAGGCGGCTCCGGTGATTGCTGTTCTGGCGATTATTGGCATCCTGTATGGTGGTGCGGTGGCATTTGCCCAAAAAGACATTAAGAAATTGGTGGCGTACTCCTCGGTAGCCCATCTGGGCTTTGTGATGTTGGGTATCTTTGCCTTGAATGTGGAAGGCTTGTCGGGTGGCATCTTACAGATGCTCAATCATGGCTTGAGCACCGGTGCCTTGTTCTTGCTGGTGGGAATGATTTATGAACGCCGGCATACACGCGAAATGAGTGAATACGGTGGGTTGTGGAAAGCCATGCCGATTTATGGCGGTATCTCATTGGTGGTGGTTTTATCATCGGTGGGTTTACCGGGACTGAATGGTTTTGTTGGCGAGTTCACCATTTTACTGGGTGCGTTTGGATCGAAAGTTCTTGGCAGCCCCTGGTTTGCGGGCATCGCAACGCTGGGTGTAATTCTGGCAGCGGCATACCTGCTGAAAATGTTTGAAAAGACCTTCCTGGGTCCGATTACCAAAGAAGAAAATAAAGATCTTAAGGACCTTAATCTGCGTGAAATCATCACGATGGTACCGCTGTTGGTCCTCATCTTCTGGTTGGGGATTTATCCACAACCATTCTTCAACCTTATCAACCCCGCTGTGGAAAAACTGGTTCAGTTGGTTCAATCCGCTGCCTTAGTCCTGCATTAATGGAGCATGCTTATGACCAATATGTTTGACATTTACACAATACTCCCCGTGATGATCGTTGCAGGCTGGGCTTTGCTCCTGTTGGTGGTGGATCTGTGGATTCCTCCCAACCGGAAAGGTATCAGTGCTTTATTGGCAGCCATGGGATTGGCCATTGCGCTTGGTTTTGTATTGGCCAGCAGTGGCAGCACCATTTTAGGCTTCAACCAGATGGTGGTGCTGGATGGCTTTGCAAGCTTTTTGCAGGTGCTCTTCCTGGTGAGTGGTATGGCTGTGGTGGCATTGGCGTATGATTACGTGCAGCGCATGAACATCAACTATGGCGAGTTTTATGTCCTGCTGATGTTTAGTATTGCCGGCATGATGTTGATGTCCCAGGCTTATAACCTGTTGATGGTCTTCCTGGCGCTGGAGTTATTATCCATTCCTTTATATGTGTTAGCCGGGTTTGCGCGTACCAGACTGGAAAGTGAAGAAGCCGCTTTGAAGTACTTCTTACTGGGTGCCTTTGCCTCCGGGTTTGTGTTGTATGGAACAGCCCTGATCTTCAGTGCCACCGGGCGACTGGACTTTGTGGGGATTGCCGCGACCGTCAATGCTGGTAGTGCCAGCCCGGTGTTGTTTTTGATTGGCGCGGCTTTGTTGCTGGTGGGTTTTGGATTCAAGATTGCGGCCGTGCCGTTTCAGATGTGGACCCCGGATGTGTACCAGGGTGCGCCTACCCCCATCACCGCATTTATGTCGGTGGCGGTCAAAGCAGCCGGTTTTGCAGCCTTAATGCGCGTCTTCCTGGTGCTATTCCCGAGCTTGAGTGAGCATCTGACCCCCATTTTGTGGGTGATGGCAGCCTTAACCATGCTGGTGGGCAATGTGGTAGCGCTGGCGCAGAATAATATCAAACGCATGCTGGCCTACTCAGCGATTGCACATGCCGGCTATCTGTTGATGGCATTTGTTGCCTACGGAAATGGTGAAGTGGTGCGCAATACCGTAGCTGCCACTTTGTTCTACCTGGTGGCATATGGCCTCACCAGCCTGGGAGCCTGGGGATTGGTGATCGTGATTGAACGTGAATATGGCCGCGGCATCCAGCTGGATGACCTGTCCGGGATTGGTAAAAAGTATCCCTGGCTGGGGGTGGCGATGCTGATCTTCATGCTTTCCTTCACCGGCATCCCGCTGACGCTGGGTTTTTGGGGAAAATTTTATCTGTTCCGCACAGCTCTTCAGGCTGGCTTTGTTGGATTGGCAATCATTGGTTTGCTGACGTCGGTCGCTTCCGCTTACTATTATTTGCGCGTGGTGGTCTATATGTTCATGAAACCTGGTGAGCCAAAATTAGAGATCAATCCCTGGGTATCCCTAGTGATAGGTGTGGCAGCCCTGGCGGTGCTGTTGCTGAGCCTGATGCCATGGACGATCCTGGAGCTGGCATCCAGGGCGGTGCTGCTGTTGCAGTAAAGAAAGTTTAGAGCGAGGATTTGATCCTCGCTCTTTTTTATATGAATTTTCCGGAAATAGTTGACAAAGTTTGTGAAAATTGCTACGATAGAGCTACGCTGAAAATCGTATCGTCGGGGTAATTTTTCGAACATGTCATTTCAGCCAAAAAATAGCAGATCAGAAAATTTGGTTTTAATCATTTAATATCTCCGTCCCGGAGCAACCCCCTTATCCGGGATATGAAAAAGAAACTGCGCGCGAGAGAGTGCGCAGTTTCGCTTAATTGCATGAAATGTGGCATTGCGGTATAATCGAAAAACAAATGCCCTCGTAGCTCAATGGATAGAGTGCCTGACTTCGAATCAGTTGGTTGGGGGTTCGAGTCCCTCCGGGGGCACAGGAGACACCAAAGAAATGAGGTGTCTTTTTCTTTTACACCATATACCTCGCTGGCAAATCCGGTACCTGCTTGAGAAAGTTTCGCCAGATGGTGTTAGTGTTCCGGCATGGGTTTTTCATTTTCGAGGACACACAAACCCATGTTGGCAAAAAATTGCTTCTCAGTAAGCACAATATTTGAGGTGGTCGGGCACTGTCACATGTCCTATAAGATTCTGCAATCAAATAATTAAGTGAATTCAAATAAGGAAATATTGTTATTCGAATTTAGCAAATATTTTATTAGCCTAGGGATTTTCTGAGGTTGAATTCCCAAAAGATAGTTGTATAGTCAACCGAAAATTTATATACTATTATTAATTCACAATCTTTTTTCTTTTTTTATAGAAAAGGAGTTGCCATGTTCAAAAAAGATGTAAACGGGTATGTATTAATTGTTCTTTTTTTGCTCACATTGTTAATTCTATCCAGTGCTATCAATACTGAAAAGGTCTATGCGCTTTCCGGTGAAATTAAAGGTGGTTCACCGCTAACTGATACCTTCACTTACCAGGGCTATTTTGAGTATTCTGGAAGCCCTGCTAATGGAAACTTTGATTTCAGAATTACGGTTTGGGATCTTCAAACTATAGGAACTCAAATTGCTTCATGCCAAGCCTTAGACAATATCCTGGTTCAGGATGGCTTGTTTACTTTTCATTTGATTCCAAACACAGGTATGAGCGAAACTTTTAATGGAGACGGTCGCTGGTTACAGGTTGAAGTCCGCGAAACTGGAACAACAACTTGGTATACCTTACCTCGTCAACCAATAACAGCTGTCCCTTATGCCTGGGGCTTAAGACCAGGGGCAGTTATTGAAGGATCAACCTCGAATACAATCTTAAGTGTAGAAAACACGGGGGATGGAGGTGCGTTGCATGCTGATAGCTCAAGAGTCACAGGCGTTACCATTTCTGCTCATCACTCATCTACTGGGTATGCAATGCTTGGTACTACCGATGGTAGCTATCCAGCGGTAGGGGGTTCCAACGGTGGCCTTGGTAATGGATTGTACGGATATTCAGCAGGGGGAAATGCTATTTATGGATATACAAACACTTCAGAAAAAACTGGTGTTATAGGTATTCAGGCTGGTTATTCAACTGCTGATTTTAGTGTTTACTATAGTCCGGGCGGATTTTTTGGTGGGAAAAATGGTGTAATTGGTGTTACCAAAGAAGCAGGTGGTTATGGTGTCTTGGGATCAAATCAAGCAACTTCAGGTTGGGCTGGTTATTTTCATTCTTCTCAAGCTAATGGTGTTTATATTTATTCGCCCATTGGAAAAACCGCATTAAGTGTCGCCGGTGGTACAAAAAGTGCAGTTGTGGATACAGATCAGGGAAGTACATTGCTATATACGGAAGAATCGACAGAAGTCTGGTTTACTGATTACGGCTTTGGCACCTTGAATGATCAATTTGTCCAACTAACTATTGATCCACTTTTTGCCCAAACAGTCAATCTGGAAGAAGCCTATCACGTCTTCTTACAGGTATATGGAGATGCTGTTCTTTATGTCACTAACCGCACACCACAATCTTTTGAAGTGCATTTAAGTGAGGGCACCCTTCCGGTCGATTTTTCATACCGGATTGTTGCCAAGCGTTTGGGGTATGAGGATGACCGTCTTGAGACATTAGAAGGCTTTTCATCTACATCAATTGAAGCCATACAGCAGTCATCAACAGAAGGAGAATAACCATGATAACCAGGGTCGCCGTATTGGTTGTGTTGGCACTGCTGATCGTGGTTGGCGTTGCGTTTGCCTTTGATGTATCCATAGACCGCCAGGTGATGGGTTCTGGTGGTGGCTTAACGCAAAGTGGACCATTCGCAATCAACGCCACGATTGGACAGCCTGTCGCAGGAGTAATAAATATTCCCCTTGTTGAGATACAATCAGGATTTTGGAATGGGTCTATCCCTACTTACGAGATCTTTCTTCCAAATGTCTTGAAGTAATTATAATCTGAATTTTTGATTCAAACATATTGGAGGCAAATCGCGATAGCCGGTAGGATGTGATTGTCGTCTGGCCCCTTTTGGTTGCCTCGAGGTCTAATCCTGCAGTGGAATCGAAATTTTGTTGCAGGTTGTCGCAAAGGGATTGTTTCAAAACCGCAGACCAGTGTCAAAAATCAACAAGTAGTTAAAAATAAAAATAGCGGTGGAAAATCGCGATTTTTTCCATCGATTAAATCAATAAAATGATTATTTCAAGAACAATATTGTTGAGTAAATGAGAGTAATTCTTTTTTTGATGTAATATGAAAAACCTTTTTGTTTTCCTGAAAACCATTCACCAATTCAAGCAGCTTGGGACGCAAATTAAAATGAATATGCCAAATCATTTTCAATAAAGGCCATGTCATTGGCAACATTGGACACCCCTCAGGGCCATCGATTCGTGGTTTAAAAATGCAATCAAATTGCCGTTTTATTGCCCACCAATAATGAAGTGCGAGTGGAAGATCAACAAAAATAATCGTATCAGATGCTTGAAAGCGTTTTTCTATCATATCGAAACTTCCCCAACCATCAATTATCCACTTTTCATGAGCCAAAATCTGATCGTGGTTTGTTTTTATTTCTTCATAAGGAGCAGGTGTCCACCCGGGTTTCCACTGAATTTTATCAATAGGAAAAAGAGGTATGTCGTATGTTTTGCTTAATTTCCTGCAAATCGTTGATTTACCACCACCTGCATTTCCTATTACAGAAATCCGAGTCAAAGTCTCTTCACCTTATCATTAAAATAATGTTTTAAGTTGTGAAAAATTTTTAAGTACACGATTGGAGGACCTGAGAATGATTTTCAGTGATTGAAGGATGTACTTGAAATAAGATAAATTATACCTCAACACTTCTACGATGAAAGATCAATAATTATCCTACACAATATACCTGGCTGGCAGATCCGGCACCTGTTTCAGGAAATTTCGCCAGATGACGTTTGTGTTCGGGCAGAGTTTTCCTGATAATATATCCGCCAACCACCTGGGTGATGGTGAATAATTTAACTTTTAGACCGTAAGAGATTATGTCAAAATAATTACAGCGTAAAAAAAATGGTAAAAAGAGGATGTGAATTACAAAATAACTGTCAGATATTCAGAGAAATTTCCCTTATTCACTACTTAGCACAGGCAAACGATCATCGGTCAATCCATAAAGGTGTCCATCGGGGGCACGGAAGTTCGTCCAGGCGTGTTTTTCGGCGACGTAAACGGGACCAACAAATTCGATTCCGATGGCTTCCATCTCAAGGCGTGCCTGGTGAACATCTTCTACCGGGAATTCCGCTTTGGGGCATTCCAATTCCACCAGTTCAGGTTGGTTGGCTTCGATCTGGGGTGCCATGATTTCAAATACATCACCATTGGGCATCAAGAAAACTGCCATACCCTCTTTGGTCAGCATTTGCTTTAACCCAAGTTTTTAAGAACAAAAGGTGACCATCTCATCGAATTTTTTTGTGCGACTTCCGAGCCAGGCGATTCCTTTAATTTCCATTATTATCTCCTGTTATGATTAAAAATAATTTCAAGTATATCATTGTCAACATCGATCATATTGGGTAAAGAGTTGCTTCGAAAGGTCATTCGAAGTCCTTCGGAAAAGTTGAAAATCCATTAAAGGCTATGGCTGTTGCTGGGATAAGAACCTTCAGAGCCCTTAGCAGCTGTTAAGCGAGGAGAGGATGACGATGTGGGACATGCAGGCGGGATTGCCGGTTTTCGATCGGTGCTAAAGTATGCACCAGCGCTTGATTCCGTTGTGGTGATGCTCTACAATACGGATGCTGCTGATCCGGAACAGGGGCTATCGGATGTGCTCAATCCGGTTATCCCGTTGCTGGATGTGGATGACTGAGAATCGTTTGAACCATCAAAAAATACATCAACAAGTTTGGGGGGGTGACGAACATCCCTCCAAATCTTCTCCATCGCGGCTTCATTGCCTGGTCAATATTAAGCCAGCGTTCAGGTTTCTGAGAAGAGATAATTTGCCAATATATGGAAAAAAGAGAAAAAAGTCATGAAAAAACCCAATAAGAATCTTGTTATTCGAATATTTAAAATAATTATGCCGATCGTGGGAATCATCACAGCGATTGTTATTGCTCCCCTGGATCTGATACCGCCTTTGCTGGCACCCTTACCGGATACGGTGCAGGAGCAGGTCGATGATGCAATTGACCAGGGGCTGGATGGGATCATTGTGTATGTAGATCAATCTGGTAAACCCGCAGAATTTTATACGGCTGGCTGGAAAAATAAATTGACCAAAGAGCCAGCTGACCCGCAGGCATTGTTTAAAATCGGCAGTATCCACAAGCTGTATATCGCTACCGCAATCGCTAAGCTGGTTAATGAGGGAACTTTATCCCTGGATGACACGCTCGCGGATTACTTCCCTGAACTTGTTGGAAGAATCGAATATGCTGATCAAATTACCCTGAAAATGATGGTGCAGCATCGCAGCGGTATTCCAAACTTTACTGATAATAAAGGATTTGACTGGTTCAAACCGTTTATAGATGACGAAAAAATTCTGGAACTGATATTAGATGAACCTGCAGATTTTGCGCCAGACAAACGCTATCGCTATTCCAATTCAAATTATTTTTTGCTTGGCCGCATTCTTGACAAAGTGTTGGGATACAGCCACCACCAGTATATCTATCAAGAAGTTCTGGCCCCCATCGGGTTATCACACACCTATTTTTCACTCGATGAGGTCGAATTTGAGGATGTTGTCAGTGGTTACTGGTATGAATATGACGATGATCTCAGGCAACTTGGCGGTTCGATGCTCGCCACGGCGCAGGATGTCGGTATATTCTTGAGAGCATTGAATGATGGCTCATTACTGAATGACAATGAGCAAGCCATCTACTCCTCCATTTATGAGTATGAACATACCGGCTGGGTCCCGGGATACTACAGTATCGCCCGTTATCACGAGGACATTGATACTGTGGTCATTCAGTTCGTGAATACAACGGGTGGAGAAACCTGGGGAACAGCGGAGGTTATTGGTGGGAAGACCACAGCGATCGCGAATATCGTATATAACCGGATCGTCAGAATACTGTCAAGAGAATAAATTGGGTAGAGTTGTGATCCCTGTGATCAGCCCTGAAAATGGAGCGACCCAATGAAAGCAGTTGTATGGTCGAAATATGGAGCACCGGAAGGTTTACGCCTTCAAGACGTAGATAAGCCGGTTCCTAAAGAAGATGAAATATTAGTCAAAATTCACGCAACAAGTGTTACTGCTGGAGATTGTGAGATGCGGCGGCTCCAGCTGCCGCTTGGATTGTCATTCCCGATCCGGATATATGCGGGTCTTTTCAAGCCGAAAAGAATTCCCATCCTGGGGCAGGAATTTGCTGGTGAGGTGGTTGAAATAGGAAACCAGGTAAAAAATTACCAGAAGGGTGATCAGGTGTTTGGAACAACTGGCTTTGGTTTTGGCGCATATGCTGAATACATTTCACTCCCTGAAACACCCAATGATGCACAAGGTGTACTGGCAGCCAAACCTGAAAATTTAAGCTTTGAAGAGGCGGCTGTTGTACCCACTGCCGGGTTAGAGGCACTCCATTATCTAAAAGAAGCCAATATCCAGCATGGTGGCGAGGTTCTGATCATTGGCGCAGGGGGAAGCATCGGCACGTTTGCGATCCAGCTGGCCAAACACCTCGGGGCGGAGGTTACCGCTGTGGACAGTGGACAAAAGCAAGCGTTAATTTGTTCGCTTGGTGCAGATCATTTTATTGATTACACCAGGGAAGAATACACAAATGGCGCCGAAACCTTCGATCTCATCATTGATGTCGTTGGAAAACATTCAGTTTCTCGCCGGATGGGATTGCTGAAACAAAAAGGTGTGTATTTTCTGGCTTTTGCCAGGCCTTCAAATATTGCACTCGCATGGTGGACAAATCTGACTTCAGGCAAGAAGTTAAAAATTCAATCAGCAAGCCAGAAGAAAGAGGATTTGATATTCCTGTCTGAATTGCTTGCTACGGGAAAAATTAGATCGGTCCTTGGCAAGAGCTTTTCCCTGGAAGAGATGGTGGTTGCGCATAAGTATGTCGAATCAGGTGAAAAACAAGGAAACGTTGCAATCTCTGTCGGTCATTAAATAAGAAAGGAAAAATTTTGACAAACGAAAAGACAAAATATAGTACCGATATCGTTATTGTTGGAATATTAAAAATGTTTACAGATGCTAGATCCTTGTAAATGGAGGAAGTGGAAATCGAATGAGTACAAAAACACACTATTCAAGAACTGAATTGCAGAATGCAGTTGGGTTTGCTGCGAAACAACTTTGCTCTCTGGTATGTGTTTCAGGATTTGAGCTTGAACAGGCGAAATCAATCTACATCGACCCAGTGCTCTCCCATTTTGAGCTTGACTTTACATTTGATTTATCCCATCGGAAGGTAACAGTCTCCTGTCCCGGAGCATGTTCAGCCACTGCCAAAATGCGAGACGGTATCGGGTGCACAATCACAACCAAATTGGACATAGGTTCAAGACTACCAGAAATTGAATTGCTTGATGTTCAGAATAAACCATTACCCATAGCGTCTCCAATGATTATTGAAAAAACTTTTGATCAGAAAGCTGTGGAAGCAGCGCTCAATCGTTCTTTCGCCCCAAGTCATAATACACTGGCTGTAGTTATACTACACAAAGGTGAGCTAATTGCTGAAAAATATGCAAACAGCATTGCAGCCACAACACCGCTGCCCGGATGGTCCATGGCGAAAAGTCTTACAGCCACGTTGGTGGGCTTGCTGGTAAAAAGAGGAAAGCTTGATATTTATCAACCAGGTGTTGTGCCAGAGTGGCGTGAAAATACGGATGGCAGCGAACGGGTTTCTGTAGACCATCTTCTGCGTATGACCAGTGGGCTGGATGTTGTTGAGGATCAATCAGGGGCTGATCCCAATTCCCGCATGATTTTCGTTGAACCCGACGCAGCCGCTTATGCAGCCAGCAGAGGAGGAAAATTTCCACCAGGAACTCATTGGGAATACATGAGTGGCAACACCATATTGGCATGTAGGGCCGTATACGAAGCGGTTGGAAGCACACTGAAAAGCAGCCAGGGTTTCTATCATGAAGCCTTGCTTAAGCCTTTAGGTGCTGCCAGCTTTGTATTGGAAACGGATATCGCAGGTACATTCATTGGTTCATCATACGCACTTGCTAATGCGTATGATTGGGCAAAATTTGGGCAACTATACCTTGATGACGGAGTCTGGACCGGGAAGAGGATTCTCCCGGAGGGATGGGTGGAATATGTGACCAGGCATACGCCAGAGAGTGGTGAAAACAGCTATGGTGCTGGATTCTGGACGGTAGAGCACAATAATCCTGCCTGCCTGCCAGCAGACACCTTTTACGCCAATGGTTTTCAGGGCCAATATGTCATTGTGATTCCATCACGCTCTCTGGT
Organism: uncultured Anaerolineaceae bacterium; assembly: GCA_942491385.1. GTDB lineage: Bacteria > Chloroflexota > Anaerolineae > Anaerolineales > Anaerolineaceae > UBA6170. The sequence goes on along the minus strand of CALOAF010000005.1, from coordinate 582,822 downwards.
GATCGTACGCCTCGGAGCCAGCCTTGGCCCGGACGGCGTCTGGCAGTTGGTTCAAGATCTTGTTTCAGCGATGCACTGCACTTAATTCAGGTGATAGATTATAAGAATCCTTCTCTTCTTTTCTATGCCTTTATTGCCTAAATTTTGAATTTTCCACGGTGCTGCCCCAGAAGCATATGCAACTGGGTGGCATGCTCCTGGACATGACGCATGACGTAGAAAAAAACGATTGACTTTTCATGACATCAAATTATCTATAAAAAAACACGAGCAAATCACAGGTAAAATTCAGAATAACGCTTAAAATTCTCGTGAAAGCTCTCCAACCAGGCTTCGATGAAGGTTCTTTGTTCGAAGAGAGGCAGCAAATCGACAGCCAGTTCGGAAATTTTTATGCTGGTAATTTTCTCGGATAATAATTGCATTGCCGATTCCACGGTGTAAGATTGGTTGCCATCATTCAGTAATTTTTCTTCCAGGGGTTGGATTTTTTGCTGCATGAACCAGAGTAAATCATAAAAATCACGGCCTTTGATGTTCATGCCTTCGCTGCCTTTTATGAAATTTCTATCCAGACATGCAATGATTTTGCCTGCCATCATGGTCTCCAATGAGAAATGGCTGGCTACCAGACTATGACCATAAAGTAAAATCGGAGTTTTCCGAATGATAGCAACTTGTTTATGTGAACTGATTTCTACTTTTAGATGAAGTGCTTCATTTGGATATGGTGATAAGCCTAGCTCGTTCAAAATAGGGAACTTCAAGGTAATACGCTGAACCCCCCATTCACCTTTTTGGGATTTCGTTGTGATTTGTTGGTAACCAACATTTGCTTTAAAAAATGTAAGTAACTCTGTTTCCAAATTCGAAATATCAACTTCAGCAGAATTATCCAGGTCGATATCTTCGGAAAGGCGATTGAGTGCATAGATCACATGCAGGCAAGTGCCGCCATAGAAATTCAACCCACGATATAAGGAGTGATTATAAAGGAAATCCAATGTGTAAGCTTGCAATACTTCTTTAAGAATGACTCTTTTCGTCTCATTCGCGATGAAAGAGTCTTTGTTTGATAGGATATTTTGCAAGGTTTGAATTAATGTTGCCATACTGTATTCCTAAAAATTTTCAATATTTTTTGCATTTTTTTACTTTTACTTAATTCCACGAATTCAGAAAAGTGGTTTTGATCTTGTTCTGAAATTTCATCAAGGTTCAAACGCAAATCTTCGATCAGGTTAAATTTGGAAGAATTGATTACAAGCGATAAAGGTCGTAAGTACAGGTAATCAAAAATAGCTTTTGGCAGGGTCGCCATGGAAAATGGAATCCCAAGATATTCATAGAATTCAAATCCAGTGTATAGATCCTCTTTTATATTTCGATAAGAGAATGTCCCCAATCTATTTTCGATAACACGGGTCTGTTTGATGGTAATCGCGGTGACGGGATAGGTAATTTCAGTAAGAATAGCATGTCGCTGTAATACAAATTCCAGGGATACATACGATTGTGGAATGAGAATAGAACTGACCATAGGAGAAAAATCCGGGTCTGATCGGTGTCTTTCAAAAAATTGGCGTGTCATGTAAGTCCCTTTTTTGAGTTGGATTACATGGTCAGCTTTCATCCAGCGATATAAAGATGTCTGAATCGAACCTTCTGAAAGATTTTCAGCATCATAAAGCTGTTTCAGAGCTTCAATGGTGAAATATGGAATTTGATTAAACGTGTTTAAAATTTCTTTATTCATTCTTTTATATAGGATAATAGACATTATTTGTCTATTATCCTATATAAAAGAAGAAATTACAAGAAGGAATAGTATGAGCTTAGTCCATACTAAAACTCCCGCACCGCTTCCACTGTTAGTGGTGGGTAGATTTGCTGGGCGACGGGCGGCATGGAGTTGTAGACCCAGTCGATGGTGACCACGCCGCTGGGGATGCCAGCCACCGGGTGAATGCCGGCGAAATCGCCGCGCATGAGGACGGTTTCCATATCGAAGGACATGCCAAAGACGGCCATGCGTACACCCGCCGGGATTTTACGCAGTTCCTGCGAATAAGCTCCCAGGGCAAAGACCACCCGTTGGGAATCCAGCGCCTGTGCCTGGATGACAGGTAATACCACCGGGAAGCCATCGGCATCCATATAGCTGATGAATTTGAGATTATCGAGTTTGTTGAATAAGCCATGGATCCAGGTGTTCAGCACTTTGGGCTGGGCATGTTTCTTGGCCAATGTACGGGCGAGGATGGTTTTGACGGCGGCAAAGATCACCTGACCCATGGGCAGGGCTTGCCGGCCACTCTGGTTGACCAGATCCATATAATGGGCGGTATGCACCCCGAAATATGCATTGTAGCGGAACATGGCCAGATTGTTGTAGTTCTCCATCTCCGGGCCTTGTTTGAGGTTGTGGGTGTAGCGGGCTTTGCCCATCCAGAGTTGTTTATCCAGAGACATGATCAAAAATCCACACTTGGGGTTATCCAGTACATAGCCTTTGCTCAGTCCTTCGGTGAATTGTCCCCAGACCAGTTTGTCGGGTGCATAGGGACGGATAGAAGAGAGCATGGTGAGGTGCGGTTCGCCCTGGGGATTGACGGTTGCCAGGATGCCAACTTTGAGTTCCACATCCAGATCGCGAATATCTTGTTCGGTAAACAGGTTCATTCTATCCTCCTACTTCAGCTTGTACCCGGGTTGCACCGGTAATGATAATTTTTTCGGGTGGGAAAGGGCTTGCCTGAGCCCAGATATAACGGTCATCCAATTGTGATTGGGTATATAGTTGTGTCTGGTCAAATAGCCAATCCAACCCCAGACGGCGGTATTTATCTCGACACAGATTGTTGAATGCGCACAATTCCCAGCGCTCCACGCTGCCGTCCAACTCCGCTGCCAGAAAGCTGCCGATGGCTGCCAGATTGTCCGGCAAATCGGTGGCATCCGGGATGAGCGGGGTGCGAATCCAGAGTTTTTTGGATCCGCCTGCGTTGCGAATCGCGTCACGCACATACAACAGATTCCGCAAAATAGTCTCATTGTGCTGCCCGGTATGGGATTGGTGTGCCTGGGTGTCCATCAGCTTCAGGTCGAACAGTACCAGATCGGCATAGGGTAGCGCTTTATCAAACTGGCTTTGGGATACCATCCCGCAGGTATCCAGGGCGGTATGGACGCCAGCTGCCTGCAAACGGGACATCACCCTGGCGCAAAAATCTGCCTGTAAGAGCGGTTCGCCGCCGGAAAAGGTCACCCCGCCGGCACTGCTCTGGTAAAAGCTGAGGTCTTTGAGCAGTTCCGTTGTCAGCTCATCCACACTGATTTTTTGGCCCAGCAATTCCAGCGCGCCACTGGGGCATTCCTGCACACAGCGACCACAGGCATCGCAGAGCTGGTGGTTGAGGATGATTTCATCGCCATCTGCATGCAGGCATCCCAGCGGGCAGACCTGAATACATAGTCCACAATGAATGCAGTTGGTCTCGATGCGCTGCACCTGCAATTGCGGGGAGAAGCTTTCGGGGTTATGACACCAGGCACAGCGCAACGTACAGCCTTTCATAAAGACGGTGGTGCGAATGCCAGGTCCATCCTCGGTGGAGAGACGCTGCAGGTGAAGAATGGTGCCCACTTCAGTCATGCATTACATCCTGTGGCTTTCGCGGGCGATGATCTCGTCCTGCAATTCCTTGCCAATGCTGGTGAAGTAGGCGTTATAGCCGGTAACACGCACCAGCAGGTGACGGTAATTTTCCGGGTTCTTTTGGGCATCGCGCAGGATATCGGCATTGATCATGTTGATCTGCAGGGCAGTGCCACCGTTCTCGATATAGCCACGCAGGAAACCTTTGAACTTGTCCTTGTGTTCTGAATCGCGCACCAGGGAAGGGCTGAAAGACATGGTGTGACTGCCACCGTTGGGCAGCAGGTTGATATAGTCCTCCCAATCACCATTGCCATCGGCTGCTTTGCCACCCAGCACCTTGCCGACTGAATTGACGTTGGCGGTGGGACCGTTGATATCGGCTCCATTGGAGGGGCACATGGCATTGCTGAGGAATTGACCACGGGGTCGGCCATCCGGGCTGGCGGGTAGAATGAAGCTATCGGCTACCCAGTAGTTCCAACTGAGCATCCCGGGGCGGAACTGGCGTTTGGTGCTGCGGGTCTTGTGCTGCCAGGTTTCTGCGCTCCATAGTTGCATGACCTCCCAGGCCAGGGCATCGGCCTGTTCGTCGTCACGCCCATATTTGGGGGCTTTATTCTTGGCACGCGCCTGCAGCACTTCATGCCCGACCCAGTTATCATGCAAGGCCTGCACCAAATCTGCCATGCTGCAGATTTTTTGATCAAACACCAGATACTTGACGGCCAGCAGTGAGTCGACGGTGGTGGCATACGTGACCGCTTCAATGGTCACGAAACCTAATTCGGCACCACCCTGGGTGACGTCCAGCCCTTTCTCAGCACAGCCTTTTACCAGGCAGGAGAGATAGGGGGTGGGAGAATAGGTGGCGCGCAGGGCTTCCCCCTGCTCATATTGATCGACAATGCGTTGGATAATGTGTTTGGTCTGGGTGACGTATGCATTCCAGAATTGTTCCCAGGTGGTGAAGGTGGTGGGGTCACCGGTATCTGCTCCCCAGCGTTGGGGCTTTTCGGTCTTGCCGCTCATCGAGTCTGTGAAGGGTAACAGGTCATATCCGCCTGTCAATGCCAGCTCAACCGCCTTGAGCAGGTTCAGATTGGCGTCCACAGTACCGGACCGGTCATTGCCAACCATGGTGTTCTCGAGGCATCCGACCGGTGCGTATTCATGCACGTTATCCTTATTGATCAGATGCTCCACACCGGCTTTTTTGGCTTGCAGAAGCATGCCAGCCATGGAGCGCTCATCGAAATTCAACAGGAAGGGTGCCCCCTGGCTGTCAGCGACCATTTCTACAACACGGTCTATTAGATCATCCGGTGATCCACGATGCAGACGCACATTCGGTTTGGGTTCCAGGATGGGGCTCATCTCGTCAATCACATCCAGAATGATGTGGGTCAATTCGTTGGTCATATCCGCACCAAGGGCACCCATGCCAGACAGGGTCAACAGTTGCCCATAGCCAGCGGTGATGCCCTGGTTGCCACCGGTGCGGATCATGCCGTCGTAAGCAGTATTGGCATGGATCCAGAAACACTTGAGGACATCCTTACCAAATTCAGGGTCCATGCCTTCCTGAATGGATTGCTGCCAGAACGGGTACAGGAATTGGTCAATGCGCCCAAAGGAGACACCGGGGCCGGGATAATTTTCATCCGACATAACCAGCATGTGGGTCAACCACAAAGATTGGACGGCCTGCCAGAATGTCTGTGGGGGGTTCCAGGGCACCAGAGCAAGGTTTTCTACCATGTTAAGCAGTTCTTCTTTGCGATTGGGGTCCAGTTCCGATTCGGCTAATGAGAGACATAAGAGTTGATATTTTTCCGCCAGCTCACGGGGCATTTGGGATGCGGTGATCATGGCGCGCAGCTGAGCACCTTTTTTTCCTTGTTGGTCTACATAACTGAGAGAATTGTATCGATTCGTCAGATCAGCATGGATGCCACGCCAACCGACTTCCAGCACACGTGCGTAACCCGGAATCAGGTGTCCGCTGGTAGGTCCAACATTACCATAGCCGTGATTGTGGAACCATAATAACGCCTGGCGCAGGCCACCTTTACCTTCGATCCGGCGTAGATATTCCTTGGTCTGTTTTTCATCCAGACAGGCAGAGGTCATGATATTGAAGCGTCCCCCAGCGATCAAGTCACCCGGCAGAATTTCTTGTGGCAGGTAGTTGACCATCACTTCCTTCACAAACCAGGCTCGTCGTTCCACCAGTGACCATAACCAGAAATCGGGGGGTAAACGCACGGGTGAAGCGCTTTGTTTGAAGGAACTGCGAAAGGTTTTCAGGAAGCTATACGTTTCAGGCACAATATGGAAACTGGCTTCCTCATACTGGAAATCCCAGTCTGTGCCGGTTGTCCAGGACGTGTACTCATTATTCCAGCGGCGTTTCACACCCTGGAAGTAATAATCCCGCAGCCATTGAATGCGGGGTGATAAATTCTTGGTTTGCTTAATCTGATAAGCAGGAATGGTCGTCTCCATAGGAACCTCCAAAAATCAAATGTTAATTTGGGTTAAAAAAGCGGTGTAATTCAGGAAAGCGGCAGGATCTTGAATAAATGCGTTTCGCCATGTTTGAGCAACTCTGCCATCACCTGGACAGCCTGTGCGGGATTTTGCTCGCGGATGGCGTTGTAAAGATTGTGGTGAAATGTGTTTAATTCAGCAGCAACTTCTCCGTTGATAAAAGCGCGATAAAAGGCACCAGCTAAATTCGTGTGCACCTGTTTGAGGGAGTTGAGAATCAGGGCATACATTAAATTTCCGGAGGCGGCAGCGATCACCTGGTGAATGTTGAAATCATATTCCACCAGGGCCGCGATGTTACCGGGGGAGATGTTCGCTCGTTCTGCCAAAAGGGATTGAAATTCGATCAGATCCGCTTCCGTCCGGTGCAAGGCAGCTAAGCGGGCGGTTTCTGTTTCGATATGCAAACGCGCCTGAATCAGACTGGTGAGTAATTGCGGCTGGTAGATGCCATCTTCATGTTGCATGAGTGTCATGAGCAATGCCATCGAGCCGTCCCGCCGGAAATCGCAAACGAAGACCCCGTGGCGTGGTTCGATTCGCACCAGCCCCTTGGCATCCAGGGCCACGATGGCCTGATGCAGCACCGGGCGACTGACACCCAACTGCACGGCCAGATCGCGTTCCGAGGGCAAACGTTCCCCGGGAGCCAGGTTGCCGGATAGAATCAAGCCTTCGATTTTAGTGATGCAGGCGTCTTTAAGACTGATGGATTGGATTTGGTCAAAAGGTTGAATAGGGATCTCCTACGTTGCTGGTAAAACCACCAGCCACTAATGAAAGTATACAGAAAATGAAGGGGAGAGTCAATCAGAAGAGAAAATTAGTATTTCTCAGGTTTGAATCCTGTTATTTGTATCCAAAAATGGTTTTTCTCTCTTTTTTCCGTAAGTTTGTTCGATGGTATTGGAAACAAGAATCGCATAACATAATTTTGAATTATTTTTTGAAGCTATGCTAGAATGAATTTATTATCGGTAGACACTAGTAGAACACAAAGGCCTTTCCATGAACGAAATTCTCAATCCCTATATCGCTGGTGCGCCGGTGGTCGAGACCAGTATGTTTTTTGGTCGCGAGGATATATTTGGCTGGATTGAGCGCAGTCTGACGGGGAAATTTGTCAATCATATTCTGGTTTTACATGGGCAACGCCGGGTGGGAAAAACATCAGTTCTCAAACAAATTCCACGGCATCTTCCCACCGACATTACATCCAGGTTTTCTTTGACCTGCAGGGGCGCACCAATACCACCCTGGATCGCTTTCTTGTGGTGGATGGCGAGCGAAATCAGTCGTACGCTCAAAAAAGAATGCGATCTGGATTTGCCAAAAATTGAGCGCAGTGCTTTTGCAGATCCAGAAGCATTCATCAATGATTTTTTACCCTCCTTACGAGTATTAATCGGGGAAAAAGTTCTCTTACTCACCTTTGATGAGTTTGATACCCTCGACCGCTTCGGATATTCAGGATAGCCTGGCGCGACCCTTAATTGCCTACCTCAGGCGCTTGATGGAGGTCGAGGGGTTGAATTTCATCTTCTCGATTGGTTCTTCCGGCAACAAGCTGGAAAATATGCAGGCATCCTACACTGATTTCTTTAAATCAGCGCTGTATCGCAAGGTCAGCTTCCTGACCAAAGATGATTGTGTGCGCCTGATCACTAAACCAGTAGAAGATGTGATTACCTACCAGCCCAAAGCCATTCAGCGCATCACTGAGATCACCTCCGGTCATCCTTATTTCACCCAGCTGATGTGTCATGAACTTTTTTCGCGCTGCCAGAAAACAGGTGAGCGTACCATTACTGCAGACGACGTGGATGATATTCTTGGGGATGTAATCGAACGTGGGACGGTCAATCTAAAATTCGTTTGGGATGAAGCATCCGATCTCGAGAAATGGATTCTGGCAGCTATGGCTGTGGAGGAAGGTGCTCCGCTGAAAACGGGTGCATCAAATTCTGAAAGGGCAGGGATTACGCTCCAGTGATTCTGACCTCAATTCAGCTATTCTGCATTTACGAGATAAAGATGTTCTGGATGCCGATAATGGTTTTGTTATTCAATTGTTGAAGCTGTGGTTGCAGACCAATCGCCCAATGGACAGGGTGCGCGAGGAATTGGTACAGACCAATCCGATCGTGGATCGCTATCTTGAGATTGGGGATGAATACCGGGAACGCGGGGAAAACCAGCAAGCGATACAAAGTTATGAGCAGGCTCTTGCAGTACAATCCAATAATATCAGAGCGTTGAAAAACATCGCTGCGATACATTGCTCAGAAAAATCATTTGAGAATGCAGTAGATATTTTCAAGAAGATTTTAGCTGATCGATGAGGAAAATATTGCTGCCAAACAGGGTTTTAGTCAGGCACAAATGGACCATTGACTAAAAAAGCTATAAAGAAAGGGGATGAAGTTGAAGCAGAAAAGGCAATTCGTTCCATTTTGATGATTGCTCCATCACACGCTGAAGCTACAAAGCTATTTTCTGAGATGTATGTTCAAAAAGCAGAAACGTTATTCAAAATGGTCTAGGAAGAACAAGCTTTGGAAAAATTCAAACAGGCAATGAGAATTGGCTCCTGATGATCAGGCGATCAGAAAGCGCTATGAAAAAATTATCGCTGATAAAAAAGCTACACAGGTCAAAGTCTGGTTGGACAAAGCCGAGAAATCCCTGGCACGCCAACGCTGGGATGAAGCCGCCAGCATGGTCGAAGAAGCTATCAATATCGACCCAGAGAATCCCGATTTACAAAAGCGTTTACTTGAAATAAAGGATGCACCCCGTCAGGAGAAAATCAAATCGTATAAAAAGGAAGCAGAACAGGCGATCGCGAAGGGGAATTATCCCAAAGCAATCAGTGCCATTCAGACAGCAACCTGCTTGCGCCAGAAGATTCTTCATTGAAGGATTGGCTAGCATCCATTCAGAGTGACCAGGCCAACGCCCAATTACGATTGCACCAATCCCAGGCGGATCAGGCAGAAACTGTCTGGTAATTGGGAAGCTGCGATTGCTGCCAGAGAAGCTGCTTGAAGCTTGATCCGCAAAATGAGCGCTTGATGAAAGCGCTGCAGAAGACCAGAGATGCAAAAAGCAAGCAACACATTAACTCCTTACGATTGAAAATAGATCAGGCTAAAAAAGAACAAAATTGGGATGACGCGCTTGCTGCGGGTGAGGAATACTTAAAAGTATCCCCGGATGACTACGATGTAAAGAATGAGTTGGAGACCCTCAGGGTCGAACAACGAAAATCCAGATTGGTAAGCCTGAAGAATAAAGCAATGAGTGCCAGCAAAGCTGAAAAGTGGGAGGATGCCATCCAACACTGGCAGGCATACCTGGCGGAGAAGCCGGAGGATGGTGAGCAGGTCGAAAAACCTGATTGAACAGGCAAAGCAAAAAGCTGCCTTGTTGAAAGATTATGAAACCGCCCAGGCGCACATCCGCAAACGCCAATACAACCGGGCGATTAATCTGCTGCAGGGAATTATCGCCAAAGACCCGACCTACAAAGCCAGCTCGCGTTTGCTGGTGGAAGCGGTGGAAGCCAACAAGCAGAAAAAACCGATCTGGAAAACGCCCTGGGTCTATGCTGGTGCTGGTTGTTTGGTTATAGCGGTGGTGGTGATTATTTTGTTGCCACAGATAAAAACATGGATGAATCCAACAGAAGAACCAAGAGGGATTGCAGAAGTGAGTTCAACGCCAACGATATCCGCTTCTCCCACGCCAGCAGGAAGGGTTCTAACTGTTAATAACACGAATGATAATGGGGTTGCATCATTACGGTATACGTTAATGAATGCTCAAAAATATGACACAATCATTTTTAACCCGATTTTCTTTCCTCCAGATAATCCGAGTAGAATATTTTTGGAATCAGAATTACCGAGGATTACCCAAGGCAACATAACACTGGATGCCAGCAATGCAGGGGTGATTATCGATGGCAGTAATATTGAAGATGATAAAATTTTTGGGTTGATTATTAGTTCTGACTACAACAAGATTATGGGGTTGCTGATTGTCAACTTTCGCAATAATCTGACAGTTTATGTCGAAGGGGGGTCATACAACCAGATTGGAGGTGACCGTAATCAGGGGATAGGGCCAGTTGGGCAAGGCAATTTAATCAGCAATAATGGGGTGGGGATACAACTATTATCCACTGGTGGAGGAAATATTATAACTGGCAACCTGATTGGAACCGATTTGGATGGATTTACGCCAATGGGCAACGGTGGTCCTGGTATCAGTATAGAAAAAAACGAGAGAATATATCCAGTTCCGAACACGATCGGCCCCGATAATATCATTGCTTATAATGGCACTGGGGGAGATGGGCCAGGAATTGAGCTTATGTCTGGAATGCTTAACGCTTTAATTACAGAAAATTCGATTTTTGAAAATGGTGGAAAGGGAATTAATTATCTTGAAAATGATGGTGAGGTCGAACCGCCAGCTATTATTTATCATGACCTAGAAGAAGGAGTAGTATCAGGCCAGACGTGTTCTGGTTGTGAGGTTGAAATATTCAGCACCTACCAGAATGAAGGTGAAATATTTGAAGGTTCGGTCAAAGCGGATGATTTTGGCAATTTTGTTTTTGATAAAGGTGAAGCCTTGGCTGGTCCAAACCTGACAGCAGTTGCTATTTCATCCAATGATATAACCAGTGAATTTTCTAATCCACCTTCACCCAATTCAGCCATGCGCGCAGCAAGGGACTTTATTCAGACAGAGCCGCCTGATTATGAATCAAGTTTCGATGTCTGGGAATTTGGTGATCCTAGTGAACAGATTTATCTGGAAAATGGAAGGATAATCATAGATTCAGAATGGGACAATATTGCACAGGAAATATCGGACCTGGTTTCAGATAAATTTGCAGTTCAATATGAATACCTAATTGAAGAACCTGGCACTGACGGAACGTGTTTCTTTGGTGTTAATAACGAAGAGATTAATAGAGCGTTTGCAGTAGGTCATCATGTTGATGGGACTACTTCGAATGAACATTACGAGCACCCGAATCAATATCCTCGTTATGCTGAGGGTAATCATGAGATTTATTCTGATCGTCCTAATCAGGTATTAGTCATTGGTATTGAAGATTTAATCAGTGTCTTTGTCAACAATAAATTAATCTATAGTTATATAGATCCATTTGGAAGCACAGTTTACAACCGACAGTCGTTGCATGCTGAATGGGGAGCAACCTGCGCATTTGATAACTATAAGATCTGGAATCTGGAGGGGCTCGAGTTTGAACCACCCCTTCCCCCTGAATCATTCGCACAAGAAGAATTTTATCAACCCATTCTACGATATATCAGCGATACTTCGCCCACCTTTGAAGATGACTTCTCAACGCCAAAAGAGGAATGGGGGAATATTCAATTTGAAGACAGGGAAGAACCTTTGGGTTATCTTCATTTGTGGTGAATGAAAAATTGATTGAATCACGATGGATAGGCATTTGATGCTAGAGTTTCCTCGTACAAACGGAGATGTTTGATGCTGAATTTTTGTTTTGGAGATTGATTCAGAGAATAGGTGTGATCAAATTGGTTGGGGTTTCAGATTTAGAGAAGATGAGGTCAATGATTCCATATTCAGATGAATTGGAATTTGGTGATGGACATGGGGGTTACGGCACAAACAAAATAATCTAGTAAGGCGATTCTATTGTCGAATAGGGGCTTATCCTGGCATTTCCCCAACCTCCAACAATTTTTATATGATCATTGTTGATGAAGATAAATTAGCTGTTTTATATGATGGAAAAGAGTCATTAGTCTACGACAGAGGAAGGACTCTGTCTACAGAAGGCACATTCTTAGATTCAATCTTTGATTTTGAGGGCTGAAGGCACCTGCTGATATTTGATAATTTCCAATATTCTGGAATCTGGATGGGGTGGAGATTTATGAAGTGGACAGAACCTGTGATGGAAGAACAAATGCAAATCGTCAATCCGATAATAATGAGAATCCTCCTACATTTGTAGATGATTTATTCAACCATAGAAATCAGATATGGGGAAGATATTCAGAAAACGGAGGGTACAGTTCCAATAAGGGATTACATTGATAATGAAAAGTTAAATCTAGTAATGGATTACCCTAATTTGTACTTATTTCCAGTCAATGGTTTCTTGAATGCAGAACAATTCATAATTTTATTTGAATATGAAATTGTTCAAAAATCCACTCAACTCGATAATGAATTTTTTGGATTTAGATTCCTTTACTCAGAGGTTAACAATTCTTATTACGAACTTAGGTTAATCAGTGATGGCCATTGGGAAATTTTGGCAAATAAAATTGAAAACAATCAATATTCTATCCTTGGTTCAGGCAGCGTTTCAACAAATGATACTCAACTAATATTATTAAGTGTTTTTGGTGACAATATCTTGATGATGATCAATAATCAACCCGTTTCTCTTTGAGGGAATTATAATAATGATAAATCCAATAATTTTTTTTTAATCAATAAACGATGGTAGTTGTGAAATTCAAAATTTGATAATATCAAATTCTGGAATCTGGAAGGGGTGGAGATACAACCATGACAAGTAATCCTTTTACATACGGCAACCCTATCCGCTCCGCAGAGCGTTTCTTCGGCCGCACAGAAGAACTACGCCAGATCGTCAACCGCTTGCGCTCGAGCGCGCATGAAAGCACCTCCATTGTAGGCGAACGCCGGATTGGCAAAACCTCATTGCTTAAACATCTGGATGATAAATCAGTAGCAGAGAAACTTGGTCTTTCATCGGAAGAATTCTGCATCATTTATATGGATTTTCAGGGTCTGACGGATATTACCCCGGAACGCTTCTGGCAACGCATCTTGCAGAAGATGGAACGCGCCATTTGTAACCAGGAGATCATGCCGGAAATAAAAACCTTACGCGCGCAACAATCCTTTGATTTGTTCGATCTGGAAGACCTATTCGCCACCATTGCAGACAGTGGTTTGACCATGGTCCTGTTGCTGGATGAATTTGAATATGTGACCCAGAACACCAATTTTGGATCCGATTTTTTTGGCGGTTTACGCACCCTGGCAATTCATCACAACCTGCCATTAATCACTGCTACCCGACGTGAATTGGTGGACCTGTGTCACTCGGATGAGTGAAAAGGCTCGCCATTTTTTAATATTTTTGCGAATATTGTGCTGCGTCCCTTTCAGCCAACGATGTTGAGCAACTTTTGGATGGGTATCTCAGTGATACTGGCATTACATTCACAGAGCAGGAAAATGAAATTGTGTTAAGCTGGGTGGAGGATATCCGTTCTTCACCCAGATGGCAGCCAATTATATGTTTGAAGGTAAGAACACAATGAATTGTCAGGCGAAATGCGCTTTTGCAGAGATGTGATCCGTCACCATTTTGATACCCAATCCGATCCTCATTACCAATATATGTGGACGCACACCAATGAGAGTGAGCAAATCATCCTTCTTTCACTGATTTCACTTCAAAAGCAAAATGGTCCAGAAAAAAAACTCGTGAATTTGGATAATTTGGCAGCTATTCATAGCCGTGCTCATCTTGAAATTCCTGAGTTGATCAAGCGTGGCTTGATATTTGAAAACAAATCTGAAGGCAATTTTCAACTGCTTTCACCCAGTTTTGAAAGGTGGATTACTCAAGAGGTTTTTGCATCACCTGACGAGGAGGAATCGATATCAATCTTAGAAGAATGGATTTCTAATGATGCGCGGGGGAGAATTGAGTCTATTCGCATGGTGTTGCCGAAATTTAAAGAAAAATACTGGGCAATACTCAGCAGTATTACCAGAGTGGTTGCTCCAATGGGCGTAATCAGTAATAAACCAGATGTTGAACGAAGTGATACCCAAAGTAACTGTGACAGGCATGTTTTTATTTGTTATAGCAGAAATGATGTGGTATTTGTGGATCGATTGGTTGCTGATCTTAATCGCTATGGAGTGAAAACATGGCGTGATGTGGACAATATTTCTGGACACCTCAAGGCAAACTTACAGGGTTGGCGTGCGGCGATAGAAGATGCCTTATCGACCAGCTGTGTTATGCTGATTGTCTTATCACCAGGCGCTTTGGAAAGTAATGAGGTACAGGCTGAATGGAACCACTTTGCGAGTAGTAAAAGACCCATTTTTCCAGTGGTTGCGCAAGAATGTTCAGTACCTTTTTACCTTAAAATTTACCAAATTTGGGATCTTACATCAAATTATGATCAAAAAGCAAAGCAGCTTGCTGAATCTCTAAAGGCTGCAACCAGTTAAGCGTTAGCTTAAATTAATCGGGCTAACGTAAAAAAATCAGCAAAACATTTTCTAGGCGTGATAATGCCGTGTTTAAAATTGTTAAAATGTCTGGTAAACAACCCATCATTTATTTCCAATCAAAGTTTTTTGAGGAATCTTTAGATTAAGAATTGATTTATCAATTTTCTTTGAGGCACTTTTTACTAAATAGGTTTGACATAAATCCAATAGACGGGTTTTTTGGCATTAATAGCCATTTTGACTACTTCTCCTGAGCCGCCGATTTTACTCGTATAAATTCCATTCCAAATAGCCATAAGACAATCGCACTCATTCACAAGGTATTCCGCTCAATTATGATAGGCCAATTGATGATCTTGAACAGCTGTTAATTGCATCACATCATCTGCAATTTTTTTAATAATTCAGAAAATTGTTGTTTTGAATTTTCTGAATCAAAATCCGATAAATAATCATCCATTGGTAAAGGTAGTGGAACGACAAGTTTTATCCTTGAGAATCTTTTAGCTAGTTTTGCGACCAGTTGATCACTCCCTTCGGCTAATGGACATAACAAATATATATCCGATTCCTCGAATTGATCGATCAAATTTACTAGAATTGCAATTATAGAATTTTCGAGCTCTTCTGAGATTGTTATATGTCGATGCCCTGTGACTGCAATTTTTAATTGCTGGGCTGTTTTTTGTTTTATTTTGGAAATGGTCAACATTCAATCGCCTTTTATTTATTTTAAAAAATCTGTACAATAATTATTGATAAACTATTCAGTTAATTCTCCACGTTCATTTACACAAAGGAAACAGGATGCAAAAGAATATTTTTATTTTAAGTGATAATGTTGTGCATTGGAACATTGTCCCTTCTATGATGCAACAAAAAATCTACATGGAAAAATGGGGAAATCAAAGCACAAAAATGTTCTTAGATGTAATAAAAAATTATTTTAACACAAAGGGTGAACCCATTGATTGGATTATACATGCGGGTAATAAATCCGAAGAAATGGAAGTGATTACACCTACAGATAATTCATTAAAATCACGCCTTTTCGACCTGGAAACAATTCAGCGATACCAAGTATAAACCTTGGCGTATCCAGGAAATTGTTCATGTTGGTCAATCTACCCAATCTCAACCGAAGGAAAATCTTAACGCTTCTCTTTCCGATTCTGATCTATTAATCATCCAGGACTGGGGAATGAATATCCGTAATTATCATCTTGATAATTTATCAAAGGATATTAACGATAAGTGGGTTCTTTATCGAAGTTTTCCTCCATTATTTAATGGAGCATTATGGGAGGAATTACAAAAAGGGTTGCACAATAATGCCGTCATTGTTTTTCGAGCTGATGATTTGCGAAAATTAAACACCTCGATCAGTAAAGGTCTATCCTGGGAACAGACAATTCAGGACATTATTAATGAAATATATTTCAAACAAAATATATCCTTACACGCGTTAAGATCCATTCAAAATGTAATCATTTCTTTCGGTTGCGCAGGGACATTTTTATTAATTCAGAACAATCTAAACAATCAAAATTCTGATCCCAAAATTAATTTCTTTTTTGATTCAATGGGAATAGAAGGTTACTGGGAGCAAGCACACCCAGGATATTTACCGGGTGATCTGGAGTTACTTCTTGCCCTATTAGCAAAAGAAATTTTGTATAAAGACAAAGGTGATGCAGAATTTATATTCAGAGCGATCCGAGCGCATTTGTTCTTAAGAAGAGTCCTTCATCTTCAAGGCGCAAATGTAGAAAAAGGAAGCTTGCAGCTGGATTTAATTCAGGATGAGTTGGAAAAAGTGTACGGAAACAAGAAATCGGTTGAATTCACACCTGTGCAACTCGACTTCTCACTTTTTTCAGAAATTTATAGGAATAGTAAAAATAAACAACCATCTAAAGATTGGTCCTTATTGGGAATGACAAAATGGGATTTGTATTCCTTAGCTAGACAAATAGCCATATATAGCCCAATGAAAGCATTACTTAATGGGAATATTCCAACGGCAAAATACAAATTTTTGTTAACCGTCGATCGAAAAGAAATTGAATTTCTTCACCATCTCAAATCATTGATAACGGAGTATCTTCTCAGTAATAATAGCCAACCTTTGTCTATTGCAGTATTTGGTTCGCCTGGTTCTGGAAAATCCTTCAGCATAAAACAATTAGCAAAAGCATTGGATTTACCTGATCAGGAAATTAAAGATATAACATTCAATTTATCCCAATTTAATGAAGACGAACCCACTGATTTATACCAGGCGTTTCACGCGGTAAGAGATATATCTTTGTCAGGAAAAACGCCTTTGGTCTTCTGGGATGAATTTGATAGTAAAAATCTTGCCTGGTTGCGTTATTTCCTCGCTCCGATGCAAGACGGGGAATTTCAAGAAGGACAATTAACCCATAATATTGGAAAATCCATTTTTGTTTTTGCAGGTGGAACTTGTTCTTCGATGCAGGAATTTGAAATTAAAACACAAAAGTCTGTATCTGAGAAAGGGCCGGATTTCTTAAGTCGTATCAAAGGGTTCATCAATGTAATGGGTCCAAATCCTGTTCTTGGGCCGGCTTCACAAAAACTAGATTGCAATGCAAACGAAGATGATTCCTCTCTTCTAAATCTGGCAAAAAATGCTGACCCGGAATATATAATTCGACGAGCTATATTAATTAATAGCTTACTTCAAATTGGTTATCGACAGCTTTTTTTAAAGATGGTATTTTACAAATTGATGATGGTGTTTTGAATGCCTTGCTACTGGTGCCAAAATACAAACACGGTACCCGTTCTATGGAAACGATTTTCAAAACTAGCAAACTCCATGGGAAAAACAAGTTCCATCGCTCCGATTTACCACCAGAATCTCAAATGGACTTGCATGTGGATGGTCAGGAGTTTTATGAGTTAGTTTCCCAATCACCGAAATATATTGATGGAGGAGAAGCGTTTTATCACTTAGTTAATGATATAACCCTTGACGAAAGTATTGTCAGTAAAATGGCCATCGGGATTTATTGCATCTATTCACTTGTATTCTCAATAAACAATGATCGTGATCCTCTGTCCATCACCAAAGATGAATTTTTGCAAGTCTATGAAAAAATGAAAAATTTTCCTGAAGATATGCCGCATGATGAAATCTCCCAAAATTATCATAATGCCAGAAAAATACCTGAAAAACTTGCTGCCATTGGGTTTGATATCGTACCACTTGAAGCAAATGTTGAAGCAGATAGCCTAAACAATGATGAATTTGAGGAAATTAGCAAACTTGAGCATGTCCGCTGGGTAAGACATCATATCGACTCTGGTTGGTCTTATGCACCCATTAAGAACAAGTCGCACAAACAACATGATGCATTAGTAGCCTGGGATGAAGAAGAACGTAATAAGGCAGATTTTGTTTATGGAAAATGTTATACCCCAAAGATGGGTCTAAAAGAAGGAGTGGTTCTTTCAGAGTCATACAAGAATCTTGACCGGGTAATTATATTAGCTATGCCGTGGATTCTTGAAAGTGTAGGCTATAAAATAGTAAAAAGAAAATAATTATCAACCAATGAGAACAATTCATGAAACGATTTATTTTTAGAGATCTACGGATTATCGTATCGACAGTTTGGATAAACCTATTTTTGTTCTTAGGTTTAATGATTTTGGGATCAATATTGCTCAGGTTTTTTGGAAACACACCTGATGCTCGATGGTCTCAGTTGTTTTTAGATTCTTTTTATCTTGCAACGATTGAAAGTGTTGAAACGGGTGGAAGATTTGTACCAGTGGTGTTAGCTTTCATCATGCCGATCGGCATGGCCATTATTTTAGGAGAAGGTGTGTTAAGAATATTTTCCATTTACATGCAACGCAATGTAAATAGAAAGGAATGGGATTTAATGGTGGTAAAAACATTTACCAATCATACTGTTATATGTGGTGTTGGTGAAATGGGGCGTCAATTAATTAAAAGAATGATCAATGAACAACCAGAAATGAATTTTGTTCTCATCGATCCAAAATCAGGACTACTTGCTGAATTAAAAATGAATAATGAACACACTGTGCATTTTCAGGGTGATATGGCAGATGTAGAGACTTTAGAGCAAGCAAATGTAAAGACCGCAAAATTAGTGATCTTAACAGCAGGTGAAGATGCACTTAATCTTGAGGTTGCTTACAAGATTCAGCAGATAAGCCCCGGCACTACCGTCTGGGTTCGTTTACATCATAGTGGTTTGGCTGAATTACTTGATCTTTCAAGAAAACCAAATATCCACTTTTTCTGCCCCTACCAACAAGCTGCTGATGCAGTTGTCGATCAAATTATGGATAAGAAAACAAATAAATTGGAAAATATCGCTTCACAAGGTCCTTGAGATGAACTCCTCTAACAATGATTTTCTTTATTCAAACCATTCCCAAGATCATATTCAAAATAAATCGCACTTAATTTACAATTTCTATTCTATTTTCTGTTCCATCCTTATTTTATTTTCATTTTGTTTGGAGAATAACCATGGCTCATGATGTCTTTGTCAGTTATTCCACCAAAGACAAAACCGTGGCAGATGCTGTAGTAGCAGGTCTTGAGAGTAAGGGGATCAGATGTTGGGTTGCTCCGCGAGATATCTTGCCCGGACTCTCCTGGGGAGAAGCAATTATTCAGGCAATTGAAGCCAGTAAATTTATGGTTATTATCCTTTCCGGGAATTCCAATGAATCAAAACAGGTCGTAAGAGAAGTTGAACGAGCAGTGGCTAATAATGTAATAGTAATCCCTTTCAGAATTGAAAACATCGATCCAACTGGAGCGATGGCATATTTTCTTGCCACTGAACACTGGTTAGATGCAATTACACCCCCAATTGAAAATCATATTAATAAATTAGCCCGGACAATTCAATTATTCAAGGAAGAGCGACCACCTGATGAAAGAAAGGAATCATCTGGAGTTAGAAAGCCACCACCTGAAATTGAAAAGAAAAAGGCTCTTCCTCTATGGGTAATGATTGTTGGATCTGGATTGGTGATTTTATCAATTCTCGCAATTATATTTCTTCCTGGTATGTTGAAAAATAATAATCAGCTTGCTTCAAACGATTTTATTTCAACAACAACAATTCCTGAAACAACATCAACTTCAACTGCTACTCCTGTGCCTGTTCTCAAAGTTATCGGAGAATATCGCACATCAGGATCAACAAATGGTTTATTTATTACCGAGAATGATATGCTTTATCTTGCGAGTGGTACGGAAGGTTTGATAAAATTATCGATCGGTGACCCCTCAAACCCTAAACCTATTACCATTTATCAAGCGTCCAATGCAAACGATTTGGTTGTAGATCGGGAAATAGTATATTATCTCAGTGGTGATTACGGAAGCAAGTTGGTTATATCAGAATTGGGCGGCGATGGATTGTCAACGTCATTTCCAAATGAAGATTCTCATCTTGGACCAATACAAAGTATCTATGATGTGATTATTGAAAATGGGTTCGCTCATGTCACCGGACATAATTATTGGGGAATCCATGATGTAAGTGACCCAATGTATCCAATTGAACTTTGGGCATGGGAACCCCCCAGTCATTCGGGCAATCCCTGTACTCCTTTTGTGGAGAATGACATTGCCTATATTGGTTGTGGATGGGCGGGGTTGTTCATCTTTGATATTACTGATCCTGGCAACCCTGAATTATTGAGTCAATTTGAAACCAGTAATTGGATAATTGATATTGTTGTTTCTGAGAAGGTAGCGTACTTGACTTTGGGTGAAAGTGGGTTAATTTCATTGGATGTCAGTGATCCGTTAAAACCGATGATAATGGACATATTGACTCTACCAGGATTTTCTTCAAAATTATCCATCTCAGGCGATTATGCTTATGTCACTTATCTGAAATACGAAGACAATGTATTAACAGCAAGTGGTGTGACTGCTGTCAATATTACAGATCCTGAAGAATTACTAATAACTGCTTCCTATGATGATCTTTTCCAGGCAACTGATATGGAAGCTGTAAATGATATTATCTATATTACCGACGAGTTACGTGGATTGTTGGTTCTCCAAATCGATTCTCAATGACAATCAATCATAATGACCAAACTCGTCGATTGCCGAGAGCATTGCTTCAATATTCTCGATGCTGACATCACGTTCAATCATATGCGAAGGAGCAATAATCAAACCACCGTCTGCGCCTAGAGTCTGGATCACTTCATGTACATGTGCTCGAACTTCCTCAGGGGATCCAAACGGCAGCACCGATTGCACACCAATCCCACCACAGAAGGCAAGCTGATCTCCATACGTTTGCTTGATCCAGCCATGATCCACACACTCAGGTTGTACCGGATTTAGGATATCGATCCCGGCTTCCAGTAGATCCGGCACCAGTTTGTTGATCATGCCATCCGAGTGATACTGAATCAACACATCTGGATTCGCCTGTTTGGCCGCCTGAATCACACGGGTCAGGTAGGGTTTGAACCATTGACGATACATGCGTGGGCTGATCATCAAACCGGTTTGCATGGCAACATCATCACCCAGAAAGATAATGTCAGCACCGGCCAGGGCAAAAGCTCGTGCAGCGGTTTCGCGGTAAGTGGTGATGCGGTTAAGCAGATATTCGGCTATTTCTTCGTTTTGATGAATATCTTCAAACAGTTGGGTCATACCACGTAGCTGCCAGGCAGTTTCGAAAATGGTTTCGGTCAGAATGCAGGAGACCGCATAACCCTGATGATGCCTGGCATTGATCTGTTCCGCCATGCCTGCATAGCGGTAGTCAGCATCCAGGTCGGGCCAGGGATAATTGATAATTTCATCCATTGTTTTGGCATGCTCGAGCGGGAAGAGATATTCGGCATACTGGTCATTTTGATCCCAGATACGACCGCGCCCCCATTCGTCCCAGGTCACACCAGGACTGGAATAATAGCCGGAATAATCCTGGTTGAGCCGGGTGGAACCAGGGTTAACAATCGCAATATCAGAGCGCATGGCTGTTAATAAATCCTGTGTCCCAAAATACTCCACCATGCGATTGACCATAAATTTTTTCGAGGGGGATATCACGTGGAACACGGTCAGGGGCTTGACGATGGGCTGCTGCCAGAACTCGTTCTCTGGAAGTCATTTCAGCTTTAAACATTTAGATTAACTCCTGTTTTTAATAAAATAGAATGCAATTGGATATCGGACAAACCTTGGCAAAAAAACTAATCCCATTCTCCACGCTTGCCAATTCCAGAACATAGCGTAAGACATCCATTCTTTCCTGCTTGGGAGGTTTTCCGGAGTTGAAAGTTTGACCTTTAGCGACAATTTGAGCTTGAATCATATCAGACATTGCGATTCTGATTAAGAAATGGTCATTGTTAATCTTTTTTCTCAGGGTAGAAGAAAATTCAGGTGCAAGAAATAAATTTAATATTGATCAAAGATCATCTGATTTATCGTAAATAATTTTAACCCTTTTTAAGTAGGTGTATAATTAAAAAATTCCGTCATCTAGGTAAAACTAGATTTGGATTATTTACTTCTACATTTAACAGTAGCAGCTGAGAAAATTATTTGATTGACAAAATCACTGGTGAAATGATGGTGAATGTCAAGGGTATCTGCATGAGGATAAATTTTTGAGCTGAACTTTGGGACTTATTTCAACAAATTCTTTTGATTCTTGGATAAAGCAACTTAATTCTCAGAAGAAAAGTTGAAATTGGTGGAAGACAATTTAGAAAAAGATATGGACGAGATCAATGCTGTTGAAGCATTAAAACTATCTGAAGAGAGATATCGTTTGTTATTTCGAGAAATGGTGGAAGGTTTTGCTCTGCATGAAATTGTCGTGGATGACCTGGGTAAACCAATCGATTATATTTTCCTGGACATCAATCCAGCATTCGAAGAATTGACAGGACTTAAACATATACAAGTGATTGGTAAGCGAATACGTGAGATCTTGCCTAATATTGAAACTCACTGGATTGAAACATACGGAAACGTAGCCTTAACGCGACAGGATGTGCTTTTTGAGAATTATTCTGAAGATTTAGGAAAATGATATCAGGTCCATGCGTTCAGTCCAAAGTCAGGCCAATTTGCAGCTACTTTTCTGGATATTACCAAAAGAAAGAAAGTGGAAGAAGCACTAAGAGATAGTGAACAGCGATTTCGAAATATGTTTTCCGATCATGATGCAGCTATGATGTTAGTTTCACCAGATGACGGGCGGATTATCGATGCAAATCAAGGTGCCAGTCGATTCTATGGGTATTCCATTGAAGAATTGCGATCGATGAAGGTGAACCAGATAAATCAGAATTCAAATGAAGAATTAAGAAAAGCAATTAACGAGGCAGCAAATCACTTTCGAAATACTGGCAAAGGGTTTAATTTGATTCGAGCCGAAATTTAGGAAAAATGAGGCCAATAATGGCTGGTTTCACCAAAGATATTTCTATGGAATTAATTGGTGGCATTGCTTTCGAGATTCTGACTAAAGGTTTAATATAAATCGAGCCGGAAGAATGTGGCCAATATTAGCCAGCTTAACACCAGATTTCCCCGGTGGGTTATATTTAGGTGTGGATTGGGTTTGAAAAAATAGTTGAATTTAGAAATTCTTTACTACCTGGAATATCACTGGACATTAATGAACGTCAAGAGAAATAGAAGTGGGGAGTCAATCAGGGGAGTAAGCTAAAAGAAAGTCTTACCCCTTGCATAAATTTAATTTATTGATATAATTTAGACATGTCTAAATATAAAATTATACATGTATAAAGGTGATCTATGTTTGAAAACTTTTCCTGGTTATTGTTTTTTCTTGTTTCCCTTTTTTTACTGGTGGTGATCTTTTTCCCGAAATTTGGACTGAAAGACCGCTGGCAGAAATATAAACAGGCAAATGCGCGGGTGCTGTTGGAAGATGCGCTCAAATATATTTTTGATCAGGAACAACAGGGGCATCCGGTGGGGGTGGATGCATTAATCGGAAAATTAGAAATATCATCCAAAAAAACATATGAATTAATTGAGCTTATGGCGGAGCAGGATTTGATCCAAACCCAAAAGAATCTGGTTCATCTTACGGATGATGGTGAGCGATTGGCTTTACAAATTATCCGTGCGCATCGTTTGTGGGAACGTTATTTACTGGATGAAGCGCGCATGCCTCTGGATCAGGTTCATGAGCATGCGAATCGCCGTGAACATGGTATGACACAAAAACAAATCGACGAACTGGATGCTGCGCTTGGTCATCCGTTGTCTGACCCACATGGTGATCCAATTCCCAATGCTGCCGGAGAATTTCTTCCGTACGAAAAAGGTATTCAGGTAAATGAGTGGCGTGAAGATGTGTTGGGAAAAATCGTTCATCTGGAAGATGAGCCGGCTATTGCATTTGCACAGATTATGGCAGCGGGACTGAGACCCGGTCAGATGGTGCGAATATTAGAAAAGAATAAGCAGCGTGTGATCCTGACCGATGGAGAACAGGAATTTACCCTGGCGCCGGCAGTGGCAGCCAATGTGTATGTGCAGGAGTTGTCAAAGGAAGACCTGATCCAAAGAGAAGCGATTCCCTTGAGCAAATTGCCCAGCCAGATGCAGGCGGAAATTGTGCGGCTGGATGAACAATGTCAGGGTTTTACGCGCCGCCGTTTTCTGGATTTGGGGCTGACGCCTGGCACAACAATTTTTCCAGAGCTGGATAATTCTTTTGGTGACCCTCGGGCATACCGTGTGCGTGGAACATTAATTGCCTTGCGCAGTGATCAGGCACAAGATATTTGGGTAACACCCATTCAAGCAGCAGCATAAAGGAGATAAAAATGGCTTTACACACAACCAGTGGCTGTGAAGGATGCCCAATGACAGCACAATTGGAACAGATGGGCTTGAAACTGGATAAATTTGACCGGATTATCGCTTTGGCAGGCAATCCGAATACTGGTAAGTCGACCTTGTTTAATGCTTTAACCGGTCTGAATCAACACACTGGCAACTGGCCTGGTAAAACAGTAACCCGTGCCGAAGGGGGCTATGTTTTTCAAAATGTACGCTATAAATTAGTGGATTTGCCAGGGACGTATTCATTATTGTCGGCGTCACAGGATGAAGAGGTGGCGCGTAATTTCATTTTGTTTGGTCAGCCAGATTGTACGATCGTGGTGGCTGATGCTACCGCGTTGGAACGCAATCTAAATTTGATTTTGCAGGTGTTGGAAATTACCGATAAAGCAGTAGTGGCAGTGAATTTAATGGATGAGGCCAAACGCAAGGGAATCACTGTCGATACACGTTCTTTAGCACGTGATTTAGGCGTTCCGGCAATTCCGATCACAGCACGCAATGGAGAAGGTTTACAAACCTTATTGAGTACGGTTGCTGATGTGATTAGTGGTGAAATTGCAACCCAACCTCTCCACATCAAGGGCAGCTCACAATTTCAATCTGCGGTTAATGACCTGGCGAAAGGCATTGAAACACTTTTCCCCGGGGTTCCTAACCCCCGTTGGCTGGCAATTCGGTTATTGGATGGAGATTCGCGGGTGAAGGAAGCGATCCAGAGTGGTGAGATCAACGAATTGGTAAACAGTCAGCGACGCAGTGATGTGCAGTTCAGCCGAAAAATGGCAGTAGATGGTCGTCAGTAAAGGAGAAGAAGGATGACAATGAAAAATGAAATCACTGCGCAGGATATTCTCCTTAAAGCTGATGCACTACGCCCCCAACTGGGCAGTGGCTTCCGGGATGAGATTGTGCAATCGATGTATGCAGAAGCGCAGCGCATTGTAGATCGGGCGGTTCAACAGGATAAAAAACAAAAATGGGATCTGGACCAGCGTATTGACCGCCTGGTAACCTCCCCGATTTTTGGCTTGCCGATCATGCTGCTGATTTTGGCGGCTGTTTTTTGGGTCACAATCGTTGGCGCAAACGTTCCTTCTCAACTGCTGGCACAGGGAATGTTCTGGATCGAAGAGCAGGCTGCCAACTTGTTTACTTCCATCGGAATCCCATGGTGGATCACAGGGTTTATCTGGCACGGTGTTTATCGTGGATTGGCGTGGGTGATCAGCGTGATGCTGCCGCCAATGGCAATTTTCTTCCCGGTATTTACTATATTGGAAGACCTGGGTTATTTGCCGAGAGTCGCTTTTAATCTGGACTGGATGTTCAAAAAAGCAGGTGCCCATGGCAAGCAGGCACTGTCTATGGCAATGGGCTTTGGGTGCAATGCAGCTGGCGTGATTTCTACCCGTGTCATTGACTCTCCCCGTGAACGCCTGATTGCAATCCTGACCAATAATTTTGTTCCCTGTAATGGTCGTTTTCCCACCCTGATTATGCTGGCGACTGTGTTTGTGGCTGCCTCATTTCCACCTGTTTTCTCTTCCTTTGTAGCTGCAGGTTCAGTACTGGTAGTGGTGTTGATTGGTGTCTTCTTCACCATGTTGATGTCCTGGATTCTTTCCCGGACGGTATTAAAAGGAGAAGCATCTGCATTCACCCTGGAATTGCCGCCCTATCGCAGACCCAGCATCGGCAGGATCATATACACGTCCCTGATTGATCGCACGATATTTGTCTTATGGCGCGCGATCCTGACAGCTGCTCCGGCTGGTGCAGTGATCTGGATTCTAGGCAATATTTTCATTCAGGATGCCAGCCTCGCGCAACACATTGCCAACTTTCTGAATCCTTTCGGTGTGTTATTGGGTCTGGATGGTGTCATTTTGTTGGCGTATATAATTGCCATACCCGCCAATGAAATTGTGGTACCGACGATGATGATGGTATATATGGGTGTCGGGATGATGACTGACCCACCCAGCTATACTCAACTATATTCGTTATTGGTAGGTGTTCATGGTTGGACGATGCTAACCGCTGTCAATTTGATGTTGTTTTCACTTTTGCATAATCCATGCGCCACCACCATTATGACCATATACAAAGAAACCAAAAGTTTGCGCTGGACGGTATTAAGTGTGGTGATGACATTGGGAACTGCCTTTCTGGTGACATTCCTGGTGGCTTCTATAGTGCGTTTGGCCGGTTGGGTCTAAAGAACGATTGTATTCGCAGTGTGTCTATCATTTTATCTAAGGAGGAGATTTGATCACAAAAATTTCTAAGTCCACAGGCGATTATCTGAAGGCAATCTATCAGCTAACGCTAGAAGAAGAAACTACCAATACGGTAGCATTATCAGAGATCTTAAATGTAAAACCTCCATCAGTTACGAGTATGTTGATAAAGTTGGTTAAGCATGATCCTCCCTTGGTCGACTATCAAAAATGGCAGGGAGTGAAACTAACTGAATCTGGAAAAAAACTTGCCTTACAGCTAACCAGGCGTCATCGATTAATTGAGCAGTTTCTGGTGGAAGTTTTGAAATACACCTGGGAAGAAGTTCATGCCGAAGCAGAAGAGTTGGAGCATGTCATATCCGATAAATTTGAGGAACATGTAGCCATTCTGTTGGGGGATCCTCAATTTGATCCACATGGTGATCCGATTCCCGATCGAAACCTCAAGCTCCCGGATACGGACACACTGAGTCTTTCAAATTTGGCGGTGGATCAGGCAGCTATTATTCGCAGGGTAAAAATAAACCAATCGGATTTATTGCGCTATTTGAGTGAGCAGGGGATTGTTCCCGGTGCCAGAATCAAGATCCGGAATCGAAATCCGTATGATGAGACATTGCAGCTCTGGATCGGGGATAAAAATGCTCCTTTCGCGCTAGGAGCAGAAATAAGTAAGTTGATTGATGTTGAAAAATTAGCGGGGAAATAAAGGAA
This sequence comes from uncultured Anaerolineaceae bacterium, assembly GCA_942491385.1. Lineage (GTDB taxonomy): Bacteria > Chloroflexota > Anaerolineae > Anaerolineales > Anaerolineaceae > UBA6170. The sequence goes on along the minus strand of CALOAF010000005.1, from coordinate 555,452 downwards.
GAGGATCATCCCATACGAATAAAAAAGATTTGCCAATTAAAATGAAGATTATCCAGGTCAATCGCCATAAGAGTTATTCACCTTGTGCCTGCATTCAGTTTGTCTTGATATGTTTGTATGATGTTTACTATCATTTTTGAAAGAAAATATCTTATTATAATTCTGATGATATAAAATAGAACATGGACATTCTCACGAAACAAAGTGTTTGTAATCACATTCTCCAGAAACAAATTAATTAAGGGAACTATGCTCGAATCTAGCCTTCAACAATTAATTGATAATGCCGCGCTCTTATTAGTGACAGCGCTTATTTTTGATATTGCAAAAATTCGATGGCGTCAAAATTTAATAGGCATTCAAAGAATTTTTGTAGGATTGATTTTAGGATTTATTGGTGTCATGCTGATGATAAATCCCTGGATATTTGCTCCAGGTATTATCTTTGATACCCGTTCCATCCTGCTAAGCATATCGGGTCTGTTTTTTGGTCTTGTGCCAACTTTAATCGCCATGGCAACCACAGCGATATTCCGAATTTATCAGGGAGGTGCGGCAGCTTGGACGGGCGTCAGTGTGATTCTCGCCACAGGCTCGATTGGAATTTTGTGGCGCTACTTACGCAGCAAAAAAACGGATCAAATTTCCCTGATTGAATTATATTTGTTTGGGATATTTAACCATGTGGTGATGCTGCTCCTCATGCTGACCTTACCCATGGAAACAGCGCTGAAAGTGCTGGCTGAGATTAGTTTTCCAGTTTTATTAATCTATCCGATTGCGACGATGATTTTAGGTTACTTGTTGGTGAATCGTGTGCAGCGGGAAAAAATGCACACAAAATTAAAGGAACACGAAGAACAATTAAGTCTGGCTGTCCAGGCAGCCAACATTGGTTTTTTTGATCGTGATCTGGTTAAAGAAGAAATGCACATCTCCTCAGAATGGAAACATCAATTAGGCTATGAGGATGATGAGATCCAGAATTATGATCATGAATGGGAAATAAGACTCCACCCTGAAGATAAAGAGAAAACCTTGAAAACCATCCAAGAAGTTTTTGAGGGGGATGAGAATTTTTATGAAGAAGTATTCAGATTAAGGCATAAAAATAATACTTATCGATGGATTCTCTCAAGAGGTATGGTTGTTCGTGATCCAAACGGAAAAGCATTGCAGGTGATCGGTTGTCATGTAGATATCACTGAACAAAAAGAATATGAACTGCGTTTATTGACAAGCGAAACAAGATTTCGAAGCTTGGCTGAAAGCAGCCAGGACATTATCATTCTTTTTGATTGTGACTACCAAGTAGTTTACATCAACCAAGCAGGTTTAAAATCTTTAGGTCTCAATGAAGAAGAAGTAATTGGAAAATCTCCCAAAGAAATTTTTTCGGATCCGATTCTGGTTAAGAATCTGGAATTCGATTTAGAACAGATTTTTGAATCTAAGGAAATGGGTCAGCGGGTTGGTATCTGGCCACGAAATGTTAACGGTACAAATAATCAAAAGATATTTTTTGATTGGCGATTATCACCGGTTTTAAACGCCGAAGGACAATTGGATTGGGTGCTGGGTATTGCCAGGGATATCAGTTCCTTGATCGAAGCCGAATCGGCATTGAGAAAAAGTGAAGAAAAATTCCGACGCATCTTTGAGGCATCTGCTTTGGGCATCTCCATAACAGATTTGAGCGGTAATTTTATGGATGGCAATCCTGCGATTGAAAAGATGCTGGGTTATGCTTTGGAGGAATATCGCACCCTTTCAGTTTCCGATATATCCCACCCTGATGACCTTCAAGAAAACCTGCAAATGCTAGCTGAATATTTGTCCGGTGAGCGAAATTCGTTTAGCATTGAAAAGCGGGTAAAACGAAAAGATGGAAGTATTGTTTGGGGTAAACTAATTTCAACAGTGGTGCGTGATGAGAATGGCGAACCATTGTTTACCATCGGTATGTTAGAAGATATTACAAATCGCAAACAGTCTGAAGAGAAAGAAAAATTAATTCAATCGGAATTACAAAGATTGTTGCTTGATGCCGATCAATCTCGCAAGGCGATGTTAAGTGTTATAGAAGACCAAAGAATCACCGAAAAGGAATTAAAACGGATAACGAACGATCTATTGATGGCGTATGATTCAACCCTGCAAGGCTGGTCAAATGCGTTGGAATTACGAGAACATGAAACCGCCGGGCATAGCCGCAGGGTTGTTAATTTAACATTGAAAATTGCCAGGGCGTTAGGGCTTGAAGAAGAAAAGCTGGCCCACATCGAGCGCGGAGCCTTGCTGCATGATATTGGAAAAATGGGTATTCCAGATAATATCCTGTTAAAACCTGGTCCTCTGAATGATGAAGAATGGGTAATCATGAAAAAGCACCCCATTTATGCTTATAATTTGTTGTCAAGAATTGATTTTCTCGAACAAGCCATTGACATTCCATATAGTCATCATGAACATTGGGATGGGTCTGGGTATCCCCAGGGCTTATCTGGTGAGGATATTCCACTAGCAGCCAGAATATTTGCTGTGGTGGATATTTGGGATGCTTTAGGAGCAGACAGACCCTATCGGCAGGCCTGGACTCAGACCAAAATTTTAAACTACATTCAAGAAATATCGGGGAAACAACTTGATCCAAAAATTGTTGAAGTTTTCCTAAATATCATTGAAACGGGGGCATTCCAGGATCAATAAATTGAAGGGTGTAAATGATTTTGACAACCTGAAAATGAGCTCTTATCAATCAGATCTGAGATACGCTAAACCTGTTTGAATAAGTCATCCAGCGAATGACCCGCCGGCGGGAAGCAATAAGGCACAGAAAGGTAATAATGTGCGTCTTCACTTTACATTCTTGTAAGATTAGTTAATACTGGATAAACGGATGGTGTATTTCAGAAGGATTTGACTTATAATGTGCATTCAGATTTCAGAGGTGATTAAATGAAGGACACTCTAATTGTTTACGATTCGGTATTTGGCAATACTGCCAAAATTGCTCAAGCCATGGCAAGCGCGCTGGAAGAACACCAGGAGGTAGATCTTCGTCTTGTAGGTGAGGTTTTTCCAGAACACCTGGATGGCGTTAAGACCCTGATTGTTGGTTCTCCTACACGCCAATTTAAAGCAACTGGTGCGCTGGATCAATTTTTAAGACAAATTCCTGCAAGGGGACTCAACACAGTTAATGTAGCTGCCTTTGACACAAGGATGACTCCTGAGGATATTAGGAAAAACAAGTTTCTGGCATTAATGGTTAAGTTTTTTGGTTATGCTGCTGAGAAAATTGCCAAACAATTAATGCTTCTGGGGGGAAAGGAAGTCGTTTCATCACAAGGTTTTCTTGTCACAGGGATAGAAGGACCGCTGGTGGAAGGGGAATTAGAAAGAGCAGCCGATTGGGCATTGAAGACAATCAATAAAGGCTAAATATTTACATCCATACTAACTCAGTTATGAGTTCTGGAATCAGGCTGGGTTGATTACCTGTTTCTGATAGGTTTTTACTTTTCTGAGAGTGAATAAGGAAACCAGAAATAAGATTGTGGCAGCGGTGGCATTGAATTGAAATCCCCTGGAGAATAGATAAGGCGCTGCCAGAGCACCCAGCATACGTCCAACACCGACGGAGGCAAGTGTAGCACCTAATAGAGATGCCCTTGCCAGAGGTAGTACTTCGGTTAGCAGTGGCGCGTAAGCAATAAATGGCATTTGAAAGGCAAGGTTGAATAAGAAGAGACCCATTTCAGCACCCCATAAGCCAAAACTTCCCAACCATGGGATGGCAATGGCTGTGATGGCACTGAATATCAGCCCAATAGCGACTGACCGTTTTGCACCTAATCTTGCGATCAACCAACTGACAATTGCAACCGATAACAACTCTGCCAGACCGATGACGGTTGATGCTACACCTAATGCATTGATGGATAGACCGTAAACATCCTCCATCCAAACACCAAATACGAGATTTACGATCTCATGAGCTGCACAAAAAAATAATATCATGAGTATACCGGCGATGGCAGTGGAGGAGGTGAACACCTGCAGGATACCATGCTGAATTTTTTGTGTCTGATCTTCAATGATTTTTCTTCCCCGGGGAACCAGCCATAATAGAAAAAAGATCGAGAAAACGCCTAAAATGCCCATTGCAGGGAAAGGGGCTAACCAGCCAAAGCGACCAATCAGGAATCCGATCAGAGGCACGGCGATGACAGAACTTAGTGCCCAACCTGTGCTGGTGATGACGATGGCCTGACCTCGAATGGGCAGGGGAATGGTATCACTCTGGTAGGCTTGCATGGAAGCCACAAATACGTGCATACCAATGAAGGTTAAGCTCAAAGCGATGATAAAGACGATGAAAGTCGGCCAAAAAGTGACGATTGCACAGCCAAAAATAAAGAGCAGCATGCCGGTCAACATACCGCTCCGGCGACTACGTTTGTCAAAAATCGAAGCAATGAAAGGCACCAGAATGGCTGCAAAATTTCGAATGGTAACGGCTAATGAAATTGTGGTGAGGTCAACACCTAAACCTCGTCCAAACACCGCCAGAAAAGGATACACCATGCGCATCATGGCATGGACGAGGATACGGATGGAGGAAAATAGCAGAATTTCTAAATTGTAATGTTTGGGTTTGGTTAATGGCGATGATGGTTGTGATGATGACATTGTATTATTATAAGGGAAAATGATGAATAATCATGGTTCTTATGCTGATGACAGAATCCAAACACCTGCACCAACTATCTGGTGCAGGTGTTGAACGAATAGAAGTATTCTTATACCTGGATTATCTCATAAACCTCATTTTTGATCATCACAATCAAATCGTCAACCTGAGTGGCAACCTGGGGGGAAAGATCTATACCTAATTCCAATGAAGCAGGTTGAATTCCCAAAACGACAATATGCGGCGGATAGAGATCGCGTAATTTGGCGGTGGCCAGCAAATCCGGTAATCCAATATCATGGGGAGATATTTTTAGTGACAGATAAGCCGGAATCTGATCACCCTCGAGGCGAACAATCGTACCAGGTTGGCCATTTCGAGTTTTGATGGCGTCAATAATGATCAAGTCGGTAACGCCTTCCAGATATTGGAGGAGATCAAGACCACAGGTTCCGCCGTCAATGATTTGAATTTCCTCAGGAAAATCATTGTTTGCCTGAAGTTGCTCCAGGACATGGACGGAAAGCCCATCATCAGACAGCAAATAATTACCAACGCCCAGGATGAGTGTTTTTTTCAACTTCTAATCCATCACAATCACTTTGGTAATTTCATTGCCTTCCGCATCCAACACATGCACAGCACATGCCATACATGGATCAAATGAGTGGACAGTGCGCAAAATCTCTACCGGCTGGCTGGGATCTGCCACCGGTGTACCGATCAGGGCTGCTTCATATGCGCCCTTCAATCCTTTTGCATCCCGGGGAGAGGCATTCCAGGTGGATGGGACAATCGCCTGATAATTGGCAATCTTGCCATCTTTGATGTGGATCCAATGACCAAGCGCACCACGGGGTGCCTCTGTCCAACCCCATCCCATGGATTCAGCCGGCCAGGTGGAAGGTTCCCAATGATCCTGCTCATGGATACGCAGGTCGCCTTTGCCGATATTTTCAGCCAGTTCCATTGTCCAGGGTTGGAGCTGTTCAGCTAACAAGACGGTTTCTATACACCGGGCAGCTACGCGTCCAAGCGTGGAGAACAAAATAGAAGCTGGTGCATTCAGTTTTTCCAGAACTGCATTTACCAATTCAACAGTACGTTTGTGGCCGGAGGCGTAGCCAATTAACATGCGCGCCAGCGGACCGACTTCCATTGATTTTTCATCATATCGCGGTGCTTTTAGCCAGGTATATTTTTTATCGGTATCGAGGTACTCATAAGGCGGGTTAGGCCCCGTGTAATTTGGATTGGTTTCACCAACAGAAGGGTGCAAACCAACGTTTTCATCCTCATAGGAATACCAGGAATGGGTAACATATTCATGAATCTTTTCAGGATCCAGAGGATGTACCTTGCTGAGGTCGCGATTAAGGATGACACCGCGCGGGAAGAAGAGATGATCCGGATTATTTGGATCGGAATCATCAATCAACGGAATGTCACCATAGGACATGAAATTACCCAAGCCTTCACCCTGATCTGCCCAATCCAAATAAAATGGTGCAATTGCGAGTACATCTGGCAGGTACACCCGGTCAACAAAGTCTTTGGCTTTGGCAAATAAACCCAGTAACTGAGCGATTTTGTCGGCATTAATGGCTACTTCGCTGTTGGGATCAACAGGCGTTGACATCCCTCCGACCAGATAAGTCTGCAGGTGAGGATTCTTGGCACCCAAAATGGCATGGGCTTTGATAATTTCACGTTGCCAATCGAGTGCTTCCAAATAATGAGCGACTGCCATCAAATTTGCTTCAGGTGGTAAGTTGTAAGCCGGGTGTCCCCAATAGCCATTGGCGAAAATACCCAGTTGACCACTATCAACAAATTTTTTCACCCGTTCCTGTACACCCCGGAAATAATTTTCACTGGAATTAGGCCAGGTAGAGATTGATTCTGCCAGCTCAGAGGTTGCCTTTGGGTCGGCGCTGAGAGCATTGACGATATCCACCCAATCAAGAGCATGCAGGTGGTAAAAATGAACCACGTGATCCTGGACGAATTGAATGGCATCAATAATGTTGCGGATTAAACGGGCATTGGTAGGAACTTTTATTTTTAAAGCATCTTCTACAGCTCGCACGGAGCTGACTGCGTGTACAGTCGTTCAAACACCGCAAATACGTTGAGTGATTGTCCAGGCACCGCGCGGATCACGTCCTTTCAATATTGTCTCGATTCCACGGAACATAGTGCTACTGCTCCAGGCATTGCTAACCACACCATCTTTGACTTCTACTTCAATTCTTAAGTGTCCTTCAATACGAGTGATTGGATCAATTACGATTTTTGCCATCATTTAGACTCCTTTATATTCGGCGTTCTCTAAAGATTTAATTTCTTGTTTTTCACGAGGATTTGGATACATTGGTAAGAAACGAATAGCTGCATCAAACAAGATGATGCCCAGACAGGTCAGACCAATAGAAACGGCAATTTCAGCAGCACTGGGAAAATAGAAATCACCATTCATAAATACCAGGGTCGAATTGAAGCGATTTAGAATTAATCCACCCATGGTTAGGAAGGAAGCCCAAACCAAACCGCTAAGATTTGAGCGTACACGTTTATCTGCAAACAACAAAGCCGGGATCAAGGCTCCACCCATGATCTCGATCAGAAACATGAAGGTTGGCCAGGGATCCTGAATGAGGTAAATGTAGGTGCCAGATACAATGACATCCACCACTTTGATAACGACGTAAATTCCCAGAACATATGGGATCCAACTGGTAATTTTAGAAGCAATCCCAATTTCAAATTTCTGCTGGTAAGTTCTGGCAGAATGGTAGCTTTCGAAAACCGTCATCGCCATCCCAGCTGCAATTGCCGTAATGAAAAAATAAACTGGCATCAACGGAGAATACCAGAAGGGATGGATGCGGTATGGCAAGGCGGTCAGCATTGTGCCCAACGTGGATTGGTGCAAGGTGGAAAGGGATATTCCCAGAATGACAAGAGGAATTGTGATGCTCCGAATTAGTTTGAGTGGAGCTTTCCATCCCAAAGCCTCAAATACAACTGGACTAAATTCCAGCAATAAAACAGTAGTGTAGGCCATCACGCACCAGCCAATTTCAAAGAGCGGGGAGTGAATATTCCAGTAGATGATGAGATGCCAAATATTTTGCGGTAACCCCAAATCTGCCAGTAGCGTGAGGGCTGCCAGGATATAACTGATGAATCCGGTCAGGATGGTCGGCCGTACGATTGGATAAAGTTTCTTGATATTGAATATATACACAATCGCAGCGACACTGAAAGCTCCGGCAGCCAGACCGATGCCACTCATCATGTCAAAACTGATCCAGATACCCCATGGACGGTTATCACTCATATTGGTGATTCTTAGACCGACGACCCAGCGATAAATTGCCACGCTTAATCCTATAGCACCGGTTATCCAAATCAGTATCATACCAGCGCCAACTGGATACTTTCGTAATCGAATGTTATTCACACCGGTAGCCATGCTATCCCTCCTTTTCTTCCGAGTTACGGTGTGTCCAATAATAAATAGCGGACATCGCGCCAGCCATGCCAAAAAAGACAAATGGTACAGCCTTCATATAAGGCCAGGTAATTTCAGGAATGGGTTGATCTTTCAATGTTGGATAACCGAGTTTTTCATAAGAAACATTGGAAATATATAACATTGAGGTACCACCTACTTCATGTTCACCATACACATGGTTGTAGTATTGATCTGGGTGATCAGCCAGGCGTTGATGGGCAATTTCCAGCATTTCGATACGGCTACCAGCAATCAAAGCACCGGTCGGGCAAGCAGCACTGCAGGCGGGTTGTTGACCAGTTGCCTGTAAATCGGCACAGAAATCACATTTTTGAATGATTGGATTTTTTTCTTCCCATTCATATTTAGGAATATCAAATGGGCAAGCTGTCATGCAGTAACGGCAACCAATACATTTGTAACTATGGTATACAACTGGGCCTTCAGGTGTCTTTTCCAGCGCTGCTACCGGACATACTGATGCACAGGCTGGTTCAACACAATGCATGCATTGGTTTTTTACATAGGAGTAAGTTCCGGTATCCTGGTAAAGCTTTATTAATGTCCAAGTGTCTCCATCCAAATCGGTGGGCATTTCATACATCTGGTTTTCATCCATGACATAGGGAAGCCCTGAGCGATTCTTACAGGCAACCTGACAGGCACGGCAACCAACACATAAGGTTGAATCATATAACATTGCATGAGCATTTTCCAGGGTGCCTGGTATGGCTGCTGCATTGACGTTGAGCGAAGGCAGAACAAGCGTACCAAGCCCGGCCCCTGCGATTTTTAGAAAATCTCTTCGATTTACATCCATAAGTGACTCTCCCTTTATTCCTGTGTTGAATCTTCTGATTCGTTTTCCTCAACTTCAGGTTTTGTATGAGATGAACGTTGGGTGAGGGATGAATAAGCAAACGCACCTGCAGCGCCAGCGACGGCTCCTACAGCGGTGCCACTGATGGCAATACTGGCAGGTGAAATTTCCCTTTCTGGTTTATCAACAGAAGGGTAGGTAGTGGGTGGGGTCACCTCGTTAAGGGTCACGGGTTTATACACTTCCCAGTTCCAAAAGCCCGGCTCAGAACAGCCAATGCACGGGTGACCTGCGCCGATAGGCCAATTAACACCACCATTAAAGCGAATGGTCGGACAATTATGATACGAGGTAGGTCCTTTACATCCCATTTTATATAGACACCAGCCAGCTCGGTGACCATCATCCCCCCATTCCATGACAAACTCACCAGCATCAAAGTGGCCGCGCCTTTCACAATTATCATGAATTTTGCGACCGAAAGCAAATAATGGGCGATTGAGTTGATCTACAGCGGGTAAACTTCCATAGGTAAGGAAGTGGACGACAGTTGCAGTTAGATTCGCTGGATTGATAGGGCAACCCGGAATATTGATAACGGGTTTATCTTTGACGATATTCCAAACACCGACTGCACCTGTTGGGTTGGGGTTGGCTGCTGGTACTCCTCCGAATGTGGCACAATTCCCAACGGCGATCACAGCAACTGCGTTTTTTGCAGCTTCTTCCAGTATGTAGCGGGAAGATTTACCTGCAATACAACAATACTCGCCAACCCCTGAGGTGGAAATGGAACCTTCTACCACCAATACATATCCTCCGGCGGCTATCGCATCTTCTTTCGATTTTTCAGCATTAAAGCCTGAAGGTGCCATGATGGTCTCATGGTAATCCACAGAAAGGATATCCAATACCAACTCAGCGGCAGTTGGGCTTGGCGATCTTAAGAAGGCTTCACTACAACCTGCACAATCTTGCAGTTCAAGCCAGACGACGGGAAGACGTTGGGGTGATTCCAATGCTCTCGCGATTGCAAAAGCTTCCTTGTGTGGCAGTGCCAGTGCGCCTGCCATCACACTGCAGAATTTCAAGAAATCACGCCGGGACATACCCTCCCTTGCTAAAAATTCCTGAACGCTCTCTCCTAGACGAAGCATAATACATCCTCTCTTTTTTGGGTGAAATTAAATGCAAACAGATTTTGCAATTCAAAAGGAGTTATTCATCGATGAGACTATAAAGGGGTGAAAATAATTAATTTGAGGAACAAGAAACGAAGGTAATTCTATTTGATGATATTATCAAAAAAAAATTGACTTGTCAATAAAATTAGACAATTAATACCGAATTTACCATAATTGTGATAATTTGCACAATATTGTGAAAAATACAACAAAAAAAAGGTTTTTTTGCTAATTTCTCTGGTTCAAGAACAATTAAAGCGAAAAATTTAGTGAATTTTTAATACAAAAATCCAATATTGGATAGATTATTTACTGTTAATGATATCGAGGAAAATATCAACAAGTTCCGGGTCGAACTGGCTACCTTTATTTTCAATCAATTCAGCTATGGCTTTTTCATGCCCCAGACTTTTACGGTAAATTCTGTCATCGGTCATAGCCACATACGCATCAACAACGGTCAGGATTCTGGCTCCTAATGGGATCTCAACATTTGCCAGACCATCCGGATAGCCCATACCGTTAAATTTTTCGTGATGGGATCGAATGATCGGGCTGACCGATGCCATCTTTGTGATAGGTGCCAGAATTTTTGATCCAATTTCTGGGTGTTGTCTCATCAAAACCCATTCTTCTTCCGTCAGACTGCCCGGCTTCCGTAGAATTTGATCGGGAACCCCAATTTTACCGATATCATGTAACCGGGCTGCCCAACGCATATTCATAATTTCTTCTTCCGGGAAATTTAAATGGTGGCAGACTTCCACTACCAGATCTTCCATTCGGGCACTGTGGTCTTCAGTGTAGGTATCACGCGCTTCGACAGCGTTTGCGAGGGCGATCACGGTTTCGATAAGACTTTCTTCTAGCTGGGCATGTAAACTGGAACGCCGGAGAGCGCTCCCGGCTTGATCTGCAATCAAACTGATAAGTTGTAATTTATTGGTATCAAAGGGTTCGCGTTGGGTGTGACGTTCTTCCCCGAAGATGATCACGCCCAAAAAATCATCCACTACTTTTAACGGATAGATACAGATGCTGGTAGCGAGGTCCAGAAATAACGCCTGCGTCTGTTCTTCGGATGATATAGAACCGTTTTTTTCTAAAATCATATAATTACCAGTCATCTGAACGTCTCGGTAAATCTCATGCACAATTTCTGGTTCGACTTTGCCAATGCCTAAATTTGGAACAATATCGCGCACTGAATTTGCTGCACGGCAGACAAAGGATCCAGATGAATCCGGGGTTAGAATTCTCGAATAGGTGACATTCGTACTGATGGTGGCATATTGAGTGATTGTATTTAATACAGTTTCTACGTCATCAGTTGCAACCAATTGCCGGGACATATTAAACAACATCGTCAATTCCTCCCGACGATCCTGCTCAATTTTATACAAACGGGCATTCTCGATGGCAACAGCGGTCTGGTTAGCAAGGGTGGTTAAAGTGAGCTGATCATCCTGGGAATAACCCTGTTCTGATCTTTTCGGACCAATGACGAAGATCCCCACCAGCTCTGTTTTCACCAATAACGGAATAAATAGCTCTCCATTGAGTTTTACCAGATCATCCCGTTCTTTCCTCCACAGGGATTTGAAGTAAGGTTGCAAATCCAACTCACTTCTTCTCAACACCGCCTTATGACTGGAAAGCCACAAAGCTATCGGGTGATTTTCATTTAAGCGGATTTTGATAAACGGTGCGAGTCCTATTTGAGCAGACAGATAATATCCGGTTCCTTTTCCTCTTCGAAGGAAAAAAGCGGCGTTGTTAATATGCAGGGTTTCTGTAAGATCTTTTAAGATCATGTTCGTGACTTGTTCCAGGTCGAGAACCAGAGCTGTACGGCTGCTGAGACGTTGCAGCATTAAACTTGAGTCATATTTTTCTCGAAAGAAAATCTTGTCAATGATTGATTGGGCTTTATCACGGAAGGGCTGGGCGATCAAAGCAGTTAAGATCGCCACAAAAAGGGAAACACCAAAAATTTCAACATTCGAATATCTGGAAAAAACAGTGAACGCCAATGAGATGATCGAAAAGTAAATGGTTCCAATAATGATGGTTGGAACCGAATACAGAATACTTTTTCGAATGATCACCTTAATATCTAAGAGTTGATGCCGGAGAATAGCATAGGTGATGATTACCGCAGTTAAGGTGTTTCCTGCTAAATCAATGGGGTATTTTCCTAAGGGAGTGAAATTTACCACGGAAATCAATATGATGATCGTGAAACCAATGATTAGATATCGCAAGCGGTTACGAATGAGGACATCATCTGAGTCCCTGAATTGTCTGATCAACACAAAAAGACTGAAAAGAATAAGAAAATACCCTGGCGTTGCTATGATAAACAGGAGAGAGCCGAATTCGTATAAGACTTCTGAGTTTTCCATCACTGCGTATTGAATACCCAGAGGAGTAAACATCATGATGAAAAAACTAACAATCCCATAGATGTAGACCCAATTAATCCAAACCCAGTGTTTCGCGGTAACCGCACGAACAAAACGCACCAGAGTTACAGACGATCCAACTGCGCCAAAAGCCATTAGACGGAACCAGAATGTAGGATGATCATCAACAGAAGCTAATAATAGAAAGGCTGCTAATGACCATAATATCATCATGGTCAGATATAATTTGAAGGCATTTCGTTCCTGGATCTGTGTTGATGCTTTCGAGAATGTTGTTGCCAAATATAGCCCTAAATACAAAAAAAAGGCAATCAATGGAACGAGGGATGTGAGGGTGAGATTCATTGTGTCATAACCAGTGCCCCTAGTTCAATAAACGTTTGATTACTTTCTCCGGTGCCTGCATATGCGTTGGTTTTAAGTGTGCAAGATCTGCGCCAGCTGCTCTTTGTTCTTCCATGTATTTTGCGAAAGCACCGTCCTTTATGCGGGTTACTTTAAAATGTTCTTCGCCGAGCATTTTTTCAAAATCGCCAAATTCGGTGTTCATGGCGCGGAAATTAACTCGCAAATCCTTTTCGATTTTCTCGATAGGTGCTTCATCACCTGCTGTTAATTCAAGGTAAAGATGCAAAATCGGTTTTCCGTCAATTTCTTCCTTTCTTGCAATCCAATCAACATATTTAAACCCACAGGCTTCAATTACAAACCAGATGGCTTTTTCGGTCAAGCGAACCAGTCCTCCCAGGTCTATGATGTCATCACAGCGAGAGTAAAAGCGAATTTGGGGAAGATTGATGCCGATTTCTTCATCTTTCATCGAAATCACTTCAATTAAATCGCCAATACGATAACGGGTAAATACACCACCCAAAAGGTTGGTAAAGACCATTTCATAGATGCCAGGTTTCAGATCACGGAAAAGGACTGTTTTAGGAACATAATTTTTATCAATTCTGCTCTTAATGTGATCTTCATAGGGGATAAACTCATAGAAGTTGCTATCCGGGACGAGTGTCATGCCTTTGTAACTCCAGGCCTGGAAACCGAAAATACCACCTTCTGTGCAGGCATAGCCTTCCAGAGGTGGTTTTCCCCAGTAATACTCAATTTTTTTACGGAAGATCTCAGTATCGGTACCGCCTGTCAGCACACCCTTCATATTCCAGATATCCTTGGGCAATAAATTACGTTTGCCTAGTTTGGCATTCAAATAACCTTTGACCAAACGGACAAGGACGCTGGGTTTTAACATCGCCGCAGAAGGTTTTCCAGTCCCACCACCAGCCTCGAACCTTTCACCAATTTTTGCCAGAATACTGGCAAGACCATAGAAGTAATCCAATCCAGTGATCATTCCCTGCTTAAATCCGGAGTTGATCCTTTCACCAAAATCCATGTTCTCACCCTCAGCAAGAGGTGGCACAAAACGAAAACCAGATTGTTCCTCCACAGAAAGGCTTAAATAACCGGACATATATGGGCGTGGTGCGGTTCCCAGTAAAAGCACATTATGAGGATCAATGTTAACCTCACCCTTACGAGTAGCGGAAGACATCAAAATGGCACTGATAGAGCCGTTACCGAGTTGATCATACATTTGTTTTGTGTATGGTGCCCATTTCCATGGATATTCCCCGGAGCGACCCGAAGTGCGTGCCCAGCCATAAGGCTCAAAAGGCAAAGCATCGGTTTTTTGATCCTTAAAAAATGGATCATAATCTTTGTAGCTAGTCATAGGAACCAGATTGAAAAATTCCGTCAGGGTGGTCGGAATTTTCTCGCCGAGCAATGCTTTTCCAATTTCACTGTTTTTTAGGTAGTCAATTTGTTCGAACAACAAGCGTTCCTGAATTTCCATGTATTCATCAACATTCAAGTCCAGATGTCCACACAGTTTTGTCCAGATCTCGGACTTTTTGCCCTGCTTCATCAACTCTTTAATCGTCGACATTTTCTCAATCTCCTTGGGTATTTTGATTATTTCGTAGCTTGAATCAATAACGGGTCAGGGACCCAAAATTTCCTGGATTTTAATTTGGCGATTTTTATTTGTTTAAATCCGGCTTTGGTTAATATTTGCTGCCAATCATCTGCGGTAAAGACATTAGAGACGGCAGAGGCTTCTGCCCAGGCTCTATCTTTGTTTTCCGTAATTAGAAAGTAAACATACGCAAGGATTTTGATAAAGAAATTAATGATGGGATTACGCCATAATTTCGATCCGCCTACATCGGCCAATGAAAAGCGGCCATTTTCTCCCAGGACCCGATAGATCTCGGCTGTTAATTGATCTACCTGCATGTGATGTGTAGCCAGGCCACACATAACAAGATTGAATGAGGAAGGAGTATATGGCATCCACATGGCATCGCCTGTGTTTAGAAAGACTTTTTTCCCGAACAGATCCTCGCCCAATTTTTGTTTGCCATGCCTTAACATAGCCTGGGTGATATCAATCCCAACAATTTTACAATTGGGATTGGCTTGCATCACAGCGCGGGGAATAACACCTGTTCCTGTGGCGATATCTAATACTAATTCTCCATCGGCAATGGGGGTATTCTCAATCAGAAATTGAATAAATCCCTGATAGCTCCATCCCCAGAATTTATCCAATTCATGGTTAACAACACTTTCATAACGTGGGGCAAGCTCGGTGAAAGCTTCAACGACTACTTCTTTTTCTTCCATGTTAGATTTGCCTTGTGTGGAAAATTTTTCGATGTAATTATTATACATATAAAAATCCATTTTTCCATTTGATTGTCAATTGAAATTTGAAAAATGTATTATTCTAGCAAGAATATTGCGTCTTGCTGGTCGGGCGGATTTGCATTACTACTTGAATTAATGTGTATTGTTGAAATAAATAAAACCTCCTTTTCCATAAATTTTTACTCTATTGGACGTTTGGGGACAATAAAATCACAGCTTGCGTCACCGGCACCAATGGAAGTAACCTGACGGATCTGGAATTGAGCTCCATTGGATATGAAGCCAACGGCTTCCTGTAAGAAACCAAGGGTGATATGACAATCGGGGGTAGTTGGATGGCGACCCCAACAAACCGGGCAGCGTTTATTAATGTAGAGATAATGATCACCACCATCTTTTACCTCAACTATTCGATCACTGGTCTCCGTGTAATTTTTAGCAATCCATTTGAGAAACAGTGGTAATTTAATCGCAAGTGGAACCAATTTCCCGGTTCTCTCCAGGCTAGCTCCGTAGTTATCGATAAAACTTTGGATGCCATTGCGGAAGCCAGCTTTGCCAGCGCGTATGAGAAATACCTTTGCTCCGCGAGGGCCGTACGTGTTTGCTACCGCTGCACAAATAGCGGAATAGAGGGAAAAATCAAAGGTATTGTCCATCGTATCTGGTGGGCAAACTTCACGATAGCTGGGTAAACCACTTTGTTTCAAAACGGCATTCAGACCGTTTTCACCCATTAAATCTTGCAGAGTTACGATCATATAACGAGCGATGCGATTTGGGACATGATAACCACTGGGTTCAATTGACATTAGTACATCCTTATCAATCAAGATACGAATAAAATTGAATTCATTATAACCAGTCGAAATTTATTTCAAGGAAACCTTGCATTTTTGAAAACGGACAGTATTCAAAATGATAGATCAAATTTAATTGTTATGGTTTTTTGATTAAGTTCCCAGGGTAAAAAAAAGATCCAAATGTACCTTGTTCAAAATTGGGATACAATCAATGAGAATGATAGAAAAAACAGCTTTTACCATTTTTGAATTATTGACCATCCTCCTTTTTATCGCCTGTTTCAGGCATGCTGTCAAACAAAATAACGGCAAAGGACTGGAGTTGGTATTTGCGCTGATATTTGGTGTCTTTCTGGAGTGGATGACAATCCAGCAGTTGGAAGCATATCAATATGGAGAATTCTTACTCATGTTGGACGGGGCACCGATCTGCATCGGGTTAGGATGGGCTGTGATTATCTATAGCGGTATGGAGTTTGTTAAACATCTGGCGATGCCAGATTATGCTCGCCCATTTCTGGTGGGCTTGCTGGCACTTAACCTGGACCTGGCTATGGATGTGATTGCTATCCGTCTTGGTTTTTGGAATTGGGTCATTCCGTTGGACTGGCAGTGGTTTGGTGTACCCTGGGGGAATTTTTGGGCCTGGTATATCGTGGTGGTGTCATACAGTGGGTTCCTTTATTGGTTCCGAAACATTCTTAAACGCAATGACCTGCTCTGGTTGCGGAAAACATATCCATTATTTGCACTATTAATTTCTGTGGTCATTCTGGCGATCACCAATAATGTTTTTGTAAATGTATTCGCCAAAACTGAGTTGGTCAGTGCGATGAGCATGCTGCTGATCATATTGGTTGGTGGGGTAATTATCTATGTCGTCAAACCAGGATTGAAAAGTGATGCCAAAGTTGATAATGTAATTCTGGCAGTCCCTTTGACATTCCACATTTTTTTTACCATTTTCGGATTTGCGGGTGGATTCTATGCCAACTTACCTATTTTGGGAGTCATTGGCCTGACAATGTTTGCATTGGGATTGGGTATCCATCTTTGGCCCTGGTGGCACAAAAAAAGGATCAATGCGCGGACCTGAGATTATCGGATAATCCAACGCACGACGGCTACGACCAGCATTCCAACGATGACCGTGCCAAAGAGACTCTTTTTCTTCCAGGCAACCCAACCAGCCGGGATAGCAGCCCAAAGATAAAGATTGCTGGCGGAAAAATTGATCTGGTTGTTTTCAATTAATAAGGATGGCAACAGCAATGCTGCCAGTACTGCCACCGGTACATACCGCAACCAGGCAACCAGGAACGCTGGTAACTGTTTATCACGCAGCACCCAGGCAGGGATCAGACGCGGCAGGTAGGTGACGAATGCCATGCCTATCAGGGTGATCAGGATTTTTGTTTCTGCCATGTTTCAACTCCTGCGCCTATGGTTGCGGCGATAATGGTAGCAATGATCACATGCCACTGGGTTGCACCCAATTGCCACAGCACCAGAGATAACCCGGCACTCAGGATGGCGATGATGAGATGATTGCGGTGTTTAATTTGCAGAATCAATAAAGCGATAAACATAGCGGGCAGTGCGTAATCCAATGCGAAAGGTCGCACATCCTGAATTAAATTTCCTGCGACTGCTCCCAGAAAGCTACCCAATACCCAGGAAGATTGACAAATGACATTGATGAGAATGGTGGATTGGGGTTGGTTCTCCCCACGATCAAACCGTAAACTATGCACACCGAAACTCTCATCGGTCAACTCATAACTGAACAGGCTGACCTGGTAGGATTTCCAATTGCGTAAATAGGGTGCCAGGGCCGCAGACATTAACATATGGCGTAAATTGACGATAAAAGTGGTGGCGATAATCGATAATGGCTGAATGGACTGGGCAAACAAACTGACCGCGATTAATTGTGCTGAGCCAGCATAAACGATGATCGACATCAAGACGATTTGAAAGGTCGATAAGCCAGCATTAATCCCCAGGACGCCATAAGCAAAACCGATAGGTAAATATCCCAGCACAACTGGCATGGCTGAGGATAAGATGTTTCCCCAGTTGATTGTTTTTTCTATTGATGCTGCTTTCAGGTTTTCTTGGTTCACTATCTTCCCATCCAGGGGAGTGCTTTTGTCCCTTTCCGTCGTTTTTTATTCACGGTTGACAAAAGCAAGGTTGAAGCTGGATTATATCAAAAGACAGGGAAATTTGAGGAATTCAAATATTGAATTAATGGATATCAGGATTTTTCAGTTTCCTGACAGTGACATTCATTCTCTATTTCTCTTGTCATTGAGACCATCAAAAACTTAAACTACTGAGTTTTTAATTCCTGAATGGCGATAAGGATCAAATCGCGTTGGCGGCGTTTTTCGGGTATGTCCAACATATAAAAATAAACCGCGCGCAGGAAATTACGAACATTAATTAACCGGAAGAAGTTTTCTGGTTCCTGCCCATGAAAATGAGGTTGAATTTTTAATTTATCAAAGCAAGGCAGAATTTCCTCCTCCAGGAGGACTTCTCGCAGCAGAATTTCAGCTACGGGTGCTGCCAGGTGTTCAATTTCGTCGCCATAATAACGGAAATCAGGTTGCAGAACTTTATCACAGATGTTATTGAGAATCAGTAATAACCAGGGTTTTTTAATCTCAGGTAGTTGTACTAGTTCTGACAAGATGTTGGCCGTATGAGAAATTGAATTCGCCCAGCCTTTTTCGGGTACGTAAGCGCGGAAATCCACCTCTTCCAGCAATAATTTAAGTGTTTTTTCAAAAATTATTCCAATTAAATTAAACGATAGAAAATTCTTTTCCTTTTGTGTAACAATAATTGCCCATAATTGAAGAGCAGTTGCAGACCGGATAAAAACGGAGTCATCATTTTCTCTGCCAATTCCATTCAGAATATAGTCATCCTTAACCAGGGTTTCAGCGATTTTGTAAATTTCTTCATTGGTGAAAACTCCTCTGTAAATCCAGTTGGCCATCACGGAAAAAATCAGGTCATCTCGTAATTCAGGATCAGTTGAACCAAGATATTTATAAAAATCAGGCAGTAATTCTTTCGGGCTTGGACTTTCCAGTGGCTCAAAATTATTGTCAACAACGGATTTTAAGAAATCCTTTATCAAAAGCTCGTTCATTTAACAACCTCTATGAAATGATATGGAATGGAAAACGATGAACATGTTGCTGGTGAGAACAAATAAAAAGATTATTGCGATGGTGAAATTAAAATAATAAACACAAACCATCTTGTTAATTATAGACCAAATTCATACGGAAAGTATTCTGAAAAGCCTGTGCAATTTTTCAATATAACCACTATAATACCTCTATGAATTCCGGCACACCATACTTTTTTTCCTGGTATCTCTTTATTGTTTTTTTGGGATGGATCGTTTTTCCAGTGACATTTAAACTGTTCCACAGAATGCCAGAACGGGGTCTAACAATTACGAAAGTATTTGGATTGTTGCTGGTCAGTTTTATCCATTGGTTCTTGAATAGCTTGGGTTTATCCCAAAATAATTCTGCTGGCATCTGGGCTGCGATCATCATTGTGGTTATATTCAGTATATGGTCTGTATCAAAAGTAGGTTTTTCGACCATACGGCGTTGGATCTCTCGGAATCTTGGCGTAGTTGTTGTGACGGAGATTGTCTTCCTGCTGGCATTTATTGCCATGGCCTGGTTGCGCTCTTACAACCCGGATATCCTCGGAACAGAAAAACCTATGGAGTTGATGTTTATTAACTCCATTTTACGTAGTCCCACTTTCCCCCCACTAGATGCGTGGCTGGCAGGTTTCAGCATCAGTTACTACTATTTTGGATATTTGATGGTGGCATTGATCAGTATGCTAACCTCCACCCCGGCAAGTTATGCCTTCAACCTGGCAATTGCACTGGTCTTTGCTTTATCCTTCAGTGCAGCTTTTGGCTTACTATTGAATCTGATTTCCAGAATGGACGGGGAAGATGCCTTAAAAAAACATAAACTGATCCATTGGGTTCCGGCTTCTCTTCTAGCACCGCTGGTATTGTTGGTGGTTGGAAATTTCTATGGCATTTTGGAGGTATTACATAACCATCATATTTTTGCAGATCTGAATGTGCCAACGGTTTGGTTTCAGACAGGCAGTACAAAATCTGAGCCTTCAGCGGTTTTCCCTCCGAGCGTGAATATGGGGAACATCAACTTTTGGGAGTGGATGGATCTAAAGCAATTAGATCCAATACCGGCCCAGGTTGTGCCATTTCAAGGAATTCAACAGGGAAATTGGTTTTTTGCCTCACGCACCATCCATGACCGCAATATAATGGGCTATGACCCGGAGGCGATTGATGAATTTCCGGCGTTTTCATTTCTACTAGCAGATTTACACCCGCATGTGTTGGGGCTGCCGTTTGTGTTATTGGTAATCCTCTTGTGTTTTGAGTGGTTCGTGGATCTGAGGCTCAGAAAGGGAGAGGAGTCACCAATCCCGATCAGCTGGGATCGTATAGGCATCTCGGCGATTGCTTTGGGAAGCTTAATCTTTTTGAACACCTGGGACTTTCCATTTTACGCATTTTTATTTCTGTTAAGTGCTTGCCTAGCGTATTTCTTCCAGAACGAAGAAAGTTGGCATTGGAAAAGTCTGATCATGTTCCTGCGCCCAGGTGGGTGGGTGCTATTGTTCGCTGTGTTATTTTATTTGCCATTTTTGATTACTTTCCAGTCTCAAGCAGGCGGCATTATTCCCAATGTCATTTATCCAACCAAGTTTCGCCAATTATTTGTGATGTTTGGGCCCTTGTTGATTGGTGTTTTTGCCTTAATGGTAGCGGTCCTACGAAAATATAAAAAAGAAGTTGATTTCAAGACAGGCTGGAAAATCACCGGCATATTCCTGGCAATCATGGTTCTGATCACTGCAGCGCTCGTTTTGGTGATGTTACTCAATCCGGAAACTGCGGGTCTGATCAATGGCGCGATTTCTCCATTCCGCATGAAAGAAGCGTTGGGTTGGTTATTCATGCGCCGGATGGTGGAGGGTGGTACGCTCCTGATGGGTTTACTGCTATTGGCGGGAAGTTGTGCTATTTTGTGGGGATTACGAAAGCAAGGGTCTGAAAGTGTTCTGTTTGTATTTGCAATGGTGATCACAGGGACATTGTTGTTACTGGGACCGGAATTTGTTTATCTACGGGATAATTTTGGCTGGCGCATGAATACGCTTTTCAAATTCTATTTTCAGATCTGGATTTTATGGGCGCTCGGTGCCAGTTTTGGTTTCTGGTATCTTCTGAAGCGAATACAGGGTTGGGGCAGATTGATCGCGTTGATAATTGTTGCGTTCGGGTTTTTACTTGGCCTGGTGTATTCCTTTGGAACTATTCAAACAACTACTGCTGGTATGAGAGATTCGGTTAAATCTTTTGGTGTCCGTCTTCCTACGCTGGATGGCCTGGATTTTTATGCGCTATATCATCCGGATGACTGGGCGATCATCGAATGGTTCAACACCAATGTGACGGAACCAACCGTGATATTGGAAGGCACCAAAGGCGCTTATTGGGTGGAAGGTCGTTCTTCGCGTGTGTCGATGATGACAGGGTTTCCCACGATCATGGGTTGGGTGAACCATGAGGGGCAGTGGCGCGGGGAAGATTTTTCACAGGTCGCCAATCGTGAGAATGATATCCGCATTATTTATACAGAAAATGATTGGGTGATCACAGAACAGTTACTTGACCAGTATCAAATTGAATATATCGTGCTGAGCCCACTGGAACGGCAATGGTATGGGGGGGTGCAGCAATCGAAGTTTGATCAGCACATGCAGCGCGTATTTGAGTATGGTGATTCTATTATTTATCAGCGTTAGGGTTGATATGATTCATTATTGATCCAAATCCAACATGGCAATACGCCTCAAGCCGATTGGATCAAGAATTTCAATTTTGTGCGTATCAGTCTGGATCATATTTTGTTGCCGGAATGCTTTTAAACAGCGGCTGAACGCCTCTGGCCCCGTGGAGAGCCGGGCTGCCAGATGGTAATTGGGATTTTCCTTACGGATGATTTTATTTTTCCCCTGATCACTGATTTCCAATAATAATTTGGCTGTGCGGGCGAGTAATGGCCGAAATGACAGATCTTTAAAAAGAGAAACCAATTTTCGATTGCGATTGGCGAGTACCCGCAATAATCCCAGACCGATGCGAGGGTATTGCAAAATAAGATCCTGAAGTTTTTCGGATGTGATGTGCCAGATGACACTCTCCTGATTGGCAATGGCAGTAATTGGATTGGGGCCATTATCCAGGGCTGAGACTTCATTGAACATGGTGACTGGATTGAGAATCGCAAGAATGGAAATTTGCCCCTGAAGACTAATTTTGCAGAGTTGCACCTGTCCATTTAGCAAAACATACATCCCTGAACTGGGTGCTTCTTCGCTGAATATTTCCTTGTCTTTGTGATAAGTTTTTATGTCTCCGGCAAGTATGATTCTTTCAACTTCCTTCAACGGGATGTAGCTAAAGTGCTCAATTTGTTGTAACCGTTTTGCGAGATGAAGCGTATCCATTTTATTCCCATGATTTATTGAATGCATCTTCAGTATAGCAAACCTCACTGAATTTTGGCTGTAAATTGCGTAAGGGATAATTATAGAAGGTGTCACCACCAGCGTACTTCCAGATAATGATTGTAATTTCCTGTTTGACAATCATCATGTTAGGTTATATAATTACATGTAATATAATTACAATAAAAAAGAGGAAGTTATGGATGAAAATCATGAAGGGCAAAAAACTGCTGAACCTGAAGGGCAAGCCGTTCCCCCGAGTGGCTCAAAAACACATGAGCCTGGCATCAAAAATGCCTGGAAGCAGGTAGAAAATATTGGACAAGCGCTGGGTGACGCATTGCAGGGGCGAGGCAATGTGGTAATGGTGCGTGTCAACGACGAAGCCTTGAATTATCTGGATATGTTGGTGGAAGCCGATGTAGTCAAAAGTCGTTCAGAAGCAGCCGCCTGGTTAATCAACGAGGGGGTCGGTGCAAACCAGAACTTGTTTCAAAAAATCGGTGAGGTAACCCAGCAAATCAGTGCGCTGCGCGAGAAACTAAGAGAGACGGTTAAAACTCAAAAACCAGATTAGTTGATCAATAAAAGAAAAAAATATGTCAACAGACCTTTTCTAGTGGTTTAGGAAAAGGCCTGTTCAATTAATCCATGGGCAAGGAAATACAAATATAAATTTCACAACTTCTTAACAATTTCTAAACATCTTATCGATACAATCAAGAATCAAAATCTGGGTTTGTGGAGTATGTGATGAAACGTTACTTGTGGATATTTGGAATTGTGATCATTCTCGGCGCAGCTGCATTTTTTTATTATCAAGGTCAGGCACAAAAAACAGCAGAAGTGCCAATTGAGGAAAGTGTAAAAACAAGTAAGGTGCGGCGTGGTGATATTATCATCACTGCATCAGGCGTAGGGGCCGTTGTTACACAGGCAGATATCCAGATTGGATTCGCGACATCTGGTGTGATCGAAGAGATTTATGTTAATGAAGGAGATGTGGTCCAAAAAGGGGGTGTGTTAGCAAAATTAGAAGAAGACCCGCAACTCACAGTAGATCTTTTTACCCAACAAATCAATTTGATAAATGAACAAGATAGTTATCAGGATTTGATCAACAATCTGGATATGGATCTTGCCAGTGCGTCAGTTAATTATCTCCAGGCTCAATCAGAACTTGAGGACTTATTAACAGATCGTGCGGGGTTAAATTATCGTCGCTGTGGCGATGTCTATGTATTGCAGTATGAAGCCGATTACAACACAGCCCTGGAAATTTTAGAACGAATGCAGGACAAGTACAACCTTTTATATGCTTCCAGAGAATTAAGTGACCCTGAGAGACTTCAGGCAGAAGCAGATATCGCTAATGCTCAGGTAAAAGTAGATTCATCATTGGCAAATTGGCAATATTGTTTGTCCTATCCCAGCCAGGAAGAAATCGAATTAATGGATGCCAAAATAAAAATTAAAGAAAATGAGGTTTTGCAGTGGAATACAGAGATGGATACCATGCAAAACGGTGTGGATCCACGTGATATTGAGCTTCATCAGGCGAAAGTTTCTCAGGCTGAAGCAAAATTAAAAATTGCTGAAGAGAGTATCAATGGCTTAACACTGATTGCCCCACTGGATGGGACGATTATGAGTATCAATGCCATAGCAGGTCAGACTTTGGGCAATAACACCAACATCATTCGGATAGCAGATTTATCGAAACCCATTCTTGAGGTTTTTCTGGATGAAACTGATCTGGACCAACTTGTGGTTGGTTATGAAGTTGAGGTTATTTTTGATGCCTTTGATACCGAAATCTTTACTGGAAAAGTGATATCAATCACACCCGAACTAGTGAAAAATGGCAATGTGGTATACGCACATGGGTTGGTTGCGTTGGATGCCAGTTCATTTGGCAAACCCTTTAATTTGCCATTAGGTTTAAATGCTTCAATAGATGTCATTGGAGGAAGATCAGAAAATACAATGCTTATTCCGATTGAAGCATTACGTCCTTTGGGTGATGGTAGTTATGCTGTCTTTGTGGTTGAAAATGGCACGCCTACTCTGCGAATGGTTGAAGTTGGACTGACTGATTTTACATCCGCTGAAATTATTTCCGGTCTCAAGGTTGGTGAAGAAGTAACTACTGGTATAGTGGAGACCGTTCAATGACAGAGCCTGTGATCATCAGAACAGATCAATTGAAAAAGATCTATCAGATGGGTGAGATCGAAGTCCCCGCTTTAAATGGCGTTTCTATTTCCATACAGCAAGGCGAGTTTGTGGCGATTATGGGTCCATCCGGATCAGGTAAGAGTACATTGATGAATATTCTAGGATGTTTGGATTCCCCTACCAATGGCCACTACTACCTGGATGAACAGGATGTCAGTGAATTGAACCGGGCACAATTGGCTCATATTCGTAATGAAAAATTAGGGTTCATCTTTCAGTCTTATAACTTATTACCACGAATGAGCGCATTGGAAAATGTGACCTTACCCTTGTTGTACACCCAAGATGCTGCTAGCAATCAGGTGGAAATGAATCAAAAAGCAGAGGAATTATTAAACATCGTTGGGTTGGGGGACCGAATCCATCACCAACCACGAGAACTCTCTGGTGGGCAGCAACAGCGTGTGGCGATTGCACGCGCGCTCATTAATGACCCGGTATTGGTATTGGCAGACGAACCAACCGGGAATCTTGACTCAAAATCTGCTAGTGAAATTATAGATATTTTGCATCAATTACATCAGTCAGGGCGTACAATCGTGATGGTTACCCATGAATATGATCTTGCTGAACAAACACAACGAATCATTGCCATTCGGGATGGTCTGGTAGATCAAGATAAAAGAAATGGGAGAAAGTAAACCGATGAAATTATTTGATGTCATTAAAGTCGCTTCAAAATCACTTTCTTCCAATAAATTACGTTCAATGCTCACCATGTTGGGGATCATTATTGGGGTTGCCGCTGTGATCATTATGATCGCCGTCAGTTCCGGAACAGAAACCGCCATCGCTGACCAGATTAATAGTCTGGGGGCTAATCTGGTGTTCGTGATGAGCAGCTTCAGCCAGGGGGGAGCACGGGGAGGAATGGGAACTTCAACCGGTGGGTTGGTTTATTCGGACGCTGAAGCAATAGCCAACGGAGTGCCGCATGTGGCTGGTGTGGCAGTTGAACAAAACACCACACAAACCATTAAATATGGGAATACAGTTCTTGAGGATGTTTCGATCTTGGGGACTACACCAGATTTTACAACCGTGCGGGAAATTAAAGTAGAAGAAGGGCGTTTCATTAACGATCAGGAGTTAGAACGAAGCACTCGGACAGCCATCTTAGGGGCAACGATCGCCAAAGAATTATTTGGAGATACCTACCCGATTGGTCAAAAAATCAGTGTCGGAACATTAAAATTGACGGTGGTAGGAGTTTTTGAAGAAAAAGGATTGGTCTCCGGTGTAGACTATGATGCCCGCGTCTATGTACCCATTACCCTGGTTTTTGATAAATTAATGGATAGCCAATTTTCCCGAATTGCAGGTGATCGGGTGAGAATGATTTATGTAACGGTGGAAGATAAGGAATACATCGATGATGTTATCTTGCAGATCAATTTATTATTATCCAAGTTGCATGATGTACCGCTGGAATCACCAGATTTTCAGATCAGCACACAGCAGGACATCATTCAAACCCAATCCGCGACAACTGAATCATTCAGATTATTATTAGCGTGGGTGGCAGGCGTTTCATTGATTGTAGGTGGCATCGGCATTATGAATATTATGTTGGTTAGTGTAACGGAAAGAACCCGTGAAATTGGTATCAGACAGGCAGTAGGTGCTACACCTCAGGATATTCGAATGCAATTTCTGACCGAAGCGCTGATCCTATCTTTATTAGGGGGCTTGATCGGTGTGATTTTGGGTGTAAGCGGTGCATGGATATTCTCCAGATTTGGTGATATGCCAACGGTAGTTAATCCATTATCAATTGTATTGGCTTTTGGGTCGGCTGCAGCAGTAGGAATTTTATTTGGTTATTTGCCTGCTAATCAAGCAGCGAAATTAGATCCAATTGTTGCATTAAGACATGAGTAATTTTGTGAGGTAAACATGAACAAAAAAAAGATTTTAATTGTATTGGTAATGATGTTGTTATTGACCGCATGCAGCGGTGGTGAATCAATTGCTCCTGTTCAGAACCAGGATTCAGACATGAATGAAGTGCAGAAGGAAGGCGTTGATACTTCTGGAGCAGACAATCCTGCTGATCCTGATCAGGTTCAATCTCAGGAACAAAAACAGGAGATGGTGCAGCTCAGTACCCAGGTTCGTCTGATTCTGGGCAGCATAGCACTCGCTGAAAGTGATCTGAAGTTGACTCAAGAACAAGCAACTGCCTTGATTCCGCTCTGGAAGGTTATGAAGACCTTGTTATCCAGCGATACGGCTGCTGGAGCAGAAATTGAAGCACTACTCAATCAAATTCAATCGGTCTTAACCCCCGAACAACTGGAATGGGTGAATAATTTCAGTATCACCAGGGAAGCGTATCAGGAAATTCTCACAAAGTATGTCCCGGAGGAATTTCAGAATGCCGGATCATTGATGACGGAAGAAGGACGGGAAGAACGACAGGCGACTGCCATTGCAGCGAATGGTGGAACAGTGCCTTCAGAACTACAGAGTGGTGGTGGAGGCCGAGGTACGGGCGGAGGTATGGGTGGAGGTATTCCTGGAGGTGGGGCAGGAGCGTCCGTTGGTGAAAGAACGGGTGGTGGTGCCGGTCAATTAAATACATTCCTGATTGATGCGCTGGTTGCCGAATTAGAATTGATAGCAAATCCCTAAAATAATTGCCGTAAATATACGAAATTGAAAAACTCAAACAATTTCTAAAACGGATCTTAACAATTTCTAAACAAGTTTTCGATATCCTTTATTTGTAAGTACTAGATCACAGGAGGTTAGAATGTTCAAAAAATTATTTTTAGGATTAATGATTGCTGGTGTATTGGTGGGAGGTGTCGTTACCTCAGTCTCAGCTTATGGCCAGAACCCACCCGTGTGCCCAACAGAACCAGTTGCTCTGGACGTGTTAGGCATGACAGCTGATGAATTGCGCGCTGAAATTAGATCAGGCAAGACCATTCTGGAAATCTTCACAGAAAAAGGCCTGGATTATGAGACCTATACTGAACAATGGTTGGCAGACCATGAAGCTTGTCTGGCTGAAGCAGTTGCGGCAGGCGACCTGACCGAGGAACAAGCTGAAACCTTGCAGGAACGTTTGCAAGAAAAAGTAGCGGATGGATTCTTATTCAACCAAAATCAGCGCATCGGGATTGCAATGGGCTCTTATATACGTTTCCGAGCCGAAAAAATCTGGGAAGGTGGGAATGGCTTGATTGGCCAGATACTGGATAAACTTGAGATTACGCTGGATGATCTGAAAGCCAGAATTTCTGGTGGAGAAACATTAGAAGAAATTGCTGAAGAAGCTGGCATTGACCTGAATGCAATTCAAGAAGAAAGAATCCAGGCTCAATTAGAAAAAGTTGACCAGGCTCTGGCAGATGGCAAGATCACCGAGGAACAGGCTGACCGTATTCGCGAACGACTGAATAATCAACTGGAAAACCCGATCCCCTGGAAGATGTTTGATAAAATGCGCGATCGTACGGATAAACCCTTTGAAATGTTCCGTGATGGTGGCAGACCAGGTGGCATGGGACAGTCACGTGGTAATAGCAGTGGCAACCGCTAGTCCATAACCCGTATCGGACAATCATATACTAAGAGAAAATGAATCTCTTTCACTCGCCCAATTTCTGGGCGAGTGATGATTAAAGTAAAAATTCTATTTGAATTGGACTATACTATAGATGATGAAAGTGTTAATTGTTGATGACGAAAAACGAATTTCAGACGGGGTGCGCAAATATTTTGAGCAAGCTGGCTTTGATGTGCAAGCTGCCTATGATGGCCATAGCGCGTTAAAAATTGCTCTAAAAGATACACCGGACTTGATTGTCCTGGATTGGATGCTGCCAGGCATGAGCGGTATAGATGTTTGTCGGGAGATTCGCCGTGAATCAAATGTACCGATCATCATGCTGACTGCCAGAGTGGAAGAAAGTGACAAATTGATCGGGCTGGAATTGGGAGCTGATGATTATATGACCAAACCGTTCAGTCCGCGCGAACTGGTGGCACGTGCCAGAGCGGTATTAAGGCGTTCTCAAATGGAGCCGGTGCAATCACGCAATGTCTATCAATTCGGGAATGTTTTTTTGGATACCAATGCGCGCGAATGTAAGGTGGATGACGAGATTGTTTCCTTGACACCCACAGAATATGACTTGCTGGTTTATCTGGTGCGGCATCCCAATCAAGTATTTTCACGTTCAAAACTGTTGGAAGCCAGCGATTTAGGGGTCTTTGAAGGGGTGGAGCGCACCGTGGATGTGCATATCCATAACCTGCGTAAGAAAATAGAAGCTGACCCGACCAATCCGCAATTTATTATCACCGTATTTGGGGTGGGATACCGCTTCGTTAATCCTTCTGGAAATCTGGGATGAATCGACTTTCCATCACCACCAGGTTAATCCTGAGTTTTTTAACAATCATTATTCTGACCCTGGTATTATTTATTGTGGTCACGAATCGGGTTGTTTATAACCGCTTTGCTGACCTGGTGGAAAGGTCTGGGACGAATTTCTCCCGCAGGGTTGTTCCGATTCTTGAACAATACTATCAGGCGAATGGGTCATGGGATGGCGTAGAGAATTTGATTTTCGATACGTCTGGTAATCGTGAAGGTGGATTTGGACGTTTCCGTCAGGATAACGGAAATATGATGGCGCCTGGACTGATGATCTCTTCCCAGGACGAGCGCTTTTTATTGATTGATGGCGATGAAATCATCTTTGACACGAATCCCGATGGTATTGCCATCAACAACCCTGAAAACTTAACCAAATTTGGCACACCTGTTATTGTGAATGGGGAGCAAGTAGGTACCTTTCTGGTGGCTTCAGTAATGGGAATTTTAAGTGAAAGTCAAAATATCTATATTGCCAGGGTCAATCGTTCATTGATCTGGGTAGGTAGTATCGCAGTACTGATGGTATTAATCGTCGCCTTATGGCAATCCAGGAGCATTGTGCGGCCTCTGCAAGCAATGGCAGATGCATCCAGGCGACTTGCGAAGGGCGAATACCACCAGAAGGTTCAGGTGCAAAGGAATGATGAATTGGGTGATATGGCCAGAGCATTCAACCAAATGGCCTCTGGATTTATCACAACAATCCGAATTGCGCCGCCAGATGATGGCGGATGTAGCCCATGAATTGCGCACACCGCTCAGTGTCTTAAGGATCGATCTGGAAAGCATGGAAGATGGGTTAATGGAAGCTTCTCCAGAAAATGTGCGCGCTTTGCAGAGCGAAGTCAGTTACCTGAGCAATCTGGTGGACGATTTAAGGATGTTGTCATTGGCAGATGCTGGTGATTTGAAGATAGAAAAAACCCCTGTGGAATTAAATACCCTGGTTCGAGAAATGGTTGAACGGCAACAGAATGCAGCCCGCGAACGGAAAATCAAAATGACAACCCACTTCACAGAAAATGAAGTGTTTGTTATGGGGGATTCCCAAAGATTGAGTCAGGTGCTGGTGAATTTATTATCCAACGCCATTCAACATACCCTACCGGAACATGAGATCACTACCAAAGTCGATATTAAAAAACAGACTGCAAGCGTTTCCGTCACAAATTACGGCACCTATATTCCAAATGAGGACTTGGAACGCATATTTGAGCGCTTTTACCGATTGGAACGATCGCGAAATCGTGATCAGGGCGGTAGTGGATTAGGATTATCGATTGCCCGCAGTTTAATCCATGCCCATGGAGGGGAAATCTGGGCAGAGAGTGTCCAGGGTGAATCGACAACCTTTATCTTTTCCTTGCCTTTACTGGGATCATCAATTACTTAAATCAAAAGAGTTCACCTGATATTTAATGAACTCTTTTGACCTTCCCTGGAAATTTGGCTTAGAGGGGGGTCTTAGGGTCAGTAAGAATATTTTCGTCGACGGGTCTCGTAAAAGGAGAATAACACCAGTAGAATTGCACTCAATATTGAGAAGAGAACGCTCTGCCAGGCAAAAAATACATTCAGTGGCCCACCATAAACCAGAATATTGGATAAAAATCCACCGATCAAGGCACCACTGAGTCCGGCAAATACACGTCCTGCTCGAACAAGTTTACAACGCCGTTTGAAGAAATAGTTTGTCATCCAGCCCACACCAAAACCAATAATTGTCCAAGAAAGTAGTCCCATTTTCTAATCCTATCTTTTTGTTTGCTGATTAAATTGTTCCATACTTCAGCACGGAAAGATTAAAATGACTTATTGATTTTGAAAGGTTTCACGTTAAAGACCTTACAGGTTATTGATAGCAGATGCATTAATAACCCTTGAACTATTCATTTAATGAGTATATAATCATTGAATAATCTTAGTGAGGTGCATATGCAAACAATTTCGAAAAAATTAATGGTATTTAGTTTTATTTTTATTCTGCTGGTCAGTGCCTGTACGTCAGTGCAAAATACACCAGTATCAGAAATTGAACCGGTAGAAACAACAGATGAACAAATTCAGGTTGAAGAACCCGCTGTCGTTGGACCGACTGATACGGTTGCTTCAGAGATTGATCCAACCTTGACCTTCAGTGACGGCACGGGTCGGGAAATCACCTTGCCTGCTTTACCTGAACGGATTGTCGTTGCCGGGAAGGCTACTCCTTATGTCATCGATACTATCTATCTTTTCCCAGATGCCGCCCAAAAAATAGCAGCGCTGGAAGTGCGGGGTTTTGAAACCCAGGAATTTTTAGAGTTGGTTGATCCAGAAGTTAATGTCAAAAATATGCTCGAAAGAGATGCAGGTCCGGAACAAATCGCGCCGCTACAGCCGGATCTCGTCATCGTGAAAAACATTTCTTTGGGTAAATTAGGGGCTGCTTTAGAAGAAATTTCCATCCCGGTCATGGGTATGAACCTGGAAACACCAGAGTTTTTCTATGAAGATATTCAGGCATTGGGCAAGGTTTTTGGGAATTCTGATCGGGCAGATCAAATAATTGCCTATTATCAGCAGATCGAAAAACAGGTTGCAGACCTGATGAGCGGTTTGCAGGATTCGGAACGACCCTCAGTATTGGTGTTGCAATACACTGAAGATGGGGGAGAAATTTCCTTCAAGGTGCCGCCTGGCAGCTATCTGCAAACAACCATGGTGCAAAATGCTGGTGGAAATCCGATCTGGTTGGATGTGGATGGAGGTTCTGATGGCTGGATTCAGGTTGGGTTGGAGCAGATTGCGGTTTGGAATCCGGATGTGGTTTTTGTGGTGAACTACGGGGGTGATTCGGTGGAAACAGCTCAACAATTGCTGGAGAGCCCGACCTGGGCAGGTTTACAGGCGGTGGAAAATGGTCAGGTGTATGGTTTCCCGGCAGATTATGCCAGTTGGGATTTGATTGATCCACGTTGGATTTTGGGTCAGCAATGGCTGGCAATCATCCTGCAGCCCGAGCGGGCAGCCGAAATTGATCTGGTAGCTCAAGTGCAAAGTTTCTATCAGGAACTTTATGGATTGTCTGAAACTCAAGTTGAGGAGTCTGTTCTTCCGCGTCTGGATGAGATAAAATTGATGCCATGAATTCATCCAAAAGTTTGTGGGCAAAACAACATCAACGTATTTTGATATTGTCCCTGCTGTTACTGATCATCCTGGTTGCATCAATTTTTATTGGCAGGTACCCAAAACCTTTCTGGATGCCGATTCAGGTGTTATTCGAAGATAGTTTGGCACAGAGACTGGTGTGGTTGCTGCGTCTTCCACGCATTATCACAGCTGCTTTATTAGGCGCTACGCTGGCTGTTTGTGGAACAGTGCTGCAAATGATTTTCCGCAACCCGATTGTGGAGCCAGGATTTTTGGGTGTTTCGCAGGGGGCAGCCTTTGGCGCAGCGATTGCGATTCTATGGCTGGGTGGCAATCGCCTGACGATTGAACTCTCAGCTTCATTCTTTGCTTTGTTAGGGCTGGCAGGCTCATTCATTCTGGCGCGCACCATCAAATTTGGTGGTTGGGTATTACGCTTGATTCTATCCGGAATTGTAGTTTCCGCTTTATTCTCGTCCGGATTAGGGGTGCTTAAGTATCTGGCAGATCCATTAACCCAATTGCAGGAAATCACCTTCTGGTTACTGGGCGGTTTATGGAGTGTAACCTGGCAGGATTTATTGTACGTCGCACCGGTGGTGGTGATTGGTCTCTTGATTGTTTATCTGATGCGCTGGCGATTGAATGTGCTGGCGTTGGGACAGGATACTGCCTTCTCATTAGGTGCAGAAACCACCCGTGAACGTCTGATCATTTTGATTGCAGCCGTCTCAGCCACAGCCGTATTGACCGCCGTGAGTGGCATTGTTGGCTGGGTTGGCCTGATTGTGCCGCAGATCGCCCGCCAGGTATTTGGCCCGAATGGACAATTTTCGGTGCCTGGGTCAATGCTGATCGGTGCTATTTTTGGTGTGGTGAGTGATAATCTGGCACGCACCATGCTGGCCGGTGAAATCCCATTGGGTATTCTGACATCCCTGATTGGCGCGATCATGTTTGTCGCCATCATTAATCGCTCAAGGATCAAATTGCGATGAAAGAGACAATGATTGGGCTGGAGAACATTCAATTCCATTATGACCCTGGAAAAACGATCCTGAATGATCTGTCACTTTCAGTCGAAAGAGGCAGCATTACGGCGATCCTGGGACCGAACGGTACCGGAAAAACCACCCTGTTACATACCATTCTAGGGTTACTGGACCCTCAGGCGGGTGAAATCTGGATTGCTGGCAAGAATATTACAGAATATAAACGCTCGGAATTGTCGCAGGTAATGGCTTTGGTACCACAATCAGAAGTGGTGCCTTTTAATTTCAGAGTGATTGAATATGTGCTCTTAGGACGCACCCCCCAATTGGGTTTTCTGGAGATGCCCACAGACCATGATATCGAGCTGGTTCGTGAGACGTTAGAACTCCTGGAAGTCAACCATCTTGAGCAGCGAGCAGTGACGGAATTGAGCGGTGGGGAGCAACAAATGGTGGTGCTGGCACGGGCATTGGTGCAGCAACCTCAGATTTTATTGTTGGACGAGCCTACCTCACATCTTGATCTGAGCAATAAAGGCCGCTTGTTGAAGATTTTAGAGACGCTGGCGCAAAGAGGTGTGACGATTGTGTTCAGTACGCATGATCCGGATGCTGCCGCGATGATTGCCGATCATGTCATACTGATCAAGGCTGGTGCTGTGCTGGATGCTGGGTTGATCGATCAGGTCTTGACCAGCGAGAAATTGACTCAAACCTATGGAACGGAAGTGAAAGTATTGGAGATTGATGGGCGTCTGGTGACATTATTGATCAATGGGCGTTTTGGCAATGTGGACCACGTGAGATGAGTCGTTATCAGGCAGCCGAATGGGACGACCGGTATCAGTCCAGTGGGCGAAATCTGGCGAAACCGCGTGCTTTTCTGGGGGAAATCTTACAGCATTTGCCGAAACAGGGCTGGGGTTTGGACGTGGCGATGGGAGAGGGGCATAATGCCAACCTCTTGACAGAGCAGGGGTTAAATGTGCTGGGTGTGGACTTTTCCATGGTAGCTTTGCGCAAAGCAAAGAAAAAGTACCCCCAGATTCATACCGCGCTGGTTCATTTGCCTGAGATTCATCTGAAACCTGCAAGTGTTGATGTCATCCTTAACTTCTGGTTTCTGGATCGGGCCATGTTTTCGCTCTACCAGCAATATCTGAAGCCGGGTGGGTTCCTGGTGTTGGAAACCATGCGTTTTGACTCTCAGAGGGATCAATCTCACTTGCGCTATGAATACTTACTACAACCAGGCGAATTATTGAAATACTTTTCTGGTTGGGAAATTTTGCTGTATGATGAAAATGTGCAAGCCATGGCAAAAGGTAAACAACAACTGGCGGCGCGGATATTAACCAGGAAACCGATAGAATAGGTTTTTTTTATTTAGGAAGGCAATTATGCGAGAAATATTACAACCCATGCAGACGTGGTTTGATGAGGGAAAAGCTGTTGCCCTGGCGACGGTGGTGGAAATATACGGTTCGGCTCCGCGTGGATTAGGGGCCAAGATGGCTGTCAACCAGGACTCTGTAATGACCGGTTCGGTCAGTGGCGGGTGTGTAGAAGGGGCGGTGGTTGCCGAAGCCATGCAGGTGCTCAAAAGTGGAAAGCCCAAGTTGCTGCATTATGGCGTCACGCAGGATCAGGCTATCAGCGTCGGGTTAGCCTGTGGGGGTACGATAGAAGTATGGGTTGAAAAACTAACCAAAGAAAGCTTTGATCGCCGCCAGCATGATTTACAGGCAGAACGATTGGCTGCCGTAGTGACTGTGTTATCAGGAGCCCAGACAGGCGAGAAGATTTATGCCTATCCGGATGGAAAAATGGCAGGGCAGTTTAGCGATACCAGATTGAATGAAGTGGTCAATGATATGCTGGGTGATGTCTTCCGACAGCAACAATGTGTCCGCAAACAACTCCAGATTGGGAACGATGAAGTGCAGGTGTTTTTCGACGTGCTGGCTCCCTCTCCCAAACTGGTAGTGGTGGGAGCTGTTCATATTGCCATCCCACTCGTTCAGTATGCCAAAATTTTAGGATTTCACACCACAGTGGTGGATCCACGCAAGGCGTTTGGCAACAAAGAACGCTTCCCACATGTGGATCGCTTGGTGCAGGAATGGCCGCAAGAATTTCTGCAGGATTATCCCTGGGATCAGGGTACTTTCCTGGTGGTAATCTCACACGATGATAAACTGGATGTGCCGGCATTAGCGCTCGGCTGCCAGCATGAAGCGCGCTATATTGGTGCTCTGGGGTCGAAAAAAACATTTGCCAACCATGTGCGCGATTTGAAAGCCGAAGGGATCAGCGATGAGCAGATTGAACTCATTCATTCCCCCATCGGCGTGGAGATTGGCGCGCGTGGTCCGGAAGAGATCGCACTGGCCATCATTACCGAAATGGTGGCGGTGAAGAACGGCAAGAAAATAAAATAATTGAATTTGCAATATTAGAATATTTGTGCTATTATTGTGCTGGTGAATCAGCATGATCAAAGAAATTCAAGCCAAAACCATCCTCTCGCATTCCAAAACAGCGGATCCATGGTTTGGAATCCAATACAACATGAACCTATATCGGGGTTGCCAGCATCAGTGCATCTATTGTGATTCACGCAGTGACTGTTATCAGATTGAGAATTTCAAGGATACGCTGGTGAAAGTCAACGCACTGGAATTGTTGAGAAAAGAATTAGCCAGCAAACGAAAAAAGGGGGTTGTTGGTACTGGCTCAATGAATGACCCGTATGCACCGGTGGAGAAACAATATCAGTTAACTCGCGGCGCTTTGGGTTTATTGGTGGAATTTGGTTTTCCGGTGCATGTGCTGACAAAAAGCAAATTGGTCATGCAGGATACGGATCTTTTAAGTCAGATCGAGCGGGACACACAAGCTCTTGTTTCCTTTACCATCACCACCTGCGATGATGGCCTGGGGAAAAAATTAGAGCCTGGGGCAGCGCTGGTTTCGGAACGCCTGGCAGCCATGCAATATCTGGCAGAACGGGGTATTCAGGTAGGGGTGCTGTTGATGCCGGTATTACCATTTATTGAGGATAACTGGGAAAATATCCGCGGAATTATTGAATTAGCACACGATCATGGTGCAGGATATATTCTGGCTGCTTTTGGGATGACCCAGCGCAAGGGTTCGCAGGAATATTATCTACAGCAGTTGGACAGGCTCTTTCCGGGGGTGAAGCAGAAACATCTGCGGGCATTTGGGAATCGCTATGAGTGTGCTGCCAATGGTGCGTATCAATTAAATGAGAAGTTTAGGACATTGTGTGCAGAAAAGGGAATTGCTTTAAAAGTTCCGCAGTACAAGCAGCCAGAACAGATCAGGCAGTTAAGTTTGTTGGGAATTTAAATCAAAACCCTGCGAATGGTAAGTTCGCAGGGTTCTTACGTAAAGTTGTGACTATTGAACAGTGAAATGTATTGTGCTCGAAGCAGGGGTAAAACCTGTTTTGGTGGCAGTTGTATTGACAGTGAATGTTCCTGTTCCTACATTGCGTTTGACCCGATAGGAGAAGGTTACTTCTCCGGAAGTCCCTGTGGTTCCAGAAAAACTTGCGACGGCTCTGTTACTGGGGCTAATAATCTCGCCGGAGATGGCGACCCCACTTAACGGCACATTGTTATCTTTTGTCACGACAGTGATATAAACAGTTTGATTAATAGAATAAACTGTCTTATCGGTGGTAACGGTCAGGGCAATGGTTCCTCCAGGCACAGGAGTAGAAGTTGGTGTGTCAGTTGGGGTAGGTGTGGTTGGAGTTGGTGTTGGTGTATCAGTCGGGGTAGGCGTGGTAGGAGTCGCCGTGGGTGTATCCGTAGGAGTTGGGGTTGGAGTAGGTGGTGTTGAAGTGGGGAGTGGAATCCACCCCAGTGATACCAAGGCGTTTTTTGCCTGTACCAGACCAAAACCATAATAAACGTCCCGACCAGCAGTTCCTAAATCCAATGCAGAACCTGTTAGGGCATTGCGAATTTGGACGTTGGTCAGATTTGGAAAAGCGCTCCAGACCAGGGCTGCCACACCGGAAACATGCGGCGTGGCCATGGAGGTGCCATCCCAGGCTTCGTAAGCGCTCACATTTTGCTCAAACGAACTTTCAACAACTGCCGATTGACCAAGTTTCCCTATCAAGGCATTCACCATCTTCCTGGGTTATTCCAATGGCAGGAATGGTGGAAGTCCCTTCCCCTAATGTAGCCAGTAAATCACCGGGTTCATTGTTGTAAATGACAGCGGCAGTACCACCACTGTTTTGAACATTCATTACTTTATCCAGGAAGGAGATATCCCCCCGTTGGCAAAGAACGACTTTTCCTAGCCCAACTTCCGGTGGTTGTGCATAACCCACCATCCGCCAGTGCGCCACTGGCTGTTCCTAACGCGGCGAATTCAACCGGGTGACCATTATAGGTGTCTCCTGCAACAGTGACGGACGCCTTGTTGAGAAATGGCACCGTGCTCAAGACGCTCACACCGGGGGCTGCCAGTTCTACCTGGTTGTTGAATTGGGAGAAGTCTGCCCAGTTCCTATTAGAATCAATGGCTGCCACAGAAACAACTGAGGAATAGCTGGCGGGGTAATTATCGGCAGTGGTACCATCATTGCCTGCGGCTGCGATGGATAAGATGCCGGCAGAATATAAACTATCAAATGCTCGTTCTTCCTGTTTGTTTTTCTTGGTGCCGCCCAGACTCATGCTGATGATATCAGCTCCAGCAGCCTGACAAATATTGGCGGCATTTGCCAGAGTGGAACTATAAGACCAGCCACATTCAGGACCATCAAAAACTTTGACGATGTGTAAGGAGACGCCGCCCGGGTTCACACCCACCACACCGAAATCATTGAATGAGGCTGCAATGGTTCCGGCGACGTGGCTGCCATGCCCGCAGGTGTCGTTGTTCCAATCGGTTCCATCTCCGGTGACAGATATGCCTGCAAAATCTTCATGGCCTGTCCAAAGGCCGGAGTCGATGATACAAACTTTGATCCCTGCACCGGTGGGGGCACCGGCGTCGATAACATTATCACGATTAGCATCCCAGACATCACGAGCCTGAACCATATCGATGCCATACGGCACTTCCTGCGCCGCTGGATAGCGGATGGCATCCTCCTCAATCGAGACCACGTTCGGATTGTTTCTCAACCCGTTTAGTGCTTGTTCCGGGACAGTGACCACAAAGCTATTGAGATCCTCAAAACGATAATGGAATGCCGCTCCCAGTGCGTTGAGCGACTTTTCTACCCTTGCGCCACGCCCCGGGCTGAATTCCACCCAGACACGCATTTTGCCTTCATTGCTGGTGTACGCCGGTTGGGTGACAGAAACAATGAAAACCAATGCTAACAATAAACTGATGAACTTAAAAACTTTCTTCGACATAGTAAAAACCCTCCCAAAAAATGATCTGGTGCACTAATACAAATATCATGTCAGTCTTTTCTTGTGTTGAAGTTTTTATGAGGATTGATATGGAAATTTGTGAATTTATTCTGTTTTTTTAGAAATGAAATTACAAAAAGTGCACAGGAATAGGATTACTATACTCATTTTGGAGAATTTTGCAATAGTTATTTTTGATTATTTCGACATTTTGTAAGAAAAATATGACATTCGGGTTGTAAAAAACCCTGCAATTATGAATCATAATGATTGTTTTAGGCATTTTTAATCCTGTTGGTGATGGAGTCGTTCGATGGTTAACACTGAATTTATTTCTGGTAATTGGATTCATCATGGCCATTATCCTCGGTCTGGTAGGCTGATTTATTAAATTCCAACCCCTGTATGTTTATATGCTCCTTTTTCGATCAAACAGATGAGTAGTTTCTGAAATTTCAAACCCTATTTCATGTATCTCTGCAGCAGGGAATTTATCTTAGTAAATGTAGTTGAATTATGTTATGGCAAGATAGAAATGTCCTATCGCAAGCATCATCCGCATGGCTCATAATTGACAACGTTGTCATATTTGATATACTTACTTTACACCAGCAAGCTGAGAGCAAGGAGAGTTGTTCCT
Source organism: uncultured Anaerolineaceae bacterium (assembly GCA_942491385.1). GTDB lineage: Bacteria > Chloroflexota > Anaerolineae > Anaerolineales > Anaerolineaceae > UBA6170. Next base: position 515,873 of record CALOAF010000005.1, on the reverse strand, counting down.
ATGAATACAAAATTATCAGAATATTTCCTAAACCAAAAAGAACGTATTTTTCTGCCAATTGGCATTTATGGCGGATTGTCTGAGTCAGGTTACACAGTAGTTCAGGCAGCCACCAATGCTGATGCTCAATATGAAGTATCGTTAAATATGCATGAAGTATATAAAACACCTGCTCTGCTGACAGGTATGGATCTTTCAGTGGAAGCGGAAGCCTTTGGATGTCAGATTCGCTTTTCTGAACATGAAGTTCCTACTGTGATTGGTAGAAAAATAAGTTCAGTTGAAGAAATACCAAATCTCATCGTTCCGCGGATAGGGACAGGCAGGACGGGAGTCTATCTGGAAGCAACACAGCGGTTAGCATCCATCGGGAAGAAAAAAGGAGTGCCCGTTTTAGCCGGGATGATTGGGCCATTCTCATTGGCTGGACGGTTGTTTGGTGTTTCTGAAGCGATGGAGCTCAGTTTAACCAACCCGGATGACATGACCTTATTATTGGAAAAGGTCACACCTTTCCTCATTGAATATGCACAAGGGTTCAAAGAAATGGGGGCGGATGGTGTGATCATTGCCGAACCGGCAGCAGGGTTGCTTTCTCCCAGAGGACTGGGAAAATTTTCTTCTCCGTACGTAAAACAAATCATTGATGCCACACAGGATGATGAATTTACGATCGTACTGCATAATTGTGGTGCGAAATTGGTCCACCTCAATAAAATTCTTGGAATCAGGTGCTGAAATCTACCATTTTGGTGAGCCTATGGATATGACAGCTGCCCTTGATCAGGTAAATGGGGCGGTCATCCTTGGTGGGAACCTGGATCCTTCTGCTGTTTTTGCATCTGGCAGTGTTGAGAATGTTATCCAACAAACACAAGACCTATTATCAGCTACCAGTCAATATCCGAATTATTTTGTCTCATCGGGTTGTGAAATCCCTCCAAATGCCAATGCTGAATTAATCGATATTTGCTCTCAAACAGTTAAAGCCAATAATTCAAGAATGTAAAAAGACCCTTTTACAGTACATTTTGATCTAGCCGGAATAGAACTTTTATTGTTTTGCTCTTACACAATTTCTCCAAAAAGGGTTGACAGATCATGAAAACACTGTATAATCAGCAAAATCCTAAAAGAATGTGATGAATGTCATGTCAAACTTATCTCTCGCTATTATTATTATCATGGTCTATTGGCTCCTTCATTTTATTATGAAGACTAGACTTGATGTTGGGCGAGCGATAAAGATAAAAATCAGATAAGTTAAAAGTAAAGGAAAAACGAAGCCACCCAACGAAGTCCACCGGGTGGCTTTTTTGATCACATTCTACGGATGAAGCCTTAACTCTTTCAATAAGGAGGCCTGCCATTTCAAAGTTAGAAATTTTCAATCTCAAAATTGTCGTTCAAAGAATAAAAAAGTTTCAAAATAATCCTTAGGAGGAAGTAATGAAGAAAAGTGTATTGTTTTTTGTTTTTGTTGTTTTTGCCATGATATTGGCAAGTTGTGGTGGTGCTGCCCCCGCTGGTGATAGCTCCAGTGACGATATGACCAGTGCTGTACCAGAAGTCTGTGCCAGTGATGAATTTGGCTGTGCAGTTGTTCCGGCTGGTCAAACAGTCAAAATTGGTATGGGAGCCCCACTCACCGGTGACTACGCCTCATTCGGTGTGGATATTTCACAAGGTGCTGCCATTGCTGTAAAAGATGCCGGAACTGTTGAAGGCTTTGCCTTTGAACTGGTTGCCCAGGATACCCAGGGTGCCCCGGAAGGTGGCGCAGCAGTTGCCAATAAACTGGCAACCGATGCAACCGTAGTAGCGATCGCTGGTCACATTTTCTCAGGATCAACAGAAGCTGCGATGCCGATCTATGAAAAAGCAGGCCTGCCCATGATGTCCCCATCCGCGACCAACCCACCTCTGACCACCCTCGGATCCAAGGTCTTCAACCGAATCGCCTTTACCGACGCAGTTCAGGGTCAGTTTGCTGCTGATTATCTTTACAACAAGTTGGGTTTCCGTAAGATTGCTGTAATCCACGATGGTGGTGCTTATGGTCAGGGTTTGGCTGATGTGGTTCAAACTGAGTTCACCGCATTGGGTGGCGAAGTTGTTGGTTATGAAGCCGTAACACCTGGAGAAACAGATTACACTGCCACATTATCAGCGCTGGCAGCAAAAAGCCCAGAAGCAATCTACTTCGGTGGTTATGTGGCTGAAGGTGTGGTTCTGACAAATAATATGAAACAGAGTGGTTTGGAAAATGCAGTTTTTTTCGGTTGTGATGGAACATTTGGCGCAGAATTTGTTGAAAAGACAGGCGCTAATGGTGAGGGAGCTTATGCGGCTTCCTTGATCCCACCCGAATCAGATGCCAAATTGAAATTTGATGCTGATTACCTGGCTGCTTATGGTGTAGGTGCTGGAACATTGTCTCCCTATACCTGGAGTGGTTATGACGCCGCTGCTGTTTTGATGGCAAAAGTTAAAGAAGTTGCTGTTCTCGGTGGCGATGGTTCACTCTATGTACCTCGTAGTGCTTTGGTTGCTGCAGTGCGTGCAACCAGTGGCTTCACCAGTATCACTGGCGATGTTACCTGCTCCGCTGTAGGCGAATGTAACACAGCTGGTCCAACATTCTACATCGTAAAAGATGGTGATTGGGCGCAGGCTGAGAACTAATTTCATTCGGTTATTTTAGGGTCACTGCGGAGAGGAAATACCCTTTCCGCAGTTTCCCTGTGGTATTATATTCAAATCTTATTTTCAACAAGTTGGAGGCTTAATGGAAGCTTTGCGGAAAAAGATCCCGCTTACATTGCCCCAGAATAGTATAAAAATTATTCGAATTATTGCGGCGCTCTTGTTGCTTGCGCTCGTTATTGTGCGTGCAATTGACGTTGCAGCAGAGTCGCAGTTCGGGGCTGACACCTGGCTGCGACTTTCTGTTTCTGGGTTGATCATTGGTGGAATGTATTCATTAATTGCGATTGGATATACATTGGTCTATGGTATTTTATTCATGATCAATTTTGCCCATGGTGAAGTGATGATGCTTGGCACGTTTGGTGGATATTTCGTTTTTGAAGCATTTAATGCCATTCAAGTCACTGCTGCTGATGGTACTCAGATGTCATTTTTGAATGCCTATCCGGTGATTGCCATTTTTCTGGCTTTTCTGGCAGGTATGACAATCGCCGCACTTTCTGGCTACTTATTGGAAAAGATCGCCTATCGGCCATTGCGTGGAGCACCGCGCCTGGTGCCTTTAATCAGCGCGATTGGCGCATCCATATTCTTGCAAAATGCAGGTCAGTTATTGTTCGGACCTCAACGCCGTCAATATATCAATCCAGTGGTGTTGGACCGTGGTATTGGTTGGAACCTTGAACTGGCTGGCAGCACAGTGGTGTTAACCTATACAGGGATATTCTCCCTGGTTTTATCGGCAATATTAATGGTAGGGCTTTATATTTTGGTTCAACGAACAAAAATAGGGCGCGCGATGCGTGCGGTTGCACAGGACAAGAAAACTGCTGCCCTGATGGGTATTAATGTTGATATGGTCATCAGCCGCACTTTTGTGATCAGTGGTGCGCTGGCCGGAGCTGCGGGGGTGATGTGGGGTATACACAACGGACTTTTTAATTATTTTGTAGGTTTTTTGCCGGGAATCAAAGCATTTACCGCGGCGGTATTGGGTGGCATCGGGAATATCCCCGGCGCGATGATTGGCGGAATGTTCCTCGGTATTGTTGAGTCGTTGGGGCCGGCAGTGCTCGGGATTGATTTTCAATTAAAGGATGTCATTGCATTTACTATCCTGATCCTGGTGTTGGTCTTCCGTCCTTCAGGGATATTAGGAGAAGCACTCACGGAGGAGAAGGTATGAACAAACAATCCTTACAAAAATCTGCTGCGAGTGGTTTGATTTTCGGCATTATCGTAATTTTTCTGGCATTAATTGGTTTTACTGTTGTTTTTTCCGGTTTGATACAAAAAGTTTTAGGTCAACCGCTTGGTGTTGGACAAATGCCAAAAATTGGTAATTTTTTCATTTTCCTTGGTTTTCTAGGCATTTGGAATGGATGGCGTGCATCGCGCCAGGATCCACATGAAACACTAACCTTTGGAAAAGTGCTCATCCGAGGAGCAGTAGCAGGCCTGGCTGCCGGCGTGTTAGTAATGTTATATGCTTTACTGGTCGGTGAACTGGATGCGCGCGGGGTTGCTCTGCGAACCTATCTTAGCATGCTTTCTTCCGAATCAATCAAATTTTTCCTTTTCAATCAGAGTATTCTTATAGGTGGGTTAACACATGTTGTTTTCAGTACACTGATGGCGATCATTGGTGGAATTCTAGCCTTTGGCGTTGAAAAAAGCAGACAACAGGTAAATACCACCCGCACGAAAGTTCAAAATTGGTCACAGAAAACCTGGTTAGGGAAAGTACAGGGAAATCCTTACATCAGCTATGTGCTGATGGGTGTGGTCTTGCTCTTGCTGGTTTTGTTACCACGCACCTGGGGGGCATACTGGAACTATGTGATGGGAACTGTGGGGATCTATGTACTGCTGGGTCTGGGTTTGAATATCATCGTTGGCCTTTCTGGTCAACTGGTATTAGGCTATGTGGCTTTCTTTGCGATAGGTGCTTATACCTTCGCATTAACTACCTCACCTGAACCCCATAATCTGGTTTTGAATTTCTGGGTGGCCTTAGCTTTGGCTGTCATTGCAGCGGCATTATCGGGTATTTTAATTGGCTTGCCGATCATGCGATTGCGGGGTGACTATCTGGCCATTGTAACCCTGGGGTTTGGTGAAATCATCCGCATTCTGTTAAAAAGCGATCTACTCAAAGATTTCACCATGGGACCTCGCGGAGTTAGAAATATCGCGGGACCCACTTTGTTCGGCAGGTCCTTCACATCCGATGTGGATTTTATGTACATCATTATTCTGGCAGTCTTGCTCTCCATATTTCTGGCAAAACGCTGGCAGGAATCCAGCATTGGACGAGCCTGGTTGTCCATCAGTCAGGATGAGACGGTAGCACAGGCCACCGGTGTGGATACCTATAAATACAAGTTATTGGCACTCTCATTGGGAGCAGCTTTTGCTGGCTTAGGAGGTGCATTATTTGCCTCACGTAACCAGTTTACCGGACCTGAAGATCATGCACTGATGGTTTCTATCAATGTTTTATGTTTGGTGATTGTTGGAGGTATGGGTAGTATCCCCGGTGTCGTCCTGGGGGCTTTTGCCCTGAAAGGATTACCAGAGATCTTGCGTGAACTGGAAAGTTACCGTTTATTGGTGTTCGGCGCATTGCTGGTGGTGATGATGATTATCCGACCGGAAGGATTGTGGCCGGCCAGACGTCCCAAATTGGAGGTGCCAATTGAACAGGATAAAGAGCCTGCCCCTATTCATGCACCAGTGGGAGGCGAACAATGAAAACGGTACTAGAAACTCGTAATGTATCCAAAATCTTTGGTGGGCTCGTGGCTGTTAACAAAGTAGACCTGGTAGTACCGGAAGGAACCATCGCCAGTATTATTGGACCCAATGGCGCTGGGAAAACGACACTCTTCAACTGCATTTCAGGCTTCTATAAACCGGAAATGGGGCAGGTGTTATTTAACGGGAACTCCATTGCTGGAATGTTGACTGATAAAATTGCAGCCAAAGGAATAGCACGGACATACCAGAATATCCGTCTATTTAAAAATATGTCAGCAGTAGAAAACATCATGGTCGGGTTTGAGCCGCATCTAAAACATGGCTGGATCGCTGCTATGATCAAGACGAAAGGATACAGGAAAGAACAGAATTATATTATTAATGAAGCCAGTCATTTGCTCCACTATGTGGGTCTGGCCGGGTTGGGTGATCATCTGGCACTTAATTTACCGTATGGTGCCCAGCGCAGGTTGGAAATTGCACGCGCTTTAGCCAACCAGCCGCAGCTATTGTTATTAGATGAGCCAACTGCCGGCATGAATCCCCAGGAAACGGATGCCATGAAAGACTTCATCCGTCACATCCGTGATGATCTTGGCATCACCATCATTTTGATCGAGCACGATATGCGAGTGGTAATGGATATCTCTGACCAGATTTCCGTGTTGGATTATGGAGAAAAGATTGCAGAGGGAAATCCGAAAGAAATACAGGCAAATCCACGTGTGATTGAAGCGTATCTGGGACCCGGTGCGGCTGCCTTATCTGAAAAATATCGTCGGGAGAAAACGCATGATGCTTGAAGTTGAAAATCTGAATGTACATTATGGTGCTATACACGCATTAAAAGGAATCTCCTTTCATCTGGAGGAAGGCGAAATTGTGGCATTGATTGGAGCAAATGGGGCTGGCAAGTCAACCACATTGAACACCATTTCTCGCTTGAATAAACCCACATCCGGCGATATTCGTTATAAAGGTGCTTCCATTGTAGATACACCTCCACAGGATATTGTCACCAAAGGTGTTATCCAGGTTCCCGAAGGACGAAAAATTTTCCCCAAGATGTCCGTTACAGAAAATTTGGAAATGGGCGCTTATATCCATAATGATCGCAAGCGACTCGAAGCGGATATGGAAAAAATGTTTGATAAATTTCCACGATTGCGTGAGCGCAGAAAGCAATTGGGCGGTACGTTATCCGGTGGAGAACAACAGATGCTGGCGATTGCCCGTGGATTGATGGCTCATCCCGAGTTGATGCTGCTGGACGAACCCTCGATGGGTCTAGCGCCGATCATTGTAGAGCAGATCTTTGATATCATTCAGGAAATCAATCAGCAGGGGACATCAATCCTGCTGGTGGAACAGAACGCCCAGATGGCGCTCTCGATCGCTGATCGCGGCTATGTGTTTGAGACTGGAAAGATCGTGCTGGAGGGCCAAGCAGAAGATCTGCTGGAAGATCCGATGGTCAAAGAAGCATATCTGGGTGGCGGGTAAAAAAAACCTGAAGTATTTACAAGAATAAACTGTTAGTTAATAGTGATTGACAAAATATTAGCTTTATGCTAATATTTTGTTATGTTTAAAATAAGGTATTCATCACAGGCTGTAAAAACATTAGTGAAATTACCGCGAAATTCAGCTCAAATGATTCGAGAGAAAATAAATATGTTAGCCCTTGATCCTTATGGTTCACATATAAATTCGAAAAAATTGCAAGGCAGATCAGGATACCGTTTACGTGTAGGCGACTGGCGAATTATTTATGAAATTAAAAATGAGGAACTTGTAATAATCGTTTTAAAAATTGCATCTAGAGGAGATATTTACAGATGACTATTCAGGTGATTAAAAATAATGGTGAATTGGAATGGGTGGTTATCCCTTATGAAGATTATCTAAAATTATCAGAAAAAGCGGAGATGTTTGACGATATTCGCGATTTTGATCAGATCAAAAATGCTATCTTACAGGGAGAGGAAGAATTGTACCCAGCTGAGGTTGTGGATGCAATCCTGGATGGAGAAAGTCCGCTGAAAGTCATCCGGCAATATCGGGGCATGAGTCAGCGTGAACTCGCAGAAAGAGTTGGTAACAGTGTTCCCTACCTTTCTCAACTCGAAACCCGAAAGAGACGTGGATCCATCAAAGTACTCAGCGAGATAGCACGTGTTCTGGAAGTACCATTGGAAATAATCCTGGTGGAAAACAAATAGAGACTTAACCCGAGACGATTAATTCTTACAGCGATCTGCAATCTTTCTTTGAAATTTGCAAAGCATTCGCCTATAATTAACCCATCTTGACATCACTGGAGGTAAAAATGGCCGGGAAAATGGTTTGTAGTCATTGTGAGTCTGTCGTTCCTGCGGATTCTAAATTCTGCCCTAATTGTGGCGCGGGATTTGAGACGGTAGAACCTGTGGTCAATCAATTTTACCCACCTTCTCCACCGTCACAACAACCCGAACCTCCTCTACCAGTTCCACCCCCACTGCAATACTCACAGGCACCGGTTCAATCAGGGTTTGCAGCTCCTGCTGCAGAACCTCGCAAATCGAAAAAGACCCTCTATATCATTATTGCGGTCGTTGCAGTGGTTTTAGTGTGTATTTGTGTAATGGGAATAATTGCGATTTTATCTTTTAGGGCCACAGGATAATTTAGGTTTTTATTTCACTACAAGGTCAGTTTGCGGCTCTCCCAGATATTCATTTCCATTTGCGGAGACCAATACATCCTCTTCCAGTCCTATATAGCCATAATGAGGTAGTGCAATTCCCAACTCGATGGTGTAGACCTGGTCTTTCTCAATGATCTGGTTGGGTAAATCACCATACACCTCCCATTGCGGTCCGAGGATGCCGCCGCCATCATGGGCATGTTTCCCCAATTGATGGCCAGTGGCATAGTGGTATTCGGGATATCCAGCATCTGTGATGACTTTTCGGGCTGCCTGGTCAACCGCCAAACCGGTGACTCCAGGGCGTAATATTGCTCTGGCTACCTCAACTGCCTTGCGAACTAGATCGAAGCCCTGCTGTACTTCTGCCGGGGGCTCTGTTTCGCCGGGACGCAACAAATAGACCATACGTTGAATATCGGAGCAATAGCCATCTTTCTGAACTCCAAAGTCAAAGTGCACCAGGTGCCCGGGTTTGAGTTGAATATCGGTTGGTGCTGCATGCCCAACCGGAGAATCAGGGCCACTGTTGACGGCCGGGCAACCATCATAGGTCCAGGCAGCCTGCAGGTTGCGATTCGCCAACTGGTGGTGCATGAAATTGGCGATATCTTTTTCTGTCATGCCAGGTCGCATGAAATCATAAGTTTTCTGGTAAATATCCAGGGTCTCATCAATGGCAGCCTGAATGAGTGCTACCTCACTTTTTGTTTTTCGGCCATTCAGTGCGGAAACGATTTCCTCCGCCGAACAAAGCCGGTTGGTGAATGGTGTATCTGCCAACATCTTAACCAGAAGTTGGTACATCCCATAACTCAACCCATCTGCCATCACATTACTGAGGCTGGTGTTGATAGCGATTTTTGCGGGATTGAGTCGCTGTAATTCGGATAGTAGGTTCTGGCTGATACCAGCATCACACGGGATGACTGTCTGATATGCACCAATGAGACGTGCTGTTTCAGCATCGATGCGACCCACAATCGCGATGGTTTCTCCAGATTTGTGCAGTAATAATGCGCTCTGGCGAGTGAGAGTTTCTTCGCCGTAAATAACAGGCAAGATCGGATCTGAATTGACAGATGTTTCTCGCACAAAAATCAACCATAGGTCGATTTCTTTTTCATTTAATATGCTGATTGCTTGTTGTACTTTCTCTTGGATCAATGTGGTCATGCTGGCTCCTTTTTATGATTTTTAAGAATCGATGGAAGTATAATTACTTATTGTATAGGTGCTTGAACCTATTGCTATTATTATATGAGTTGTTATCCAAAAGAGGAAATCTGATGATAAAAATTGAAGCTGTTAACCGCCAGAACCGATCTCTCGTTGGGGAGTTTGTTGCATTACCGTATCGTTTGTATCAGGGAGTACCCCAATGGGTACCTTTTATGAAAGTCGATGTGCGTAATATGCTGGACCCTAAAAAACATCCTTTTTATGAACACTCTGATGCACAGGCTTTTATCGCCGTCCGAAATGGACAAACGGTTGGCCGTTTCGCGATGATGGAGAATAAATTATACAACCAGGTTCAGAATAAAAAGGTGGCCACCTTCAATTTATTGGAAGCTGAGAATGACATTGAGGTTATCAAGGCTCTTTTTGAAACGGAAAAGGAATGGGCATCGAAGCGAGGCTTGACCAAAATTGTTGGTCCGAAACCATTTGGACTGGGTGATGGCTATGGGATTCTGGTGGATGGTTTCGATAAGCGTCAGATGATGATCATGATGAACTATAACCTGCCGTATTTACCGCGATTAATGGAAGATTATGGCTTTGAGAAGGAAGTTGATTTTGTATCTTGCCAGATCGAGATCGCAAAATTTTCCATGCCAGAGAAAGTGAAACGGGTTGCAGAACGTGTATTGGAAAAAGGCACCATCAGCGTGCGTGGTTTTCGCACTCGTTCCGATTTACGAACGGTCGGAAAAGAGATTGGAGAAATCTACAATAAGGTCTTTGTGAAGAATTGGGAATATTACCCCTATACTCAGAGAGAGATTGAGACTGCGATTGAAAATGTGATCTTATTTGCTGATCCAAAAATGATCAAAGTATTGATGGATGGTGATGCAATCATTGGTTTCTTATTTGCTTTCCCGGATGTATCGCGTGCCATTCAACGGCATAAGGGGCAGCTCAATCCACTCAGCATTCTTGATTTATTGCGTGAGACCAAACGGACTGATACGGTATCTGTGAATGGCATGGGCGTGATGGAGGAATACCATGGCCGTGGTGGCAATGCCCTGTTGTACTATGAAATGGAAAAAACAGTTAAATCACAGAATTTTAAATACGCTGAATTCACGCAGGTGGCAGAGAGTGCCGAGCAGATGCGCAAAGATTTAATCACCCTGGGTGGAACTGAAGTGAAAAATCATCGTGTCTACAGGATTGACGTCTAATTTTTCTACTTAAGGCGCAAGGCAGTTAACCGAGAAGACCTGTTCACCGAAGCGTTGGTGATTGGGATTATCAATGTAGAGCCAGACCTTGCCTGCCCAGGCATAACCAGCTCCATTACCAATTGGCATTGAAAAATCCGGTAGGGTTTTCTGTCCGCTGGTGTCAAAAGTGATTGCCATGCTGTCGGAGCGGTAACCATCTTCACGTTGATAATAATACGTGACCTTCCCAGCGCCACTGGTGGTAATTTTTCCACGCAAGGTAACCGGGAAAGGACAAACGCCGGTGTAACTGCCTGGAATCATCTCAAATGAAGCTGCACTGACGGCAAAGGAAGGCGCAGGTGGGGCATCTACTTTAATAATGACCCAGAATGGATCGTCATAGTCGCTTGAACCAAATTTTTCGCCAGACGCATTTCTGAACATCCAGTTTCCGCGATAGGTTTTTGATTCGGTCGGTGCTCTTAAATTGACACTAATTTCGATCGCATGTCCAGGAGGCACATCATTACTGATGGCGATGGTTTCCGTACCTTCCATGAGATCACCACTGTCAAAGACCACCGCATACTCTTTCGTCCAAGTGCAGGATCCATCATTTTGTATTAGCCAAGTTTTTGTGAAAATTCCACCTGGATCGATTTTGGTATTATCGGGGATGGTGATGTCATCTACAAATAAAGCTCGATCACAGGGTGCATTACTATCAACCGGTGCAGCGGTGTAGACTGGTTGTGGATTGGGGGCGGATGTGGCTTGTTGAGCAGGGTCCTCCTGCCCGAGTGGGGGTTGGGTTGGTTCAGGAGTATAACCATGAATCTTCGCTTGCACCGTCAGGGCGGCTGCCGTATACGCCATATCACTCTCTGTGGTGGGTTCAGTTTTTGTGGCTGGCATTTTACAGGAACATAGGATAAAGATTGATATGGTCAAAGTGGAAAAAATCAGGCTTACTTTTTTCATCATTAACTCCATGATCTAATGAATGCATTAGTTTATTAATAAAGATAAATCTATCTAAAATTATAGCAGTTATCAGGAAAAATTTTTACTCATCTGGCAAGTTAATTAAAGAGAGATATGCAATTGTCTTGAAATCAGGCGCAATTTCCGTTACAGTATTATTATCTTTCATCCAGAAGCAGTAAACATAGACGATTGGAAGAGCATGTGAAAAATAAAAATTTATATTAGGAGGAAATGATGGCTTTTTTTGATATGTCCTTGGAGCAACTGGAAAGTTATAAACCTGAGTTGACTGCCAAATCTGATTTTGATGAATTCTGGGAGCAATCATCCATGTTCGCTCATAACACGCCTTTGCAAACAGTCTTCAATCTAGTGCAGGAGCCTCTGGATTTGATCGATGTTTATGATGTGTCTTTTCCAGGGTATGGAGGGCAACCGGTTAAAGGATGGTTATTGTTGCCAAAAGAGGTGAAAGAACCTCTGCCTTGTGTCATCGAATTTGGTGGATACGGCGGTGGTCGTGGAAAACCACTGGAATGGCTAACCTGGGCAAATGCTGGTTTTGCTCATTTTGTGATGGACACGCGGGGTCAGGGAAGTGTCTGGCGGGAGGGTGATACACCCGATGTGCTGGAAACTGGATCCAGTGCGCAGGTACCAGGCTTTATGACACGGGGGATTCTTTCACCGGAGACGTATTATTTCAGACGCTTATTTATTGACGGTATCCGGGCTGTAGAAGCTGCCAGAGAACACCCCATGGTGGATGTTGATCGAATCGCTGTTAGTGGTACCAGTCAGGGTGGTGGTGTGGCACTGGCTGTAGCCGGGTTAATGCCAGATATAAGCGTAGTGATGACCGACGTGCCTTTCCTGTGTGATTTTCGCCGGGCAACTCAATTGGTGGATAGTCATCCCTACCAGGAGATTGTGCAGTATTGCCGGGTGCACCGTGGAAAAGTGGAGCAGGTGTTTAACACGTTATCCTATTTTGATGGAATGAATTTTGCGGCCAGAGCCAAAGCGACTGCTTTATTCTCCACCGCTTTGATGGATGAAACCTGTCCCCCTTCAACGGTTTTTGCTGCCTATAATCATTATGCCGGTATAAAACAAATTCGAGTGTATCCCTTCAATCAGCATGATGGCGGTGGGGTGCATCATCTATATGAGAAAATCAATTTTCTGAGATCCTTCTGGCACCATTAAAAAAATGCTGGCGATGGGAAAACATCGCCAGCTTCTGAATTGAAATCGGAGTAATTACTCAAAAAAGAATTTTTCTTCCCCAAAGGCAGGTTTGAGTTGATTAAACCAGATCGCCTGAGGGTCATATTGAGCAAAGAAGGGTTTCATCACGTGTTTGGGATTGCGATGTTGCAATGCCCGGAGGACAAACACCTTTTCATTGTTCATCTCGGAGACGCCTAGTACCTGAACTTTACCAGGATTACACGACATAACCGGTCCGCGAACAGTACGAGCCAATCCGGAGACCTGTTGGTAGGCTTTGCCAAACACCTTCCAAGCCTTTTCTATTGGAATACTGAAGTAGTGTTGAGCGCCTGTATTGCGTGCAATAAACATATAGTATGGGATGATCCCCAGTTCTACCTGGCGTTGCCACATGCTAGCCCACACATCCGGGTCATTATTGATATGATTGAGAACTGGTGATTGTGCTCTAATCTGTGCTCCGGTTTGGCGAATACGACTGATGGCTAACTCCACTGCCGATGTAGATAATTCACGCGGGTGGTTAAAATGTGCCATGATCGCCAGATGTATACCACTTGAAGTGATTTTGTCAAAAAGAGCCAGTAATTCATCAGCATCACTATCTGTTAAGAAGCGATAAGGCCAGTAAGACAAAGTTTTACTGCCGATACGGATCGATCGCAGATTGGGTAAATCCGCCTGTAACAATGCATCGATATAGCCTTCCAGTATTTTTGTTTTCATGAATAACGGATCACCACCGGTAAATAAGATATCAGTGATGTCCGGATGTTTTCGCATATATTTGATGACCGGTTTAATCTCAGACATGGCAAATTTGTAATCTTTGATGCCAACAAATTGTGGCCAGCGAAAACAAAAAGTACAATACGCATGGCAAGTCTGACCCTGGGTTGGGAAAAAGAGCATTGTTTCACGGTATTTGTGTTGTACACCGGGTAGTATATTGCCTTTGAGGGTTGGGCGATTTTCGGTTAATTGACCTGCAGGATGGGGGTCTAACTCTTCCCGGATCTGATTGGCAACCTGAGAGACCAGTTCTTCATTAGCACCACTTTCCAGCAGCGCGGCAATTCGATCAAAATGATGCTTTTTCAGCATCCCTTTTTGCGGGAAGTTTAATATGTAGAGCGGGTCATTTGGGATGTTACGCCAGTCGATCAGTTCGTCGATCACGTAATTATTGGTGCGGAAGGGGAGTACGCGAGCCACTACCTCTAAATCATATATTTGTTCATTGGTGAGCCTGTCGATTTGAGCAATTTGCCTATAATTGTTTAATCCGTAAGGTTTGTATTTCGGATTTTGGAAGGCAGTTTGCAAATCCTCTCCAGAATGAACGATCGTACTCTGAAAAGTCATTGGTTCTCCTTTCGCTTTGAAATTGAGTTGGGTTAATAATGGTGACTGAAAGATTAGTCGCTTGAAAGGTTCCTTGAGCTAAGAAACCCATTTATTCTTTGACAACCAAATCACTTGGCCATTTTTGGATGTTGCTTAAGTGCTGTTTTTACCAGGTAAAAGCGTTCTATTAGAATGCTGACCGAAAAACAGAAATGTTAAAATATAGTTTTAATATTATACATTAAAAAACTTAATTTTTGATTAATAGTTTTTTAACAGTTAATAATGGATCAAAATATGACAATTAATTACTAACTTATTCGCTATTCTGCTCCAGCCATTTATTGTGTTTCACAGTGTGCATTTCCAGAACTTTGGTCTGGATTTTTTGTAAAGTTTCGCCCCGTAATGGATACCAGATCAGGATGATGGCACCCAGCAGAATGGCTATACCAGGGATTAATCCTGTGATGATTTTAATCCCTAGCAGGGCATTGTCTGGTTGATTGAGAAATATTTGACCTTGATTTTGTTCTCTGGTGACAAAATTGGTTGCCTCCAGAATAAAAGGACTGATAGCAATCGCAAGCGATTGGGCAGGTTTGGTAAAGAGTGCATTAATGCCAAAGAAAGACCCTTCTCTGCGGACGCCTGATCGGGTTTCATCTTCATCAACCACCTGTGCAAACAAAACATTGGTCAAGGTTTGTGGGCCAGCCAGCCCAAATCCGGCCAAAGCCAGGCACACGGGAATGAAGGAGTTTGGCAGAATCATCATCGATAAAAGCCCGGCAGCGGCAATAACCAACATAATTTGATGCCCTCCCACAATCCCAAATCGTTTCGTAAAAAATTTGGTGCAAGGAACACCGATGATTAAGGGGATAAATATACAAGCCAATAATATCATCGTATTCATCTTGAGGACATAATCGGCCAGATAAAATACAGATCCGGTGACCAGCGAAGACATTAATATTGACATGAAATTGGCTGCTACCAGGATTAAGAATGATTTGCTCGAGAAGGTAAACCGGATTGATTCTCGTAGGCCGATGGGTTTATCAACGCGGGTGAATTCCGGGCGTTCTTTAACTTTTAATGTTGTCGCAATGATTAACAACGCACCGAGAATACCTACCACGATCATAGCAGTTTGTAAGGGCAGAAAACTGGGGTCACCACCTGCTTTGGGACGGAAAAGGTCCGGGATAATGAAACCCAATAACATCCCCAACAAGCCAAATAATGCCGCAGAGATTTGCAGGTCATTGCGTTCCGAATCGGATTCGGTAATTTCTGGTAAGAGCGAGGAATATACCAGTCCAATAATCGTATAGCAGGTATCATACAGGAGCATACTGATCAGCATCCACCAGAAGATGGCTGTTTGGCCTGCCTGGGCTGGTGCAAACCAGACCAGGATAAATGTTAGCGCTAGAAATGGGGCTGTAAAGCGCATATAAGGGATCCGTCTGCCCAGTTTTGAACGGGTATTATCGGTGATATAGCCAAATAAGGGATCATTAAACGCATTCCAGATGGCATACACCAAGGAGGCAACCGCAATCCAGCGCGCGGAGAGTCCTAAATAATCCTGATAAAAAATCGGTAAGAGTGCTGCAAATACACCGGAAATCAGAGAAGTTCCGAGTGAGGCTATTCCCCAAACAAATTTGTAACCGCGACCATGGGTAATGGGTTTATTGATCATCTGCTACCATCTCCTGACAGGTGGATTGGATTTTTCAAGCAAAGCTGGGTTTTATTTGTGACGAATAAATTAATTATAGATGGTTTTTAATTTGCTGATCTTCAATATCGTTTGTGAATTTCAAATTTTTTTGACGGATTTGTGACGCTCATTTGCTAAAATCTAGACGATTGGAATCCTCTTCATCATCTCAGGAACGTTTTTCAATGGGTTGAAAAACTTTTTATCTTGAAGAAGAAAGGAAAAGAATATTGCACCAAGAATTTCGGTTTATAAATTGAAGAAGGAAGGTTAGAACCCATTTATCAAGATTTCTTAATCGTAAAAAAAATTTTGTAATTCAGAAGGTAATCCACCCTAATCAATGATCGGTAATTAAAATTCAGAGTTTATTTGGAAGTTTATTGAACAGGAGAAAAAAATGAAAAAAAGAAATTTGAAAATTTTTATTATAGTGATGGTAATTTCTATGGTTTCAATGGCCTGTAACCTGGGTAAATTAAAGAGTGACAACTTTCTGGGAGAAGAATATTCCAGCGCTGAAGGTGGTTTTTCCTTTCAACAAGTGAAGGATTATACGTTTACAGAAATTCTGGGTGGGATAGAGATGACTGCCCAGGGGGCAGTGCCGGAAGTTGGCCCTGGTTTTCAGATATTTGGCTGGCTGACCGATACGGAAAAAACCACTGACGAGTTATGGGATTCAATGACTGAACAAATCGAAACAAACCTTGATTTTGATAAACCGGAAAGGTATAAGGTCGATGATGTCAAAGGATATTTAGCTGAAATTGAAGGTGAACAAGCGGATACCCAGGTCAAAGGATTATTATTCCTGGTGATGGTAAAACCAGACCAACAATTTAGTATGTTTGGTATTGCTCCAAAAGGTGAGTGGAAGGAATTTGAACCGGTATTTATGGCAGTGTTGGATTCGGTGAAATTTTTTGATGCAACGCCGATTGAATCTTCCTTTGATGATTTTGAAGAACCTGTTATGGAAGAGAGTAATGATTTTAATGAGGAGACTGAACCCAATACGGCTGTGTTGGAAGAACCGCAACTGATTCGGCAGTGGGCATCCAATGCTTTAGCCAGCAGTGAATATACATCAACTGATTGGTCAGCGAAGCAAATCACCGGTGCACCCAATGTGGATAGCTGTGGTCCCAATCCCAAAGCCTGGTCTCCAGCATATATTGACACGGAAGAATACATAGAACTCAAATTTGATATACCCGTAATCCCTACTGAAGTGGTAATTTATCAATCGAATAATCCCTCTCAGGTCGTTGAGGTTCAATTATTTGATACGCAGGGTGAAGCCTGGCTGCTGTGGTATGGTGACCCGGAAATCGTCTCTGATTGCCCGGATATGTGGACACATACCATCGACTTGGAAGAAACTTTTTTGACCGATACGATCGTCATCTTTGTGGATCAGAGCTTTCTGGATATTGGTGGCGTGGAAATCGACGCGGTGGAACTGGTCGGGTATCCGGAAGGAGCACAGATGAGCGACACGCCACAAATTGTCCAGGATGCTGCGGATGACTCCGGGCAAAGTTCTGCCATCACCTCCGATGAGGATATACCGACTAATTACAGTGGTTCCATGGCAGGACTGGTATATCAAGGCTGGTTAGATATCATTGTGAATGAGACGCTGGAAGCAGACCTGGATAAAATCATGACCATTCCTGGAAAAAAGAGCACCGATTCCTGGAAACCAAGACCTGATCATAAACAGACCTATTTGTTTGAAATGCCATGGAAGGGTATGACAGGTTATATCAGTGTCACCACTGAGGGGGTGGTTTATAAGAAGAGCGTTACCCCTAAAATTTACCCCGATGATTTTGCACTTGCTACCGTAACCAGAGCCACGTATGATGAATTAAATGCCATCTATAACCGCGATAAGGTCATTCCTTATGCTGTGATGGCCAATATGTTGGGGTCGCCGGGATTTTTGTATGAACAATATTACAGACCAGAGGATAATACAATGGTTTCTTTATATACCTGGTTATCCGGCAATGGGGAACGGATATCAGGGTTTTTCTATAATGGTAAATTGACCGGAATGGCGGGTCTGGTCTATCTAGAAAACTGATCAAGGGATAGCAGGTTAGAACAATAACTTAAGAGTGTTACGAAATGGGGTCTTGAGGGTGATTTTGGCAGGCATCGGCCTGCCAAAATCACCCTTCTTCTTGTTCGATGCCCTTTTAATGAGATGATGTTTAGAAATGGAAAATTAATGGTAGCATTAAGAAAAGTGAATGGATCTAAGGAGCGCTCAGTTGCCAACAATTGAAGATATAGCACGCCAATTACCACCAGAAACACGGATCATCTTCGATAAGCTGTGGGAGAAATTACCCTCCGCAGAGAAAAAGACGTTTATAGATCTGGTTCAGGCGTTCCCATCCAAAGCAAATATGCTGCAGTTGTTGTTCAAATTGGGTTCTGACCACATGAAGATGGCGTTTGGCAACAAGCATAAAATTGCGATTGTTGGACCAGCCAATGTGGGCAAGTCAACTTTATATAACCAGCTCATTTATCAAAAACAGGATAAGGCTGTTGTCGGCCCTTTGCCAGGCACTACGCGTGATTTGCAAGTGGCCGATGCGGGTATTTTTGCGGTCGTGGATACACCCGGCGCGGATGCCATTGGTGAGGTAGGAGAACGTGAGCGGCAGATTGCCTTGGATGCTGCCGCGCAAGCTGATTTTCTGATCATTGTTTTTGATGCGATTCAGGGCATCAAACAGACAGAACTGGATCTTTATTTAAGGTTAGCAAATCTCGGCAAACCTTATGTAGTTGTCCTTAATAAACAGGATTTGGTAAAACGGGAAATAAAAAGTTTGCTGGATCATAGCGCCAAAGCATTAAACCTGGGGACCTGGTCAAATTTTGCCGGTCTCAGCCCGCAATGGCGAGAATATTTCAGATCTCCTGAAAATGATTGCCGCTACCGAACCTGAGATTATTGCTGCTTTGGGTCAGGCACTTCCGCAATATCGCTGGCAATTGGCCTGGCGCTCAATTGTCTCGGCGGCTTCTGTCTCGGCTGCGATTGCACTGACACCATTGCCAATGATTGATTTTTTACCTTTGGTGGTGACCCAATCTGTCATGGTGTTAGGAATAGCCAGAATCTATCATTACAAAATCACCCTGCAACGCGCGCGGGAACTGGTGGTATCCTTTGGATTGGGTTTTCTGGGGCGTACTGTTTTCTATGAGTTGAGTAAATTGGGTGGTTTGCCCGGCTGGGTGTTATCTGCCGCAGTGGCTGTCTCTATGACGGTGGTCATGGGATATGCAGCCGTGATCTGGTTTGAGCGTGGACAACGTTTATCAAATGAAAGCATTCAAGCGCTCTCCCGACAGCTAACCAAAGTATTTGCTGAGAATATAAAAACACTTCTGCAACGGAAACCTGGTAAACAAGGTTTGAAAGCAGCGATCGAACAAATGCTGGAAAACTCACCTTTGGGGCGTGATCCTACAGCAATTGAGCAGCAATCTGAAGAAATCCTGTTGTTGCCAAACGATGTTGAGGACGCAAAACAGGGGATTGATGAGAATCCGACCAAGTGACTGCTATACCACTTGGATTTCAAGGTATAGCAGTCATCATACAATAGGCTATAATTTGATTTCCACAGCACCAAAAAATACGGTGCCAGTGACGATCAGGTCAGGTGTTTCTTTTCCGGGCGAAGCATTCCGACGTTTATCACTTCCTTCACCAAAGAAAGCGACTGTGTTGACCTGCACATCCCATTCAGCGGGCACAAAGATCTCGACACTGCCAAACATGGTTGTGGTTTGAATATAAGCAGGGGGTTGCTGAACACTTGCCTCTACCAGGTCCAGTTTTGACGAACCAAAAATTGCAGAAGCCTCTCCGTTTTTAAAATCACCGTTCACCTTACGCTTTTGTTCACTGAAGGTAGAAAATACATTGATCTGATTACCGGACGAAGCTTGAAAATTTGTGGTGGAACCTCCCCGATTTAAGATGATCGAGAGACCCACCAGAATTAGAATGGTCGGCCAGATCATAGAGCCAAATGTTCCCCAGGAGATGACATCCAGCGTTGCCAACAACAAAAATGTACCAACCAGGATGATTAGTAATGGTCCTGCCCAGGCTCGCAGGCGATTGACGTATAACTGATAGAGCCCGAGAATAATTAATAACCCAGGTAAATATCTCCAGAACGAATAATCCTGGATAAAACCAAGATTTTGGGCTAAAAACAGGACTCCTACTACAATAATCACCAGTCCCCAAAAAATCTGATTAAAATTATTTCTACGCATTTTTACTCCTTTATTGATTAATAGATGGTTTTTCTATAAGGGGTTGGATTAATAATTTTGCACCGATAATGATTAGAAGAATGGGGAAAAATGGAAGGTCAACCCGGAAGAAATCTGACATTCCAATTAATAATGCTGCGCCACCCAGGATGAGAGAAAAACTACTCATCTTTATCTGGTTGAGGTGTCTTACGATGTTTAATCCAATAAGGATCAAGCCTGCGCCGATCAACCAGGTTCCTTCGGGAAGAAAACGGTCAGGTACTAACCAGATTCCCCCGAGCATTATCAGAAAAAGACCCCAGCCGATATTTTCCAAGCGTTTATTCAGCTGTTCCTTTTCGGTCAAAGATGAAAATTCATTCTTCATGTTTCTACATCCAATCATAATTAATTTTAGACTAGAATACAATCCAATGTGATTGCTTTCTACTATATACGGATTTTTTTGAATGAAGTTGCATTTTTTATTGGATAGCATGGTTAAACTTGTTAGAATCTTTTGTTTCAACGTATAATCTGAGGGTAAGGTTATTACACGGATACTTATGGGAAAGCTAAAAATATCTCCACAAAAATTTATGTTTTCACCAACCGTTAATCAGATTGGTTTACTCCTGGGGGAAACGTTACCACCAAGGTTTGGCGGGGGGGTAGTTAAGTTTTTGACCAATATCATTTCCCGAAGAAAAAATTTCGAACAAATTAAAGCGGTTCGCAGCAATCAATGGGTGATCAGTGGCGGTTCCTTATCTGGCAAAGCATTGGATGAACGTGTTAGAGCGGTTTACTATTCCAGTGGCTTAAGCCTATATGATTACTTTCACTGTATGCGCAAAGAAGATCGCATTCGCGATTTAATTCAATTTGATGGAAATTTGCAGTATTTTATAAAAAGGGTAAAAAGTGGCAAGGAGAGAACATTGGGATTAATTTTACATATGGGTGCTTTTGACCTGTCAGGTTATGCAATTGCTTTGCAAGGGGCGCGACCATTGGTTTTGGCTTATCCCAATCCAAATCCAGGCTACCAATGGCACAATGATTTGCGCAGGCAAGCCGGCCTGCAAGTAGAACCATTGACAATGGAATCATTTCAACAAGCCACCCGCCATTTACGTGGTGGAGGAACTGTCATTACAGGCGTTGACCGCCCCTGGCAGGGTGGACAATATCATCCGAAATTTTTTGAGCATCCAAGTGATCTTCCGGTCACAACAATTCAAATGGCGATTCGTACGGAAACACCGGTGATGTTACTGGCTTGTATCCGTCAACCTGATCAACGTTATATCCTGCATGCGTCAGAATTAATTGAATTACACAAACATCCCGATCGTGAAGTAGAATTACTGGAGAATACGGAACGGGTTTTATCAGTTGCAGAAGAATATATAAAAAGCGCGCCGGAACAATGGGCAATGTTTTATCCGGTATGGCCAGAAATTTCTGTTGGAGGAGCGATACAATGACCGAAAAAGATCAGCAACATACGCGGGTGAATAAAATATTACTGGGGCCGTTAGAGCGACCGGCTTTAGCCTGGTTAGCCAAAAAAATGCCTGGTTGGGTAACACCAGATAAACTGACGATATTGGGATTTTTAGGGACGATTTTGATTGCAGTCAGCTATCTGCTTACCCGTCAAAACCCCGGATTTTTATGGTTGGCAAGTTTGGGATTGGTCATCAACTGGTTTGGTGATAGTCTGGATGGGACACTAGCGCGCCATCGTAAGATTGAGCGACCGAGATATGGTTTTTTTCTGGATCATGCGATTGATGGCATGGGGGAAGTGCTAGTCATGTTTGGGATTGCCTTTTCACCCTATGTCGATTTCAGAATTGCAATGATCGCCCTGGTTGGATATCTATTAATGGGAAATCTGGTTTACATCACCACCTATGTGAAAAGTGAATTCCGGATCTCCTACATTGGTCTGGGACCCACGGAAGTAAGGCTTATTTTAATCATCACAAACATTCTGGTATTTTTCCTCGGAAACAACTTTGTAACCACGAGATTTGGAATCTTTACCGTATATGATTTTGTGATTCTAGGCCTGGCAGTTCTGCTATTTAGTATTTATCTGGGTATGACGTATATAACATCCAGGCAATTAGCCCTGGAAGATGCTAAAACCAGACGAAAATAATTGGTACTACCGACTGATTTGAACCGGGGAACTGATATCTTTGGATAGCAATACTAGTTCAGGACGTGTAAACCAACCATTTTTCTGCCAGAATTCCAAACCAGATTGATTGTCCGCATAGACATGGATGTGGCAGCGTTCAATACCATCAGCGGCGAAGGCTGCCAGGCATTCTTTAACCAAGCCTCTTCCATACCCCTTATGGCGATATTCATGGTGGACTGACAGGTGATAAATAGCCCCACGTCGACCATCGTGACCGCCCAGAACAGCGCCAATTAATTTACTATTATCCAGCATCACAAAATTCAACCCGGGATTACGCTGGAGAAAGACATCCAATTTTTCTGGGGAATCAGCTTCACTTAAGCCAATATTCTCTGTTTCCTTCCAGAGATCGATCAATTCAGGGTAATCTGCCATCTCCATCACGCGAATATTGAGCATCTTGTGGGTCTCACTCTTCGGTTTCTAGCACTTCCAACGCGTCCGGTTTTACTGCCCGATAGGCCTCTGCAAACAAGGGGATAGTCCATAAGCCCATTAGAAAAGTCAATGGAGCCAGGGCTAAAGGAATTAAAAAACATAATAAAATGGACATGTACAGAGCAGAGAATGCCATCATCAGGAAGTAATAAAAACCAAAGAAAAAGATCATGGCCACCAGAAAACCCAGGAAATTCTTTTTCATCACTGGCCACCATTGTCTTAGCTTAAAAATAGATGACAACTTCCCGGTATGAACAATATGCATCAAACCAGCCGGGAGGAATAAAAATTCCACCAATGACAGGATGATGCCAATAAATATTGACACGAAAAGTGCGCCGATGCCGAAAAAAGGTAAGAGAAAGGACCAGAAGGAGGGATTGGCGGATTCTTCCAGGGCAACCAATCCAACAAAGCTGACCATATAAATCAAATAACCAGCGGAAAAGATGAGGATTAATGGGAGGGAGGCGATGAGCAGGACAACAAACCACTTGAAGCCATCTTTCAGGTACTCGCCCCATGGCTGCCAATCTGGCAGGCTGAGCTGCCCATCTCCGTCGATGATTTGTTTAGCAATCTGCATGATATAACCTAGCACAATCAATGCTGGCAGGATCGGGATGATGGCCGATGAAAATATCAGCAGACTTCCGATCAGGATTTTTGTGCCAGATTTTTGGTCTTTAAAGGGATATGCCAACAGATTCTTGAAATTCATTAAAGAGGGAGTTTCCATGTTCATCTCCTTGTCGTATGATAAAAAGTCGCGGTTAAATTTATTGTAATACAAATGTGATTAAGAATGGATTTTTTGGGGAGACAAAAGGTGCTGATGCTGCTGATAGAGATGGGACAACGCTGGTTCATCGATGAAGCCTTGTGCGGCACCATTGCTGCCAATCTTATGAGATGCGAATAAGATCGCTTTTTGAAGTGACAGAATTGGATCATTGGTGGATTGATAGGAGCTCAGGAAAGCTGAGAAGAGTGCATCGCCTGCACCGACGGTATTCAGAATTGGTCGAATCTGCAGCGCTGGAATTTGAAGGATCCATTGGGTTTCGATGAGCCCTAGCATGGCTCCACGCTCACCCAACCCGATCACAATGATCTGATTCTGATAGCGATCCCAAATCGATTGAATAAACGCCTGTGGTGGGATTGTCAGATTTTCGTGACTGAGAAAGAGGATATCTGCAGCTGCCATGAAATCACGGTTGTAGGGATCCTCCAGATTTTGAATGGCATGCACATCCGTAGCGATCATTTTATTAAGCGAAGCGGCCATCTCCAGCAGGTGACGATTGAAATTGATGTTGCATAAGATGCACAAATCACATCCCATTGCAGCCTGCTCAAAACATTCCATTGGATATTGTTGTTCCTGGATATCCTTCAGATCGGTATGGATCTGCCGGCGGCCATTTTTATCATATAGGATGACTGATTGCGTTGTTTGCGGCAGAACCGCAAGCAGATATTGATCATTGATTTTTATTTCGGAACATTCTTTGCGAATAATTGCTTCGTAAAAATCTGTGCCGATTAGGGATAACAAATGTACATGATTCCCCAAAATTGTGAGTGCTTTGGCTAGGTTAAAACCCACACCAGAAATTGTGCTTTGTATGCCATGAAATGGATAGGTGACGGGGAAATATTCCAGCGGGAACTGATCAACTTTTAAAGTTGTTTCAATGTTGATCAATCCCGAAACTAAAAAATTAACCATTTTCCGCAAAACTCTTAATTATGGAATGGGGATGACCCAATATCCGTTAATATCGCCTTCGGCTGTCCAGCCTTCCAGATTGGTTTCTACTTCGCGCACCTTCCACCAGATCCAGCCTTCTTCACAGGCAGGACCTTCCAGAATTTCCACTATGCCGCCCGGGTCAATATAGCCTGCAATACTGGCAGCAGTGGATGGGCTTTCTCGTACACGATTTGGCAGGGGGGGATCGAGGGCGATTTGCGCCTGCATGCCCGTCCGCAATTGCGAAAGGTAATCATAGCCAGGGCAGGCATCCCAGATAGATGGGGTTGCAGAGGGAAAAGGTTCTGGCGTGGATGTGGCAGCCACCACGGGTTCTTCGGTTGCGGTGGGAATGGGTGTATTGTTTTCTGCAAAACGGGTCTCCAGGGGTGCCAACGTCAGAGATGGCACAATAACAGATGCCTGTTCACCCGGAGAAAAATTGCCACTCAAAAAACGGGGGAGAACAAAAATGGATAAAAGAATACAGGCAACCAGGGCTAAAATACCTGCAGCAATTGCCAGACCGATCAGGAGTTTATTGTCATCTTTTTGCGGTTCGGGTTTGGTAGTTATATAGATTGGCAAACCGGTATCCGGGCAGTATTCGAGTGTAGCTTGATGATAATGACCACAGTGTGGACAACGAACCAATGGATTCATCTTGTGCCCCTCCAACGATTAAGGATTCTTTGTTACATCAAAAAAGATCAAATTATTGAAATGAACCAATTCTTCTTTTGAAAGGTTATATTAATTGTACATAAATGTCAAATGAATGGTTAATCAGATCAAGGTGAGGGAATCACCCAATCATCATAAAATCTCAACAATGCGGCTAAATAACCTGAAAGGAACTTTATCTGAAGCTTAACAGTTGAGTGAAAAGAAGTTGAACCACCTGAAAAATTGTCTGGGCAATGGTCAGCACCAAGATAATTACAATTAATTTATTGATTTTTGTTGTTTGATTACGAATAAAAGCAAAACAAATCTTGAAGACAAATGCGAATATGATTAGAAATAATATTACCAAAAGCAGAACATGCAGGCAACTGGATATTTTTCCGACTCTGGTCATAAAATCAGGTTGTGTGAAACACCAACCCGGGGTGATCAGCATGTTTACCGATGAATAGAAAAAGCCATACAAAAAATTCAGGGTGTTTGAAAAAAGACCACCAACCGTTAACCACAAGAGGATTTTGTGGGCAGGTTGAAGCTGGATGGGGTAATTAGGATTTTTCTGAAACCAATTTACGAGCAGTGGCAAGATTTTCCAACCAAGCCAGAATCCCGGAATGAGAAGAAGCACGGGAATAATTTGGAATAACAATTCATTCCTCATCATCATTTATCCAATTAATTCTATCAAAAAATAATTGCATTCAATGGTTTACTTCCCGTTGCTTCACTATTTCAATTTTTTATGCCAGATCGTTGACTGAAACTACCACCAATGGTTTACGGCGGGTTTCAGAATAAATCACATTGCGAACAGCTTTTTCAACATCTTTTTGCAAATGGCCGTTGGCATAAAGGACAGCATCCTCGATTTTTGTGCGTGCTAAGGACTTGAACTCTTCCTCATCCTGTGACATCAGAAAGCCGCTGGTGACAATGTGCGGAGTTCCCACGATATCACCATCTTTGTTGATTGTCAGGTTAATCGATACCACGCCTTCCTGTGACATCATCTCGCGTTCGCGCATAATGTCATGGCTGATATCGCCAACATTTGATCCATCCACGAAGACGTAACTGGAGGGCACATTATTGCTGCGTTTCAAACGGTGTGGGGATAATTCGATGACCTGCCCATTCAGAATGACTTCAATATTCTCTGCCGGAATTCCGACTTCCTGGGCGATTAGCGCATGTTGTTTAAGGTGGCGTAATTCACCATGGATGGGAATGAAGAATTTTGGTTTGGTGAGATGTAAAAGTAGCTTCATCTCTTCCTGGCTGGCATGCCCGGAAACGTGCACAGCAGCGATAGCTTCATAAATCACATTCGCTCCGCGTTCAAAGAGCTTATTGATGGTGCGGCTGACACTCTCTTCATTGCCCGGAATGGGATGAGAGGAGAGCACAATGGTATCACCCGGGATGACGTCAAACTGACGGTTTTTTCCAACCGCCAGGCGGCCAAGGATGGACGTAGGTTCACCCTGCGAACCAGTGCACATGATCACAACTTTGGACTTAGGCATATTTAATGCCTGTTCAATCGGGACGACCCATTCATCTTTGATATTAAGATAACCCAATTTACGGGCAATTTTCGCGTTATCGACCATGCTGGTGCCAGCAAAGGCAACTTTTCTGCCATAGCGTTCAGCGGTATTGGCTACCTGCTGCATACGGGAAATCAAGGAAGCGAAGCTAGCAATGATGATGCGTTCTTTTGCTTCCCGAAAGAGTTTGTCGAATGCGCTATCGATGACCTGCTCAGAAGGGGTCCAACCAGCTCGTTCTGCGTTGGTGGAATCAGCAAATAAAGCCAAAACGCCACGTTCTGAGAATTCAGCCAATTTGGCATAATCACTGGGCCAACCATCCACCGGGGTGTGATCAAACTTATAATCACCTGAGTGTACGATCAGACCCACTGGCGTTTGTATTCCCAGACCAATGCCATCCGGTATGGAGTGGCAAACATGGTAAGTTTCAACGCTAAAATAACTGCCAACCTGAACGATGTCGCCAGCTTTGATGGTATGAATATCTGCACGGTCTAACATGCCGCCACGTGCCAGTTTGTTTTCTAGTAAACCGGTTGTGAGTGGGGTGGCATAAATCGGTGCCTGAATTTCATTTAATATATGTCGGATGGCTCCGGTATGGTCTTCATGCCCATGGGTAATGAAGATCCCTTTGACCCAATCCTTTTTGTCTTTGAGATATGAGATATCTGGGATGATATAGTCTATGCCCAGCATGTCATTTTCGGGGAACATTAAGCCTGTGTCGACAATCAAGATCTCCTGATTGTATTCATAGACCATCATGTTACGGCCCACTTCCCCCATACCTCCCAGGGGAATGATTCGTAATGGTAAAGAATTCATTGTTGTAAAATTTCCTTTTCTATTTGTAAAGTTCTATATTTCATCACAGTTTATTCTGTGTATAGGTCAATTTATGGTGAGAATAAAAAATCCCCGCGGTGGTATTCAGCCGGGGGATTAGATCGATCATAACAAATAAAACCAATAGATTCTCACGTCAAAAGCCGCTTTGCGGCGAATTACCACTCTTAATTAACTAAGCTTAGTTTAACACAGCACGCCATATTTGTCAAAATTTGGTGGAAGGATAGCTACAACCTTTGAAGTTAAACTGCCAGCGCGTGTCTGCTATAGAGTTGTTCGCGGATCTGGATTAATTGGCGGCGTAGGCGATCATCTCGCTCGATCATATCAGAAATTTTGTCGCAGGCATACATGACCGTGGTATGATCACGGCCTCCCACAGCCTCACCAATTTGTGGCAGTGAAATGTTAGCCTCTTCTCGTAGCAAATACATGACTACCTGGCGAGGGAAAGCCACCTCGCGAGTACGTTCTCTTCCTAAAATCTTTTCAGGTGATATGCCAAAGGCATTGGCTACCGCATATAAAACCTGGTCAGGTAATAGCTTATCACGCTTGGGTAAGAGATCAGCCAGAGCAACATTAACCAGTTGCATGGTCAAGGGTTGGTTGCTCAGTTCCGCATATGCCAGCACCCGTGTTAAAGCACCTTCTAGTTCGCGAATATTGGACTGCACCTGCCGTGCAATTGAATCCAGGATGTCATTCGGCACCTGACGACCGCTCCGTTCAGCTTTTGAGCGTAAGATGGCGGTGCGCGTTTCCAGATCCGGAGGTTGAATATCCACAATCAATCCCCACTCAAAACGGGAGCGCAGTCTTTCTTCCAGGGTGTTCATGGCTTTGGGTGGCCGGTCAGATGAGATCACGATTTGTTTATCCTGACCATGCAGGGTATTGAAGGTGTGGAAGAATTCTTCCTGAGTCGACTCTTTTCCGGCGATGAATTGGATATCATCGATCAGAAGGACATCAATATTGCGATAGCGGTCCCGAAAGGATTGGGTGTTGTGGCTGCGGATGGCATTGATGAGATCGTTGGTGAACTCTTCTGAAGAGACATATAACACACTCAGGCCAGCATTGAGAGCGGTATTCCCGATGGCATGTAAAAGGTGGGTTTTTCCCATCCCTACGCCCCCATATAGGAAAAGTGGATTATAAGCCTTTGCGGGATTTTCAGCGACTGCCAGGCAGGCTGCATGCGCCAGTCTGTTGGAGGGGCCTACGACAAAATTATTGAACGAGTACCTGCTGTTCAGGAAACTGCAGTGAGCGGGGTTCTCGGTATGGTTATTGTTTACTGGAGGAAGGGGTGTCGCGACGGTGGGGTTGGTAGGTGACACAGTTTCTTTATGCCAAACAATGAAGTTGACAGAAATTGTTTCATTCATTAAGCCGGTAAGATGACGGGTGATGGTGCTGGAGAGACGACTTTCCAGCCAATCACGGGCATAGGCGTTCTGCACGCCAATGGTGAAAATATTTCCTTCATAATTAACCAACTCTGCACTGCGGACCCAGGTATCAAATGCGGCTTTGGACATCTCCATTTGTAATTGCCCGATGAGATTCTGCCATGCTTGCTGAGCGTTCATAAACGCTACCTCCTCCATTTGGTGATGCTTGAATCTGGTAAACCGTGTACAGGTTACAGGTAAGTAAGCCCACTGCTAACTGCGCAGTGGGAGATAAAGCCCTGTTTAATTGTTTTCATCAAATTTGACGAAAAAATTGCTGTTGGGTTGCCCCGATTACACTCATTATTCTAACAGAAAAAAGAGGGTCAAACAAGCAAAATACATGACGCCAGTTTTAAAGATTCAGAATCTTTAAGAATTTTAATGTTAAGAAAAAGTCGGAAAGAAAGGAGAAATTTGATACGTTGTCCAGTCAATTTTTCTCCATATATACGGTTGATGGAATTTTTTTACCCCCCACATATGGTGGTATTAATTGTGAATAATATAATTAGGCTAAATACAGGTTGAATCCAAAAATTTTCTGGATGATTCTTTTTGGTGAATCACTGACTCTTAATGTTGAATCCTGAATCTTATTTTGATTTAAAATTTTAAGGTTTTTAATCTTACGGGTTTGTACCATACCATTAGCCCATCATTGCGGATGCCCGGTGGGCGATTTCAACTGCAAAATTAGTACCCCGATCCCAGGGATAAACCTGACTCATACTGGCAAAAAACAGACCCGGAATAGGTGTACGGATATCCGGGATATTTTGAGAATGATTGACGAAAGGAACCGGTTGGGCATACTGTGTGCGGTATAGCCAGGCTTTATTTATCCAACCAGGTCGGAAATCTGGATTGATGCGTTGTAGGCTGGGGGTAAAGCGTTCGATGATTTCTTCCTGGGTGAGTTGGAAGTATTCATGATCAGTTTCCAGGTAATCACCACAGTAGATAATATGGTCACCCCCAAAGTAATCCGGAGAGAGGTAATTGGTGTGCTCCACCAGGGCTAGAAAAGGAAAACCTGCTTTTTTGGGTAAATTGAACCAATAGTAGCCTTCTTTGGATAGTTGTTGTTTAATGGATAGGGTTAATACGACGGCACCCAGGCTTTTCAAATTCAGCAATCCTTCCAAATATTCTTTAGGCAGCTCAGGTGCCAAGCGAGCCATTAAGGAAGGTGAACTGGTCACCAGACTTTGATCAAAGATTTGCTCTCCGGCAGCAGTGGCGATCAGCAACCCCGATTCTCCGTTTTTGCGGATGGACTGCACCGGCGTATTCAGCAGGATTTGCACACCTTTCCCTTTCAAATGGGCGGCGAACTGATCAGAAAAAGCCTGAAATCCACCCTTGAAAGTGCCTAAACGAGGCGTGCGGGCTTTTAATCGAGCCCACATCCAGGCCATATTGACCTGGCGGGCATAACGTTCCCCAAATTTTCCGATGACCATTGGTTCCCAAACGGCTTCATAGGCTTTATCACCGGCATATTTTCGCATCCATTGATCCACTGTGAATTTTTCGAGTGCTCGCCAGTTATTGGTAAAGCGGATTGCCAGATTGACGAGACCAAAGCGCACTTTGTTGAAACCCCAACCCAGGCCTGGATACAATAATGCAGAAGGAATGGAATCGAATGGATAGAATTTCCCCTGGTGATACATGACTGTAACGGGGCGGGGAAACACAAGTTGGTCACTCCAACCTAATTCATCGATCAGACCCAACATGGCTGCATCAGATTGAAACCAGTGGTGGTAAAAACGCTCCACTGACCAGTCCCAATGGCTCTCCTTAAAACCGGCTGCCAGGCCACCAACATGGTCCGCAGCTTCAAAAATGGTGACCTGGTGACCTTTTTTCATCAAATCATAGGCAGCAGTCAGACCGGCAATGCCAGCACCAACGATGGCGATTTTCATGTCAGTTCTCCTGTATTACTTTCCGTTATGGTTTTGACTTCTTTGGTACCCCAGCGCAGTGGCTGGCGAAGATAGTAATAAGCACCCAGGGCAGTGATGGGGAACCACAAAGCAGCGTGTAATGCCAGCGTATAACCGGTGGCTGTTTCCGGGGGAACCCCATAGGCACTCAGGAGTGCGATACCCGGTGCATCAAAGGTGCCCAGATATCCCGGAGCGGAGGGGATGGTGGTGGCCAGGTTGACGATACCATTCATCAACATTAAGGCAAAGAAACTGACTTCAAAATCAAAAGCATGCATTACGAACCAGTATTTACCGGTTTCTAACAGCCAGATGATGACCGAAGTAAAAAAAATCATCAAGGCTTCCAGCGGAGAGCGCAGTGATTCCAGGCCGGTCAAAAATTTGCGGGCGATCTGGCTGGTTTTTTCACGCAAGCGGGTGGGCATGAAACGATGAATGAACCAATCTGCAATCTTCTGGGTGTGTTGCGGAAACATGGCAGCCAAAAGAAAAACCAACAAGGCAGTGATGAAAACAATTGCTCCCCAGAAGGCAACCTGTTGAATATTCCCAACGACCCCTGAATCAGAGGTTAGTTTGGTCAGTTCACCCAGGTTGAGGAATACGAAAGCCAACATCACAACGCCATCAAAGACACGCTCAACAATTACGGTAGCCAATGAAGCTGAGACAGGCACATCCTCACGTTGTTTCAAGATCACAGCGCGCAGCACCTCGCCAGCCCGCGCCGGGTAGATATTATTACCCATGTAGCCGATGGTAACGATAGGAAACATGCTACGGGTAGGTATCTTTTTCAATGGACGCAGCATATAGTGCCAGCGCCAGGAACGTACCCAAACCCCGATAAAATAGACGGCAATTCCGGGTAATAACCAGATGTAGCGGGCACTTTTTAGTGATTCCCAAACTTCAGCGAGTTTTAAACCACGCAGTGCAAGAAAAAGTAATACTGCACTGATGAGAATTCCCAGCCAAAGTTGCCAACGTTTCATTAGATCGATTTTACCATGTAAAGGCAGGTGAAATGAGTTCTAAAAGGTATCACATCAATGGAGCTAATCAAGCATCAATTATTTAAAATGGCGATTCAGTCCATAAAAAAATCTACGTTGTAACAATAGTAAGGTTCCTCATTGACCTCAACCGTATACTGAAAGCCATTTTCTTCTTGCGTAACTGGATAGTTACGCCATTCTTGCTGGAATTGTTTCAAAAGATTCGTGGATTTCGATTGGGAAATATTAAATGACTGCCACGGCAGAGGTTCCTGATCCTGGATGATTTGCCAGCGGCAGGATAGATTGGCACCCAACAAGTCCTTCGTTGCAGGATCATCCGCCAGATAATGATCCAGCAAAATCGGCACTGCGTCTGAACTAAGTTCAGACAAATAGTAGAAGTCCAACGCATAGCCTTCCTGGTCAGAGATCGCCGCTCTTTGAATATTATGATTGGCAATAAACCCATCAATATTGTAGATCATGCAGGTAGCAACAAATCCAGCTGCTACAGCGATGAGGGTAAAGGCTAAATGTCCCTGACGTTGAAGGATCTCCAAAATGATCACAACGATAATCAAAAAAGCTAACCAGGGCAGAAAGAGGTGCGAATAGGTGCGCAGGCGGGAGAATCCGTACGCTTGTTCATATAATACCAGGCGTTGATAACTGGAGACCAGCATCACCAATACCTGCAAGAAAACCAGCATGCTCAAACCGGTGAACCACCTTTTTTGTTTGACCGACTCCAGGCGAGTAATGCTATGGAATGCGTAATAAATGAGCAAACTCAAAACTGCTACGGTGATGATTTCCCCAAATCCGCGGCGTGCGTATTCTGAATAGGTAAAACCGGACTCGCTGATATTTGCCTGACCACCAAAAAAGTAGCGGAATTGAATCACTAAGAAAGCTGCGAACAAAAGATTGATGCTGATGAAAACGATTTTTGCTTCTATCGAACCAAGAAATTTTGAAAAAGAGGGTTGATTGGGTTGTGGTCTTGGGTTCTGGTCTTTCGGATAAATAGCCTGCAGAAGTACCCCAATAAAAAGGTATGCGAAAAGGAAAATGTAAAACAGGCGGAAGAGATACTCCACAATGTTTTCAATTTGGAAGATATCCAAAAAATTGGTTAGATTTTTTTCAAATATGGGATCAGCACTGGCTAAAAGTGCCGCCAGAATCAGAATGATGGGGATGGATAATAATAACCCACGTAGAATTGGCCAAATCGTCTTCTTTTTTTGAGCAGGGGTTTCGGGATTTTCTGAATCATCCGGATGATTTTTCTTCTGACCCTGGAAAATGATTGGCCAGGATCTGCCAATAATCGTCACGAACCATTTTAGTCCCTGGAGAACATAATCCACTAAACGGAAATATGGCCAATGGCCATTCCGGAAGGTGATCGTCAACAGAATTAATAACGCCAGGCTGGCTAACGCTGAAATGACCCGCGTAAAAGGCTCCATACGCAAAAAGCTAGCGCTGGAAAGGACGATTGTGATGCCCGCTAATAAAAAGGAAAGCCAGTGAGGTTTCACTCTTTCCAGGTAGCTGATGGTGAATAAAACAACCACAGCTGCGAGCACCCACAGGCTAAACGCAACACCAAATGGTTTTTTATAGAAAAGGAAATCAACCAACCAGGCAATGAATAAGCCTGCTATTAAAAATCGGGAAGTATTTTTGATCATGAAACTCCTTTGCGAGGAGCTTACAGCACAGCGATCATGGAAGCAATCCAGGAAATGATCAATACTGCGGCAAAGATTCCAAACATGATCTGGCGTCTTCGTCTTTCACGATCTTCTGCTGTAAGCCGGTATTGTTTTTTTGTTTCAGTTTTCTTGCTCATATAAACCTCGTTCAGGATAAGGGGCTTTCCCATGCAATGACTATCAAAATGTCCATAATTCTCTATCAAACACTATCATTTACCGACAATTACTCCCGATTTAATTGTTTCGAGCTTTGATTTTAAATTTCTGAGGTGGGATCCACCTGGGTAGGATCATACCAGATTTTCATTAATAAGAAAACCCGGCGAAACCGGGTTCAATCAAGCCTTTATCAGATCGCCTCTGTTTATTTATTTTCAGAATTGGCGTTTGTGGTGCTTTTCACATCGCTGCTTTCAGTGCTGGTTTTTGTACTCGAATCACTGTTGGATGATTCACTGCCACTGCTGGAGGAAGATTTTTCTTCATGAGAAGTCTTGGACTTGTTTTGACCGGAGGGAGAACGATGGTCGGTGGCATAAAACCCTGAGCCCTTGAATACGATACCCACAGGTGTATAAACCTTGTGCAAGGTTTTTTTTCCACAGTCCGGACATACTTTTAGCAATGGATCTGTGAAAGATTGTTTTCGATCAAATTGTACACCACAGTTGTCACACCGATAGGTATATACTGGCATATTAACCTCTACTAGTAAATAAACTTTCCAATTTGAAATTGTAACACTTTAAAAGGAAAAAACAAGATGCCAACGCCGATATTAACAAAAATATTATATAGTTTATTTCGGTGGACAATGAAAAGAATGAGCTAGTGTGGTCAGAGAAATGAAAAAATCCGGAGTTTAAATGTAAAACTTATCCAAAAATTTCAACGGTAACGTCCAGCGTAGTATACTTAATAAAGAATAATAATTCGATCAAAGATGTTTAATTAGGAGTAAGATGAAATTATTGATTGCTGCAGATATGGAAGGAATTAGCGGAGTTGTAAACTGGGATCAGGTAAAACCAGGTACTTCTGAGTGGCAACGCTTCCGCAGGATTATGACCGAAGACGTGAATGCAGCGATCAGTGGCGCTTTTGAAGCAGGCATCGATGAGGTTATGGTTTCGGATGGTCATTGGAACAGTGATAACATCATGATCGATTTACTTGACCCCAGAGCGACCTATAATTATGGCACACCGCGACCGTTTTCGATGATTGAGGGGATTGATCAGGGAGTGGATGCTGTCTTTTTCATCGGGTTTCATGCCCGTGTGGGGACTCAGGCGGCAGTCCTTGACCACACCTGGTCGAATATTGTGGTGGGCAACGTATGGTTGAACGAGGTTCAGGTTGGTGAAACTGGTTTGAATGCGGCGTTAGCAGGTCATTTCAATGTGCCGGTATTAATGATTACTGGTGACCAGGCTGTGAATAAAGAAGCCAGGGATCTTATCCCCGGAATTCAGACAGTTGTGGTCAAGCAAGCCATCGGCCGCTATGCCGCAAATTGTTTGCATCCAAAACAGGCACAGAAATTAATTCAGGAAGGTGCCCGATTGGCTATCCAGGCTTTTCAGAACGGAAGTGCATCTGCGGTGTTCAAAGTTAAACAACCGGTACACGGAAAA
The DNA here is from genome assembly GCA_942491385.1 of uncultured Anaerolineaceae bacterium. GTDB lineage: Bacteria > Chloroflexota > Anaerolineae > Anaerolineales > Anaerolineaceae > UBA6170. The sequence goes on along the minus strand of CALOAF010000005.1, from coordinate 480,398 downwards.
ATTGAGCTCAAATCGACTGAACTGGCAGACAAAGCGCAGATCGTCCCGGGTGTGCAGCGGATTTCCGCCAAGGATATTGTTTTTGTTTCAGAGGATATGCCTACCGCTTTCCAGACATTCAAAACAGTGGTTGCATTAGCAGGTAAGTGATGATCGAAAAAGTAACAGCGTTTGTTATCCGAAAAAAGAATAAAATGCTGCAATTGCTGGTCTTCTCACATCCCAGCGCTGGCATCCAGATCCCTGCTGGAACTGTTGAAGAACATGAAGGCTTAGAGATGGCTTTGTTTAGAGAAGTCAAAGAAGAAACCGGATTAACCAATATAAAGCTTATCCGCAAAGTTGGTGAAACTTTGCATTTTACTGATCAAAATGAGGCATTTCTGACGCAAACGTTGCGTTGTCATTCCTGGCCAGCCCAGGCAGCCAAGCGCAATGGACCATTATGCAAGCGCGGGTTATTGATGCAGACGCTGGAACGAAAAGTGGGATTTACACACGTAAAATATACAGAGTATGATTTAAATCAGGACCCCCCACTGCCTTTATCAGAATTTGAAGGGTGGCTACCCAGTGATGCCTTGACGCGTGAGATCCGCCGACATTTTTATGTGCTGAAAGTCGAAGAAGAAACACCTGAATACTGGAAGATCGAATCGGACCAACAAAATGTTTTTCAGTGCTATTGGGTGGATATGAATGACATTCCTGCATTAATAGGGGAACAGGCAGAATGGCTACAGCAGTTGGAAGGGGTTGACCTGGGAGAAATCTAGGTTTTTTTCAGGCTGGTTCAACGACTGTATTGTAATAATCACACTCATCCGTCAGGGGGCATTGATCGCATTTTGGTGTGCGTGCCAGGCAGATCTCACGGCCCAAGCGGATAATATTCAGGTGGCCTGGTCCATAGGTTTCAGGCGGAAATAAGTAGGCTAAATGGGGGTGTGCCTGATCGGCGGTCATTTTTTCGGGACGCAAGCCCAATCTGCCACTCACCCGATAAACATGGGTGTCCACTGGGAAAGCCGGGATACCCAGGGCAAATTGTAGAACGATGGATGCTGTCTTGGGACCGACCCCCTTGAAGCGGATTAGCCAGGCCAGGGCATCTTCGGCTGAATATTCTTTCAAAAAATCCAGATCGATCTCACCGCGCTCCTTCGTGATCTGGCGCAGCACCTGTTGCATTCTAGGGCCCTTCTGGTTGGCGAGCCCAGCCGGACGAATCAGGTCGATCACATCTTGCGGGTCGGCATCACGCACAGCTTCCCAGGTAGGATACTGTGCTATCAGGGCAGAATATGCGACATCACGATTTTTATCATTGGTATTCTGTGAAAGGATGGTGCAAACCAATTCATCCACAGCCGGCATAGGTTCACGCCATTCAGGCAGCCCGAATCGAGTTAAGAGACGATCATAAACAATGGTGGCTTTTTCTTGTAAAAGATCCAGATTGTTTGACATGCGGTTGACCTGCTCCTCTCTCAACCTATTTCGACATGAATGCTACTGGAAATGCAATTTAAAAACAGGTTTCAGTTGACCGATGTTCAATTTGCGCCAATTCTGAATCGGCCGGGCATCAAAGGAGGATAAAGCCTGGATTTGTTCATCGTCCAAGGCCCCCAATTGGCGTAGAATTTCTATGCCAACAACTGGGCGAGCTCGCCCAGTACTATCCCCGTCAGCTATTTTGAAAACAATACCCCGCGCTGGACTATTAGCACCAAAAGCCCCCGGTAATAAACCGATGCTCTGGTAACCTTCTGCTCCACCTTTGGCTATGATTTTTCCGCGTCCAATTCTCATCAACTCGGTGTCGAACTGACCTGGTCCGGACACCATTTCCGGGGCATTGGTCATGGCTGTGGTAATTTTGTGGCAAGCCTGCGCTCTTTGGAGAGAAAGATCACTGGGATCACATAGGCTGGCAAAGCTCCAACCGGCATTTCGCAATGGCACTCCAAAAACAGGTACTGAACAACCATCAATTCCAATAAAAATATCATCCTGGGGAACATGAGACATTTCACTGAATGTTTTGATTACCAATGCCTGTACCGGGTGATCGATTTGGATATAATTTTCCTTGGTTTTTTCACGCAGGATGGCCTGCGCCAGAAACCCGGTGTGTTTTCCGGAACAATTATGCCGGTTTTGACCAGGCATTTCACCGCGTAAAAGCATGGCTTCGGCGGTGGGTTTATCATTGATAGGATGTGTGCCACATCGCAAATCGGATTCCTGAACGCCAATCTTTGTTTGCAGCTTTTCCAAAATAGTCACATGCATATCCAGCCCACGATGGGAAGCGCACATGAGTGAAATTTCCTGATCGGTCAAATTAAATTGTTCAGCTCCCCCAAGTTCGATCAATGGCAATGCCTGGATTGGTTTAGAGGAAGAACGCAGATATGTTACCAGTTCGGGATCACCATAAGAGGCAATCAAATTTCCATATTTATCGACAACAGCAATGGCACCCCAATGAATGGATTCGATCAGATTCCCACGTGTGGCATGGACAACCGGCAGATAGGATTGGGGATTGACAACCGGCTCTGTATTGATTGAATGGGATTGATTACTCAATGCACCTCTTTTTTGGATGGTTTTTCAATAAAACGCTGAGCATAGTACATTTGCAATCCATAGGTCAAGCGTTTTTCGTGTAATTCGTAATGCTTAGCAGGCAGATGAGCCAATTTTTTCATCAAGTCTGGAACTAATTTACCCACCGCTTCCAGTGACGATTTTTGCGCCGCTAGATCCTGTACTTTTTCATTTACCTCAGTCAGAAATTCTATCTGTTTGTGCGCATCTTCCAGGGTAACAAGACCATCACGACCACTCACAAAGAAATATTCCTGATATTTTTTAGAAAAAAGTGATTTTAAGTGTTCGATCCAAAGCGGAAGATCAGCATCACTCAGGAATGGTGATTGTTTACTCACCACTGCATCCCCAAGAAAGAGCACCTTCTCAACCGGGAGATCGACCCAGATGGAACCATCAGCGATTCCCGGGCGGTATTCGATCTCCACCAGATTTTCATCCCAATGCAAGGACATATGATCACTGAAAGTGATGTGAGGGGTACCCCAGCGAATGCTTCCGAGCCCATTATAATTTTCCCATTCTGCGCCTGCATCCAATGTTTGTGCTTTGATTGATGCCGGGCGATTCAGAAAGGCATTAGCTGCTTCGATATGACTGAGAATCGTACACTCCATGGCTTTCGCACCCATGGAACGATCTATATGGGCGTCCATTTGCACCAAAATGCGGGCAACCCCGCCACCCAGATTCATCAATGCAGAGCGCCAGGAACGCGTATCGTCCTGTCTGAAGGGGGAATCGACCAAAATTAAACCATGTTCACGGCTGATGGCTCCCAGTGTTACGCCCGGGTAATGGGTTTCAATAAAAACACGATTGACAATTTCTTGCATTTAATACCTCTATGCTTCAGGTTGATTTTTCTTTATTCAAGGGCAGCGATATATTAAACTGGCTGCCTTGCCCTGTTTTGCTTTCTACCCAGATTTTACCATCGTGCGCATTGACTGCCAGCTTACAAAAAGCCAAGCCCAAGCCAATCCCTTTCGGAAAGGATTTGGCATCCAAACGGGTAAATTTATTGAAAATTCGATCCTGGGCTTCATCCGGGATGCCTGGGCCACTATCTTTGATGGAGATGAATAGTTGACTTCCTTTAGATTTGGCTACCAGATTAATATCACCATCCAGAGGGGAGAATTTTATCGCATTTTCCAATAAATTAATAATAACCCGCTTGATCATTCCTTCATCCGCGAACAGTTGGGGTAAATCTGGCTGGATGTCCAGTTCTAATTCTTGACGCTTGCTGGTAATGGTTGGTTCTAACGCTTCAACCGATTCCTGGATTAAGACATTCATATTTACAAATTTTGGATTGGTGATGGGTTGACCTGCTTCCAGACGCTTTATATCCAGTAGCGAATTGATCAATCGTTGCATGCGGTCGGTTGAGCGAACTGCAATTTGAAAAACAGGTGATATGGATGTGTCTTTTGGCAACAGGGTGTCCAGGATATCCAGGCTAGAGACAATATTTGCCAGAGGGGAGCGTAAGTCATGATAAATCATGGACATCATATCTTCACGCAGGGCATCCAATGCTTTGCGTTCTGATATGTCACGCAGGGTCCATTGTATCAATTCTTTTTCATTGATCATTACTTTGCGCACATGGATCTCTACTGGTGTCATTTTATGATCAGGACATCCAAATTCAGATTCATAATTGGCGATCTCATCATTTTTGAGGTTAATAAAATTTTCACCCACTTCATTCCAGTCGATCAGATGGAAATCCTGCATGGAAACTGATAAGGGTCCTTTAAAATTCGTCACCACACATTTGCGGGCTTGTCGATTGGCTTCGATGATTCTGCCATTCCAATCGGTGATGATGATTGGATCGATACTATCATCAAATAACTCCTGGTAGCGCTGATTGCTCTCGTTTAAAGAATCATACAGGATTGCGTTACTGATCGTAATACCTGAAAGATCAGAAATCGTCTGTAATAATTCGAACTGATCCTGATTGAAAAAATTTGGTCTTGGATGAACGATGGTTAATACACCTACCAGTTGATCACGTGCTTTTAATGCAATACAGATCGCTGATTTTGCTCCTGTCTTATTGGCGGCATCATCCGGCCTACGTAACCAGCGTTCGTCCTGGCTGGTATCCACAATCCAGACCGGTTCCTGACTCTTAATCACCTGACCAGCCAAACCATAACTCAAAATCGTACGCACCTGATCAATCGTGTAGGGAACCAAATGACCATCTGCAAAAATGGCTGCCACAATTGGTTCCAGATTGTTATTGACAGCAATTAAACTACCACGTTCAGCACCGACATTTTCCATGGAAAGTTGAATCACTTTGGATAAAGCTTCTTCAAGTTCCAATGTGGTGGCCAGTTCGCGACTAATTCTTAGAATTAATTCCAAGGAGGTTTGCGTGTTAGTAAGACTCATAATTCATCCTATTGAAAAGCAACACAACAATGATAAAAAGGTTTGAATTCGTTTTTACGACTGTTTTCAATTGAAAATTGCCTGGATAATTGAACCAATTTTCTGAGATTTAGTATAGCATAAAGGGCTTTAAGCATTGACATGTTCGACGGGCTGGATATTTTGTTGATTGCGGATTGCCTGGCAGCGTGGGCAATTCTCTTTTTCGCACAGCAGAGCAAATGGGTCTGCCTGAATAATTGGCACCAAAATTTCTACCATCTCCTTGATTGGAATCGCCTGAATTGCGGCATCACCAATCTTAATCATACTGGTGTTATCGGTGAAATGTTTTTTTGCCTGATTGAATCCTTCGGAACAACCCGGAAAACCTGGACATTCATAAATAGCCTGGGAAGTGAGCGCCCAGCGAACGAATGGTTTTCTACCCGCTTTCTGTTCTGCCAGGTGAATGCTGGTATTGACGGTATGGTCTACCCCCAGTAGCAGCACATACCCTTGGTGATCCAGCAACCATTGAATAGGCCCAAGAGGCTCTTCCAGTGTTTGCGCTTCAATGGCTTCAGTGAGTTGAATGCCTGCAAATGAAAGGATGGGATGCGTTGAGCGCTCTGCGTAGGGGTGTGAGCGGATCTTTTCAGCCACAATACCCATTAATTGATCAGCTGGCATGTCTTGTGAATAGAACTCAGCAAGCTTATTCTGGTCATACCCAGAACCATATTCCAAACCATTGTTGTCTGGCCCGCTCTCAGGAATGATCATACTTTTGTATGTGAAGGTAGGTGACATAACGAATGAGTAAGTTGCCAGGATTGCGCCTAAAAGTGTTTCAGCACCCCCTCGAACCTCGCCAAACGAGGAGAGCGAAGCGTGTAAGATGAGTGGCTTTTGTGGATCAATTTCCAGCTGCTTAAAGCCCGTTATTAAATCCCGATATGAAAGCATTCATCCTCCCTCCTGGAGATACGCATGATGAAGTCTGGCTACAGACATAATTATAAATCAGAATAGGATTGGTGGTTTCGATCTCATGGGCAGACAGGGATTTCTGCTTTAGATTGGTTGGCATTCAGAATGATATTGAAATATGGAGAAGGATCGAGCGTATTCTCGAGGATGGTTTCATTTAAAAATTGACCATTCCCATCATCTCTTACAATTGAAAAATGTAAATGCACACCTGTAGGATTCCCAGGAGTGCCGGAATAATTTCCCTGATACCCTAACAGAGTGCCAGCTTTAACAAAAACCTCACTGGTGCCCGCAGGAAAATCTTCCGAGATGAAATCATTGCCCTGCACATCAGCCATGTGGGTGTAATAAGTCCAGATTTGGCGCGCTGGTTGCAGAGGGTCTTGCGGGATGCGAATAATCACCGTCGATTTCCAGTCTGATTGACGGGTTAAGTAGCCATCATAGGCAGCATAGATGGGAGTGATGCCCACATCTGAGCCGCCAAAAATATCCAGCCCAGTGTGATGATGACCAGGGCGAAATGAATCGTCCCATAGAAAACCAATATAGCCGCTTGTGGGCATGCTGAAGGGGGCGTTCTCACAGCGATCACCAGCCTGAATTGCCCAGTCGGGGTTTTTTTCGGGATAACGAATCCATTCCATGACTCTGCTGGAACGCTGTGTTGAACCTGGCTGTTTGATCAGGAAAAAATAAACTAAAATGACCAGGACAACAAAGAGAAATGAAAAAAAAGCAATTAAAAATTTTTTCAAGGATTGAGATGACCTAACATTGACCATGGACCTGTCCAATCAATGTTGACCGCAAGTAATTGCCCACGCAAGTCTTGTGTGCTTTCCACAAAGACCAGTTTGTTGGTTTCCGTGCGGCCACGCCAACGACCTTTCTTGCTTTTTTCCTCGAAGAGAACCGGCACCGTGTTGGATAGGTATCTGGCGTGGATATCAGCCACAATTCTTTCCTGCAAGTCTTCCAATAAGCGGAAGCGGCGCCATTTTTCTTCATCTGGTACATCATCTGCCATGCGGCGAGCGGAGACAGTGCCCGTCCTTGGAGAATAGCGTGCCAGGTGGGCAACATCCATTTTCAGGTCTGCTAACAGATCATATGTTTCCTGGAATTGTTGTTCTGTTTCTCCAGGAAAACCGACAATGATATCGGTGGCGATGGAAACACCTGGGATGTGCGCTCGGATGCGAGCAACAAGCTCACGATATTGCTGATTGGTATAGCCTCGGTGCATATTCTCAAGGACCTGATCGTTTCCGGCTTGAATAGGCACTTCAATATGTGGCATGACTTTGGGATATTCTGCAACCACTTGCAGCAGCTCATCGGTCATGTAATTAGGGTGGGATGTCAAAAATCGGATCCGTTCCAGCCCATCAAGATCATGCAGACGCCGTAACATGCCCGCCAGGTTGGGATAATCCGTTTGATCAGCTCCATATCGGTCAACAATCTGACCCAGTAAGGTTATTTCTTTGACACCTTGTTGTACCAGAGCCTGTGCATCTGCCATAATATCTTGAGGTGGTCGGCTTTTTTCGATGCCGCGGCGATAGGGGATGATACAGTATGTGCAGGCATGCGAACAACCCAATACCACCGGGACGAAACTGGATACCAGATTGCCTTGATCGCGATCAGGAATGACCAGATCCCCATCCATGTAGGCAAAGCGGGCCAGGGTTTCATCCAGTTCGTGGGTTTTACCTTCTTTTTCCAGCAAATGTTGAATAAGAGGCACCGGATCGCTGGGTGCGGAAAATACGTCCACGTAGGGGAAGCGTTTTTTCAAGCTTGGATTTTCTTTAACACCGACCAGACAACCCATTAGATTGATCACCAGATCAGGATTTTTGATTTTGAGTGGTTTTAGTGAACTTAATCTGCCAATGGCTTTATCCTCGGCGCTTTGACGCACCACGCAGGTATTAAGAATGATAACATCTGCATCGGCTGGTTTTTCAGTCGTGTGATAGCCTAATTTTTCCAGAGAGGATGCCACCCGCATCGAATCGGCGACATTCATCTGGCAACCTTCAGTCCAAATATGATATTTCATGTGCGCTATTATAACAGGATCTAAAAATAAGTTTACCAAATCAGTCCAATTTAGTCTTAGACCCAGTTGCATCTAATCGAAAAAAATACGGGGTATATAATTATTTCAATAAGCGAATTTGGTAAATGGTTCGCTGCCTTCTTTTAGAGACAATTCGCTCGCAATGTATTCAATAGGAAACTTATGAAAACAAAAAAATTAGTAAGACTCTTTGTGATATTTGACCTGATCATTTTAGCCCTTTTGGCAGCCTTCATCTTTCTCAATCCGGAAAAGCAAAAGATTGATGCGAACGTTCGTAAACTGGCAGCGGGTGAATTTGTAGAATTGCCCAACGGGTTTGTTCATTATGAACTGAGCGGTGCATCGGAGGGAGATCTGGTGGTGTTGGTGCATGGTTTTTCGGTTCCCTATTATGTTTGGGATCCGACGGTGGATGAATTGGTGAACCAGGGATACCGGGTCTTGAGGTATGATATGTATGGACGTGGCTACTCAGATCGTCCTAAGGCTGAGTACAATCAGGCATTTTTTGAGCAGCAAATCGCTGACCTGACTACTGCGCTTGTTCCCGGGGAGTCCTTTCATATCATTGGTCTGTCCATGGGGGGGCCAATCGTTGCATCCTTCGCGAATCAACATCCCGATTTAATCAAAACTGTCGCCTTGATTGCGCCAGAGGTTTTACCGGTCACGGAAAAAGATATATTTCCAATGAATGTACCCTTGTTAGGGGAATGGATTGTGGGGACATACCTGGCTCCATTCAACTTACCCCAATCGCAACTGGATGATTTTTACCGCCCGCAGGATTTTCCTGGCTGGGAGGAAAAATATCGTGAGCAGCTTCAATACAAGGGTTTCAAATACGCCATTCTCTCCACCATTCGCAACCTGGTGAAATTTAATCCGCTGGAAATTTATGAAAATCTTCAAAAAACCGGAATAGCGACCCTCTTGATTTGGGGGGAAGAGGACAAAAGTGTGACCCAGGAAGCGATTGTTGAGCTGCTGGAGCGTTTACCGGATACAGAATATCATTTCATTGACAAGACTGGACACTTACCGCAGTATGAAAAAGCTGAGGAGGTTAATCCGGTCATCTTAGAATTTCTACAGAACAACCCTTGATTGGAATGATAATTTCCAGATCAGAAATAGTTGCTATAGCCTGATTAATGAAATTTATCCACCAGACATGCTATTAACGCATCAATAATTTATAAATTCCTGTTAGAATCGAGCCCATGACTAAATGGACTTCTAAAAGAATTTATGGATTGGTTGCTATCATGCTGGTAGCAGCAATCCTTTTGATTGTGTTGTTAGGATTTAACTTGCGTTCCTCCTGGCGCTGGGAAGTATTCCAGACTTATGTGCGCGGTGTTGTCAATCCCGTGGGTTCTATTCCCACAGCGGTGCAGGTGGTGACAGAAGAAAGTCAGATTCCTATTAATGTCTTGCCTACTGCTACTTTAACTGCAACCAGTCCTATGCTGACTGAGACTCCAATTGTAATTGAAACAGCCTTGCCAACTCTAACCAGCACGCCCATCCCCCAACGAGTCATTCTCTCCTCCCCAAAGTATGAAAAACAAGACATCAACAATTGTGGGCCTGCCACGCTGGCCTTGTATTTACGCTACTATGGTTGGGAGGGGGATCAATTCACCATTTCAGATTTGATTAAACCAATTCCACAGGATAGAAATGTCAATGTGGAGGAGTTAGATCATTATGTGCGCAATTATGCCGGTTGGTTGCAGATCAATTACCGGGTGGGTGGAGACGTTGAGTTGTTGAAAGAACTGATTGCTGCCGGTATCCCGGTGATGATCGAAGAATCGTTCAAATTTGATGAAAGTTACTGGCCCAATGACGACAAATGGGCAGGCCATTACTTTTTGGTGAATGGATATGATGATCAACTGGATGCCTTCCTGGGGCAGGATTCGTATTATGGGCCAGATCGCTGGGTGGATTATGATGATCTGAATAAACAATGGCAGGCGTTCAATTACGTGTATGTCATCATTAATCTTCCGAGTCAGGAAGAAACAGTCAAGAACATCCTGGCTGACCAATGGGACCGGGATGCAAACAGGGAATACGCCTTAGAAAAATCCCGACTCGAATCAGAAACTGATCCTGCGAACGTATTTACATGGTTTAATTTGGGTACAAATCTGACCTACTTCGGTGAATATCGCGAGGCGACAAGGGCATTTGATCGAGCCAGAGAAATCGGTTGGCCGCAACGCATGCTGCGCTATCAGTTCACGCCATTTATGGCTTATTTTCACTCGCTGCGCACTGAAGATTTAATGGTGCTGGTGGAGTATGCCCTGGACCGCACACCCAATTCTGAAGAAGCATTATTATGGAAGGGTTGGGGAATGTACAGGGCTGGTAATAAAGAGGAAGCACTCTCCTTGTTTCTGGAAGCATTGGAAGCACATCCAGGTTATGAAGATGCTACCTATGCAATTAATTACGTAAACGAAAATTAGGGAAAAATATGGAAAAGAAAAATATCTGGATAGTTGTCATCATTATTTTGGTGTTGGTTGTAATTTGTTGTTGTGCGATTCTGGTGGTTTCCGGAGCAGCTTACGCGATTTTACAACCTCAAGCGTCGTCACAAATCATCAATGAGCCAGTTGAGTCAATTGTTTCTCCAACAAAAGAACCGATCACTCTGCCAACTCTTGATCTCAATCCGGAAGAGAAAGAAGAGCAAGAATCATCACCTTCCCTGGAAAAGCAGACGATGATTCCAGCGAATATACTGAGGCAAATGGAAAAAATTGAGCAAGAAGTGGAGGGTCTGCGTGGATTGCCACGGGCAAACGATCTGGATCGAAAAACCCTGACCCCAGAAGAATTGCGACAAAAGGTGATGGATGATTTTTTCAGTGACTACACCGAAGAGGATGTTCGTCAGGATGCGTTGATCCTCAATTTATTCGGGTTAATCGATCGAGATTATGACCTCTATGATCTGTTTGTGGAATTGTACAGTGAGCAGATCGCCGGTTTTTATGACGATGAAACGAAGGAAATGGTTGTTGTACAAGGGGAGGAATTTGCAGGCCCACAACGGATGACCTATGCGCATGAATACACCCATGCGTTACAGGATGCACAATACGATTTAAGTGATGGCTTGAATATAAACGATGAAACTTGTGAACTTGACTCTGAGTACTGTGCGGCTGTAACCGCACTGTTGGAAGGTGATGCTTCATTTACAGAAACCCAATGGTTTTTAGAGCACTCCAGCCTGAAAGATAAGCAGGAAGTTCTAAAATATTATCAGGAATATTCCAGCCCCATATTTGATAATATACCTGCTTTTTTACAGGAGGATGTGATTTTTCCTTATGTTAAAGGGTTGGAATTTGTGAACAATTTATATGAGGAAGGTGGCTACGCTGCTATCGATGATGCGTTCCTCAACCCCCCTGTTACCACCGAGCAAATCCTACATCCGGAACGCTACCCGCAAGATCAGCCGATTGAGATCCTATTAGATGACTTTACTTCTTTTCTGGGATCTGGCTGGGAAGAAATTGAGCGTAATACCTTGGGCGAATGGTATGCCTACCTCATGTTAGGAAAACCGCTGTCCGCCGATTGGGCTTTGCCAGAAGAACAAGCACTGTCAGCAGCAGAAGGCTGGGGTGGTGATTTATACCTGGTTTATCAGCATGTTGAGAATGATGAGGATGTGCTTATTTCAGTGAGTGAATGGGATACCCAGGCCGACGCGGATGAATACTGGCAGGCATTCACCAAATATGCCGCGATGCGTTGGGGCAGCTCTACCCAGAATACAAGCACAAAAAAGTTGTGGGAACTGACATCGGAAACAGTGTTGATCAGCCGCCAGACCGACCAGGTACTCTGGATCGTAGCCCCCAATGCGACTCTGGCACAGGATTTGGCAAGCCAATTATCTGTGTTCCCATAGGAGTGTAAAATGCCCTTGGATATCGACCGAATTCAAGCTATATGTTTTGATGTGGATGGAACGCTGAGTGATACTGATGATTTATGGGTCAGTAATTTTGAACGCAGGCTATCCTTTTTGAGATTTCTATCCGCCAAAAAGGACTTGAGATCCTTCGCACGCTGGTTGGTGATGGTGCTCGAATCGCCTGGGAATTTGGTTTATGAGCTATTCGATCGCCTTCATCTGGATGATGAAGTAGCCAATGCTTATAACTGGCTGGCGCAGCGGAATGCTGGAAGAAAGCCAAAGCACTTCTGGATGGTTCCACAGGGTAAGGAATTGATTCTATATTGCCATCAAAGATACCCCCTCTCGATTGTGAGTGCCAGGGATGAAGAAAGCACACTGGCTTTCTTAAATCAATTTGAAATACACCACTTATTTCAGAGCGTTGTCACCGCCCAGACCTGTATTTATACCAAGCCATTTCCGGATCCCATCATTCGGGCAGCACAGGACAAAGGTATTCCTCCTGAAAATTGCCTGATGGTGGGGGATACTACCGTAGATATTCGGGCTGGAAAAGCAGCCGGGGCACAGACAGTCGGTGTTTTGTGTGGATTTGGGACAGAAAAAGAATTACGCCGGGCAGGGGCAGATTTGATTTTAAACCATACTCACGAACTGATGTTAATTCTTAAATCATCCGGATTCTTTGTTCCAATTAATTAAAAAAATAGAGCCCAGATAATGCTGAGCTCTATTAAATCGAATTAATACTTAAAAAACAAGTCCAAAAAAGCGCAACAGCGGGCGAGCAGCCGACATACCTGGCCAGGGAATGGACACCAGCATTAATATCAATGAAATGGTAAACCATATGGCTGCTCGTTTGTATTTTTTCAGACTTTCGTTGGTCTTTTTTACCTGAGCAGAACCGATATGAATGACAATGGCTGCCACGATCATTAACAGCCAATGTTCCACAGCAAAGAAGCGCAAGGCTGCGGTTTTCATCACTTCGCCGGGAGCACTCATCAGTACATTTCCCCAACCTTTGGTAAAGAACAGGATAATGCCCAATAAAATTTGTAAATCGAAAACACCAGCATAAAATGGGGTTATTTTTTTATCCCGTTCCTGATAATCCCATTTCTTGAACCAACCTAAAAACGAGCGTACTACCAACACAATACCCAAAATTAGAACGACCCACCGGGTAATGTTGTGTAAAGTTAAAAATATTTGATTTAAAGTATCCATTCATTCCTCCTATTTAATAATCAAACGCCAAGGTGAGGGGGGCACCCAAGCGTTTGATTATTAATATTCTACTTGAATTAAATTAAAAAGCAAGGATTTTCAGGAAATTTGTATATGCTTTCTTAAATCTTTCAGCTTTGTTTTTTCATTTTTATTTATTTCATCCATTCTTTTCTGTGTAATGCTACAATCATAATTAGCTATAAAACTCAAAGGATTTGTTGTGAAAACATTAACGCGTGAAAATATTAAGGTTGGTATTGTTGGTACTGGTTTGATGGGTGAGGCGCATACCAGGGCATTAAAATGGAATGGCATTCATGTTACGGGGATACTGGGCAGCACGTATGAGAAGACGAGGTTGAAAGCTGCTGAATTAGATATACCGCATGCTTACCAATCTTTTGATCAGATGCTGAATGATGAGCGGATTGATGTTATCCATTTGACCACCCCAAACCATTTACATTATCCGCATGCCAAGGCGGCTATGCAGGCCGGAAAACATGTTGTCTGTGAGAAACCGCTCACCTTGACGGCAGCTGAATCGAAAGAATTGATGTTATTGGGCAGAGAGAAGAATCTGGTCACTGCGGTTAATTTTAATTTCCGAATGTCCGTCATGGTGCAAAAAGCGCTCGAAATCGTGCGTAGCGGTGAGATCGGGAAACCTTTCCTCATCCATGGCTCATATCTCCAGGATTGGCTCTTATATCCAACCGACTGGAATTGGCGTTTGGACCCGGACACAGGTGGTCGCTTGCGGACAGTGGGGGATATTGGCTCTCATTGGCTGGATCTGGTCTCGTATATCAGCGGGTTGCGGATTGTAGAAGTATTTGCAGATTTCAAGACATTTCTTGATAAGCGCTATCAGGCTATGGAGGGTGGAGGACAGCAAGAAATTAACATCGACTCAGAAGATTACGCATCAATCCTGATTCATTTTGAAAAAGGAGTTAGTGGCGTTTTAAGTATTTCGCAATTATGTGCGGGTCATAAAAACCGCCTCTTCTTTGAAATCAACGGCAGCAAAGCCTCGATTGCCTGGAACGCAGAACAAGGGGATCAATTATGGCTGGGTTACCGTGACCAGCAGAATCAGATTCTGAAAAATGACCAGAAAAAAGAACTGTCTTCCGAGGATCAAAAACAAACATCTCCAGATACATTTAACGAACTCTATCGCAGGATTTATGCGTATTTGCTGGCGGGAGATTATTATCAGAAGCCGAATTTCCCCACTTTTACTGATGGGCATTATGGCATGTTGGTCAGTGAGGCAATCGAACAATCGGCGCACGAAAAAACCTGGCAGCGGGTGAGGCTTGAGGAGCTAGATTAGTTTCACCTTTCACCCAAATTGGTTGTGATCTTAAAGATCAGCTTCCTGAAATACTTTATTTTCGGTATACTTTAATTTATCCTTGAACATAAGGTCTAACAGGAGAATTGAATGGTCCGGATTGAGAACATAAAAGAGATTCGCCCCAGATTTGATGCAGAATTTTCGCCGGGTGAATTTGTTCCAAGAACTTCAGCTATTGAAGAAGCATACGGTTGGGGTAAGGAATTACACCACGGTCAGTTGCGAATGAGTGGAGAACCATACTTCGAAACTCACTGCGCCTGGGTGGCAGGTTTAATAGACAAGTTGGCTGGAGTGGAAGCCTGGACGATCGCAGCTCTCCTACATGATAGTGTTGAAGATCAGGAAAGCAGCCTTGAGACAATTCGACAGAAATTTCCGGGCATGTTGGGAATGGAAGTGGCACATATTGTGGATGGTGTCACCAAGATCAGTAATCCCCGTGATGGCAGTTCGCGGGAGATCGAGACGTTGCGCAAAATTGCCCGTTTTCGTGATCCCGGCGTTTTTCTGGTGAAATTAGCCGATAAGAGCCATAATGTTTCAACGCTTGAATTCATGCCGGAAAACAAACGAATTTCCAAAGCAAGTGAAGCGATACGTGCATATGGAAAATTAGCCGGTATTTTAAATTGCTATCGCTGGCGACGCTGGCTTGAAGATATGGCTTTTCCGCATGCTGAACCAGAGACCTATGCTTTTGTGCGTCGGCGTATCGATAGTGATAAACGCCTGGAGCTAAAATTTGTTAATAATATGCTATCTCAGTTGGCAGAATTAATGGAAAAGGCTGGCTTGAGTGGAAAAGTATCCCTTACTGTCAACGGTTATTGGCAATCCTGGCAGAAAATTCGCCGTATGGCTCGCTTGCGAAAATCAGCCATGGATTCTTTTGAAGCATTGAATGACCTGGTTAGTTTTCGCATGATCCTGGATGATCCCGACCCAATCCATGCATATACACTTCTTTCACATGTCAATCGTTTCTTTGGCCCCTACCTGGATCAGAATCGGTTTGATGACTATATCGCTTATCCACAGAATGGATATCGTGCGCTGCAGGTCACCATCTGGTTGCCTGAATTTGGGGCTATCGAAGTAGCAATCGCCACGGATGATATGGAAGGAGAAAACACCTGGGGTGTCATTTACGCCTTGAAGCAAGGCAAGGATATCAGTGAATACCGACCGGTAGAGGTTTTTACCCCAACTGGTGGTGCGCGTTTTTTGCCGGAAGGTTCTTCTGTGCTGGATGCGGTGGCATCCATTCAGCAGGAATTTTTGCTAGATAAAATCAGCGGGGTTAAGGTTAATGGAAATCTCGCATTGTTATCCGATAAGGTGAAGCCGGGTGATCTGGTGGAGGTGATTACAAGCACTACCCGTATGCCCCCGGATGGCAGCTGGTTGAAATTTGTCAATCCTGCCACGGCCAGAATTTTGAGATCAGTGCTGGCGGTTGAAGATTTGCGACGGGCGGCGGACAATGGCAAGCAACAAATACGGAATATGCTGTATGAGCGGGGAGTTTTATCCCTGGAAGATGTGCAGGCTATCTATCCGGAAAGAATCAATTTATTATTGGAAACAACCAGTGCTGCCAATCTCCAGGACATGTACGCGGCGATCGGTAGTGGGGCGATCAGAAATGTTGAAATGGCGAATGATCTGGATGAAGCTGGTATTTCCAGATCAGAATTGAATTGGACTACCATCCATATTCAATCCGGATCATATGCCAACCGGCCGGGGGTATTGGCTAAATTAGCGGGATTAATATCTGATGCTGGCGGGAATATTGTGCGCTCGGTGAATAACACCATGCCTGATGGAGGCTTTTATCTGCGCCTGGTGGTGGAGAATATGTGCATTCTGCATGAAGATAAAGAAATTTTCATAGGACAGGCATCAGAAATTTCTGGCATCCATATTAAAGAGATCGAAATTGTTCCATAATGGCCCTTCCTGCTGCCGATTTGCTTGACATTCTTACGCTCAACGGTTAGAATCTTGGTCATTAAGCCGAGTTAGCTCAGTTGGTAGAGCACACGACTGAAAATTGTGGTGTCCGCAGTTCGATTCTGCGACTCGGCACACAGGCGCCAGAAATGGCGCCTGATTTTTTTGCTATTTTCGGTTAGAATCGTTTATATGAGTAAACGAAAAATACAAATCATAGGGGTGGCGCTGGTGCTGGCGGCCCTGTTGGGGTTGCTCGGTATCCCCAGAAGCATCCTTGTCACGATTAATGGCGAAACCCAATATCTCACCACCAATGCGTTGACCGTTTCGGCAGCCCTGGAAAAAGATGGGTTTGTGCTGGAAGAAGCCGATCAAATCTCTCCGGATGTGGCCAGTCTCATGCTGGGTGTGCAGGAGATTGAAGTTGAACTGGCCCGGCCGGTTCATATCAGTATATTTCCAGCAGGCGAGGAAGTTGATCTACTTACAGCGGAACGGGACCCAGGCAAATTGATGGAGTCAGCCGGGATTGAATTAGGTGAACAGGATCAGCTTTTAATGGCGGGTGAACCTGTAGCACTTGATCAGTCATTACCGTATCAGGGTGATTATCAACTGCTGGTTCGCAAAGCTGTCAGCCTTCAAATCGAGGATGATGGGCAAGGTACCAGCGTTCTTTCCAGTGCCGAAACGCTGGCTCTGGCGCTGGAAGAAAATGGGATTGTTCTCAATGAAGGTGATCGCGTTCAGCCAGGATTGGAAACTGTTTTGGTGGGTGATCTGGAAGTTTCGATCCAACGGGCAAGGCTGGTTGTGATTGAACTGAAAGACAAAGCGATTGAGGTGAATACAGCCGCAGAAATAGTAACAGAAGCGCTGGTTGAAGCGGGTCTCGCTTTGCAGGCGGCTGATTACAGTATCCCGGATGCACAGGCAGTCATTCCTGCGAATGGAAAAATACGAGTTGTCAGGGTACGTGAAGAATTTACGCTTACCCAAACCAACATTCCTTTCAGTGTGAACTATATCCAATCGGATGAAGTAGAACTGGATCAGAGAGAAGTGGTTCAGGCTGGTGAATTTGGTGTGGAAGTGACCAGAACCCGCGTGATTTATGAAGATGACCAGGAAGTCAGCCGGATGGAAGAGATTACCTGGGTGGCAAAAGAACCAAAAGAACAATTAACCGGTCTAGGCACCAATGTGGTTGTGCGCACCATGGACACCCCCAGTGGGCCGATCGAATATTGGCGTGCTGTCAATGTATATGCTACCTCCTATTCGCCTTGCCGTTTGGGAATTGAAAATTATTGTTCCTCGGGAACCGCCAGTGGGTTAACAGCTCAACACGGTGTGATTGCTGTTACCCGTTCGTGGTACAACCTGATGGTCGGCCAGAGCCTGTATGTGCCGGGTTATGGGATTGGTGTTGTCGGTGATATTGGTGGCGGTATACCAGGAAAGTATTGGATTGACCTGGCGTATTCAGATAATGATTGGGTAGCCTGGTATCACAATGTCACGGCTTATTTCTTGACCCCTGTTCCGGACAACATCCCATGGATCCTGCCTTAATCCCCATTCCTCTGAATGTTCGCAATCTATTGCGGGAACATGGTCTCAGCCCGAAAAAAAGCCTTGGGCAAAATTTTTTGGTGGATAATGGTGCCCTGGAAAAAGTGGTGGACGCGGCTGAAATTGAACCGGTCGATGTCGTTCTCGAGATTGGGGCTGGATTAGGCTCTCTGACCCGCTTTTTATCCGTTACAGCGCGTAAAGTAGTGGCAGTGGAACTGGATTCCAATCTGATCCCTATCCTGGAGACGGTCCTGGGTTCTGAAGGCAATGTTGAACTGGTATATGGCGATATCCTGAAACTTGACCCCACCCGTTTGATTTCTGTTGACCAATACCTTGTCGTAGCAAATATCCCGTATTACATTACCTCAGCTATCCTCCGGCATTTGCTGGCCGCCAAGCGCAAACCGCGCCGCATTGTTATGACCATACAGAAGGAAGTCGCCCAACGAATTTGTGCTGAACCTGGTGATATGAGCCTTTTGGCTTTGAGTGTTCAAGTTTTTGGGAAGGCAAAGATTGTGGCAAAAATCTCCGCAGGCTCATTTTACCCGGCTCCGAGTGTGGATTCTGCCGTTATCCGGGTTGACTTATACCCTAACCCATTGGTGGATGAACCCATGCTGGATACGTTCTTTCAGTTGACCAGAGCTGGTTTTGGTCAAAAACGGAAAATGCTGCGCAAATCACTGGCCGCCGGATTGAGTTTATCGGTGCCTAAGACGGAAGAGATGCTGATCAAAAATGATATCGACCCCACACGACGTGCAGAAACCTTAAACCTGGAGGAATGGGGAAAGTTGACAGAGTATTATTTTGAGCTCATAGCTCATAGCTTATAGCTCATAGCTCATAGCTCATAACAGGTAGCTCTTTTCTTTTTTTTTTTCTCCTTCATCCCATCCCTTTTTTCTTTTCTCCTCCTTTTTTTTTATTAATTCTTTTCATTCATATTTACTTTATTTATTTTATTACTATTTAACGCATCAACACTAACCCCTAAATCCTAAAACCTAGCCCCTATTAAATCGAGCGTTTAAGTTTAAGGTCGTTGTAAAACCCCAATAATAGCCAGGTGCGATAAGCAGCTTCGAGTTGAATGCGCAGCGACATTTTGGATTGTCC
The DNA here is from genome assembly GCA_942491385.1 of uncultured Anaerolineaceae bacterium. Taxonomy (GTDB): domain Bacteria; phylum Chloroflexota; class Anaerolineae; order Anaerolineales; family Anaerolineaceae; genus UBA6170. The sequence continues at coordinate 461,054 of CALOAF010000005.1, read as the reverse complement.
CCAGCGGCGGTCTGCAAAGTATATAGGCGTTTCAGCACATTGAAACCCGAGCAGGGTGGCAAGATATGACATCTCCACCTGGAAGATATAGCCATTCGATTTTACCCGTTCCAATGGCATGGCTGAGAGAGTTTCTTTGCGCCATAAACGATATCCCCCGGTGACATCTCTAATTTTTAATCCCAGAATGGTGCGAGCGTAAAAATTACCGAATCCGGATAACCATTTGCGCCAGAACGGCCAGTTATCATCTAGCTTGCCACCGGGAACATAACGTGATCCGATCACAAAATCAGAGCCGGATTAAAGTATCCAGTAAAACTGGAATTTTATCGATTGGATGCGAGAAATCAGCGTCCATCTGTCCGATAAAATCCGCGCCTTCAGCCATCGCCTGTCGAAAACCCTGAATGTAAGCACTACCCAAACCCATTTTACCTTTACGATGCAGTACCTGAATGCGATCAGGATGTTCTTTTTTCATCTGTTCCGCCAGGTCACCACTCCCATCCGGGCTGTTATCATCGACGATTAATAAATTGATGGATACCGGTAATTCCATGACTGCCTGAACAAGTTTTGGAATATTTTCTGCCTCATTGTACGTTGGTATTACGAATGTTGTCTTCAATATGCACCTAATGGATTAGACGTTCGAGACCGATAATGATCTTCTGGAGACTTTCAGTTTGTGGATTGATCAGCTTCTTATAAACACGAATACCTAATAGTTGGTCAATTCGGGTTGTGTGACTCTCTCCCGTTGCATAAGCTTTTTCCAATTTGGGGAACAAATCCTGGTAAACGGTTTTTTCAATCTGATCGAGTTGATCAGCCTGGGTGAGGAGAATAAAATTGGCATTGCCCCATTGTGTCAGAAATGGTTGTTGATCAGCGCTCTCGATAAATGTTTCTTTGAGGAACAAGGCCATATTACGTTGTAATTCATTTGCCGTCACGAAGCCGAACTGATCCCGATAGGAGTCCAGTTTCTGGAGGTTGATGAGGATAATACCGAATTTTCCAATTTGCAAATGCTCTTCGATTGTTTCAATCAACAACTGTTTCTCCGGCAAGGATGTGATGGCATTGGTGAGCGAGCTACGGCGATAACGCATCAATACATTACGCACCCGCAAACGCAGTTCCTGGATATCAAATGGTTTGGTAATATAATCCTCAACCTGCATGGCCAAACCCCGCAGACGATCCTCCCGCTGACGTTTTTCGGTCAGAAATATAATTGGGACAGATTGTGTGCGACGATTATTTTTCAGTCGTTTCACAATCTCATAGCCATCCAAATCGGGTAAGCGAATGTCCAATAGAACGATATCTGGAATCTTCTCCAGGCAGGCGTCCAATCCATCCTGACCCCAGTTGATGGTGGAAACCTGATACCCTTGCACCTCAAAATAGGAATTGAGCATTTCGCCAATTTCCTGATCATCATCTATGATGAGAATGGACGCATTTGATTGGGTTACGACCAAGACTTACCCTACTGGTTCTTTCATAATTACAAATTCACAAACATCATTGCCGACGGCGATACATTTTGTTTCGACCACACGGAACTCATATCCGCCTGATACCCATTTTAATCCCTCTTGTAATAATCCGGTAGCCACATGGCAGCCCGGTTTATCAATATGCCGTCCGTAACAGACTGGACATTTGTGGATGGTATAGATAAAATGATCTTCTCTTTCCTCCACGGTGGAATGTTGATCACTGGTTTGAGTAAAGATCCTTGCCATGGCAGGTAAACCAATTTTTATTTTTATGTGAAGGGGTAATACCTTAAATGCAAGATCACCGGCGCCTGCCAGTGCTCCGAAATTTCTTAACCCCTCTGCAAATGTTGCCCTACCCGCTCTCAGTGCTAACCCGCGCCCTCCACGAGGACCGTACATCTCTTCCAGGGCTCCCCAGATGGCTGAAAAATACGCAAAATCAAATTCCCGATTGAGATTCGGCGGTGGGATATGATCAATCAGATGTTGAAGATTAGCCAGATTGAGAATGGCGTTCACGCCATTCTTTCCCATCACATCTTCCAGTGCTTTGAGAGCAATATTGGCAATTTTGTTTGGATAATAAAGACCGCTGACTGGAATGGGTTCCATATCAAACCAGAGCTAAATCAGCTTGGTCAGATGTTCAGCAGCTCGCCGCATATCCAGGAAAATCAGGCCAAGTTTTGCTTGTTCGCGCGCCAGAGCGGTCAGGACTGCTTCTTCGCCAACTGACATTAATACAACATAACCCTGTTTCCCTTTGATATAGACTTGCTCGAGATTACCACGTCCCAATTCCGTCGCTATTCTTTCACCCAGTGAAAGCATGGCGGCTGACATGGCCGAAACCCGGTCTTCCTCTACGCCCTGTGGTAATGCGGAGGCGATGGTTAAGCCATCCACACTGACAATTGCTGAAGCTTCGATATCCGGGGAGGATGCCTGAAGCTCTCTTAGCCTTTCTACCATGAGTTGAGTTCTTGATTTTGTCAAAATGACGCTCCTTGAGGGAAATTCTAATCGAGATGTTTCGATGTTAATTACTGTAGCATAGTCAAAAAACACTGTCAAGCAAACTTTCAGAACTTGAAAGGTGCAATCCGTTTGACCTTACAATCTGCCCAGATTAATTGCAAAAACGAAGTCTAAATTAAAGTACAATGTAGGGAATGATAACCAATGTTAACACAGAACGATACATATATCCATTTACTGCTATTGTTGGGCAGGAAGACATGGTGCTGGCGTTAATATTGAACGCAATCAATCCCCGAATTGGTGGTGTACTGATTCAAGGCGAAAGAGGTACAGCCAAGTCCACTGCCGTGAGAGCATTGGCAGCTTTGCTGCCTAAAATTCAAGTGATTCGGGATTGTAGGTTTGGATGCAATCCAGGGAAGCCCAACACCTGGTGCAGTGAATGCCACCAGCGCTTTGTGGCCGGAGAAAAACCGGATATGGTGGAACGACCTACGCCTTTTGTCAACCTGCCAATCTCAGCTACCGAAGACAGGGTGGTGGGCACACTGGATATTGAGAAAGCCATCCGCTCTGGCATACGGGCTTTTGATGCAGGCGTCCTGGCAGAAGCCAATCGAGGGTTGTTGTATATTGACGAAGTGAACCTCCTGGATGATCACGTGGTGGATGTGCTGTTGGATGTAGCTGCCATGGGCGTCAATATAATTGAACGGGAGGGGATTTCCTTTTTCCACCCTGCCCGGTTTATGCTGGTGGGGACGATGAACCCGGAAGAGGGCACGCTGAGGCCGCAATTGATTGACCGTTTTGGTTTATCTGTCATTGTCAAAAGTATCACGGACATCCGTCGCAGAATCCTGATCTTACAACGCGTATTGGATTATGAGAACGATCCGCAGCGCTTTATGAAGACCTGGAAAAATTGCGAAAAAACACTTTCCAACCGGATCGTTCAGGCACGCAATCTGTTACCACGGATAAAAATTAGCCATGAGAACCTTGAAATGATTGCAGAGGTAACCAGCCAATTCAAAATTGAAGGTCATCGGGCTGATCTGGTAATCCAAAAAACAGCCATTGCTCACGCTGTATTTAACAGTCGTACACATCTGGAATCAAAAGATATTCATGTGGCAGCGCAGTTAGCGTTACCACACCGTTTGAAACGTAAACCCTTTGACCAACCTCTGGAATTACCCGCGCTGGAGGATACGGTTCAGACGATTGTTTATCCAGAAAGAGCAGCAAGATTACAGGATATCCTGAATGATAAGCGTGATCCGGCAACCATCCAGGATCTTGCCAATGAATGCGGCTTTTATATTGTAGGATAAGATCAGATTTAATAGAGGAAAATCTTTTTGATGGCCAGAGCTCTATTCCAAGTTTTAGTATTTCCATATCGGAAGAACATAAATAACCAGATCGAATTTTCCTTATTGCAGCGCTCCGATGCTGGTTTCTGGCAGGGCGTCGCAGGTGGTGGGGAAGATGATGAAACTCCGCTGGACGCAGCCAAAAGAGAGACTTTCGAAGAAACTGGGATTTTGCCATCCGCTGACTTCCTGCAATTGGATACAATCGAGTCGGTTCCGGTAACAGCCTTCAAAGATAGCCCACTTTGGGGTGAGGATCTCTATGTGATCCCGCAGTATTGTTTTGGTGTCAATACCTGCATTGTAGAGATCAAGCTGTCGCAGGAACACAGTGCATGTGGCTGGTTTTTGTATGAGCAAGCACAGCAGTTGCTCAAATTTGATGGCGATAAAACAGCTTTATGGGAATTAAACCAGCGCTTGATGGGGAGAGGTCCGCGGGGATGAAATGATCATGGGTCAAATGGAGGCGAGAGAATGAAAGAGATAATGGGGATCCGAGAACATAGTCGTGAAGAACGTCTTGAAGTGATTGAAAAATTAATTCCACTTTGGAAGAATAAATTTGGCGATAATCTGCTGGGGATTGCTGTTAGTGCTTCGGTTGCCCGTAGAGATGACCAGGCTTTTTCTGATCTGGAGTTGGATGTGTTTTTAAGGGAAAAACCAGAAAAAAGGGAAGAACAATATCTACAACGAGTGGTGGAAGGCATGTTGATTGAAGCCATTTACCATACCCCGGAAGAATTTCTCAGGGAACGAGAAACAATCCCCTCTCATTGGTATCTTTCCGCTTCTAATCAGTGGAAGGTAGTTTACAATCAGAATTTTTTTAAAGATTTATTGGAAAAAATGAAAGGCATTCAGCATAGCAAGGAGGACTTGCTGGCAGCCGCTACTCGAAACAGATATGAGCTTCAAGAGTCCTTCTGCAAAGTGTTAAATGCGGTTGAAATGAAAAATCAAGATGGGATCGGTTTATTGTTGGTAGACGCTAGTCTACATTTGCTCCAGATTTTGTCTTTCATTAATCAACAAGCGTTTACAACTTTCAGCCAATTTATTTCCCAAGCCAGAGAATTCCAGATAAAACCCGAAAGATTTGATGATTTGCTGGATGTCATTGTAAATGGGACTTACCAGGATTTCAAGCTGGTTAAAGAGATGTGTCTAGCTGTATTTGGCAGCCTGGAGGAAATATTCAGGGTAAATGGTATTGAACTTTACAATGATGAATTAGATCCACACCTGCCAAATCGAACGATGATCCATCCGATTGGATAGGAGAATTGTTATGTACAACCGAAAACGTCTGGATCGTGAACGCCTGGAGCTTTACCTCACCCAACTCATCATGAAAATCCGCTTGATCATATTAGCGCTGGGGATAATTATTTTCTTTTATGGATTGACAGTAATGGTCAGTTCGCTCATTGCCGGAAGTCTGATCGGGGTTTTCGGCTTATACCTGGTATTACTGGGCTCTTCCTTCTGGTTGATCACCCGAACCGCCCGATTTCTGACCTGGGTTGCGTTGGTGGGGAAGGATGAGTAGGGGGATTTTTACAACAAAGAAAGCAGATCTTCATTCTTTAGCGCTTCGGAATAATATCTGCATTCCTTTAACGCCAGCGATCAGTGCGATAATTGCCAATAACACCGCCCAAAATGAAAGAAAAATTCCAGGCAGGCTGAATACGGCTTTGGTCAATTAATATTCTCCCCATTGCAGTACCCACTCATCATGGGATAAATTTGCTCCGGCAAAAAGATGGGAATGAAAATAGCTGTCGTGGAATATTCTAAGCCTTTGGAAAATTTATTAGAAAGTGAAAAGCCAATAGATTGGCACAAGTTCAGTAAAATTAATCAATCTGTTTACAATAGATAAAAAAATTACACCCGCTGGAGATCTAACGTTTTTTTATTATTATTATTAATCCCATTGCTGAATAACCCCATAGTGCAGGAATATTGTCATCAATTTGCGCAGCGCGTTGATTTTGAAAAGGCTACCAGTGATACCTGTAATCTGATCGAACGATTTGGTCAGGGTACCTGACAATAGATTTTTTCCAGCAAATTATTAATCCATCATGAATTTGAAGGTCGAGAGCATCTGCTCTGTAATAGTTACTCATCATATTTAAATAGTGAATGACTCTGACTTTTCAGATCAGTTATACACTTCCGGCATAATAGGAGCTAAAATTGTATAATGATTATCTACTTTATCAATAATCAGGAGAAATGAATGACGACAACAAAGAAGGAACACCTAAGAATTATTCCAGGCATGATGATTTTGATTTTCATCCTCTCAGCCTGTGGTTTTGGATCCTTTCTTAATAATGATGGAGAAACTGATCCAACCCCAACTTCAAATTCAAAGAATGGTTCGGACGGCAATATTGAGATAACGAGTACTCCTGTGGTTCAAGAAATCAGTGAAAAGAAAAAACCCCCTGAAACCATCACGGTATTTCGGCTGGATGGATCGGAAGAAGAAATTCCACTCGCATATACCAGTTCCACCGATTTATTGGAAGCCAAAATCGCTTCCGGTGAATGGACGATGGATGAGGGTCTGGTGATCCTGCTTAAATTATTTACCGGTGAAATCGAATTTGAAGATGTCCCCGGAATTGAATGGGTGCTTGAATTGAATGGCACTGGCGTTGTACGCAAAGCAAATGAATATCTTTCTAATGAAGAAAACCCAGAAATTCGAAGATTGTTGGCAAAGTTATTTCCCACGCAAGAGGTTTTGGATGTGATCAGTCAGCCAGCCGATCAAACCAGCCATGTGGGTTCTGCAAAAATAGCCATGCCCATTCAACAGGTATCCCCCCAAACCTGTGAGAACATGGCTGAAAATGGGTTTAAGGTTGAATTTGTTGAAGAAGGAAGTTGTTACATTTACGCAGAATCGATGATTAATGGATATTCATACAGGGTTTATTACCCATCTTATTGGCAGGGAGATGAGGAAAAAGAAGGTTTAGTATCCGCTGCATTCCAGGGATTGACCGATAGCGTGGTGGTTTATACTGATTTAGGTCGGATGGAAAACATCAATATGATGTTTAGCTTATTGCCATATCCAAAATCCCCAGAAACACTCGCCTTTCAGACGTATGCACCGAAAGGTGTTATCTGCCCTCTGACTTTATTGCCTTCTGCTTCTATTGGCAAAACTGAAAACTTCATGCAAATGATTGCTCATGAGGTGTTTCATTGTTTTCAGGATTGGAATTCTGTGACTGTCGGATCTTCGAATGAATGGTGGATGGAAGGATCAGCGGAATATTTCAGTAATGTAGTTTATCCGGACGTCAATTTCGAACATAGATTTTTGTCCGAATTTGACTCCAAGTCTCTTTTTAATTCATTAATGGAATTATCATACGAGAATTTCATATTTTTCCAACATGCAGCCAATACCTATGGAAATGAAGCGATTATTAGTTTGCAGCGATCATTAGGAAATGCGAATGGCACATCCAGTGCTTTGGCAGCTTATGACAATATGGATACGACTTTTCAGGAGTTCGTGGTGGGGTATGCAAGTATCGGGATACGAGATACGGATGGATCTATGATTGCTCCGGAGACGATTTCTACGAAATTTTATCGTCTGATTGACGATGAAGGTGACTATAAATATTCCTCCAAGGCTTTTGTTGCTACCCGTATTTTGATGAAATATAAAAAAGAAATCAGGTTTTTACAGGAACCAAAAGAAAATCAGGATGGAAAGTATTCTACAGTCAATGCAAAAGATAGACGTGATCCTTTGAAATGGAGTGCGCTCCCTCCGGAATTACGCTCCACCTGCAAGGAGGATCTGAAATACTTGTTGGTGATGACCACAACACAATCCTCAGGTAATTATGAATTTACAGCGGTGGTTAATAAAACAGAGCAAGCTGAATGTGACCCGTGTCTGCTGGGAGTATGGCAGGTAGATAATGATAGTTTTGAAAACTATATTTTAGGAAGTATGGATTCTCAAGGAGGTGTGGAAGGACTTCCCTCCGGATCAGAACTATTCTTTGAGATTGAAGGTTTTTATCTCATGGAATTCAAAGAAGATGGTGAATTATTATCCCGAAGAGATAATTTTAGTATAACAGCAGGGGCGACTGGATATCCAGGTTTTACGACGGTGATCGACTCTCAAGGAACTGGAAAATACTCAACTGTTGATGGAAAAAAATTGGACCTTTTCGAAATGGATGATTACGTAAACCAGGCTCAAGGCTTTATGAATGGTTTGCCAATTTCGGTCAATTTGATGCCCGGCGGTGGGTCTTATAATATTTTCGGCCAGTCAGCATCTGCTCCCGGATATGAAAATTCAAGTGAACAGGATGCTATGTCTGCTATTTATGTCTGTAATGATGAAACTTTGACAGTTACCCATCCTGAATATGGAGATTTGTTGTTCAACCGGGTTGAAAAGATCCTGCCAACGCCAATGCCCACCCTAAGCCCTTGACGTTTCATTTTCGAAGTGTTAAAATAACGGTTACAAGCAACAGATTGTAATGCGGGCATGGTTCAGCTGGTAGAATGTCTCCTTGCCAAGGAGAAGGTCACGGGTTCGAATCCCGTTGCCCGCTCTGAACACTACATCGCGGCGACGTGGCCAAGTTGGCAAGGCAAGGGTCTGCAAAACCCTCATCACGAGTTCGAGTCTCGTCGTCGCCTCTTCTAGACATAAGAAATCAGTTAGAAACGCCAGAAATGGCGTTTTTTTCATTCCCAGGACAGTGAGGCCGGTTGTTGGCTAATATCTGCGATTGTGGCATCCAGCAAGGAGATAATCTGGGGATATTGTACTGGTGTGATGTTTGCCAGGTAGATCTGGTAAGCAGCATCCTGCAAGACAAAACGGGCAACCCGCCATTCTGCCGACCGCGGAGCAAGCCTGGCGTCATCCAATAAAGCGACGACCTGATTCCACTGTTGACTACGTTTTGTTTCGAGTTGCGCGATTATGGATTGGCTGACGGGGATGCCAGGGTTGACTGTTGCCAGGCGAATTTGTTGGTCTGACTGGGAAAGCCAGCGCACAAATAACCAGGATGCCAGTTCCTGAGTTGGATTAGATTTTAATATACCAAGAGAATCACCATGGGTGATTATTTCCGGTTGGGCTTTTTTATTGGGGTAAGGAATGACCCTCCATTGATCTTCATTTTCCATTCGTGTAAAGGTTTTTTGTATGGGTTCAAGGTCATAGATATCAGCACTGATATAAAGCGCCTGGCGATTGGCAAAATATTCATAATGAGTTGGGTTTCTGGCGTTCCAGGCACAATCTTCATCAAATAGCTCGCGTAAAAAAGTGAAGGCATCTAGCGTGGCAGCTTGCTCAAATGCATAAGGTGTTTCAGTTACCGGAAAGTCAGTGAGTTCAAATGTGTTCAACCAACTTAGAATGGTGAATTCATCTTGTTGGACAATCCAGCCACCCAACCCATTGTTCTGCCAGTCATTATCGTTTTGTAGTTCATCGCGCGCCAGACAGGTATGTTGGCGGAAAAGTTGTGGCGTCATGGCAGGGATATCGAAGCCCAACTCTTTCGCCCAGCTCAAATTTTGCACGAGAAAATTAGCATTGCGTGAGATTGGAATCCCCAGCCTGTGTGTATCAAGGATGTCTTGATCCCAAAAGAGTGGAAGAAAATCTTCGATCAGTTCAGTGGAAAAACCATATTGGAGGTCGTTCAGATAACCATCCAGGGTGATCAGATTCCCCATTTTGTGCCAATAAGCTAATTCTTCGGTCGGAGCTACCACTATCTGCGGAGCATTTCCATCCTGTAAGCCAGCTTCACTGCGTTGAAATACCTGTTGGGCACTACCTGGGGATGAAATGGTGACAAAAATCTGATATTCATTGGTCTGGTTGAAGGTATCCACTAACTTCTCAATTTCACGAGCCATTTCAGCAGTCCAGGGGTGCGAGAAGATGATTTCAACATCCTCCAGCTCTGATAGGGGTACCAACCATTCCGGGGTTGCGGTTGGGGTAGGTGTATTGGTAGGTATAGGAGTTGGCGTTCGGGTGGCGGTTTTTTGAAGGGTGGCAGTTACTGTTGGTTGGACCGGATCAGGATCACCTGGTTGGCAGGCAGAAAGAATCAAAATCAGGATCAGGGAAAGTAGAAGTGTGGTTTTCGAAGAATTTTTCATGCAGTCTTTCATACAATTGGTTTTATCAGATCCCCAACAGCCAGGAAATGACATGTTCCCGAATTATAGTGGATATTCATCACTTTCCAAAGGCAATATGAAATCTATGTCATAACCCGAATGAATTGGTTGACATAGAAAAATAAATGTAAACAGATTAATACTTCTTTATCCCCCTATCTGGTTCAACCTTTCCAAAATTTCTATCGGCAACTCATTTCCATGAGATACCGTGTAGACACTTAAGCCTGCCAGCATCTGTGAGCCATCCTCGCGAGTGATCCACTCTTCCGATCGCAACGGCAGGCCTGTTTCCCAATTGTAAAAACTGCTGAATGCATATTCAATTACCCTGGCATCCTCCCATCCGTTGAAACTTACTGGCCGCGGGAATTGGGTAATCGTCGTGATGGCTACCACGTTTGCGCCAGCTTCACTCAGATACTCAATTTTTACATCCTCGGCAAAACCCATGGCGATGATGTCATCCAGGGTGTTGGTTCCCAGCACATTGGGTAGATTGATGGTCTCAAGTGATGTGGTGTCTATGGATTGCCAGCGTTCGTCTTTACTGTTTAGCGTAGTGGTATATTCCTCACCGGCTGGGGTTACCCCGCGAATATAATGAACGTTGAGCCCCAGGTCACCGCCCACAAGCAGCCATTGATTAAGAATATAATCCTTCGGAATGACTTGTCCGGTTTCCGGGACAATCACCACATCTTCCCTTTCTACATAGGATGTGTATTCTTTGCTGATTTGGACCCAACCGGGATGTAAAAGGGTTGCATTAATTTTTTCTTTCAAGCGCTGGGCAACGGTGACCAGATCGGAAGGTTCTTCATTTTTTTTCACTGAGGGCAGGTATTGATCCTCAGTGGGTTGAATTGTTTCAGGATCGGATGCCGGCTCAGGTGGATTGGTTGGTTCGTTTTCCTGAAGTCGGTTGGTTTCAATCTCTGTATTGTGTTGTTTCTGATTGGCTTCTGCAGGCTGGAAAGGTCGGTTGATAGATACCACCAGAACCACTGCAGCCACAACAAAAATGATCAATGGAATTGTTATTTTCCGACTTATCATTTTTACCTCTTTCTTTCTAAATATAGAAACAATTGGGAGAGCGCACCAACTAGATCATATCAAAAAATATGCGCCCAGGCAAAACTTGCCTGGGCGCATTGACCGAATAAGTTGTTGGGTGTTGAGGGGATGCCGGAAGGCAAAACTAACCCTAATTATCCCGCAATACAGCTCCAATCTCGCGTTCGAGACGGCGGACGATCTTATTGCGCAAGGAGGTGGATTCACCCGCTTCAATGGTGTGGTCCTGGGCTTGATAGGTCATACTATAGGCCAGACTCTTCTTCCCGGCACCAATTCGATCTCCACGATAAACATCAAAGAGCCGGACATCTGCCAGCAACTTGCCACCGGTCTGGCGAATGAGGGCTTCCACCTGATCGGCAGGGACTTCCTCTGCCACAATCATGGCTATATCTTCCAGTACCGGTGGGAAGACTGAAACCGGCTGCGATTCAAAACGCAGGGGGATCAAACGCAATAATACTTCCAGGTCAATCTCAGCTACATAGACCGCCGGTGTCAGGAAGTCATAATTTTGTTTCACCCGGGGATGCAGTTCTCCGAGAACCCCAACGAGGGTTTGATCAACATAGAGTTGAGCTGTTTTCCCTGGGTGCATCGATGCATTTTCACCGGGTTGATAGGTAACAGCCTGCAGATGCAATTGATCCAGAAGACTCTCCAACACACCTTTGAGATCATAGAAATCCAGGTTGCCAGTATCCGTTTGGTTCCAGGTGGGGATGTCGCGTTTTCCGCTCATCCCAATCACCAGCTTACGCGGTTCGTCGGGCAAGCTAGTGTCTGTCTCCTGGATGAATACTGGCCCAACTTCGAAGAATGCCAGGTGTTCGCGAATTCTGGCATTTTTTTCCAATACTTCCAACACCGATGCCAACAGGCCTTGGCGCATGACGGACCTTTCGGGGGCGATAGGATTGCGTAAACGCACATATTTTTCTGCGTCCAGTGACTGACCAGGCAGGTATGCCTGAGTTTCTTTTTCGATGGATGTCAGCCGGTAGGTAATGGCTTCCTGCAGCCCCAAGCCAGCCAGGATGTCCTTGATTTTCTCTTCGTTGGCTAATTCCAGGTTGTTCCTCTGGGGAGGCAATTCATCAGCCAGGTTTGTCTCCGGAATGTTATTGTAACTATAAATGCGGGCGATCTCTTCAATCAAATCTGCTTTTCCGATCACCCCTTCGCCGATATCCAGGCGCAGAGGTGGCGTTTTCGCCTGAACAGTGTCGCCAGTGACGGTGCAAACAAATTCCAGCCGGGTCAGGATCTCTGCGATTTGGCTTGCCGGGATGGAAACACCCAATTTCCGTTCCACATCCTGGACATGGATACTCACCGTTGGATCAACAGGTGGTTGGGGATAATTATCGACCAGCCCCTGTGCGATGCTGCCACCACTCCAGGCAGCCATACGCTCAAGCCCCAGATCAACAGCCCAGGAAGCTAAAGCCGGGTGGACACCTCTGCCAAAGCGGTACCCCGCTTCTGAGTTGAGGTGCAAGCGCGAGGATGTACGCCGAACATTGATGAAATTCCAACTGGCACCTTCCAGTAACACATTGCGGGTTTGTGGTGTGACCTCACTCTCGAGCCCGCCCATGATGCCTGCTAATGAGAGAGGACCAGCCGTATCACAGACCAGAATTGCGTAAGGGTCTAATTTTCGTTCGATATCATCCAGTGTGGTGAGTGTTTCACCTTCTGTAGCAGCCCGGGTGATAATGGTAGGCGATTTTCCGCCAGCCCGTTGTTGGAGGACATCATAATCGAAGGCATGTAAGGGCTCACCTGTTTCCAGCATGACATAATTGGTAGCATCAACGATGGAATTGATCGGTCGCATGCCTGCCAGCCGTAAACGACGTTGTACCCAGTATGGACTGGGTTGGGGCGTAAGACCCTGGACTAAACCTAAAACAAAGCGTGGGTTGAGATCGGGATCATTAATTTGAATAGCAGCCAGATTATCGATTTTTGGACCACTGGCAACAATTGTTCGGGTAGGGACTTTTAATGGCTTTCCGGTTACTGCCGATAATTCACGGGCAACCCCGACAAGACTGGCATCGCGGATCATGTTCGGAAGAATGGCAACTTCATAGACTGCATCGCCCATGTAATTCGCCAGGGGAGTTCCGGTAGGGGCGTCAGGATCAAGAATGATGACACCTTCGTGTTCCTCTGAAATGCCCAATTCTTTCTCAGAACAAACCATGGAGAAGGATTCCACACCGCGAATTTTGGTGCGTTTCAATTTGGTCAGTTCATTACCTGGTTTGTGGCCGTCATATAGAACAGCACCTTCACGGGCATAGGCTACTTTAAGGGGTTGTGCCAGTGGTCCTTTCCCCTTATAGGGGAATAGATTGGGTGCCCCGGTGAGAACAATCCATTCCTGGGTACCATCATGCAGCCGGCAAAGGGTCAGACGGTCAGCGTCCGGATGGGGCATAACCTCATCAATCTGCGCGACGATAAATTTTTCAGGATCCCAGGTCAGGCCTGTGAACTTAAATTCTTGCCGATCGCTGGTTCCCGCAAAGGGTAAACCTACTACGGTGATCTCTTCTACTTCGAGGCCTACCATTGTCAATGTGCGGGCTAAATCCTCCAGAGAGAGGTCAATATCAATATAATCTTTTAACCATGAAAGAGGGATTCTCATTGTTTGTTTATCCTCCTTGTCCTTTCGTGTTTTGTAACCAATCTGTGCATCATTAGAACTGCTCCAGAAAGCGGGCGTCATTGCCCCAGAAGTAGCGGATATCCTCGATTTTGTGCAGCAGCATGCTTATGCGTTCGGGACCCATCCCGGCAGCAAAACCGGAATAGACTTCAGGGTCATAACCGCCATTTTTTAGCACGGTGGGGTGGACGATACCGCACCCCAGGATCTCCAACCAGCCACTGCCTTTACAGACCGAGCAGCCTTTTCCACCGCAGACGAAACATTCCACGTCCATCTCTGCACTGGGCTCTGTGAAGGGGAAGTAGGAAGGTCTTAAACGGGTGCGTACATCCGCGTTGAAGAGACGCCGGACAAATCCGTTGAGCGTGCCTTTCATATCGCCAAAGGTGATGTTTTTCCCAACCGCCAAAACTTCCACCTGATTAAATTGAATCTCGGAACGGGCGCTAATTTGCTCATAGCGGTAGCACATCCCCGGCAGAATAACCCGGATCGGGTTAGGCGCTTGCTCGCGCATGACCCGAATTTGCCCCGGAGACGTGTGGGTACGTAATACTACCCCCGGTTGGTCGATGTGAAATGTATCCCACATATCGCGGGCAGGGGTGGTGTGCCGGGATATTGAGCAATTCGAAGTTGTACTCATCGCTTTCGACATCCCGTGAACGGTAGACCTGAAAACCCATCTCAGCAAAAATGGCAAAAATGCGGCGTAATACCAGGGTTTGGGGATGCAAACCACCTGAAATTGGCTGTCGGCCGGGTAAGGTGACATCTACCCGCTCGTTGGCGATTTTTCGGGTGAGGGCAGCTTCTGAGACGATTCTGCCACGTTCCTCTAAGGCTGCTTCTAAAGCCTGTTTGACCTGATTAGCAATCTGCCCAACCAATGGTCTGAACTCTTTGGGTTGTTGTCCGATACTGCTAAAAGCGGACATGACCGTGGATGTTTTTCCCAGGTATTCACGCCGCCAGGTTTGCAATGGTTCTTCATCCTGGATTTCTGCCAGGAGTGACAATGCTTTTTGTTTTGTCCGCTCCAGTTCTGAAAGGATGATTGGTTGTTCTGACATATAACCTCCAGTAAAAAATAAACCCGCCCCTGATTTAGGGACGGGCGAAATTGACCCGTGGTACCACCCACATTCACCATTGCTGGTGCACTTATCCCTGACGACAACGATTTTAGGTTTGTGATCAGGTAGCCTGGTAACGGTGGCTGTCCGGCTCTGACTAATGGTTCGTTTGAACGTTCACCTGAGCAGCTCGGGAGGGAACTTCCTGCGGTTTCCATTGGGCGAGGGTTTCAGTCTAAGCCCCGGCATTCCTGTCAACTTTCACCGCACTACTTTCCTCCATCATGGCTGATAACGGATTTTCTTCTCCTAATTATGCCTGAAAGAAATGAGATGTCAAGACCAAATTCAATTTTTGATTCTTCCCTGTTATTCTACAATGCTGTATCAGTCCAATATTAGACGTGTGCGCTGAAAACGCTGCATTGCTAACAAAATCAAACCAATACTTAACACAAGAATGAGGATTATTCCAATCACTGCCAATTGAACCAGGTTGACCGTACCTAGAAACTGATTCATCTGCATTTTTATACTTTCTGGCACTACATTAATGCCGAGCATAGGGATAAACCAGAGGGCTAACATCACCAAACTGAGTTTTTGGTAAGCTGATCGGGCTGTGGGAGCATTTAATGACACTAAGACGCCGAGACTACTCATCAGGATTCCCAAAACCAACGGTAGGAACAGTAAAATCAGAAACAGACTGAGTGAATAGAATTGAAAACCATCCATCGGATCAGAAAGGTTGACGGTGATGACGGCTAGTAAGTTGCTGATGACAGAAATTGACCAACCATAAATGACTGCCCCGGCAATTTTCCCGAAAAGAATAGCACGATCTGATAATCGGCTTGCCAATAATGTTTCCAGGGTGTTTCTTTCCCTTTCACCGGCGATTGAATCCGTAACCATGCTGATCATTAAGAAAACTGGGAACCAGGACCATACCAACGGGACAATAGGTTCGGATAACCAGATTTGGCCGGATTGAATGGGCATTAAAACACCAATGAGGCCAATAACAATACCAAGGTAGATCAGGCTGGATTTTCGACTTCCTCGTGCCGATAAAATTTCCTTCAAATCTTTTTGAATGATCGTGAAAATATCGTTAATCATTTTCTTCCTCCATTAATGTCAAGAACACATCTTCAAGGCTGGATTTTCCTTTGCGCACTTCTTCAATGCTGATACCGAAAGATACCAGAACAGGTATCAGAGAACTTGAATCAAAACCACTTTGCAGGTGCAGGCGAACATGCTGATCCTGTTGTTTGACAGCTGATATTTGCGGATGAAGCTCGAGCTCTTTTATTATCTCGGGACTGAATCCGGTACCAACTACATCAATAAACGAATTCCCGTTTCGCAAGCGCAACTCATCCGGTGAGCCGATTGCCAGTAATTTTCCTTCACGAATAACTCCGACACGGTCACATAATTTTTCGGCTTCACTCAAATTATGCGTGGTAAGAAAGACAGTGACACCAGATTGGCGTACAAGTGTTTGCAAATCCTCTCGAAAAACGCTGGCAGCGACCGGGTCAAGACCGGATGTGGGTTCATCCAGGAAAATGATTTTCGGTCGATGAAGCATAGCGCGTGCTGCAGCTAATTTTTGTTTCATACCCCTGCTCCAACCTTTTACAATCTCGTCTTTTCGATCCCAGAGATCCATATTGGAAAGTAATTCTTTGATGCGTATTTTGCGCTCACTCGCTGATAAACGAAAAACACGGGCATAGAACTCCAGATTTTCAGCAGCGGTCAGCCTTTCGTACAAACCGGTATGTTCTAACAAAGCGCCACAATTTTCACGCACCAATTGCCCTTGTGTCAAAGAATCATATCCCATAACGGAGGATTTTCCCCGGGTTGGTTCCAGTAATCCAAGTAGCAAACGTATGGTGGTTGTTTTTCCGGACCCATTCGGGCCTAAAAAGCCAAATAATGATCCGCTATCCACCTCTAAACTGATCTGATCGACAGCCCGCACATTCCCAAACTCACGGGTTAATTGGGTTGTTTGAATGGCAACACTCATTTTGATAATCTCCTTCTACATATAAATTGCTAAAGTTAAATTTGCTTGAGAAACTTGTTAACTTGATTTCGATATTTTTCAAATGCATTCTGCCCGGCTGTTGTTAATGAACATAATGTCAATGGAACTTTTCCTCGATAGGTCTTTTCTATT
The DNA here is from genome assembly GCA_942491385.1 of uncultured Anaerolineaceae bacterium. Classification (GTDB taxonomy): domain Bacteria; phylum Chloroflexota; class Anaerolineae; order Anaerolineales; family Anaerolineaceae; genus UBA6170. The sequence goes on along the minus strand of CALOAF010000005.1, from coordinate 443,901 downwards.
TCGATGTATCCGGCTGTTTCTAATTTTGATAAATGTGTCGAAAGATTTCCTCTGGTTAATCCGGTCTCTTTGAGTAAGAAGAGAAAATCAGCTTTCTCTGCTGTGGACAGGATCGTAACAAGCAAAAGCCTTGCAGGCTCATGGATCAGACGATCGACCTCCAGAATATGAGCTGGCTCTTTCATGACTGCTCCGGCATTGGGTGCGTATGACGCAGATAAAGGACTAAGGTGATCAATCCGGATATGATCCAAATGATCCCCATGCCACTGAATAACAGCATATAGGGAAGAGCGTCGGTTGGATTGATCCAAGAAATGATGCCACCCAAAATGAGGATCAGTAGCCCAGTCCAATAAAAACGGGGGACAGCGACCTGATAGCCAAAATAAATTGAGAATAAAGTTAAGAAGAAACTTGAGAAAAGTGGTATGTAGCGCTGTGGTAAACCGTTGTAGACCATGCCAACTAAAGCGCCGATGATTCCCGCAATTAAGCCGGCGAATAATACCCGCCGCAAACGCTTGTTTCTGGTTGGTTTTTTAAATGTTAGATAACCTGAGCGTGGATAAGTCAATTTTTCTTTAATTTTTGGCAGGATTTTCCGAACCAGAGATGCACCCAGAATAATAACAACTGGTTGGGCAATGATTAACAGCAGAAATTTTAAACTACTGTTTTCCATTGAGTAGATCAACCAATAGGTCAGTCCGGTGAAAAAAATGATTAATCCACCAGCGATTTCGGCTAACCCATCTACATACCAATACTTTCTCGTATTACGAATAACGTGTTCGATATTTATTTGTTCTACAGTCATTTGAGTCTCCTTGTAAACAAGTTTGTATTACAAACCAGTTTATAACTATTATATATCTTTCAAATGTTTTGTCAAGGCCGAATTTATATGTGTGTGAATTTATAGTTTCATTGAAAACGGTTCAATATACTAGAAAAAACCTGCCACAAAGGCAGGTGGATAGAAATGTATCGCTATCATTGAAATTCGATCGAAAAGCTACTCGCTTTCACCATTGCCATTGGGTAGGGGTTCCAGTGGTATCGGCGTAAGCAATCATGATTGCAAACTGGCTGATCAGATCGTAAGATTCTTCCAACTGGCCTTGAAGTGTCAATTGGGAGGATAATTCTGGTTCGCCCAGGCGTTTTAGCAATGGTTGTGGAATGTTTGGCATGCGTACCTGGACATTCACCTGGTTCAGATCCTCTTGAACCTCCCAGAAGCGCTCGAGCGTCTCAGGAAAGCGGGGAGCTTCGGGGGTGGTTGAGCGTGTAAGTGGTTCGGCATAGTCTATCGAGAGGTCAGCTTCCGCACCTCGCCGCTGCCTTAACGCCTCCAGAATCTGATCCTGGGTGCGACCGCGCATACGGAAGATCAGGAATGGGTCCTCATCAAAGCGATCGCCAAGGATGTAATAGGTTGCAGCGATATGCTTACAAGGCGTGATTTTATCCGGGCAGGTGCATCTGGTTTGTAAATCCATGGCGTGTTCCGGGAACAAGCTGACCCCCGCCTGATTGAAGACTGCCTCAATATCATGTGGCATCTCACCCACCAGTAATTTGGCCATATAAATTGATTTTTCAGACAAATGGTCCAGGACTTTTTCCCATTGTTTGTTATTAAAAGGAGTTAGCTGTATAGTGACCCGATAGGGTTTGGGTCGTGATCCCAGCACACGTGCCAGCATGCCGCCTTTGATTTCTTCCAGTGAGACAATCTGCCCAATCCGTGCATAATACTGTCCACGGGAGAGACGAACCCCTTGCATCAATCGTTCCAGAGCTTCTAACCAGCGGCGTGCCCACCAATTTTTGGCGAACTCCCCGCGTTGACTGCGGGTTTGAATACCGATTTGTGTTGGTAATGGGTTCATTCCCCATGGAGTATTATTGTTGTTATTGTGCTGGTTATTTTGATTCCTTGTTTTGGTATCAGCCTGCTGATTATTTTTTGTTTCGCCGTCATTGCCTACTGATGACTGATTCCCATTTCGATTACCGTTCTGATTTTCCTTACTTCTTTGATTGCGTTGATTGGGTTTTCTACGGCGTCTTGATTGATTGCGATTTTGGGATCGATTAGATTTTAGTTTGTTGCTGGATTTTTGTTCGGAGTTATAGGAATCTGCGTCTGGTGGAGAAACAGGGTTGTTATTCTTGGGGGAATTTTCATATTCTGATTTATTTTCTAATTTGTCCATACCAAACTCCTAATCCTGATGACGCAGGCGCACCAGATCCTGCAGTTCTTCAGTCGACAGATCAGTAATCCAGGCTTCGCCGGCACCAATGACCGATTCTGCCAAACCTTTTTTGGATTCGATCATCTCGTCGATTTTTTCTTCCAGAGTGCCCACACACACAAATTTATGCACCTGAACATTACGATTCTGACCAATTCGGAACGCCCGATCCGTGGCTTGATCTTCCACTGCCGGGTTCCACCAACGGTCAAAATGGATGACATGATTGGCACGCGTGAGATTAAGTCCGATTCCACCTGCTTTCAGGGATAGGATGAAGATTTGCGGCCCATTCTCATCATCCATGAAGCGCTTGATCATCTGGTCTCGCATTTTTACCGGTGTGTTGCCATACAAGAAGATGGTGGGAATATTCAACGTGCTGGAGAGATAACTATTCAATATTTTACCCATTTCAGCAAATTGAGTAAAAATTAGCACCCGATCTCCAACTGCGACAATTTCTTCCAGCATTTCTACCAGGCGTTTCAGTTTGCCAGAACGGTTGTGAATTTCCCGGGCTGCGGGAACATGGCCGTTAATCTTTTCCAGATATTGAACAGGATGATTACAGATTTGTTTCAGTTTGGTTAACATTGCCAGAACCAGACCGTGTCGTTCAATACCTTCACTGTCATTGATTCTCTGCATGACCTCATTGACATGATTCTGGTACAAACTGGCTTGTTCTTTGGTGAGATTACAGTATGCTTTTACTTCAATCTTCTCTGGCAAGTCATCAATTACGTTTGGATCGGTCTTGACACGGCGTAGAATGAATGGTGAAACCAATTCTTTGAGTTGACCAGTGATTTCCGGATCGTGGAAGCGTTCAATCGGAATTGCAAATTCCCTTCGGAAGCTTTCCCGTGAACCCAAATAGCCAGGATTAAGAAATTGCATGATTGACCATAATTCCAACAGGCGGTTTTCGACCGGGGTACCGGTCAGGGCGAAGCGGAAACTGGCTTTGAGTGCACGTACGGCTTGTGTTTGTTTAGCAGCCGGATTTTTAATATTTTGTGCTTCATCCAGAATAACACCATGCCACTGAATGGATTGTAATTCTTCCAGATCTTGCCGGATTAATGGGTAGCTGGTGATGAATAATTCGGTTTCTTTTGCCTTTTGCAATAATTCATGATTGCGAAAGCGAGTGGGACCCTGGTGTTTATATATTTCCAATCCTGGTGCAAATTTTTGGGTTTCCCGTTCCCAGTTGGTGACAACCGAGGTTGGGCAGACCAGCAAGACAGGTCCGGGTAGTTTTCCAGAATTGTTCTCTTTCTCATGTGCCAGCAATGCCAAGGCTTGAATCGTTTTACCTAGCCCCATATCATCTGCCAGTATGGCACCCAACCCCCAGCGTTGGAAGAAGGAAAGCCACGAGAAGCCATAGGTTTGGTATGGACGTAATTTGCCGCGTAAGGTTTGCGGTTGTGGCAGGACAATCATCTTTTCATGACCGTCAAGTCCATCCAGCCAATCCTGTACCCAGCCTTCAGCGTCAACACCATCAATGGGTAAACCTTCTGCCCCAGCTTGACCTCCCAAGACATATTGTGCGGCTTGCATCAGACCCATTTGACCCGCTTGCCCTTCGGTAGCCCAGAATCGTTTGGCTGCCTGTACCTGTTCGCTATCCAACTGCACCCATTTGCCGTTTAATTGCACCAAGGGTTCATTGAGAGAGGTTAATGCGTCAAATTCAGCTCTCGAAAGGCGGGTATCACCAAGAGAAAGCTCCCAGCGATAATTCACCAAAGTATTCAGATTCAGTCCACCTGCTTTAAAACGCGCTTGCGCTGTTGAAGGAGATAATTGCAAACGCACACCCAGACGAGCACCACTTGTATCCCACCACTCGGGTGCTAAAATACCGAAACCAGCCTCATCTAATAACAGGGCTGTTGTTCTCAGGAATTGATAGGCTTCATGCGTATCAATTTTTACATCTGTTGGATAGCGGTTCTGTAAGCTGTCCGCAATCGGTTCAAAATGTCGGGCTGTATAACCCAAACCCATTAATAGCTTTTCTTGCGGCAATTCGCAACGTTTTCCTTCCACAACCAATGCCGTTGTGCGTGTATTCCAGATTTGATCTGCGTTGATCAGGATGTTGGGATCATCCCTTGATTGCAAGAGATATCGAATTTGCCAGGTGGAAGCATCAAGTGATTCGACCTGTTCTTCTGGTGATATTAATTGAAAAGCAACCCGAAAATAATTATCTCCGGCTGCCTGTAGATTCCGTATCCAGGCTCGAACGCTACTATATAAAGCTGTTGCCTGTACGGGAGAGATCTTGATGGTGGCATCCTGGCTGAAAAGTGCTTTGACCCAGGCTTCAAAAGGTGTTGGGTTTTCCGGGATAAGACGAATTGCCTCAGAACCACCACCCCAGGAACGAGCCAGGGAGTCACAGATTGTGTTCAAGAAACTATCCAACAAGGCACGCGCGGGTGGCAGTGATCCAGGATAAATCCGATCGCCATGCAAAGATTCGGCGCGGCAAATCGGTGGCATAGCTTCTACAAGTTTTGCCATTCGCGGTCCATCATCTTTACCATCCAGAACCGGTTGCCAACGGGCGTGGAAGGTGTCTCTGGCGGGGGTGATTGGCACCATGATGGGCATCATTTTCTGTTCTGAAAGAATTTCCAGCGCTAGGCTACTTACATTTTGCCAATAAATAGCATCCTGCCCGAGAATAAAATCGCTAAATGGGCTCTCCTCGGGTAAATTGATCAGGACACTGAAGGCAGTGGTTGCAGGCAGAAATAAACCATCAATGCGCCACGGTGCAAGAAATGGGTCCGTTTCAAGATCCAACTCCCAGACATGTGTTAAAGCCGGGGAGGGGATTGGACCGGTGCGGGTAGAAGGCATATGCAAGGTGATCAGATTGGGTTTTGCACTCTCCAGCGGCGTTCCCAGACCAATCCGGTCCATGATAACCTCAGGCATTAAAGCATAAGGATGTTCCTCTGGTTTGGGAGATTCTGGAATTTTTCCATCCCAATAGGAAGGAGCAGGGCTCTCATCTGTTTCAGCCCAAAACAAGATACCACCTTGGTCAGATGGTTTTCGTGGCGGTTGCCAGTGTGTATGGATTACCCACATAGTATTTGAATAAAAACCAGTTCCCTTTCTTCGGGTTGATTGTCGAACATACTTTAGATGCCCCTAAGTCTCTCTTAATAATTTTTGGAAATCTTTTTTACTTGTATCAATCATCAATGTGAAAAAACCTTAAAGCATGAGTAACAAAGCTACCTGCATATAAACAATTTAAAAGTTTAAGTCGAATTTTCTATCGATATCTTTGATAATGGAGTTCCTTTTAATCCCCGCAGTTTCATTTTTGGTTATTCCAACCAATTCAGGGGATTTATGACCCTGGCATTGCTCGGTTTCTGAAGGAAAAATTGATTGTGCCCAGGAAATGGGAGCCTGAACACCTATTTTCAGAAAACTAAAATGACAAACCGCAATTCAGCCATGCTGATGCATAATTCTACCATGTTTTTATGGTTGTCAAGTAATCAGACGCGTGTATAGTGGCCAAAAACAATATATTCGTTGCGATAAGGGGTTGAACTAGCATTACAGAAAAGGTCTACACACGTATTAGCAACTTTTTTGACATGGGCATCTTTGTAGGCTTCTTCACTTTCCCAGGTTGTGATGATTTCCCAAAGTTTCGGTTCGGCCTGACACTGGATCAGCATTGAGGAAATAATCCCTTTGGTACTAGTTCTAATGGCGCGTTCGTATGATTTTTCCAGCGTACGCCAATTTTCTTCGGCAACCCGACCTGTCAAAATTGTGACAAACATGGTGGCTCCCTTTACTAAAAAATTTTTCAAGATCTATGCGAGATATCTTAATAATATAATACCCGGTTTGAGAATGGATTTAAAGTATCAATTTTTAGATCATTTTTGACGAAATGACCTACTTCTCAATTTTTATCACCACGGACATTTTCCAGCGCAGGGGCAGTTCATTTTCCATTAATTCAATGCGCACTGGATAGATAACATCGTTATATTTAATGGTAGGCAGATCCTTTACTTCAATGACTTTTCCACGTACAGTTTCACCCGGAAATGCATCGAACTCCAATGTAACCAAATCACCTGGCTGAATGTCTACGATTTCGATTTCGTTTGTATCCGTACTCTCTACAAACCAGGTGGAAAAATCAGCTACGATTGTAATTAATTGGCCTGTGGAAACCCATTCTCCTGATTGAACATCCAATTTGACGAGTGTTCCATCGATTGGGGAGGTAATTTCCAGATCAGCGATACTGGCTTCCAATGCAGCCACCCTTGTTTTGGCTGTCATTAATTGATTCTCTAATAGCAAGAATTGGTCTGCTGGCACATTATCCTGTTTGAATTTTCGATACTCCTCCCAGGCAGCATCTTCTTCGGCTTTCGAGAGGTCGAGATTTAGTTGTAACTGCTCATTGGTTTGTTCCAATGCGGCTTGTTTCCGTTCAAATTTATTTAAAGTCAGCTGGGCATCATCCACATCTTCCTGACGGTTCTTTCTTTGCGGGTTGTCCTCCTCGAGATCCAGAAAATCTTTCAGATCTTCTTTGGCATCTTCCAAATCTTGACGGGCATCAATCACATCTTCTTTAATGGTTTCTAAATCTTCTTCGTATTGATCATCATCAAATTCATCCCATGCAGCCAGGGCAGCTCTTCGAGCAGATTGTGCATCCAATACCCTCTGAAAGGCTTTTTGTTTGTAGAGATTCCCAGATAAAAGAAAATCATCCAAGGCTTGCTGGGCTTTTAATTGATCCAATTGAGCGGATTTCAGTTCCGCCAATAACTGTTCTGAAGTTTCCAAGCGGATCAACACCTGCCCTGCCTGAATGAGTTGCCCTTCTTCCACCAAAACCTCTTCCACCCGGCCGTTTACAACAGAAATGATTTGTAAATCATTGTTGGGCACAACTTCGCCATCTGAGATGATCCAGCCAGATACATCTTCTTCCGCCGATTCATAAACCACCGGGGTTGGTTGATCCACTGTAAAGATATCACAAGCACCTAACAGGAAGGTAGATCCCAACATTATTATCGTTAAGAAGAAACTTTTGCGCATTTTTTCCTCCAGTTCACACGTTTTTATTTTCATCTTCTTGCAAATTTCCAAAAGGGAAACGAGTGTTTTATTCATAGGCTAACACCTCACGGATCGTTAGGCGGGAAGCATTGCGAGCAGGAATATAACTAGCTATCAGGGATAAAATTATTAGAATAAATAACCACAGAATGATTCCTTTCGGAGTAATAACCAATTCAGATGGTGCCCCAAATATTGCCTGATTGACTAAATTTGTAAGAACGAATGAGATCGGCAGGGACGCCAGAATGCCAATCATATAACTGGTCAGTCCTATGAATAAGCTTTCAAATGTAACCAAGCGAATGATGACTGAATTATATGCGCCGACAGCTCGTAAAATCCCGATTTCTGCGGTTCTTTCCATCACATTGAGACTAAGAGTCCCACTGAGACCAATTCCGCCTACGATACCGGTTAAAACAGATAAAAACAACAATAAGTAAATTAATATTTCAATTTTTTCCAAACCCTGCTTGACGATTTCCTCCCGGGCGGTTATTGAATTGACGCGGTAACCAGATGCAGTCAGGTGCTGATTTATCAACGTAGCCATTTTCATTTGATAGTTGAGATCATGTTCCTGAGACACAACCCGGTATGACAAAGCGTGAGAGTGCGTATTCAGAACCTCAGCCAGACTATTAAAAGAGGTAAAAGCATATTTCTGATCTAAACCGGTGTAATGAAAAATGCCAACCACCGTCCAATAGGCTTCTTTTCCTGAAATTTCCAAAACAATCTGGTCACCGGGTTTCAATAAAGGAAAAGTATTCCAGAATGCATCGTTGACAACGATGGCGTTCTTTTCATTCGGCAGCACCCATCTACCAAAATTAACGACCCTTTCTACCAGGGAACTTGCATCAGGAGGGGCGACCAGTAGAACATTCTCGGTTTTACTGGAGGTTTGTAACAAAGCAGTTGTTGCCAACCAGGCTTCGGAGTATTCCACACCAGGGATTTGTTGAAGTTGGTAATTGATCTCCTCTAGAGGATAATTTCTATCCAAATTGATAAAAATATCTGCCTGATTGTATTGAAGTACTTTGTCGATCTGATTGGTTAATGACAGTTCTACATTAAAAACGGAGATAAAAATTGCACAACCAAGCGATAACGTGAAAATGGTCAGGAACAACCGTCCTTTTTGGCGAAATGTATTCCGAATGCCAAGGGTAATGATACCGCTTTTGTTGCGCATAGTATCCAGCCACAGATCAAATTTGCCAGGTTTTATCGCATGGTTAATCAGGTTGGAAGTGAGGGCTTTATTGATCGGTACGCTGGCACCCTGAATAATGGGTTTCATAGCGGCCAGAAATGGGATTAATAAGGCAACCAATCCCTGGATGAGGATTACTTCTGGAATGAAAATAAACAAATCCGTCGTAAATAATTTTCCATTTAATGCGGGCAATGTATTTGCAGCGAGGATTCTGCCTACAAATGCACTGGCTGGGAGGGCAATCAAAAAGGAAATGATACTGAATACGATTACCAAAGCCAGATACATCCCAATCACTTGATTTCTTAATCCGCCAATTAATTTAATCACTCCAATTTGACGCACATGCTGAGCCATCAACGCGTTCATCGTATTGACGATCAAAGAACTGCTGAGAATCAAAATAAATAAGCCAATGAAACTGATGATGACTGACAAAGCATCAGTATAGTTTGCAAATGGTTGATCGATAGAACGGGCTATGGATTGACTTAAAATTCTACGACCAGTATTTTCGACTTCATTATTGACGTAACTGGCAACGGTCTCAATGTTGGCAAGGTCATTCTGATCACCGGAAACGGTAACGAGTAGTGTATTGAATTTTCTCGGAAGATAAAAATAATCCAGGGTTTCCTGATTAATGAATCCTGTGCGTTCATTAAAAGTGATTGCCAAATCCGAACTGTAATCAATAACTGTCCCTGCCACTGTGAAATTTCTTTGTGTTCCGTCGGACAATTCAACAAGGATGGAAGAACCGGGGGAAACTGGTAATGTTTCCAGCGAATCTTTGCTGATTAGCAATTCATTTTTTTCAGGGATCGTTTTTCCGGATTGCGGTTCCAGGATTTTAATGCGTTGATTTGATAAATCTTCCACAGCAATGATATTGAAAGAGAGCCAATCGCCAGTTTCCGGGTTTTTTACTTTTGCTGTGACGGTTGTTCTACCAGCGACTTCGTTTACGCCTTTCAATTTTTGAATTGATTGGATCAGACCCTCATCAAAAGGATCGGTTAGAATTTGAATATTGGCCGGGTTGGTTGATAAGTAGGTTGCTACCATGCTTTCTGGAATGACATAGAACCCAACACCCACCACTCCTACAGCAAATATACCAATTGAAATAGAGGCTATGATTAATAATGATCGGGCTTTATTTTCCCAGAAATCAGCAATCACCTTTTTCCAGCGTGGTTTCATTGTGGTTGCTCCAGATTTGCGGAGGTTATGTAAGGAGTGCCATTTTCCATCACCAATCGGCCATCGACAAGTTTTAGAACTCGTTTTGCCCTTTTTGCCAGGTCTTCATCATGGGTGACCATGATAATTGTTTTCCCGGATGCTGATAGTGTCTGAAATATACTGAAGATTTTTTCTGCTTCACTGGAACTCAGGTTACCGGTGGGTTCATCGGCAATGAGGATGGGTGGGTCATTCGCCAATGCTCTGGCAATGGCAGTACTTTGCTGTTGACCACCGGATACCATGTAGGGTCTTTGGTCCGCATATTTTTGCAATCCAACCTGGCTCAGGAGATCATGAGCCCGTTCAAGGCGTTCATGGTGAGAGAATATTCCGGCAATCTGCATGGGTAGCATGACATTCTCCACGAGGGATAAAACCGGAATTAACTGGTAAAACTGGAATACGATGCCCAGGTTTTTTCCGCGCCATTTTGCCATTTCAGTTTCAGAAAGATTATGAATCTCCATTCCATCAACGATGACTTTGCCTGTGGTTGGTTTGTCGATGCCAGTGATCATGTTCATTAAAGTTGATTTTCCACTACCGGATCTGCCGACCACTGCGGTAAATTCATGCTGATGAAAAGCGATGCTGATATCTTTTAAAGCGATAAATTGCATAGAAGCTGCTTGATAGACCTTACTTAGGTTCTGCAATTTAATGAGGGCAAGGAGTTGATTCATATCAAGCTCTCCCTCTTTTTGCTTCTTTCCTGATCACACCATCTACCAATAAAAAGATATGATCAAAAAAAGGAAGCAGTTGCCTATCATGGGTAACCATCACAACTGTTTTGCCAGAATTGACAATTTGCCTGAATATTTTAAATATCACCATACTTGTCTGGGAATCTAATGACCCTGTTGGTTCATCTGCTACGATAATTTGGGGATTGTTGATCAACGCCCGCGCGATGGCTACCCGTTGGCGTTGCCCTCCGGAGATGGATGCAGGAGATTTTTGGGCATGGTCTCCGATTTCGAGTTGATTTAGAAGTTGTAAAGCCCGTTTTGGGCTACTCAGACGGGAATATTCACCACATAAATCCATCGGAAGTAAAACATTATCCAGTATGCTAATTTGATTTAATAATTCAAATGATTGATAGACAACCCCCATATTCTTTCCACGCCAACGGGTGATTTTTTCCTGGCTGGTACAATGCAGTGGAAAACCATCAATCCTTAGCTCTCCTTCGGTAAGGCTATCCACGCCTGTAAGGATATTCACCAGGGTTGATTTTCCAGCTCCGGATTTGCCAATGACCCCCACAAATGTGCCTTGTGCAATGCTCATATTAACCTGATCTAAGGCATTGACATTTCCAGCTGGGGAAACGTAAGTCTTGGTAGCATTATTCAGATCAATGTAATTTGGTTTAATGGCTGACATGACGAATTTTACTAGTGTCTATTATTTTACAAATGAAGCATAATTATGTATAAATATCCTAAATGCTTCTCGTGGACTTGTCAATCATCGACTGAAATTGAGTTTTTGTGATCTGTTAATAAATTTACAGAAAGGATCGATATGTCAAAAAAAGACTCTCAGGATTTAAGGGTACTACGTACCCGTAAATGGCTGCAGGAAGCCTTGTTATCTCTGATGTTGGAAAAACCATTCACCAGGATATCGATTGCTGAGATTGCCAATCAAGCTCAGGTATCACGCCCCACATTTTATCTCCATTACCGGAATAAGGAAGAAGTATTGGAAGATTATCTTGACTCAATGTATGAGGACTTTATGATTGACATGCAGCCATATCTGGATTCGATTATTCAAGGCAAAATGGCAGTAAAATTTTTTGAACAGATTGCGGATCAAGCTGTTTTCCTGCACTCTTTGATCGATTCAGAAGTTTCCTATCTTGTGATGCAGAAATTACATCGGTATTGTTATGACGTCATTAAACAATCTTTGGATCAGCCACCATTTCCCTCTATTGAAGATAAGACCTGGGATTATATGATTGCAAGCATTGCTGGAAGCGTATATGCCATCAGCATCCACTGGTTGCAAATGGATATGCCGCAAACTCCTAAAGAAATGGGTGAACTGATCATGCGACTGATTCGACCAGGGATTCGGGAAATGTTGACACAAGGAGGAGAATGAGTTGTGTTATCCTCTACAAAAATGTACAGAATAAATAAACTACTCGAAATAGATCGAAAACTTTTTCATTCCTACACCTATATTTAAATTGAAATAGTCCTTTTTCAAAACGGATTATCTCCCAGGTAGAGTATGAATATTGATGTTGCTGAAAAGTCGAAAAAGTTAATAATTGGTAATTGGGTATTTCGTTACAGGCAAATGCAAGCTGAATTTCTCCATCATCCGGCAGGAATAATGGATCAAGTGGGGATTTATATTGAAACAATTGAAAAAGTCGTGGCAGATTTGCGTTATTACAATCCCCGTTACCAATTTGATGTGGCTGGTTTGACGATTTCGAAAAAGTAAAATCAATTCAGTAAGGGGTTGGTTATGCCAGGGTACGAACTTAGGTCAGAAGATGTGATCCTTAAGTCACAATTGCATCGCATATTGATTGAAATTGTGGATAATCCTGTGCTGTCAAAATCATTGGCCTGCAAAGGTGGAACTTGTACTGCCATGTTAGGTTACCTGGAATGCATTTCTTTGGTAAGATCAAATCATGATTGATGAAAGTAACCCAAACTCCCTATTAATGCAAACCCTGGAAGGTGTTCTGGAAAGAATTACCTTTCAAAATGATGAGAATGGGTACACCATTGCCAAAATTTTGCCCAAAGGGAAGATTCAGCCGGTGACGGTGGTGGGTGCGCTGGCGGGGGTGCAGGTGGGGGAATCCTTGGTATTATCTGGAACCTGGATCAACCATCACCAATATGGACGCCAATTTGAGGTCAAATCATACCAGGTACGCTATCCAGCTACGCTGGAGGGCTTACGTAAGTATCTGGGGAGTGGATTGATCAAAGGGGTCGGCCCAGTGACGGCCAGAAAAATTGTGGATTTTTTTGGGCTCAAAACACTGGATGTACTGGATAAACATCCGGAGAAAATTCTGGAGGTGCCTGGCATTGGCCCTTCTAAAGCGGATCTGATTGGCACAGCCTGGATTGAACAACAACAAATCAAGGAAGTGATGCTATTTCTTCAGGGGCATGGCGTGAGTGCCAGCCTGGCGATTAAAATCTATAAGCAATATGGCGAGAAATCGATCCGGGTGGTGCGGGAAACGCCATATCAATTGGCACGCGACATTTTTGGTGTAGGATTTAAAACCGCTGACCAGATTGCACAAAAATTAGGTCTTGCAATGGACTCTCCGGAGCGAATCCAGACCGGGTTGTTATATGCCCTTGGAAATCTAAGTAATGATGGTCATTGCTTTGCTACCCCGGATCAACTAATGGCTGAGGCGGTTCCCTTATTGGATCTGTCAAAGGAATTGTGTTTTGCCCAGATTGATAATCTGATTCGACAGGAAGCGATTATTGCTGATCAAGAAGTTCTCTATTTGCCATCTTTTTTTCATGCTGAGAAAGGGGTAGCTAATAAACTCCTACGTATCATGCACAGCAGTCTCGATCGCTTAGGAACATTTAAAAAAGTGAACTGGCAATTGGCTTTTTCAGTTTTGGATCGCGCTGGTCAAATACAATTGACAACCCAACAGAAACTGGCCATCCAGACTGCACTAACAGAGAAAGTCAGCGTTCTGACGGGAGGCCCAGGTACCGGAAAAAGTACCATCACAGGCTCAATCATTCAATTGCTGCAAGAACGGCATGCCTCGGTTTTGTTGGCGGCTCCTACTGGCCGGGCAGCAAAAAGGTTGAGTGAAACCACAGGATTACAGGCAAAAACAATTCACCGTTTGCTGGAGTTCAAACCCACGGAAGGGGTAAATTTTGCCCGTGATCGTGAGAATCCACTGGATGCTGATCTAATCATCATCGATGAGACTTCCATGGTGGATATTTTACTGATGAATCACTTGCTGAATGCAATCGAAGTGGGTTCTCACATCCTGTTCGTGGGGGATATGGACCAATTACCATCGGTGGGGGCAGGCAATGTGTTGCGGGATTTAATTGAAAGCCATGTGATTCCGGTTATCCGGTTGGATACGATTTTTCGTCAGGCTGAGGACAGTTATATTATTGTCAATGCGCACCGGATCAATAGTGGTGAAATGCCAGTGTTTTCTCAGGAGGCAGCCGATTTCTTTCTGTTTCCAGAAAAGGATGCGATCAAAGCGGCTGATTGGGTTGTAGATCTGGCCAGCCAAAGGGTGCAGAATAAGTTCGGTTTTGATCCCGTCAGGGATATCCAGGTGCTGACGCCCATGCATCGGGGTGCCAGCGGGGTGACCGAATTGAATGAGAGACTACAAAATACTCTAAACCCAGAAGATCCGCGCAAAGCCGAAGTCCGACATGGATCAAGAATTTTTCGAGAGGGTGATCGGGTTATGCAAATTCGCAATGACTATGATCGCCAGATATTTAATGGCGATCAGGGCATGATCGCGAGTATTGATGCAGAAAACCATATTGTAATGATCAACTTTGATGAACGACTGGTTCCGTGTGAGACAGCCCAGTTAGAGGAGTTGGTGCATGCGTATGCGATCAGCATTCACAAATCTCAGGGTTCTGAGTTCCCGGTGGTGATTATTCCCTTATTAATGCAGCATTATATGATGTTACAACGCAATCTTCTCTATACAGCTGTAACGCGCGCCAGGAAATTAGTTGTAATGGTCGGGGATAAGAAAGCGATTGGAATGGCAGTGCGCAATAATAAAATTGCTCTTAGAAATACCTTGTTGAAAGAACGTTTACAAGTAGCACCTGAACCAGAAAAAACCAATCCGTTATATCAGGTGTAGATCTAAGCTATCCTTTCCAAACTTCTTCATAGAAATCCGCTGGTAGCAATTTATTGACGATTTCCACAACTGGTTTTACAATATCAAAAATAGTTAGCAATGCTAACTATTTTTGAATGAGGATTGTGAGCACACAAAAAACAACTACCCCTGAATTGCCCGATATATTGAAACTAAGGGATTTACTCCATGAAATCTCGCATATTTCTAAAGTCGAAATGATGCGCGGAATGGCTGAATTTCAGATCACCTTAGCACAATTCAATGCTTTGCGTTGCCTGGCGCACCATCATGGTGAGATCTCCATTTCAAAAATTTCTCACGAATGTCAGGCTGTGCTTCCCACCATGTCGGGGATAATTGATCGATTGGAAGCGCGTGGATTGGTATGCAAATCAAGGGATCTAAATGATCGACGTTCGTTTTTGGTGTCCATCACACCTGAAGGCGAGTCTCTCTTGGATAAGATTAAGCGAACTCATACGAAACACATTGAAGCATTCATGATTGGTGTGAGCGAACCCGAGAGAAAAATCTTCATTCGATTATTGGAACAATATTTGAATAACATGAAAACCAGAGCCAAGCAACAATTGGAGGGTAACATTGAATAATCGTCGCAACCTGGTAATTTTATTTTTTACCATGGTCGTGGTCATGATGGGGTTTGGCATGATCATCCCCATCCTGCCTTTTTATATCGAAAGTTTTGGTGCCAGTGGAAAAGGTTTGGGATTGCTGATGGCTATTTACAGTATCATGCAGTTTATCTTTGCGCCGATTTGGGGCGGTTATTCTGATCGCTTCGGCCGTAAACCTATGTTAATTATTGGAGCGTTTGGAAATGCGCTTTCGCTGGTTCTGTTTGGATTGGCAACAGAATTATGGATGGTTTACGCTGCCCGTGCATTGGGAGGTATGCTATCGGCTGCGATATTACCAACTGCTATGGCATATATCAGTGACACAACTGAATCGAAAAATCGGGGTGGTGGTATGGGTGTGATTGGGGCTGCTATGGGAGTGGGAATGGTGCTTGGTCCGGGTTTGGGCGGTCTGTTGGCGGGAGATTCTCTTTCCACACCTTTTTTTGTAGGTTCCGGGCTTTCCATGTTAGCGTTATTATTGATTCTGATTTTCTTGCCTGAGTCTTTAGCAAAATCCCAACGCGTAGATGGGGTGAAAATTAAGGGATTTGATATGAAACAGATCTGGCAGGCTTTGTTTGGCCCCATGGGTTATTTGATGGTTCTATCATTTATTGTTTTCTTTGGTCTAACCAATTTTGAAGGAATTTTTGGGCTATACGCGCAGTATCGCTTTAATTACAATCCTGCCCAGGTTGGAACGGTGATGATGGTAATTGGCGTGGTGACTGCAGTTGTTCAGGGTGGATTAACGGGTCCATTAACGCGCAGATTTGGTGAACGGGCTGTGATTAAGGCCTCCTTAATTGGCAGTTCGGTTGGCTTTTTGATCATGCTCTGGGCGTACTCAGACCTGACTTTGTATCTGACCGTGGGCTTATTTGTACTGGCGAATGCCATGTTACGGCCAGGAATCGCTGCGTTGGTCTCCATGGAAGCAAAAGGTGGTCAGGGAACAGCGTTGGGACTTGCCAATTCATTTATGAGCTTGGGGCGAATTGTCGGTCCATTATGGGCAGGTATCATGTTTGATATCCAAATCTCCTTGCCATATATGAGTGGCGCGGTGATCTTCCTGTTTTTATTTTTAATCAGCTTCCGTTGGTTACGCACACCAACCCAATCCCACGCGGGCCAACATGTGCCCCAACAGCAGGTGTAACTACCTGGTAGATGGGCTGGTTATTTTCGGGGATCAGTGCATTTGCTTTTTGGTACAACCAATTGGCTGCATCCAATGCCTGGGTGTGTACCACGGAAACATGTTCCAATGGGCCTAATTTCCGTACGTAATTGAACATGCGCTCGATGGCTTTGCCGCGAGTTCTGATTTTATCGAAGATGGGAATCCCGCCATGGAAGGTCATTAAAGGTTTGATACGCAGCAATGACCCGATACCGCGCATGGCCAGGTTGATCCGCCCACTCAAATGTAAGAATTTCAACGTATCTAATAATGCATAAATATAGGTGCGATTGCCTAAATCGGTAATGGCTGCTTTGATATCCTTCACGGTTGCACCCGCTGCTGCTAATTTGCAGGCAGATATCACCTGTAATCCCGCCCCAAGTGACAATTGTTGTGTGTCATGGACAGTAACGGGAATTTTTGATTGACTGGCTGCATTAAGTACAGTGTTATAAATGCTGCTGAGGTTTGCTGCGACATGGATAGATAGAATGTGATCATAACCCTGGTCGGCAGCTTCATGATAGAACTGTGCATAAGCGCCTTGCCCTGGGGCAGCAGTTTTTGGATGTTCTGGGAAGCCATCCAACCCTTCATAAAATTGTTTGCGGGTCATTTCAATCCCATCAAGATAGCTCTGATTGCCAATGTTAATAAAAGATGGAACTACGCTGATGTCATATTGATGAATAAATTCATCCGGAACATCACAGACACTATCGGTTATTACCTTGATGCGCATACTGCCTCATTCGTGGTCATTTTTTCGTAGGATGATAAATGATATAAAATTAAAAACGAATGACAACCAAAAAATCTTACGATTTTGTATTGATAGATATCATTTTATGCGAAAAGGTGGAAAATGGAAAAGAAAAACACATTCGATATTCTGGTTCTAAATGCCAGACCAGCTGCTGGAAAAAGTGAAATCATCGATTATTTGAAACAATGTTCACTCGAAGAGCGCAAAAAACGGTTCAGAATCGCCGAATTTGAGGAAATTGATGATTTCCCGATGTTGTGGACCTGGTTTGAAGAGGATGACATTCTGCAAAAAATGGGTTATCCGCGCTTACATAGTGATGAACAGGGCTATTTCAAAGAAAAATATCTCTGGAATCTGCTTATTCGACGAATGAGTTTTGAATATCAGAAAAAAGTTGCCAGAACCCCTCATTACCATCAAACCTACACTACCATTATCGAATTCTCACGGGGTAGTGAACATGACGGCTATCATGAGGCATACCAACATTTGTCAAAAGAAGTTGTGGAACGTATGGCCATTCTTTATCTGGATGTATCTTACAGCGAATCTTTGAGAAAAAATCGCGCCAGGTTTAACCCGGATAAGCCGGACAGTATTCTGGAACATGGCTTACCGGATAAAAAAATGGAAGTGCTATATAAAGACGTGGACTGGCATGCATTGGTTGAGGCCGATCCTGCCTATGTAAACATTCAAGGAGTTAATGTCCCTTATGTGGTTTTTGAGAATGAGGATGATGTGACCACTGCCCGCGGAGATGCTTTGGGTAAGCGCCTGGAAACCAGGTTGAAAACGTTGTGGCAGCGCTGGACCGATCGATAAGGGTTTATGCTTTGTTCTGGTGTTTACGCTTGAAATAAAAATAAAGCCCAAGCAGCAGAACGATTAGAATAGGAATTCCGACTGCTAGATTGAGCGTGATGGTGCGAGAATTTTTGCTCTGATTGCTTGCCATGTTCCCGTTGGTTAAAACCTGAGTGGCCATTTGTCGGTTCTGAATAGAGTCAGGGAGTTGATCTTCGAATTCAGGGATCGCAAGGATCGTTGTTTGCCCCTCCATGAGGAGGGTTTCAACCCAATTGGTTAATTCCGACTCGATTTGATCTCCCGTCAACACCTGATTGCCGACAATGGCTAAAGGAACCCCAATATCGTTTTTCGGAACGCCTAATCTTTCTGCCATTTGGTAGAATTTGTCTACTGATTCAATTTCTTTTAACTCGATTGGGTAAATATAAATATGGTCATTATATTGGGTGACAAACCCCGGTAATACCGAGTTGAGCACCTGCGCACAATGGGCGCAATCTTCCATCCAGAATAAAATAATGACGAGATCGGCATTTGGATGAGCTTCAAAATTCATTCCTGCCTGATGAGCATCAGCACTTCCCCCGTCCCCACAATCGTCGGACGTCAAACCGCAAATATCCTCATTGTCTGGAATTGAGGTGGGAGTTGGGGTAGGCGTTGGCGATTCCTGTTTGAGATCTTTAAAAATCGGATGGTTTGAACCACTTGCCGTAAAAATATTGATTTGGGTACCACTCAAAAATAGGCTAGCCGCCATGATGGAGAGAATAATTTTTAGAAGCCAGGGTTTCTTTTCCATACATTCATCCTGCTGCGAAGTTTTCTTTATGCCCTGGATAGAACCAGGTCAAACTATTCTTCATTATACCTGCCGTGTTCCAGTCTGAGATATGACCGTGTGTCAACGAACTCCTTTGGTTCGGCTACCCGAATTTTATCAGATGGATTACCTGTGCGCGCTTCTGTATGAAAGCCGCCATTTCTTTTTTGTTTGATAAAATCAAAACTTATTTATGAAGATCAGTCAGAGTAGACCATGGATTTGGTTTATTGCAAAATTACATCTTTGATAATGATTAATCCAGCGACTCCTAACAAAACCCAGCCAAAAACTTGCTTGATAATATGCGATTTCATCCGACCAGCCATCAAACGTGATCCAAGCTGGCTGCCCAACAGCACCGCAATTACGGTAGATATCCATACACCCCATTGAGGTTGGGCAGCTGTCGCCAGGTGTGAAATAAAACTCGACACGCCAGAGGCAGTGACCACGAAAGATGAAGTTGCGGCGGCAAATTTAGCTTCTAATCCAGCGATATACAGAAGCGGTACAACGAACGAACCACCACCTCGTCCAATCAATCCTGCAATAGTTCCCAGCGCGCTACCCGCACTCAATCCTAGGACGACTCGACCCCGAGGGGACATCTCACCCTGCTTGGGTTTCCAACCCGAGAGCATCAGGATTCCCGCGGCAGCGGTGAACAGAGCAAAAAAGGTCAACAGTGGCTTAACCGGCAATTGGACGTTCAACCATACGCCTAGTGGTGCAAATAGGATCATCGCTGACGCAAAGGGGAGGGCTACCCGCCAGACGATCAGCTTTTTACGTAGATAAGTAAAAGCTGCCGAACTGCTATTGACAATGTTTAGCAACATTCCTAAGGGGATGGCTTCGGTTTTAAAATCCATTCCCATCCAGTATAGAATGGGTATATACAATTGTGAACCACCCATTCCCAGCATTGAGAAAACAAAGGCAATCACGAAAAAAATGGGGGGTGCTAAGTAAAATGAATTCATAAGAAATCTCTCTGTAAAACAGGGGGCTTAGGCTTTCTTCCTAACCATTGAGATGATTTGCCTTGCCAGTTATTAATGGGTGAGTTGATAAACTTTGCCTGGTTTGAGTTCGGCGGTCAGATCGGAGTAGCTGGCATCTAAAATGCGGACATTCTCTAATCCTTTTAATTGCAAATATACCCAGGCTACTACGGCGCGTGTCGTAGAAGAGCAGAATGTTGCTGCCAGGCGATCGTTTGGGATTTCCTGCCAACGTTCTGGAAGGTTGTTAATTGGAATTTGAAGGGCAAACGGCAAGGTCAGATAGCCAAATTCTTCAGGAGATCGCAAGTCTACGAGAACCGCGTTCTCACTTTTTTGCCGCTCGAAGAATTGGGAGGGCGTAATTTTATGTTGGGCAGTACCCCAGAAGCTCAAGTCGAGTTCCTTGAGCCATTGAGAAAACATATCATCAGACATTTTTATCTCCTCTTTATTTGGTTTTATAATTTACTTTACCGAATTTTTTTTATTACACCACAATATTTCAAAAAATCGTCAGTGCTACACCAAAAATATAACCAGCGACAGTGCTCAAGATGGCAACCAGTACAACATATATGGAGGTTTTCTTTTTCCCCATGATGCCAGCCAACACCAGAATGGATTGGATCGAAAGTTCAGGGTCAGAGAGCAAATAGGCCAATAAAGGACCCCGTGCCATTCCCAAATCCAGAAACATTTTGGCAACCGGCACTTCCACCAGCGTTGGAAAATACATGAACACACCAAAAACGACACCCACAAAATTCGCCATGATTGTATTTTCACCTGCCAGCGATTGAATCCAAGCTTCAGGAATAATTACCCTGGCGATGCCTGCCAGAAAAACACCCACAATGAGAATCGGGAAGATTTGTTTGACAAATTTCCAGGTTTCCCATATCCAACCAGATAACTCGTCCCGATCAAATTTTCGACTAGCTACTAATCCGATGAGGATCAGCAGAAGAACCTCACCAAAAAAGCGACCATTAAAACCGATCGAGGTGCTGGAAAGCCCAACCAGCGGAGATGCAATTAAGATTGTTAATGCGATCGCAATGAATGTAGCATAGGTCCAGCGATTGAAACCATCGAAGATATTTTCAAACCCCTTCCAAGCCAGGATTCCAATCACGATCAACATCAAAATAAGAAGCGCACCTTGAATAGATAGGTTGGAGGCGATGAGTGCTTGGTTGATTGTGCCTAGTGGATGTGTGGGTACGTTCAAATTGAAATAGACATTGGTCAGCAATGGAATCTGCAATGTACCCACAATCAGAATTAAAACCAATAATATGAAAAGCCACCAGGTTGCGGGTTTAACCACCGCAGTCTGATCAAAAACACCGTTCTTTTGCATTTCAGACGCACGTTCCGCTTCTTCTTTACGGAAGATCCAGGCCATGATCAAACCAATGACAATCCCAAAAAGGATAGAAAGGATCAGGCGAGCTAAGGCAATATCAAATCCGATGGCAGCGCCAGTATATGTAATCGCCAGAATATTAATCGCCGGGCCAACGAACAGAAAGGTAATGGCAGGACCTAAGCCTGCGCCGCGCTTCCAGATACCGGCAAATAATGGCAAGATCGTGCAGGAGCAAACCGCTAAAACAAAACCACCAATGGAGGCTGCCGGGTAACTGACCCATTTACTGGCTTTTGGACCTAAAAAGCGAGTGATCGTTTCCTTGGGAATCATGGCGCTCATGAAACCGGCGATAATAAAGGCTGGTACCAGACACAGTAACACGTGCGCTGCCAGATAGTCCAGCAGACTCAACCAGCCTGCGGATAACAAGGATAGGATTGTTGATAAGATTGATTCCATAATGATTGTCCAACTTTGATGATATATTCAATATTCCGAATGTTATTTTTGAAAAAAAACTTGAGTTCTTCTGAGCCGGAATTAACCGGCTTTTACCCAATTTTCAATCTCGGTTTCACTCGGAATTCGCCCACTGCTGACCACCTTTTCATTAATGACCAGACCTGGTGTAGCGAGGATGGGGTATTCCATGATTTGAAGATGATCTGTGACTTTCACAAAGTCAGCTTCAATATTTAATTTCTCGACAACTTTTCGGGTTTGCGCTTCGAGACGCTTGCAATTTGCACAACCACCCCCTAGAATCTTGATGGTTACCATTTAATTCTCCTTCTCAATTGATTGGTGATCAGGTACCTTGTTTTTACTAGCGGTACACTTTGGGCAAGGGCAGTTGACTGGTTTAAGAGGGATTTCGCTGTTGCCCAGTTGTATGATTTTTGCGCTGATATCCAGAATGTCCAAAACCTGTTGATCCTGAATTTGATAAAACACGTTCCATCCATCACGGCGATCACTGATGATGCCAGCTTCGCGTAATACGGCCAATTGCTGGGATAAATATGCCTGACGATACCTCAATGTAGCTTCCAGGTGGCAGACACAGGCTTCTTCCCTGCGCAGAATTTTTAAAATTGCAATGCGCACCGGATGTCCCAGGAGTTTCAATAAGTTGGCTTCCTGCGTTTCAAAATCTAATGAAATTTTATGTGCCTTCATAAATAAATCCTTTCTAAAAATTGTAATCCCTGGTTAATAGCCCTTATAGTGACTGATATCACTTATAACAAGGATATTCATAATATTGAATATGTTATAAGGGTTGTGGATCGAACCGCATTTTTATAATTTACATGGTTTTATGCCTTTGATGGAACTGTTGTCTTTGATTTTGTTCGCCAGAAGTTGCGTCGATTTAAGAATTTAGCCAATTCAACCAAACCCAGCATGATCGGCACTTCCCAGAATAGACCCATGGTAGTCCCCAACGCAGCCAGTGATCCGACACCATACATGGAAACAGCGGCTGCAATGGCAATCTCAAAGTGACTGGAAGATCCAATCAGCACTGTGATGACCCCTTCTTTATAGGCCAGACCAGCCATTTTGGTGATGAGCAAATTGAAAGAGACCACAATCAGAAAACCTAACAGGAGAGGTACCGATACCAGCCCTAAGAAGTTGAAATTATTTAATAGAACCTGCCCATTCAGTGAAAATAATATAACAAGGGTCATCAATAAGGCAGCAATGGCTATTTTTCCAACAAGTGGCCGGTAAGTGTTGTGGAACCATCCTTCTCCCTTGGACTGAATAATGATCCGTTTGCTGATGATGCCGATGATCAATGGTAAGCCGATGAAAACCAGCGCAGAAATAACCAGAGCCCAACGGTCAATGGGAATGTTCTGGATGCCGGTAAGTAGGGTGACAATGGGAACATACAGGACCAAAATGGTGAGGGTGTTCAAGCTGGTATTGATTACATTTTGCTCCTGGTTACCATCCGCCAGTTTTCCCCATACCAGAACCATAGCTGTGCAGGGGCTTGAACCCAATAGAATAATCGCGACGACCAGTTGTTCCTGACCTTTCAGAAAAAAATGAGCCAGAACAGCTGCCACGATCGGTGCAATAATCCAGTTAGAGAATAAAGTTAATAAAATGGGTTTCGGGTTATTCTTCAATTTCTTAAGTTCTGAAACCTGCAAATTTAATAAAGCCGGGTACATCATTAAAAACAAACATATACCAATCGGAATGGAGATGCCTCGAATTTGCCAGGAATTGATTGTTTCGCCAATCCCTGGGATTAATTGTGATAACAGCAATCCCAATCCCATACAGAGGGCGACCCAAAGTGCCAGATATTTTTCAAATTTATTCATTTCTCTTCTCCTCAGTTTTCAGGTTTCGCGGTGGGCAGACAGGTTCACGATTGGATATTCTTTCCAGATCGAAAAATGCCTTCATTCCAGCCTGTATCGCTTGAATCTTTTCTTGATCGACGGAATAATAAATCCAACGCCCATCAGTATCGCCTCGTTCAGACTTCACCAAACCTGCTTCCTGGAGTACTTTCAGGTGATGAGAAATCAAATTGATAGCCATGCCCGTCTGACTGGATAATTCACAATTACAATGTACACCGGTCATTAAAATATTAAATAATTTCAACCGATTTGAATTTCCCAACACCCGGAATAAAGAATTGACTTCCTGAAATGATTCCATAATCCCTCATTACTTCAATATAGATTGAATTATATTACTGATTCTGGTCGACTGCAATAACGAAAATAATTACCGCCTACTGTCATTTGTAATGAAAAAATGATTCACAGTATAATCAATACACAATAAACTGAGGTGAAAATTCAGGGGAATTTGATATTAAATATAAGCGTCAGCAAGCTTTCGAGGAGGACGACCACATGGGGATGAGACATCAAAACTGGTCTCAGTTTGTTCAAGCAAGCAAAGAGACCCCAAAAGTATCGAGAACATTATTAAAGCGCGTGCTGGATTATGCGTTGCCATATCGCATGCAGATTATTTGGATGCTGGTGTTAATTCTGTTAACCTCCGCTTTGGGGCTGATCTCACCATTGATCCTGCGCGAATTAATTGATCGAACGCTGCCGGATAAAAATCTCAATAACCTGGTATGGTTAGCGGTGGCTCTGTTATTGGTTCCGATTCTCAGTGGTGGATTGAGAATCATTCAACGGCGTCTAAACGCCAGTGTGGGGGAAGGTGTTATTTTTGACTTGCGTGTTGCGCTGTATGAGCGCTTGCAACGCATGAGCTTGCATTTCTTTAAACATACCAGGCTGGGTGAATTGATAAGCCGTCTTAACAACGACGTCATTGGTGCCCAAAATGCCATCAGCAACACCATCGTCAATCTGGTAACAAATGTCGTCCAGGCAGTGGCGATTCTAATTGTGTTGTTTACACTGGAATGGCGCTTGACCCTGGTGAGTATCATCATTATGCCGGTATTTCTGGTTGTAACCAAACGTCTTGCAAATATCCTGCGAGACATTGCCCGACAGGCGATGGATCTGAATGCACGCATGAATGCGATGATGAATGAAACCCTTAACATTGGTGGGGCAATTTTGGTAAAGCTCTTTGGTCGGCAAAATACCGAAGTTGAGCGCTTTGAACAACGCGCTGGGCAGGTACGGGATATTGGGATCCGTAGAGCCGTGATTGGGGTGTCCTTCTTCGTGATAATTGGCCTGGTGAGTGCCATCGGGTCGGCTCTGGTGTATGGATTAGGCGGGTACCTGGTGATCAAAGATGCCCTGACCATTGGAACAATCGTCGCCTTTGGTGCTTATCTGACCAGTCTTTACTCAGCATTGGAAGGACTGGCAAATGCTCCGGTTGAATTTGTCACCTCCATCGTCAGTTTTGAACGCGTGTTTGAAGTGATCGATTTGCCCAGAGATATCCCGGAAAAAGAAAACGCGATTGTTTTGAAAGACATCCATGGTGAATTGAAATTTGAAAATGTCAGTTTTCATTATGATGATCATGCAGGTGGATTATCAGATGTGCGCCGCTTCGGCAGGGTTGATCAGGTGGATACAGTTTTATCTGACCAGGAGCAGGAAGAAGAAAAGACTGTAGATGCTCTACCCAGCTCGCAGGCGCGCGGCACAGCATTGGAGGATATCAACTTCCAGGCTTTTCCTGGTCAACTGGTGGCCCTGGTAGGACCGTCTGGTGCCGGAAAAACCACCCTGACGTACTTGATTCCCCGCTTGTATGATCCGAATGAAGGTCGGGTTATGATTGATGGGATCGATTTAAGGGATGTTACGCTGAATTCTTTGAGTGATCAAATTGGTATGGTCACTCAGGAAACTTATCTGTTCCATGATACGATCCGTACCAATTTGAGTTACGCTGTTCTGGATGCCAGTCAGGCAGACCTGGAAAAAGCAGCCCGAGCAGCCAATATTCATAATTTTATTATGGGTTTGCCTAATGGATATGACACAATTGTTGGGGAACGTGGTTATCGGCTAAGCGGCGGTGAAAAACAACGCATTGCTTTAGCCCGGGTGATACTCAAAGATCCACAGATTCTGGTGCTGGATGAAGCTACCAGTCATCTGGATAGTGAGTCTGAAGCACTGATCCAGGAAGCATTAAAACGAGTCATGGCTGGTAGAACCAGTATTGTAATTGCGCACCGTCTGAGCACTATTCTGGCTGCCGATCAAATTTTGGTGATTGATCGTGGCAAGATTGTAGAATCAGGCACGCACGCAGAGTTGATCGCAGAAGATGGCTTGTATGCTCAACTTTACCGGACTCAGTTTGCAGAATCGGAGAAATAAACAAACAGAGAACTCAAAGTTCTCTGTTTGTTCTAAAACCTTTTATTTGCGCTTTATATAATCGGTTATTTGATCCCATAGCGGCGTAAGGCTGTGTCGAGGATCATATTGACCAATTCGTGGTGCTCGATACCTTCTGCTGCTGCTTCGATGACTATATCTGAGATGCCAGGAGAAAGTCCCGGCAAGGGATTAATTTCCAGAATGTAAGGTTTCCAATTGTTGCTGGCATCCAATCGAAAATCGACTCGGGAAACATCCAATGCACCGGTCACACGGAAGACAGCTGCGGCGTACCAGTTTAGATCATCGATCATATCTGCATCCAAGGGGGCGGGACAGACATAATTGAGTTGATCAGCCAAGTCAACTTTTAGTCGATTGCTGTAGACCACATCACTATCCTTAAATGGTTCCAAATCGACTTCCATCGGGGGAAAGAAATGCAATCCTTTCTGGATACGAGATAAATTTTCGTCATGGGGGAGACGGCGAGCAGCCGGCCCAACCAGATTTCCGATCAATCCCACTGTTACCTCACGGCCTTCAATATAGCGTTCTGCTAGAGCAGGTTGCTTGTAACGCTGGAAGATCTCGGTGATCTGATCTCGTAATTCCTTTTCATCATTGACAATCGATTTTCCGCTAACACCCATGCCAGTTCCTTCACGACTGGGTTTTACGAAAAGGGGAAAGCTTAAATCGTCATTGAGAGGCTCATCCTCGCGTTCAAATACCTGAAATTCAGGGGTTGGTAGTTCATGCCAAAAGAGAACTCGCTTGGTCATTGGTTTATCAAGGGTCAGTGCCAGCGTCATCACCTTGGAGCCTGTATAAGGGATTCTCATCATTTCCAAAATGGCTGGAACCTGGGCTTCGCGGCCATCGCCAAAATGGCCTTCACAAATATTGAAACAAATATCCGGTTGGTATTTGTTCAATGTGTCAACCAGGGTTATATTTCCTTCCAAGAACTCGCAATCGTGTCCGCCTGCTTTTATTGCTTCCACAATGGACAAAATGGTTTTGGTTGAATCCAAATCATCCCATTGATCATCTGATATTCCGTCAAATTTTGGTGCATTTTCTTTTGCATTTGCCAACAGGGCAACCTTAATTTTTTTCATTTCTCTCTCTTTTTCACCTATGGTTATTTTTTTATTATTATCGCACTTAATAGAAAATTGTGTTCATGAATTTTTCAGGGTCTGATCAAAAAATAATTTATTGAAAAACTGACCATTTTTAATATTGCTTCCCAGACAAGCTTGTTGTAAAATCAAACTACTTTTAAACTGTAGCCAATAAAGTCTACAGAAAGTTATATCGATAAGAAT
Source organism: uncultured Anaerolineaceae bacterium (assembly GCA_942491385.1). Classification (GTDB taxonomy): domain Bacteria; phylum Chloroflexota; class Anaerolineae; order Anaerolineales; family Anaerolineaceae; genus UBA6170. The sequence continues at coordinate 416,333 of CALOAF010000005.1, read as the reverse complement.
ATAGGAATCAAATAATTGCATAAGTTTAAGCTTCTTTTTCCCATTCATCTATTGATCTGATTAAAAAAAATTAAGAGGTCTACTTATTTTGGTATTAATAAATCGTTTTGAATTATAGGAGTTTTTGCTATGTACGAAGCAGTCTGTCCTGCTTGTGGTGAAGATATAAAGTTTTCAGAAGACCTACAAGTCGGACAAAATACGGTTTGTCCCAAATGCCTGGAATTATTGGCGGTTGTGATGAGTGATCCGTTGATTTTTGACCGTTATTCATTTGCTAACGCTGTGCCGCAATGGTTTGATAGCGAAAAGCAAGAAGCAGCCAAGAAACATGAACGTAAAAGTAAGCATCGCCATATCGAAGTTGATGAGTATGATGATGTGTTTTTACGAAGATCAGCGAAAAAAATCCGCAATAAAAATCGCATCGATTGGTAGTTTACCTGAATTAAGTCCTTTGGAAACATAACTAAAAGGAGTTCTTGAGATAACCTCTCAAAAACTCCTTTAGAAGAATTCGAGTATTTATAAGTTACTTGCGGGCTCCATTTACGATCCAGATTCGAACTCGTTCTAATTCATCTTCACTAAATTGACCAGGATGCTCATTCCCAGGTGCCTGAATTTGCATAATCAAGCTTTCAGCCGAATTGCCTGGAATAACAGCCATTCCGCTGTTGCCACCTTGAATGATACCGCTGTATGTTTTGACCGAAAAGCCACCAGACTCACCATGGCAAAGCTCGCATTTTTGTTCAAAGATGTAATTGATGCCGCCATCCCAGGTATTAGCAACTTCAAAATCTGGCGTTATAGAAGGTGCTGGCGTGGGAAATGGCGTTGGAGTACGGGGAACGAATACGTCCACATCCGCATATACTTTCGGAATGGTTGTGATGGCCGTTTCTTCATAATTCGCCAAAAAGATAACGAAAGCAATCATAACCACCGAAAAAACAATAGATACTGGGGTGAATATTTTCATTCTTTTTTTGAACACAACTGGGTCAACTTCAGGCTGCGGTTCACTGGTTTCAATTTTTTCAAGTTCTGCACCATGCTCTTCCATCATCTCATGGCGGGTCAGGTGTCCTTTGAACATGGACCAGTTCCAGTGTCTGATATGAACATGATAAAAGTGCCACAATATAATTGCGAGCACTGCCAGAACAGCTTCTAACCCATGCGCAACTTTTGCAGCCGGGACTAATTCACCGGGAAAAATTCTGGTGGTTAATATTGGATTCCAGAGCATAAAACCGGTTAAACCCATCAGGAAGTAACCCCAGATCATGGCAAGATATTCCAATTTTTCAGTGTAGTTATAACGCGGCATTTTGGGTGATTCTTTGCGCAGACCCAGGTTATGTAGGAATGAATTAACTGCATCGAATATATCTTTTATCCCCGGCATCATCGTGGCTTCTTTTTGTTTTACAAATACCAGGTAAGCCATGAGAAGGAAGTGATAAATTCCTTCCAGGAAAAAGGTAACTGCCGCAATGCGATGAATAATGCGAACCATTTCAATGCCACCGAGAAAACTGATGATTGCAATCGATACACTATTTAAGGCATATTTTTGCACCAAACCGGTCAAACCCAATGTAGAAAAGGAAATGATCAATAATATATGTTCAATGCGTCTGTCAACAGTAAAGCGCAGGTATTTTTTAGTTTGATCACTCATGGGTATTTTCCTCCTCACCTTCAACAGCAATTTCAACAGGTTTGGGTTTGAAGAATTTCATGCGAAGCATGCGATAAATATCACTGAGAACAAAAATTGCCATACCACCCAAAACTACTGGAATCAGGTATTTATAGAATTCTGTGACGTAAAAAACGATCGGGTATTTATCTTTATCAGGTATGTAGTGACTGAGCCATGAGTCTGGAAAGTTTGTGGTTGCATCGGGGTGACAACTCTGGCAAGCCACCAGCATATTCTGTTTCACCGATAGACCTTTATTCGGATCATTTACCGATAGGATGTTATGGATGCCATGGCAATCATAACAAACCGCTTTATTGGTGACCTGGTCTGGTTCAGTGATTTCAAACAAAGTCACTGTTGTTCCATGAAAATCAGCAACATAGGTGTCTAAAACCTGGGTGGATAAACCATATTTTTCCATGATCGTCTCGTTTGTATGACAGTCGGCACACAAATACACGGAACTGTTTCGAAATTCGGCAGTGCCGGTATCTTCCATGGTGTGAACGCCATGACAATCAATACATCCGGGAACATCCGGATTGTCCTCATTGATCATGTTTTCCCCATGCACACTGTTTGCGTACTCCTGATAAATTCCATTATGACAATTGGCGCATACTAAAGAATGTTCGATTTTATTTAGTTCTTCCATGTAGGGTTGAGAATGCGGGTCGTGGCAGTTGGAGCAGGTTGGCGCGTTCATATCACCCTGGCTGAGTAGTTTTCCATGAATACTATCTTTTGTTTGGTTTGCTTGATCTTCGTGACACTCCACACAGGAAACATCTCTTTGTAGTTGATATTCGTGCAGTGTTTGAGCTGTTTTAATCGGGTGTGGAAAACCAGAAATATCGGTATGACAATTGACACAAGCAATGTCGTTCCGATCATGAACGGAATTGGCATAGTCAGTACCATCAATCTGAATATACAAACTTTCTCCACTCGGTAGGCCAACAGGATTATAGGCATCCGCGTGACAGCTGAGGCAGTATACATTGGAGGTTGTATCGATTGGTGGTTGTGGATCATCTTCCGATTGTGCCACAACGTTGTCAGTTGTATTCAGCATACCCGCAACAACGATTATAAAAACGATTGCAAGCAGGAGAAGAAGAATACGTCCAAGGTTGAGGAGATTAATTCTCTTCATATATTTCTCCTTGTTTAAATGTCAGATTGGAATTTCGCATTATTTGGATGAAATGTCCTTTTTTATTATGAACATTAATTATATATTAAAAAAGGATATATATTTGTTAGCAATTTTTGCCCAATATTAAATAAAATTAATGTTGTGAATATTTTCACTTTATTACCCTTATTTTACAAGATGATATCTGTCTGTAATCGATTGATCGATATCCCCTTTTGGTTCTTATTGGGTTATGGAATGACATAACTTTTACTTATAGAAAACTTAATAAAATAAAATAACTCAAGGAAAAAGTGAAAATCATACACAAAAGTAGATGACCTCGGTTTAAAAAAAAGAGGCTGATTTCACGTAATCAGCCTCTTCATTTAATCAGGATTGTTTATTCATCAGCACCAGCATTAATCCAGGCGATGACTTCTTCTAATTGTTGGTTGGTAAACTGGCCAAAATGCGGAGGATCGGTTTGTTGTACTAATATTAAGGGGCTATTAGCCGCATCACCAGGAATAATAATCTCACCTTTATCCCCGCCGAGCATAATGGATTCATAATTACTCAAATTGATTCCTGCCAAACCGCCAGTGGCGTGACAGCTCAGACATTTTGCAAAAGAATCAGCAATCGTTGAATATCTGGGCGGAAGATCTTCTTGTTCAGGAACTTCAACGGGTTCCGGTGTGGGTGTGGTTTCGATTAATGTGCTGAGAATTTGTCTTAAGCGGGGTGCATTAAAACCTGCGTATTCCCATGCCTGACCATGACAACCAGAATTACTACAGAAAGATGTGTTACTCGCTCCACCCGGATCACCCATGGTATGACAATTTTCACAGGTGTTGTCGACCACCTCGTGATGAACAGTGATCCAATTTGTATCTTTGTGTGAGGAAGGCTCAATCCCGGTGCTCACCTCGATATTGGTGATGAAATCTTCTGGACTTGAAACAACCGGTATGGAATGACAGAGATTACATTCTAAGCGGACAGCTTCATTTTCACTCGATAAATGTTTTCCATCATGACAGCGGAAACAACCAGGTGAGGTCAAATGTTGGCTATTATCCGGATGAGTATCCCAGCGCATTTTCTGATCGATAAAAACATTTTCTTCGTAATATTTCCAGAGTACTTCGATGGTAGCTTCCAGGTCGGTTCGATATTTTGAATAAGCAACAGGGAAATTCTGTTTATAATTTGGGAGAAGCTTTTCAATATTTTCACGAGCTTCTTCATATGATTCAAAATTTCCTTTTAAAGCTGTTGTTGCATAATTACGGATATAAGGAATATCATGGTTTAATTCTCCTCTTGACAACATATCTTCGACTGCTTTATCTGGATATTCGATTAAATGTGCAGTGCGGTTGTGACAGGACATGCAATCCATATTAACCAATTCTGATTCAACAATCTGGTTGATATCAAAATTGGTTTCGGTGTCTACATATTCGGTATAACTCCCATCCTGGTTGACAACACGGACATAAGGAATCTCTTGCATTCGCTCATCAGTTGGGTAAAACAAAACAGGATTCTCGATATGCCAATGAATTCCAAACCCTAAACCCTCACGCTCACTTCCACCCCCAGTTTTCATTATCAAATAGGTTGTCGTTTCAGTATTATTTTCATCCTGAGCATAATGATTAAAATCAATCAAGGTGTCATTTGAAAAAACCTGTGGAAAATGGCAAGTTTCGCAGACATCTCTGGCAGGACGCATATTCTTTGCCACAATCGGATATTCGTAATTATTAAGTACCATCGCTGAACCTGTTTGATAGGAATATTGAATTTTGCGGATAATCTGAGTTCCTAATTCCGCTCGGCCAAGGTGGCAATCCTCGCAAGTGACTCTGGCATGATCTGAATTGAGATGCGTGACATGCTGGGGAGGCATCGTGTGACAGGTAGTGCCACAGAAATCGATTGTATTGGTATAGGCCCAGGTTTCAGTAGCAAAAAGCCCTGAAGCGATGATTAATACGATTATGATGCCATATGGCAAAAGCTTCATGCCCATGCTCGTTTCAGGAGAAGGAAAGAAAATCTTCTTTATCAGATTGCCCTTTTTTTTCATGGGATTCTCCTACACTATTTTATTTGTGCAATTTGGAACAAAAGAAAGTTAATTAAAAAAATCCCATGGGTTTATCGCCCATGGGATTTAATATTGAGTTGGTTATGGCCGTACCAGTCCGGTCATATCACCACCAACATCCTCTATTGAATCATACAAAACTTGCAGGATGTAGGTTGGGTTATGCGCAAAAGCGCCAGGATCTTTCTTTGCATACTGATAGTTGTAAGCTGCTTTGAGCAATCTAGGAGTCCAGCCTTTAAACTGATTTCCAAAATTGGCTTCGTCGGGGTCAGACATTCCGTTGGCATTGGTATCATTGAAGAAATATGGGTATGCATGCGAATCATACACAAGCGGTGTTCCAACTTCAGCGGATTTTGCGAGAATGGCAGCATAGAGTTTTTCTATGAGGGTTTCCACTTCACCATAAATACCCTCACTGGTGCCATCTCCATCATAATCCTCTAACAATTTAATGCGGATGTTTTCTGGATTATCGGTTTGGTGACAACCCTGGCAGGTTGCGGCTTTGACTTCCAGACCATGAACATCGTGACAGTCAACACAGGTCGAGAATTCAGCTACGTGAACATATTGACCAACATAGGTTTTGCCTTCGTATTCGTATACACCTTTTACATCGGTACCGAACATGGTAGCACCCGCTGCAAAATAGTGTACATTTCGGAAGCTCAAACCTTCAACGGCTACATCATCGCCGGCGTCTCCAATGGCACGGTTCACGCTTACAGTTGACTCGCGTCCCTGGTGACAATTAAGGCACAGATTGGCAGATGGTTTGTCGGTAAAGCCTACTTTTGCTCCACTGGGGAAGGTTACAGATTCAATGGCATAAACCGCAGGCCATTCGGCGGTATTATGGCAGGATTCACACCACAAGCCACTGGTAGGTGTGTTGGATATATTGGCACCTTCGTTAATGAATTGTGGTAAACCGGTGGCAGCGTGACATTTGGCACAGGATGCCGGTACAGCACCGTCTGCATCCCAATGGCGCCAGGCTTCGGTGTTGCTGGCAAAGTGACCAGCATCATCACGGGCGGCAGTACTCAGGTCCACCGGAGTGTCTACCACTGTATTGAGATCAGCGATTGAATCGTGCAGGAGTTGAACTAAATACTTACCTCCATGCGCATACCCACCAGGATCCTTACTGACCGTCTGAAAGTTGTAAGCAGCTTTTAATAACCGTGGCGTCCAGGAAGCATAAGCATTCGGAAATACTGCTTCATCCTCACCTGCTTCTCCATCAGCATTCGTATCGTTGAAGAAATATGGGTAGGCATGTGAATCGTATGCCAATGGCATTTCCAGAACCTCGGTTGCATAGGTTTGAATGGCTGTATAGGTCATTTCTTTCAGACCTTCGATTTCGTAGAACATGCCTTCAGCCATATCACCATCACCATCATAATCTACAAAAGATGAAGGTTCGCGAATTGCGCGTAAGTCTTCAACACTGTTGGCTTCATGACAACCAGCGCAGGTGCCGAGTTCCAATTCCAATGAATGCGGGTTATGGCATTCAAAACAGGTTTCCACACCTTGAACATGCTCAAACAACGTGTCATAGGTCATTCCATCATATTCATAACCACCTTTCACTTCTGTTCCATAGCGGCTTACTGCTGCAGCAAAATAATGGATGTTAATGAAACCAAGATCTGCAGATACAACATCATCTTCAACGCCTGCAGTGGTGATGGCTTCGTCAACCTGTACTTTGGAAGCCCGACCTTGATGACAGGTCATACAAATCGCTTCGCTCCCCAGATCCGTGAGTTCAACCCCAGAGGGGAACTTGACGGAGCTCAAAGCCATAGTGGCATCATTGTGGCAGGTTTGACATTCAATGACCGTGTCAACGGATGCATTGGCGTCAATGACAAACATTTCACTACCGTCAGCACCGACAAAATCCTGGAAACCAGCAGAACTATGGCACGTAGCACATGCAGCTGGGACTTCCATAGGGTCTTCTTCGTCCCAATGACGAAAAGCTTCGGATTCTTTGTCAGCATGGGGTGAATTTTTCCACACTTCCTCAAATGGAGCTGCAACTGTTTCTGGCATTTCCGGGCAGGGTTCAGGTTCTGGACAAGCCTGGGTGGGGGCTGTCACAGGTGCTTCATCAACGGTTGTTTCCGGTGTTTGTGCACAGGCGGAAAGCAGCAGAAGTGCCAGTACGAAAATTATTACCATTGTGAATTTTATTTTTGAATTTATTTTCATAGATCTCTCCTCAATTGATTACAAAATAGAAATAGGGATATACTGTTATATTTTTTTTTATCACCTCCAGGATTAAAATTAGATTAGAATGTCCCAAGTATATCAATTTTCTTATATTAAAACAATATTAGAAAGTAGACCAATTTTGTCAATATTGGATTACAAAAAAATATTAATGTAAATTATTATTTACAATGAAATAAAAAAATGAGTAATTTGCGCAATTTGTCACAAATAAGGTGTATGCCTCTATGGGCTTTAACCACCAATATTTATTTCAAGAGGAATGTGATCAATTTTTCAGGATTAATAGAAGAGGATATTTTTCATTTCATGTTTTGTAAGGATATAATTGAATCGGTGAAAAATGAAAATAGGCATTTTATCGGATACCCATAATGATCACCAAAATATTCAAAAAGCAGTGGCCATTTTTGAGCGCCATCAACCTGATACTCTAATTTTTTGTGGGGATGCCACAACAGTTGAGGTGATTGAATGGTTCTGCGAATATCCACTTATTTACACATTTGGCAATTGTGATTTTGCTACGGGTGAAATCAAGTCGCTCATAAAAGCATACAATTCAGGCAATTTTGCTGGGTATGTTTATGAAGGGGAGTTGGGTGGCAAAAAGGTAGCGGTTACTCATGGACACCTGATGAATGTCAACGATGAAATGATCAGTAGCGGTAAATTAGATTACATATTTACTGGCCATACACATTTGAGGATGGATCAGCGCATGGGCAATACCAGACTGATCAACCCTGGTGCCTTAGGTGGTGCACAGAAACAGCGTCGCAGTGTTGCTATTCTGGATCTGGTGACAGACCAGCTCATTTTTGAAATGCTGGCGTAAATAGTTTCCACGTTTACCAGCGAGCGTGGTGTTCTTCTGCAAATCCGATCAAATCCTGGATCTCAATCGTTTTGCCTTCATCCGTAACCAGTGTGCCGGTGTATTTACCAAATAATTGATGAACCTCAGAATTTAAAATTTTTACATCTGTTTTGGCTTGGCGGTCGAAAAAAGGTGTGAATGTCAGGTTCAGACGCTGATCTTCTGAAACCATCTGCCAGGGTTGCATGAAGTCCTCAGGGTTATATTGAAACTCCAGTTTTCCTATTTTATGAATTTTTCCATCCAGGATAAAAGCATTCTCCGAGGCAGCACTGGTATCACCAAAGCCGTATCCCATATTTAATCCAATGGTTTGCCGGTTTGCTGTAAACCCAGAGGCGGAAGCCCACACCCAGAAAGAATCGTAAGCCCAGACCCCGCGCCCCCAATCCAGATTTCCTAAAGCAGCGTCAGGAGCGATATCAAAGCGTTGACCGTGATATTCCACCCACCCCTGCGCAGGCAGGCAATTAATTTTGCGGTTAAAATAAAACCGGTTTGTTTCAATCGGGATGACCAGGTTCATCGATTCATGTCCGGAGGGTTGGTGAAGCTCCAACTCTGCGTTCAAATCTTTATTCTGGAAAAAATTTTTCCAGGCAATCGAAAGTTTTCTTTGGTCGTTGGCTGTGCTGAAGCGAAGTTTTGCTTTTTTATTTTGATATTCAGTAATCCCTTCGATGCTGTTGCGAGCAATATTCACACCCGCTGCAAATGGGATTGCCAGGGTTTCTTCATGCATGGATTTGTTTTCAAAGTCAATCACATAGGCGAACACCATGCCAAGATAGCCAATATCGGATACCGTGAATGAAAAGTAGTGAGTTTTTGTGGTTAGGCCATAATAATCCCAGCGTTTGAGCCGTAATGGCTGCAGAAATTTGAGTTTATAAAAATTGACATTTTCCAGATTGGCATCCAATAATGGCTGGTGAGACCAACCTCTTACGGCTAATGCTCCATTCGGTTTGAGCAATGGCCCAGTTTGAGTGATTTGTTTTTCCATTTTTCCCTCAAATGATTAAATTTTTTCTAAAGCCTGTGAGAGATCATCCAGCAGATCTTCCACGTTTTCGATGCCTATAGACATCCGCACCAGGCCGTCTGTGATGCCGGCTTTCAAGCGATCCTCGCGTGGGACGTTGACATGGCTCATGCTGGCAGGATGTTGAATGAGAGAATCAACATTTCCTAGCGTGGGAACCAAGGCAAATAACTTGACCTGGTTCATAAAACTAATCCCTGCCTGATAACCACCTTTCAGTTCACAGGCTAGCATGCCTCCAAATGCATGCATCTGCCGTTTGGCAATGTCATAGCCAGGGTGATCTGATAACCCTGGATAAAATACCCGTTCAATTTTTGGATGTGCTAATAAACATTGAACGATGGTGTTGGCATTCTCACAATGACGAGACATCCTTAATTCAAAGGTCTTCAACCCCAAATGTGTCAACCAGGCGTCAAAGGGTGAAGGGGATCCACCATATAGTTTGAGTTGATTCCAGAGTCGTTCTTTAACCCAGTTCAGGTGCCTGCTCAGGACGACGCCACCGATGACGGTACCATGACCACACAGATATTTGGTGGTGGAATGTAAAACAATATCTGCCCCTAAACTGAACGGCCGCTGGCAATATGGGCTGGCAAAGGTATTATCCACCATTAACCAGGCGTTATATTGATGAGTAATCTGAGCAACCGCCTGCAGATCAACCAGGGAGAGATTTGGATTGGTTGGGGTTTCCGCGTATGCCAGGCGGGTATCAGGATGATCATGAAATGCCTGTTCCCATTCAGTGATATCACCGGATTTAAGCCAGATGACCTGAATTTTGTTTTCATTTACAAGGTGATGGAGTAATGAATAGGTTGCCCCATATAGATTCTGGTGAGTGATAAGCTTTTCACCACTCTTCAGACAACCCAGTAGCGCAGCCGATATGGCCGCCATACCGGAAGCGAACAGGTGCCCATCCAGAGGGGTGCTGGTTTCGGATAAATCTTCTGAGGGAAGATCCAGAGCTTCCAACGCTGCGATCTTGCTGACTACCTGACGTTGGTTGGGATTTTCAATACGCGTGTAATAGTATCCGGGTTGTTGGTTTTGAAAAATGGCTGCGCCGGTTTCCACATCCGGAAAACGAAAGGCGGAAGTTTGATAAATTGGGGTGATGTGAGATCCGTGCTCATGGAATTCCTCAGCATGATGTGTGACGATGGTTGAAATTCCCGGCTTTCGTGCTTCCATAGCAACCTCCAATAGATGATATCTAGATTATACTGCGAGTGTATCATTTCAATTATTTTGGGCCGTCTTTCTTGGCGAGTGTACGCTCGCCAAGAAAGACTCCAACCCCTTTTATTGAGATATTACCTGCGAGTGAATAAAGATTTTATTAAACTGGTTTGAAATGAACCCTCATGGCACTCTGAAGAATGGTTTTCTTGACGATCTGACCTCGATGAGGTATCCTATAGGCGTCCGGGTGGGGCCGGCGCGGCAGAAACCTTTGAACCTCGTCAGATCCGAGAGGAAGCAGCGATAAGGAGGTACCTCTGGGTGCCGCCGGGAACCCTACCTGGACATTTTTATTAAAAGGTTGATACTTATCATGAGTGAAAAACCACCCATTTGTAATTATGAAGGATCAGATTACCAAACCAGCTTCTGGGATCAGGCTGACCGTGCTTATGAAAATACAGTTGAAGCGGTTGCTTTACAGCGTTTGCTGCCTACTAAAGGAAAATTACTTTTGGAACTTGGCGCTGGAGCCGGACGCAACACCCCACGCTATGCCGGTTATGAGCGGGTAGTTTTGCTGGATTATTCAAAAACCCAGTTACAGCAGGCTCAATCCCGGTTGGGAACAGGGGAACAGTATATCTATGTCGCCGCAGATGTCTATCACTTACCGTTTGTAACCGGTTTGTTTGACTGTGCCACGATGATCCGTACTTTACACCACATGGCAGACGCTCCCAAAGCCCTGCAGCAAGTGCGCTCCGTTTTACAGGAAAATGCTGTATTTATTCTGGAATATGCGAACAAGCAAAACCTGAAAGCCATTTTACGGTTTTTGATTGGGAAACAAAAATGGAATCCATTCTCACTGGAACCGATTGAATTTGCCGCCTTGAATTTTGATTTCCACCCGCGCAAGGTAAAAACCTGGCTGGAAACAAATGGGTTTGAATTGCAAAGACAATTGACAGTGTCTCATTATCGTATGGGTTTATTTAAGAAACTAATTCCGTTAAAAATCCTGGTGTGGATGGATAGCCTGGCACAATTAAGTGGAGATGCCTGGCAACTCAGCCCGAGTGTATTCAGCCGAAGTCTCGCCGTCGGAACGAGCGCGTTGGCCCAACCCGGAACATTTTTCAAATGTCCACAATGTGACTCTGCCCTGCAAGACACGCCCCCTGTGCTGATTTGTCCGGGTTGTAGGCAAGAATTTAGTGTGGAAAATGGTATTTATGATTTTCGGATGGATGTATTGAACAAAGCCTGATTTGTTTTAATCCTGAATCAGTTTTTCCACCACCCAAAAATGAGATAACCCTAACACCTGAAAAGGTGTTTTCTCCAGAAATTGCAGGAAGCCCCGTATTATTTTGCCCAGGCCTGGGCGGCGGGCAATGATATTATCGTATGCGCCAAATATGATTGAGCGCTGAATAAATTTCACCGGCAAACCGGTGAACAGTTTTTTCAACTGGCTACTGGAATAGGCACGCACATGTGGGACTAATTGATTGCGCCAGGGAGTGGGGAGGTAATTAACCAGTGGAATGTTCCCAAAGCGATAATTCCCCTTCCAGAAGATACCGTGTGTTTCAAACGGATAGCCACGATTGGGGCAAAAGATGGTCATTCGACCGCCGGGTTTCAGTGTCCGCACCATTTCCTTGATCGATTTGCGGTCGTCCTGGACATGTTCAAGGACCTCATTACTGAGGATTAAGTCAAAGCTGTTTGCAGGAAATGGTAGATCTTCACCAACACCACAAATTACCTGATCCACAAGCTGGTGCGCAGTGACGGTGCGCTCATGTTCCACATCCAGTCCCAGTGCTTGTTGGGCATTCTCAGCCAGACGGGAAAGATAAGCCCCCAACCCCACACCGATTTCGAAGACTACTCCCTGGGTGCGTTCGGCAGCCGCCTTTTGAATCATATGCAGACGACGCTCCTGACCGGCGCGCCAGATATAGGAGGGCTCTCCCCGCAACGCTGCTTTATCAGAATAAGTATTGCTCATTGGCTGATTTTTCTCCATGATGATCGTGATTCCTATACTACCACAGCCATTCCGGCATGAGAAGTTGAAACCAATGCCTACTCCAATGCTGGTTTTTGAGCCCAATGGATAGCAACCGTGTTAAACATGGCCCGTTGATATAAAATCTTCTGAAATCCAGCCCGTGCCAGATAGATGACCAATTCCTCTGCAGACAGGAATTGATCGGTTGTGGTCGGAAGATATTCATAAGCATCCCGATCTCCGGTGAGCATTTTTCCCAAAAAGGGGATTACCTGATGCGTATGGAAGTTGATGAAGGGGCTGAGCATTGATTTCTTAGGCCGGGTGGTGTCCAGCGAGACAAAGATTCCGCCGGGCTTGAGGATGCGCCAATGTTCTTCAAGTGCCAGGGATAGATCCACAACGTTCCTTAAAAGAAAACCCGAAACGACTGCATCGAAGCTGTTGGCGGCATAGGGAATTTGCAGCGCGTCGGCGGCTGTGAAGGCTACCCTGGGTCCGGAACGTTTTTGTCCGGCTTGCATCATACCCAGGGTGAAATCGGCGGCAAAAATCTGGCGACCTGGGTATTGTTTAATGGCTTCTTGTGCAAGATCGCCGGTTCCAGCTCCCAGATCTAATAGCATGCCGCTTGGGGGTAGTTGTGCCTGTTGGATGACGAGTTTGCGTAAGCGCACATCCATCCCACCCGTCATTAGTCGGTTCATTAAATCGTAGCGGGGCGCAATCCTTGCAAACATGGACTGCACCGAATGGGCTCGTTTTTGTTGATCCTTATTCATGGATGCGGTCATATGGCACCCAGGCCAGAACGGTGGTGCCCAACGCTGGTTCTGAGGTAAATTCTACATCCCCGCCCACATTGCGGGCACGGGTTAGCATATTGGCAAGCCCATGGCCGATACTCAATTTCTTGTTTTCAAAGTCGAAACCGCGGCCATCATCACTGACTTCTACCAGCACCCGTTGTGGGGTTTTCCAGAGGGTTACATCCACACTGTGCGCGCGGGCATGTTTGGCGATATTGGCCATGGCCTCCTGACAGATATGGAAAAGAGCGATTGCATTGGCTTCGGTAAGATCCTCAAACCCATCGCTAGGTCCCTGCAGATTAATTTCCAGCAAGGTATTGGCGCGTAATTCGGTGGATAAGCGTTGGATGCCATTCATCAGGCTTTCATCGTGCAATTGGCGCGGACGTAAATCCAGGATGTAAGAGCGAATATCGCGAATGGCTGAGTTGAGATCGGCGATGGATTGTTCAATTCGCTGGCGGGCTACCTCCGGCTCTGCATTTAATAACAGACGGGCATGCTCCAATGTCAGGCCGACCGCGTAAATGGATTGAATGATGCCATCGTGTAAATCCATCCCGATGCGCTCGCGTTCTTCCAGAATCGCAAGTCGGCGTCCCTGTAGATTGAGTTGCATGTTCTCGATGCCGGTACCAACCCAGGAGCTGATGGCAGCCAGAAATTGAACTTCGAGCTCATCTAATGGTTGGGGATGACAGGTCCCGACGCACAGCACACCAATAATTCCACGCCGGCCGTGCAAAGGTAATAGCGCTACCTGGCGGAAATTTTTTTCGTAAATGACAGGATTAAGGTCTGATATATCTTCATCGATCGGCAAATCCAACAGGCGCGGTAATCCATCTTTGGCGGTTACCCCCATAACCCTCTCCTAATTTGAAATAATTGTTGTGCCAGATGGCATCGACGATGTCACCGTGATGCATGGCGAGTTTCAGGCTGCGGCGGTCTTCCTGCATCAGGAAAAATTCACCCACTTCCAGTTGTAAATAATCCATAATTTGGTTGAGCGCTTTTTCCAGAATCTCATCGATGTCGGAAGAAGTTGCCAGAGTCGAAGATAGTTCATTGAGCAGTGCCAGATTTTCATTCCTACGGGTGAGGATGCGGTCACGCTGTATTAACCCCCGATACATTCTGGCATTTGAAATGGCAATCGCTGCATAAGCTGCCAACATTTCGATCATCAATTGATCTTCGGGTGTAAATTCAGGTCCATCCAGCTTGTTTGTAAGATAAATTTGCCCCAGATTACGATCCCCCAGCGCAATTGGTACACCCAGAAAAGAGTTCATGGGCGGGTGTCCTTTTGGAAAGCCACTGCTTCGCGGGTCCTGAGTAAGATCGCGCAGGCGGATACTATCGCGTTTGTTCATCAACGCGCCAATCAATCCTAATCCTACTGGTGGATGGGGCATGGTTTCGATTTCAGCTTCATTCATACCAATGGGGATAAATTGTTCCACGCGTCCCTGGTCGTTGTTAACACCCAGGGCAGCATATTGGGCTCCCGCCTGCTCGCAGGCCAGAGTGGCGATGCGTTCGAGCAGGGATTCCAGGGAAATATCCTGAATCATTTCTAAACTTGCCTTATGGAGCGCCAATAGGCGATCCTGTAATTGTTCTTTGGTTAATTCGGTCGTACTCATTTTGGTTGACACGTCTCTTTCCTGGATTATTTTACTTGATTTTGACCGATTTTGTGCTCTAAATGCAGGGTTAGGGGTTTTCAAGGTGCTGGCAATGATGGTCAGGGATGACGTTATAATTTACTTAATCGTTAAGGACGATTATTCGTACTCATAATGAAGAAAAGAGATCTTGTTTGATTAATAGAGATTTTAAAGGAAACCTGTGGATCATCAGTGGTGAGATTGGGGCTGGTAAAACGGTTTTATGTACCAGTCTGATCAAAACTTTTGAAGACCTTGGTTGGCAGATCAGCGGATTACGTTCACCAGCCATCATGGAAGCGGGTAAAAAAATAGGTATTGCTGTTGAAAATCTTTCCACAAAAGAAATGCGCAGACTGGCTGTGCACGATTACAAACCGGATAGTCTGGAAGTTGACTCGATCCATTGGACATTTGATCCGCAGGTGTTAGCGTGGGGAAATCAGGTCTTTGCTCAAGCGGTCCCGACCGAATTACTGGTGGTGGATGAGATCGGCCCGTTGGAATTAATTCGCGGTGAAGGTTGGACAAATGCCATCAAAGCAATTGAAACAAAGAAATATAACCTGGCGATCTTAATCATGCGACCTAAATTGTTGGAAAAGGCTTTGAGTCTTTGGCCATGGGGAGAGACAATTCAGGTTAAAAATGTCGATCAAGTGCAAGAAATTTCGGAAAGGCTCATGGAAGAATTTATAAGTTAGGTTTTCTCCTCTTTTTCCTTTTAATTCTTATTATCCAGAAAATTGTCCAATAAATTATTGCTAAGGCAGCAACAATAAAATACACTGGGTTTGCTTTTATTAATGTCAATACCCCATAAACGTTAAAATCTTTGAGGATTACCTTAATCAAGCCTTTCGTGATTTCATCGGCCCCTTCGTTGGGAAAGGCGTTGATCATAACTACAACACTGACATGATGTTCAGGGATATATACCATATAAGTTGTCGTCCCTATATTTCCGCCTCCGTGCCCGATCGCACGTTCGCCAGATGACGCCTTTAGAGTAAATTCCTCAACACCCAACCCATACGCTCTCATATTTGCAACAGGTTTAAACTGAACAAAATTGAGCATTTCATTCATCGATTGTTCTTCTAGTATTTTTCCTTCAAAAAGAGAATGAGACCAGAGCGCTAGATTTTCAGATGTAGTAAAGATTCCGGATGAACCATAGGTAATACTATCATGCGATGTTCGTGGTAGGAAAGTGACATCCCGAATAGGGCCATCCCAATTATCACCATATACATGAGCCTGATTTTCAGGAAGAGTTTGCTCCTGAATGAGATAAAAATCAGAAAAACCAAGAGGTTTAAATAAACGATTATTCAATTCAGTGGAAAGGTTTGACCCAGTGGCTTTATTGATGATCATCCCAAGCAGTAAATAGTTTGTGTTTGAATAACGCCAACCGTCACCAGCTTTAAAATATGGTTGTTCTAAATATTCCAAAACTTCCTCAGGTGTCCAGTACCTCGTTCTATCACTCATCAATTCATCCCAGATTTTCTGATTATCAAAATAGTTATAAATACCACTTGTGTGATTAAGTAGTTGCCTGATTGTTATTTGACTATCAATATAGGGGTAATTCGGAAGCCACTTTGATAATGGATCTTCCAGGGATAATACCTCATCTTCGACCAACTTTAGTGTAAGAGTGGCAATGAAATTTTTTGTAACACTCCCAATGGCAAAAAGCATAATTGGATCCATGGGTACTGTATCGTGGGATAATCCGCTTACTCCATTCCAAAATTCGCCATCCGGGAAAATAACCGTAGCTGAAACTCCATGAATATCATATCTAGCTATGCCTTTATCAAGGACATCCTGCAGTTTTTCTTCAACTGGCATCCCATTTGTACAGGAACTAAAAAAGAAGCTGATGATTGATAAAATAATTAGTACTTTGGTTTTCATTACTACTCCTTCTTGTAAATAACTAGGGATCGCTAATAATTTTGGAACCAAATCAATATATATAATTGAAGTTTTTAGGGTGAAATGATTTGAAAGCAACAGTGATTGGCTTGTGTGCTGATTTTCAAGGGGTGGGATGAGCAGCTAATTATTGAAAGATTTCTTTTACCCAATTTCTTCCCCTCGAAAATATCATTGGATTTAATTTGATTTTCAGTCAAATATATCTTACACGATAATTGAGTGTTATGTCACCTTCCCAAACTGGTTTCTTGCGCTCGTTATGTTTGAAATTGTCAGGATACTTTTGTATCAATGTTCCTTTCTCGTTTCATCCCCATTATTTGGCATTGGGTTCAAACACCAGATTATCAACGGAAGTTGTCATGGACAATAACAGATATTTAATGACATGACAGATAAGATCAAATTGTCGCCTACCGAGGAAAAAGAAGGATCTTTCTTCGCGCTGGTATTGCCAGCAGTGATATTTCATAATGATAGATTGTGGAAAACCCTGAAGGAACCGTGTTGAAAAAGATTATAGCTGGGAAGGGGAGTAATTGGGATATTAAGGATGAATACAATGATTACGAAAAGAATTGAGCGGTTATAATGAACGCTGAAATCATCTTAGGATAAATACCAGTAAGTATGGGCGTTTTAACTGTAAACAATCTAGGCAAATCATTTGGCGCTGTCGAAATTTTTTCGGAGCTTTCGTTCAGTGTTTCCAAAAACCACCGCATCGGACTTGTTGGCTCGAATGGGGTGGGAAAAACCACCCTTTTGCGCATCCTGGTGGGGGAAGAAAGCCCTTCCGAGGGGCAGATACAGGTAGCCAAAGGTGTGCGAGTGGGATATCTTCCGCAGCGGGCACAGCTCCATTCGGAACACACTTTATGGCAGGAGTGCTTACATGTTTTTGATGATCTGCTGATACGGCAGAAAGAATTGCGCGCTCTGGAAGAAAACATGAGCTATTCGCACGAGAAAACTGCAGAGATCATGGAAGCCTATGGCAAACTGCAACAAACTTTTGAATATCTGGGTGGGTATGATTTTGAAATCCGCATTCACCAGATGCTGAGTGGTCTGGGTTTCTCGCCTGAGGACGAGGATCGGCCAGTACAACAACTCTCTGGTGGGCAACGTACCCGGGCCTATCTGGCAAAAATTTTACTGGAAGCGCCAGACTTGCTTTTGCTGGATGAACCGACTAACCATTTGGATATTGCTGCGGTGGAGTGGCTTGAGTCTTTCCTTAAAGACTGGCACAGCGCGATCATTATCGTATCGCATGATCGCTATTTTCTTGATCAGACTGCCACAACCATTTATGAGATGACTCCCGCCCTGGAAACCTATCGTGGGAATTACAGTGCTTACCTCGTGCAACGGACCGCACGCTATACCAGAAGACTGGCTGAATATGAAGCCCAACAGGAATTTATTCAAAAAGAAGAGGATTATATTCGTCGCAATATTGCCGGGCAAAATACCCGCCAGGCAAAAGGTCGCAGAAGACGCCTGGAACGAATGCTGGAAGAATCAAAAATTACTCCTCCACCAACGACACGCCGGAAGATGCATATGCAACTGGATGCAGCGGGAAGGTCCGGTGAGCTGGTGTTACGCACCCAGGATTTACAGGTGGGATATGCGGATGAAGGCAGGCCTTTGTTCAGTGCGCCGGATCTGTTGTTAAAGCGCAGGGATTGTGCAGCCATCATTGGGCCTAACGGTGCGGGGAAAACCACCTTTCTCAAGATGATTCTGGAACAAATCCCGGCTTATGGTGGAGAGGTGACCCTGGGTGCCAGTTTGAAAATTGGCTACTTTGCTCAGGCGCATGAAGGGTTGATCGCGGAACGCAGTCTGATGGAAGAAATCAGAGCGGTCATGCCACAGTGGCTGCAATCTCAAATTCGGGATTATCTGGCCAAGTTCCTCTTCACGGGCGAAGATGTTTTTAAGACGGTGGAATTATTGTCTGGTGGTGAACGGGGACGTCTGGCTTTGGCGATTCTGGCTTTGCAGGGAGCGAATTTATTATTACTGGACGAACCCACCAACCATCTGGATTTACCCTCGCAAGAGATACTGCAAACCATGCTGGCGGAATTTAACGGCACTATTCTACTGGTCTCACATGACCGTTTTTTGATTGATGCCCTGGCATCCCAAATCTGGGAAGTTGTTCCGGATCAATCCTGGTTGAGAGTTTTTGAAGGCAGTTATAGCGAGTACAAGGTTTGGCTGCAAAATGAAGTGACCGCAGAAAATGGAAAAGATCAGAAAAAAGAACAAACAATCGCACTGAAAACCAGCAAAATAGAACAAATCCCAGGCCTTTCTAAAAATGAAATGCAGAGGTTGCAGAAACGCATGCATGCAGTGGAAGCACAGATCTCTCAACTGGAAGCTGATATCTCTGCCATTGAATCGGCATTGCAGAACCCACCCGACGATGCCGGGAAAGTGGTGCAGTTAGGGCAGGATTATTCCAAATTACAATCTGTTCTTTCTGAGCAGATGCAGCATTGGGAAGATCTGGCGAAGCAATTGGAGTAGGCGTAATTTACGAAAATGGCCAAAAGACAGGTAGTAAAAAGAGCACCAGGATGAACAACAAAATCGTTAGGGGTAAGCCAACTTTGAAGAAATCTCGAAAATTATAACCGCCCGGCCCCAGCATCAAAATGTTCACCGGGTGACCCAGCGGGGTAATGAAAGCCATGGATGTAGCCAGTGCGACTCCCATGGCCATAGAACGTGGGTCGACGCCGATTTGCACGGCAGCCTGGATGGCGATGGGAGCGATGACTGCTGAAACCGCTGCGCCTTTAATCACTTGGGATAACAATACGGTTAGTATCAACAGTCCGAGCAGGAGCATGTGCGGTCCAAAAGGCCCCAAAGTGCTGGTTAACACATTGGCGAACAAAGCTGTAGCTCCCGTTTTGGTCATAGCCAAGCCTAACGGTAACATACCAGCTACCAGAAAAATGATACGCCAATCGATCACCCGATAAGCTTGTTCCATGGTCAGTACGTTCATGATCACCATCAACAATGCCCCGGCTAACATTACTTCGCCGACCGAAAAAATCCCTGAGGCTGCCAGAGCTATGGTAATCGCAAAAATTCCCAAAGCCAAAGGTGCCTTTTTTGTAGATTTCTTGAGGGGATTGACTTCGGAACTCAACACAATCAATTCATTGGATGCGCGCAGCATGGGTAAGCGATCACGAGGTCCTTGAAGGAGGAGGGCATCCCCGTAAGAAAGTTTTAAATTTGACAGCCCGGTTCGAATGGTTCTTTGACCGTTCCAAACAGCCAGCACCAGCATGCCAAATTTCTCCCGAAAATGGGTTTCTTTCAAGGTATAGCCGATGAGCTGCGAGCGGGGTGTCAGGGCTATTTCCAGAATCAAAATGTCCTTGGATTCCAGATCTCGTTCGTGATAGTCAGGCAGGGGTTGAATTTCAAGATAGGGTTCTACATCCAATTTTTTAAATTCCTCAATACGCCCTTCAAGGAGTAATATATCCCCCTCCTGGATCACAAAATCAGGTGCGGGAGCCAGTATATTCTCGCTGTTACGTTCAATGGCGACCACGTTGAGATTATATTTTTCACGCAGGGAACTTTTAGCCAGATTGTTCCCAATCAAGCTGGAGGCAACAGGAATGCGCGCTTTAAATAAACTATCTCTTAATCGGTAGGTGCTTATCAAATCATTTTCGGCCTGTTTTAAAATTTCTTCCCGTTCACCCGGTTTTTCTTTAGGAAGAAGATGCCTTCCCAGAAGAACCATAAAAGCAATCCCTAAAATGGTCACCGGTAAACCTACCGGAGCAAAATCAAGCACACCAAAACCCTGGTAACCTTGATCTTTGAGAATGCCACTGACCACAATGTTCGTGGTGGTGAATAGGGTGGCTGAACCGCCCAGTAGGGTGCCAAACGCCAGGGGGATGAGCAGGCGCGAAATTCTGATGCCTGATTGACGGGCGACAGTTGCTGTGGCTGGCAACAGGATGGATGCGACAGCAATATTATTCATAAAAAGAGACATAAACGCAGAGACACTCATCAACGCAGCGATCAGGCGGGCTTCACTTTTTCCGGACATGCGCAAAATCAGGTCACCCATTTTATCCGCTATACCGGTTACTTCCAAACTATGCGCCAGCACAAAGATGGCCAGAATGGTGATCACAGCTGTATCGGATAACCCGGAGAACACTTCCTCGGCGGTCAGCACACGACTTAACCCAAGAGCCACCAGTACCAGCAGCGCTACCAGATCGACGGTTAAACGTTCGCTCAGAAAAAGAACAATGGCAGCAGCCAGTATGATCAGGGTAATGATGAGTTCAGGTGTCAAAGAGGATTTACCTTAAAAAAAATAGGTTTTTATGAGATGATTCCAGGAAGATTTTTTCACATTTTGAGTATAACATTGATGAGTATTGAGGATTCAGGATTTAGAATTTAGTTGAAACCTAAAACCTAAAACCTAAAACCTAACCTCTGAACCCTACACTCTCATTCCCGACTTTCAACTGTAAATTATCAACTTTTTTACCTGTTAAAGGTTGACAGAGAGCTTTTGTTCACTATACTATTAATTATAAGTTACATGTTAGTAAATGATGTTTACGTTATATTTTATTCAATGAAAAAGATTCGTTGTTGAAATTTTAGAAAAAAATCAACAATGAATGTTTTTCAATTTTTTGTTTTCAATAACCACATGAAATTAAGGAGGTGCAAAGAAAGTTGAAAAATTCTTTGGCAATGAAAGTATTGAATAGGGAAAGTAAGTCAATTTATTTTGAGGGAGACTAAAATGAAACGAAATATATTTAAAATATTTGTTGTTTTGATGGTGTTAACCATGGTTGTATCTCCAGCCACTGCACAAACACCACAACCCACAGGTGATGCACCACAACCTACAGGTAGCGTAAAATGGGAGAAAGCTGTTGAGCCAGATACCTGCCGAATTAGCTTGGGTTCAAAGTGTTTCCAAAGCAGACAGTTTATTATTCTGTTTGAAAAACATTCTTTGGCTTCCGTTGAACGTGAAGTTTCAGAAACTGAAAACATTGAACAGACTGATGAAATAGCCAAATTGGAATCGATCTCGCCGGTGGCAAAATCTTATTTGAAATTTCTTAGAAAAGACGAACATGACAGGTTCATTGATAGCGCTGGAATCAGTACGGTTGGTAGAAAACTGGCAGATCGGTTATCGTTATGATGTGATCTTAAATGGTGTATCAGCTGCCAAGATGACGGCTAAAGAAGCAGCCAATGTTATCAAAACATTAGCATGGTGTTACAGGTGTGTATCCCAACGAAATCTGGCAAATCAATACAGATGTCAGGCCTGGTTTTATCGGCGCGGATACAATTTGGGAAGGTACACCAGAACTCCAGAAGATTTTGTCTCAAAAGGTGAAGGTGTACTTGCAGGTATTTTGGACACGGGTATTAATATGGATCACCCTTCTTTGCTGATATTGGTGGTGATTTATATGACCATACCAATCCTCTAGGAGAAGGTGATTATTTAGGTTTGTGTGCTACAGATCCAACGAATTATACTTCCGCCTGTAATGATAAACTGGTCGGTGCTTATGCGTATACCGAAGAGGATGAAGCGGTTCAGGTGAAGATGCGCATGCATCATGGTTCACACACAGCTACCACCACAGCAGGTAACTACCTGTGAGGTCTGATTACAATGGGTGTGGATTTAACTACATCTCTGGTGTTGCTCCACATGCACAAATAATCGCATACGATGTCTGTGATCCAGGTGGTTGTCCGAATACTTATTCTGTAGAGGCTGTAGAACAGGCTGTAATTGATGGCGTGGATGTTATCAATTACTCCATTGGACCGAATAGTGGAGTCAATCCATATGCAAACGCAGTCGAATTAGCTATGTTGGAAGCGTTAGATGCTGGAATTCTAGCTGCTGCTTCCGCAGGAATTTGCAGACTGAACCAACAACTGATGGAAATTCCACATGTTTATAAAGCTCCATCGTGATGACAGTTGTGGTTGCGAACAGCCATGATCGTAATTTTTGGATATGAGGTTGAAGTTGATGAACCAGCAGTGCGACTTATGTTGATATGGCTCACTATTCCTAGTGTCTGGTGCCTTTTTCAACATTAGCAATGTTGAATTAACCAATTCGGCTGGACAAGACACAGCCAGCACTGCGGCCAATTATGCTGATAATCGTGAGGGTTGTAGTGCTTTCCCGGCAGATTTTTTTGCTGGTGATGTTGCCTTGATCAAACGTGGTATTTGTGCATTTGCCGATAAACTTGCCAATGCACAGGCTGCAGGTGCGGTAGGTATGTTGGTATACGCTGATCATCGACCACCATTATCGATGGGTGGATTAGACACAGCTACATTGCCAGCAGGTTTTCTTTATTTATCTTCGGCTGATGCTCAAGTGTTTGAAAGTTGGGTTGATACCAATTCGCCTGTATTAATTGATATGTCCGATTTCGGTCGATTCACGAATACAGATTGGGGAGATATTAAAGCTGATTTTTCATTCAGAGGACCGTCTGCCAATAATTTTGAGGTGTTGAAACCAGAAATTACTGCTCCTGGACTGGAAATTTTGGCAGCCGTTGCTGATTTTGTGGTCGATAATGATGGAAATACGGAAGCAGAACTTTACCAGGGTACTTCAATGTCCTCTCCGCACACAGCATGGGGCTGGCGCCTCTCATTGATGAAAGGTCTTTTTCAACCACCTGGTCAGCATGCTGAAATTAAGTCAGCCATCACCTGTTAACTTGCCAAACAAATGATCTATTAAAAGGACATGGATACACCGGCCGATTTTTTTGATTTCGGTTCAGGTCGGGTTGACTTAACCAAAGCAGGGTTAACTGGCCTGGTATTGAATGAAACCTATGCAAATTTTGTTGCAGCTGACCCATCTTTGGATGGTGATCCTAAAACATTAAATATTGCCAGTTTACAGAATAATGCCTGTGTTGGTGAATGTAGCTGGACACGCACGTTTAACGAGTGTCGCTGGCGTAGCTGCAACTTGCAGTTGATGCTCCTGCATGGTAATGACAGTTACCCCATCCAATTTCGCCATCGCTAGCTGATGCAACACAAGTCGTTACCTTTACAGCAGATGTTAGCGCTCTCACGCCAGATGAATGGCAATTTGTAACGATTTCATTCGACACAGATGATGTACATTCAGTTGGAAAACCGATATCTGATGTCACGATTCCTGCGGCGATTTTGCCGGCAACAGGAAATATTCCTGGTTTTATTCAGTTTGAAGTCCATCGTGACGCCGGTGGCACAGTCTTATCGAAGATCTGGTAGTGCCATTGAAATCACTGATCTGACGATAGATACCTATGGTTTTGTAAAAGGCGATTTGAACGAAATTGAATTAGCTGGAGACCCAACCAACGGTGAAGCGTATGATGATTTATCCCAGGTGTTGTATACAACTTTCATTCCTATGGATGCTGGCGCCGCACGTTTAGTGGCTGAAATTACAGCAACCACCGCAGTAGATTTGGATATCTTCTGGGGCTTTGATATCAATGGAGATGGTTTGCCTTCAGCAGATGAACAATATGAAGCCAGTGCCACTGGGACTGCCTTTGAATACTTGAGATTGGGGCTTGCCATTCCTTTCTATGATGATTGTGGGTCTTGGTTCAGAACTGGCAAGGTTCTGGTTCTGCGACACTGATGATATCACTCTTATGATCGGTGTTGTTCCATACAATCTGTTGATCCCGCTACCATGACTGTAAATGGACCTGAGTCGAATGGTGCCGGAGTGCCATTTGAAATGGAAGTTTTGTGGCACGATATTGACACAGAAGAGGGTGATCGCTTATACGGTTTGATTGATACGTATGCCGATGCAGCCTATGTTGTCAATCTGGGCACTACGGAAGTCGATGTGATCAGGAAAACCGATGACGTTGTTAAGAAAGTGGATGTAGAAACAGCAGATGCTGGAGATACGGTTACATATAGCATTGAAATCTCGAATTTAACAACTGAACCAGTAGAGTATTCAATCAATGATGTGTTGCCAGATGGTGTCACCTACGTTGCCGATTCTGTAACCGGTGGTGCAACCTATGATGCCGGTACAAATGCGATCCAATGGACAGGAATGGTTGATTCCAGTGTTCGGGATTATGTTGCCACAACCAGTTTTGTAGATCCCAATTGTACACTGGCGATCATGGCTGATGGGGATCCTACCGACGCATATTTGGATTGGAAAACCACAACTTATGGTTTCAGCGCAAGTAGTGCAATTTTCGGTGATGGTTTATGGTATGGAGCATTTGCTACATACGCCCCGTTCAATTATTACGGTATAGACTACATTGGGATGGAATTCACAGATGATGCTTACACCGGTTTTGACATGACAGCATATGGCTTCCCGAATGCAAACATTCCAGATCCAGTCGCTCCAAACAATCTGATGGCATTATTCTGGGATGATTTTGAAGTAACCTACGATGCTGCTACGAATAAGGGTGTAACAATGGTTGGGGACACTAGTTCTTTTGCTGTAATTGAGTATGATGATATCAACCTTTTTGATGATCCAACCAAAACAATGGACGTGGAAATTGGCTACTTCTTGCAACCAGATGATGCAGCAGGTGCTTATGAAATCGTGTTTGCTTATGACAATATTACACCAGGATTTTTCGATGTGGCCAGTGGAACGATTGGTGTTGAGAATGTAGATGGTACAGTAGGAACGCTAGTCAGTTACAATGATACAGAATTATCAATCGCAGATGGTTCTGCCATTTGTTTCGACTGGGCATTGGTGCCTGCGCCACCAACAGTAATCACCTTCCAGGTAACTGTCGATTCTGGTTTGACCTTAGGCGAGACGATCCTCAATGAGGTTATGCATACGCCAGAAAGCATTGGAGCGATGGAAGAAATCGCTTCGGCTGCCTTCATGGTGAACGACCGACCTGTTGCAGATGATCAGAATTTGGAAACCTTAGAAAATACAGCTTTACCCATCACTTTAACCGGATCAGATACCTATCCTGATGGTACTTTAACCTGGATGGTCAATGATCCTGCTCACGGTACTCTGACGGGAACAGCTCCTGATCTGATCTACACCCCTGATGACGACTTCTACGGTATCGACAGCTTTACCTTCACTGTCAGTGATGGGATGCTTACCAGTGAAGAAGGGACGATCACGATCAACGTAATTAACGTCAATGACCCACCTGTAGCAACTGATGATTTCTATGATACCTTACAGGATATGGTTCTGGATGTGCCTGCACCGGGTGTGTTAGAGAACGACTTTGATGCAGATCCGACAGACGCCATTTTTGTGGATGTCAAAGATGAGCCAATGCACGGTGCGTTGGTGCTGAATCAGGATGGATCTTTTACTTATACTCCTGATACTGGCTTCTATGGCGAAGATAGTTTCACATATTACCTGTTAGGCATTCCAATGCCGACCAGTGAGTATGTGGATACAGCTACGGTGACAATTACAGTTCACCCGGCTATGAAAATCTACTTGCCACTGATTTTCAAATAAACAAAATTAAGCACTATAAAAAAGAACCTGCTTCAAGCAGGTTCTTTTTTTATATTCACCCAGCATAGGTGCTGGCAACCTGAATGCTTAGAACACTTAAGCTTGAAGCCAAAAGAAACGGGTACGATCTATAAGCTAGTTTTCCCGAGTTTACCGAGGTATTCGCAAAAAGCCTCAAGGTACAAGCTTTTTAGTCGTTTTAAGTTGACAGTGTGTATCTACACACTATACTGAAATATAAGAATCTAATTCATTCGTAAAGATTATCAATTCTCATTAATTTCTATTCCACAAACAGATTCGTTGTTGAAACTGTGGAAACCGTCAACAAGGAATGTTTTTCAAATAATCTTACTGGATGATCACCAGAACAGAGAGAGGGGCAAAGAAATTAGAAAAAATTCTTTGGATGTGGTGGTATTAATTGGAAAAAGTAGATCAAGTTTTTTTAGGGAGAAATTCAAATGAAACGAAACATATTTAAAATAATTGCTGTCTTGATGGTTTTATCCATGGTGGTTGCACCTGCCAGTGCTAAGGTATTACCTGAAGATTTTGGAAATAATAATCCTTCTTCAAGAGCTCCCCGCGAATTGCCGCAGGAGATCATTGATGAATTTCGTGAAGGCATGACGATTGAAGAGTTCCTGGTTCGTAATCAAGGACCGATTCCCAATGCACTTTTGCAGTATGCTGACCTGAAAGTGACTGTTATCGTTCAAATGGCAAAGCCATCTTTGATTGCATATATGGACCAGATTGATTCCACCCCAACGGAGATGCCCGCCAGCACCCAGCAATCCTATGTGCAAACATTGAAAGCATCTCAAAGAACGATTATTGCAGCAGTAACAAAATTAGGTGGAACGGTGATGGGGCAATACACGAAAACCATGAATGGTTTCATGGTGCGGGTTCCGGCGAAAGAATTGAATGTTATTCGATCGCTCCCAGGTGTCATAGATGTTAGAAGAGCACCTCAGCACGAAATTAACCTCGCATATAGTGTGCCATTAATCAATGCTGATGATATCTGGAATATGATGCCTGTCGGCTTTGAGGGAACAGATATCACAATCGCTGTGATTGATTCAGGGATCGATTACACACATGCAATGTTTGGTGGAACTGGGGATCCTTTGGACTATTCAGGAAATGACCCTGATATTATCGAAACTGATTCCTTCCCAACGATGAAAGTCATTGGTGGTTATGATTTTGCAGGAACAAATTATGACGCGGATTCTGATGATCCATTAATTTACACACCAGTCCCGGATCCTGATCCATTGGATGAAAATGGACACGGCACCCATGTTGCATCCACGATAGCAGGTGTTGATGCGGGTTTTGGCAGTGGCGTAGCACCAGCTGCATCACTGTATGCCTTAAAAGTGTTCGGTGCAGCAGGATCAACCAATCTGGTTGTCGATGCAATTGAATGGGCAATGGATCCCAATGGGGATAATGATACGTCTGACCATGTGGATGTGATAAACATGTCTCTCGGATCAGATTTTGGTCCCAATGATGTCAATGACCCTGAATTAATTGCGGTTGAAGCAGCTTCACAGGCTGGAGTATTTGTTGTAGCATCCGCAGGAAATGCGGGTGATAGTTCTTACATTGTTGGATCTCCTTCGGTGAGTGATTCAGCTTTATCAGTGGCTGCTTCTTCGACCGGTTTTCAAACATCCCCATACATTGTTTACAATGATGGAGAAGAAAAGTGGATACCGTATATTACTTCAGGGAATCCATTCACAACTGCAACAACTGCAGAATTGATCGATGTTAAAACGATTGAAACAATACCTGACCCAATTGGAGAATTTTGTGATATCACCGGGATCTCTGTAGATGCTTTGGATGGAAAAATTGCATTAATAAGCCGCGGAGAATGTTCTTTTGCAGAAAAAATTAATAATGCTGAAACATTAGGTGCGGTAGCAGCGATCATTTATAATGATGCAGCCGGTGTCTTCTCTATGGATACCACCGGCTCAATCTTACCAGCCGGCTCGATTTTGCAAAGTGATGGTGCCATCTTAGCGGGTCTCACTCCAACCACTGTAACCGTTGGCCCGGATACGTTGGTAGCATCTTTTGCTTCCCCTTACCCTGCCGATTCGATAGCTGTCTTCTCATCCAGAGGTCCGCGTGGGTTCGATTCGAAACTAAAACCTGAAATAACAGCACCAGGGGTGGAGATATTTGCTGCTAATATGGGAAGTGGCAATCAAGGCGTATCCTATAGTGGAACATCCATGGCAGCTCCGCATATTGCCGGCGTGGCTGCTCTTATCAAACAAGCCCATCCTGGATGGACAAATGAACAAATCAAAGCTGCCATCATGAACACTGCGATCACTTTGGTTGATATCGGTGCAGACGTTCCGCGCCAGGGAGCTGGCAGGGTGGATGCCTATGCAGCCTTAAATACCGATGTAGTCGCTGTAGGAGACCCCAACCTGGTTTCATTGAGCTGGGGTGTGATTGAAGTGACTGAAGACACGTTTCAGGATGTAAAGACGGTAACACTTTATAACTTCTCAGATACAGAAAAAACACTTGATGTAGTTCCAATGTTCACTTCCGTGAGTGGTGGAGCGACCCTAACCCCATCCGTTCCACAAGTCACTGTCCCTGCCCTCGGGTCAACCAGCATTGAGGTTACGCTGGATTTGGATGCCACTCTTTTACCATTAGATTTTGGAGAGATGGAAGAGTATTACGGATTAGTTACTTTCATTGGCATCGAAGAGAACTTACGCGTACCATTCTACTTTGTACCGCGTCCATACACTGTGTTGATGGAGGATGATTCTGTAACGACCTTTGATATTGAAACTGATTCTGGTTATGTGGATTTGACGCAAAGTGGACCTCAGGCTTCAAAATTGAATGCTTATCCAGTCTTTTTGGTGGATGAAAATGAAGTTGATGTTCTGGATGCCGCAGATATGCATTACGCCGGTCTGGATTATTGGGGGGTTGAGCCAACGTATGGAGACCTTCTCGTTTCCGTTTTCTCTATGTGGGGACCCGTCCACACAAACCAATCATATTTCAGTGAAGTCAATATGTTTATCGATGCTGATCAGGATGGAAATCCCGAATTAGTGGATTTCAATTACAATCTTGGCGCATTTGATGGTTATGATGATAATAATAAATGGGTGGTAGTTCAAGTCGATTTAGAAGATGATTCGGTGATCCTTGGAAGTCCATTTCTCATTGACGCCGATTTCAATTCAGGATTCCAGGCCTGGTATTTGCCAACAGCATCACCATACTTAGGGTTGGTAGATACAGCGCTTGACTATGAAGTAAAAAGTATTGACTGGAATGGTGTCGAGGACTACGTTGGGACGGCCAGCTTTGATTATGCCAAAACCCCACTGATTTGGGGATTAACTGACGATGTGCCTGATAATACACCATTCACCCTTGATTTTTCGGCCAATGATGTCGATGGATACTATGACAGCAAACTACTGGGAATCATGCTGGTGGATTATTTTGGAAAACCAGGTATGGGCCAGGTACATTACTGGCCGCTCAATGTTCCAGTAGCGTTGGATCAAAATTTGTCGACTGACGAGGATGTTTCCTTGAATATAACCCTGACAGGTACCGGTCTATTGCCCAGACCAGCAGTCTGGACGATTGAATCTGATCCTGAACATGGAATGTTAAGTGGAGATGCTCCTGATCTGGTTTACACCCCTGACTCGGATTGGCATGGCATAGATGCATTTACGTTCTCTGTGAACAATGGTATTCAGGATTCCAATATTGGTACCATTGAAATCGATGTCTCATCTGTACCGGTTGCCCTGGATCAAAATTTGTCAACCGACGAGGATGTTCCCCTGGATATCACCCTGACAGGTACCGGTCTCTTGCCCGGACCAGTCGTTTGGACGATTGAATCTGATCCGGAACATGGGACTTTAAGTGGCACAGCACCAGATCTGGTATACACCCCTGACGCGGATTGGTTTGGCACGGACTCGTTCACATTCTCAGTAAATGATGGTCTCCAGGATTCCAATATTGCCACTATTGAGATTGTTGTAGCCGCATTAGACGATCCCCCTGTTGCTTTGGATCAAAATCTGTCAACCGACGAGGATGTTCCCCTGGATATCACCCTGACAGGTACCGGTCTCTTGCCCGGACCAGTCGTTTGGACGATTGAATCTGATCCGGAACATGGGACTTTAAGTGGAACAATCCCTGATTTGGTTTACAGCCCTGAAGCGAATTGGTCTGGCACGGATTCATTTACATTCTCAGTATATGATGGGGTCCAGGATTCGAATATTGCCACCATTGAGATCGTTGTATCACCTGTAGACGATGCACCGGTTGCTGAAGATCAAGATGTAATGACTACACAAAATACCCCGATAGAAATCACGTTAATTGCTAGTGAATTTGATGGTGATGAGATATCTTACATGATTGTTGATGAACCTGTACATGGTGAACTTCAATTTGAATCAGGTGAATTACCAATCCTTATGTATATACCTGATCTGGATTGGTATGGAGAAGATAGCTTTACCTTTAAAGTAAATGATGGCTTTGGTGACAGTAATATTGCTACAGTAACAATTACTGTTAATCAAGCGACATGGAAAATATTCCTTCCTATTTTATTTAGGTAATTTCGAAATGTGAGTTTGTTTGGAGGAGGGTTGATTACCCTCCTCTTTCCGTTAATAAGCGAATAAATAGGAAGAAAAATCTCACCTGGTTGATAATTTGAAATATGATTTTTCTTTCATGAATTCTTTAAATACGAGGCCAATCCAGCAATAATGTTTCCATTAATAAACGATTGTTCAGATTCATGTCCAACTGCAGGAGCGCTTTTTCCAGCCGCAAGAGTTGTTCATAAATAGTTGATTCGCCCAATTTCTGTGCTGTATTCTGACTGTAAGTCTTGAAATTAAGAAAGGTCAGGGGCATATTGGAAGTACTGGCACAGATGTAAAAATCTCGCCAAAGTGACAGCCAGGTTTGCAACATTAATCCTACTGATTCGCGGGAGACATTTTTGCGCTTCAAATCCGCTACCTGCTCAGCGTAATCAAAACGCTCCGTCAGTGAACTGCCCAGCAGATCAAAGACATCCTGCACAAGCTGGTGTAACTTTTCCAACTGGTCCTGATCTTGATAATAGCGAACTGCCTGGCCTATTTTCCCGGCGCATAAGTGAGCCAGTTCATTTGCCATCTCGGCAGGAATTTGCCAATTTTCCTGCAAGGCAGTGGTACAGTTTTCAATAGAAAGGGGGCGTAAACGCAAAATTTCACAGCGAGAGACGATAGTGGGTAATAGATTCTCCACCGCATCTGCTGTGAGCAGCAGGATCACTTTTGGTGGAGCTTCCTCTAATGTCTTCAACAAGGCGTTCTGGGCATTGGGGGTGGCTTCCTGGAAATTAAGAAACAACGCTATCCGATATTTTGCTTCATAAGGAGCTAAAGAAAGGCCACCCTGTAATTCCCGGATTTGTTCAACTTTTATTGATCTGGCATCATCCTGGCTTTGAGTGATGGTAAGATCTGCCTGCTGCAGGCGGGCAATCTGCTTGCATAAGCGGCATTCTTCGCAGGGTTGGCCAGGTGACGGTGGTTGAATGCAATTCAATGCCTGGGCAAAACGGATGGCCAGACTACGGCGGCCGATTCCGGGTGCTCCACTGAGCAGGTAGGCATGCCGGACGTTGTTTTGTTCGATGTGTTTCTGTAAAATCTGGGCAGCCCATTCGTGACCGTGAATCATCCAATCCATGGCTTGGATTGTAGCCCAGTTAGGGCGGCTTGACAACCAAAAACCGGCGGGAAACTCCCACCGGTTTTTGGTATCCAAACCCATATGGTTATTTGTTGATAATCGGCATGAACAACTTGTAGGTCCTTAAATTGAGTCCGATGATTACCGGGTCATGGTCGGATGACCGGTACTGATCTGGTGCATAGAGTGCATCCTGAGCATCAGCTTTGAATGACATGTCATAGTCAATTAAATCGGGTTCATCCGCATTGATATGCCAGATGGTTGTCCCGGTGACCTGAGAAAACAGGTACTTATTTGCAAGAGCACTGTCTAAATAACCGACCTGACCATCAAACACGTACCCATAAGCAGCTTCACCAACGAAGGTATAAATCAAATCGAGATAATCATCTCCTGTACCGGAGAGATCATCTGAACCCGCCAGGATCGCATCGATTGGATCTTCTTTATCGTATGAATTGAGATCACCGATGATGAGGGTCTTCAAAGCGCCAGTGTTGGTCGGATCGGAAGCTAGCCAATCCACCATGGCTTCGGCGGCAGCTTTGCGGGTCAGATTACAATTGCCTGCGCCGTCACCCAGATCTGGATCTCCGACATCCTCACAATCAGAACCTTTTGATTTGAGGTGGTTGACTGCAACAGTGACTGTCTCTCCGGTTGTAATTTCCTCAAATGTCTGTGCCAGGGTTGGCCTATTCTTTGAGTCGATAAAGCGTGCATCAACCGAAGAATCCAGGATTGCATAATCACCGAGCGGTGTGACGGTGGCTGTTTTGTAAATGATGGCGACTTTGATGGCATCTGTACCGATGAAACCTGTATCGATATAATCATAGGTTTCAACTCCAACAACTGAATTCAATCCGTCTACAAAATCCATCACTGCAGCATCGGTAACATGGTTCTCA
The DNA here is from genome assembly GCA_942491385.1 of uncultured Anaerolineaceae bacterium. Taxonomy (GTDB): domain Bacteria; phylum Chloroflexota; class Anaerolineae; order Anaerolineales; family Anaerolineaceae; genus UBA6170. Next base: position 383,170 of record CALOAF010000005.1, on the reverse strand, counting down.
ATTTCCATTAATCCAACGATGTCCGCATCCATTACAGCCAATGCCGCAAAAATTTTATCACGCTGGCGGCTGAATTCTTCTGTGGTATCAGCGCCGCGGCAATCCATATCTTCAGATGGTCCGCAAATAGCACCACTATCATCAATGGTGGAAAAATAATTTAAGACATTGAAGCTAGCGACTTTAATACTGCCGCCGACATCCTTGGGTGTGTCTGTGCGGGGATTCATGCTGGTGTAATCAGCACCCTGCGTAGGTTGAACTTTCCATAGGTCGTAATTGTAGTCAAGCACTCCGGTTACATTGGTTACCAGGTCACCGCCACGGAAAAGATTGTCCATATCAAAAACTTCACCATTTGGATGAATTGCCGGATCAGGGTTCTGATTTGTACGTCCGTCATCCAGAGTGATCTGATCCAATAGATAAAATTCTGCCATGGCAGCCTGTTCAGGTGAGCCAGGCTCAAATAAGGCGGTCGGTGTTAAGTGTCTATGGGAGGTAAGGACAATTTCACCATAGCGGTCGAAGTTAAAGTATTCTGAAATGATCAAGTCTTGAGGAAAAGTTACCAGCATTCCTTCAAAAGGTTCAAAATCATTCAGATCATTCACCGGCAAAGATAGTTCTGTAGGTGCAATAACATCTCCAACATCACAATACCAGGCTTGCGAGACACTGGTAATCTGGGTTAATCCATAATATTCATCCGCGTATCCGCGCACACGAATATGGTCACCGACATTCACATCCAACCCTGTGTAATAAACAAATATTCCATCAGAAGTAGCAGGATTTGCGTCACCTACTGGATCTTGAATATAGAAGCCTCGTTTTCCACCTTCCTGAAAATCACCGACTACCACACCTTCGGTGGCAACTTCGAAATCATCCAATAAGCTGGCAAGTCCATCTCCTTGAATGGTGTAAATGGGGGTGAACGGATCTCCACAAGCTTCCGGGGGTGGAATATAGGCTTCATTGGTAACGCCTGGGGTATTATAGGCTTCTCCGAGTGCAATTGATCCGTCATAACCAACAATGCCAGCCAGATCAAAGTCGTTGCGCACCCAATCGGTGACAGCTTCGGTATCCATCCCATCCGGTATGCGGGATGCCCCACCCGGGGCAAAAGATAGGCCGTCATAACCTACGCAGAGAATTCAGGGGCACCATATGTGAAGTCACCTGTTCCACCATCGTTCACAGCCACGGAATCTACAATCGAGTCCCAGGGTTCTACATCCAATACCCCATCATCATTTGTATCAAGATCATCTTCAAAAGCTCCAGAAAAGTTTTCGACCAGTAATAGGGTTATGGTTCCATTTTCCAGTGTATCGGTTGCCAAATCTGCCAGGTAAAAACCATTGGCGTCGGTTGTACCGACTGCAATTACTTCATCAATGAAACCGAGCGTAGTACCAGAATCTCCTTCGATTTCCAGAATAGTTAGAGATGAATAATCCAGTATTTGGTTCACCAAAAATTTCTACATATTCGACATCTGTTCCTGTCGTGCTAGCTGAGAATTCGTTAATTTTGGGTTCAACTTCCGATCCACCACTAAAAATTTGGTTATTGTTTACTGCTCCTGGCGATGAAGCAGCAGGAGCTTGCCAAGTAAAATCAGCATATGAATCACCAGCACCTGAAAGTTGTAGTGAATAACCTACTGGTGTGGAACCACCTTCAGCTACTCCAATATCTGTGCTTGTCAATCCATTTGCAGGTCCATCCACCGCAGTGATTACCCCTTCATAGCTGAGGAATAAAACCACAGTATCATCTGGTTTTACCAAGGCCAATCCATCTGGTTCGCCATTCTGAATACCATTCACAGGATAATTTTGAACAAAAAAACCCATATCCATTGCCTGAATCAATCAATGTTCCACTTAATGAGTTGGTATCATAGGGAACCTGCATTATCATTTCCGTTGTATAAAACGATGGTCCAACCTGTCAGATCAGTACCGGCAGGACCAGCAATTTCAACGGCTTCGTCTGCGTCAGTTCCATCATTATCATAATGAATTTCATTAATAAAGATTAAACTGTCAGTGGTATATGCCTGAGCAGTTTGTTGAGGCATAATACCACCTAAAATGGCAGTAAACGCCAGGACGCTTGCCATGAGCAAGTTTATAAAACCTATCTTCGTTTTCATTAATTAAATCCTCCACAGAAAACTACAAATTTGGGTTAAAAAAACAAAAAAGCTTTCAATGAATGAAAGCGCAACAAAGGATCATTTTTGACAGAGATGAATGGTTGTTTGTGAGCTTTCCAACATCTTATTAAATGGTTTCCTTAAAAATCATTGTAGCATAATCTGGTAACCAAAAGAAATGAAATCTACAACAAATTTTTATTTCAAGGGCAAATTTGATTTACGGTATAATCCTTCTAAACAAAGACCTTCAGAATCAAATGCAATCATCTCCTGATCAGGGTATTGGATGGTTAAACTTCAGAAAACCAAATGGAAATTTCTCATTCGCTTAGTGGGGACACTACTCTCCGTCATCGTATTGGTCTATTTGTTTTCCACAGTGGGGTTGGATAAATTGTGGCACAGCCTGAAACAATTATCCGTTGGAAGCATTGTCCTGGTGGTAGTTCTGACCTTTGTCTCACGCCTGGCCACCTTCGGACGCTGGCATGTGCTTTTGCAGATTGAATCGATCAACGTCAACTGGAAGGATAGCCTGCGCTTGACATTTGCCGGGCTTTTCGCAGCTAATTTTTTACCAACAACGATTGGGGGAGATGTCGTGCGTCTGGCAGGTGCCATGCGTCTGGGCATGGGTGGCTCATTTGCAGCGGCTTCTCTGATGGTCGATCGTCTGATTGGGATGGCTGGGATGGCGATGGTTGCTCCGTTAGGATTAGCGCCGGTGTTCGCAAATGTTGATAAATTATCCGGCAACTCAATCCATCCAATCTTATTCTCCAGTGGTTTTTTTGCGAATAACAAATTAGTGCTGAAAATTAAGGCAATGATCCGAAAAATTATTTCTTCTTTCACATTCTGGTTACAGCATCCCCGTTATTTGTTTTTTTCTTTGTTCTTTACTTTCATTCATATGTTATGCATATTTCTGATTGTAGACGTCCTGGTAGTCGGGATGAACGAAGCGCTGCCATTCTGGAAAATAGCCGGTTTATGGAGCCTGACATATTTCATCACATTGATCCCCGTATCTATCAATGGTCTTGGGTTACAGGAGATCTCCTTCATCAATCTCTTCACATTATTTGGAGGAATATCTAATCCGACCGGGCTAAGTATTGCACTGATTTTACGCGTGTTGATGTTGGTCGGAAGTGTCCCCGGAGCATTTTTTGTCTCCACTATTTTGACCGGGGATACATACTCTAAAATCTCACACGAAAACCCCCTGGATTTAACATAAGATGCTGATCACTGATCGAATCTTCTGGCGCTGGTACTTGTTTTTTGTAACAATCTGTTCTGCCTGGTATTTATATACCTGGCGCAACCATACTGGTAGCTGGTTTTTCCTGGTATTGGGATCTTTTCTTGGTGCACTGCTTTATCTTTTGTTTTTCAATAAGATCAACCTGGATCGATTCCACATACATGCACCTAAGCTTCCTGAATTTTTGATCTGGTTAATTTGTATCCCCTTAATTTGCATCTCTGCAATCCTGACTTTTCTATTTCCTACTCAGATTGTTTTCCATGAAAGTGGAAAACTCTTATTATTGTTATGGATGGCCGGCTTAGCAGTATGGTTGTTCCAGAATGTTAACCGCAAACGACCTGCCAGTTTGAACTTCCTGTTATTCATTCTACTGGGTGGTGTATTGTTTAAGGTGGGTACTTTCGTTCCAGAAATCCAGTCTGCCCCTTTTTCATTGGGATGGTCAGAAGGCAGCCGTTATTACAATGCATCTTTATTTGTTAGCTCTAAAATTTATGGGGAGTCGTCTCCTTTGCCGGTGCTGCACCCCACCCGTTATTTTTTGCAAGCCATCCCATTTCTGATCAGTTCTACTTCAATTCTTATCCACCGTTTGTGGCAGGTGTTCCTGTGGATCGGTCTGGTTGGATTGGGTAGTTACAGTATGGTAAAAAAGATGGATTTTTCGAACAAATTCATTGCCTGGGTATTTGGTTTATGGCTGTTTTTATTTTTCTTTCAGGGTGCCGTGTATTATCACCTGATGGTGTGCGTTATTCTGGTTTTGCTGGGGTATAACCACAGGCGTCCCTGGCAAACCATGATCTTTGTTTTGATCGCATCCATCTGGGCAGGATTGAGCCGTGTGAATTGGGTGCCTGTTCCAGCCTTATTAGCAGTGACCCTCTATCTGTTGGAAACGCCAGCAAAAGGTACTCATTGGCTCAAATACCTTAAAAATCCTTTTTTGTGGTGTCTGGTGGGTGGTGCCTCTGCCCTGGCAGCGAATCGGATGTATGCACTCTTCTCTGGGAATGCAGTGGAACAATTCTCATCCAGTTTCTCATCGTATATGATCTGGAGTCGGTTATTGCCGAATACCACCTTCAAACCGGGCATTATCCTGGGTTCATTAATCGTTTTTCTTCCGCTGGCTTTCCTGACGGTTCAACAGATGGTAAATATTGGTTGGCGTCGTTATTATCATTGGATCAGAACCATGGGACTGCTGGGGATTCTAGCGGCGTTTGGGCTAGGAGGAGTGGTTGTCAGCGTAAAAATCGGTGGTGGCGGAGATTTGCATAACCTGGATGCTTTTCTGGTCTTCTGGGTGTTGATTACCAGCATGATTGTTATCGATCGATATGCTCTTGAAGTGGATCAACCATCAGGTCAAAGCACATTGAACTATGGACTGCTTTTGTTGACAGTGGCAGTGCCGGTAATCCTTGCATTTCAGAAAAATACGACCTGGACTTTCCAGGATGTGACTTCACAGAAAAATGATGTAGCCCATATTCAACAGGCCTTAGATCTGATAACAGAAAATCCCGGCGACGTATTGTTTATCACCGAACGGCAATTGCTCACTTTTGGCGATATTCAAGGTGTTGATTTGATCCCGGATTATGAGAAGGTTTTCCTGATGGAAATGGTCATGAGTAATAATCACCCTTATCTGGAGAACTTCCATCAAAAGTTAGAAAATCATGAATATTCTGCGATTATACTAGACTCGATCTCGACAGAAACACAGGATGTGAAAGACTCTTTTTGGGTGGAAAATAACCTGTGGGTGGATAAGGTTGTATATCCTATTCTGGATGCGTATGAACCTGTGTATACATTTCAAAATAATAATATTAACCTGTTGATTCCCAGGGGACAGACGGATCTTTATGATGAATTAATGAGAATGAAATCCTGGTGAGACAGGTAAGATGATCAGGAACAATTTATGGATATTTTAATCACAAGAATTTTAGATGCTTCATTGATTTTTATCTGGATCGCCTTCTGGTTTCTGGGGGGATTTCTCATTTTAGTGAATACGTTTAAAGTTCGGCGAGATGAAGCCACGATACTCGGGTTTGGAGTTGGATTGATCCTCCAGGTATGGGTAGCAAATGGGTTGGGACATGTGTTGGAACCTTTGCCTGCCTTCTGGATCAGTGCAATCTTTATCTTCATCCTGGGGGTTTTTCTGACCATTCTTTTTAAGAATTCCAATCTCGCCCGAAAACAGTTTACTTTTCCAATGAATTACTGGTTGGCCTTTTTTCTAATCAGTACCATTTTCTTCATGATAGGGCGTGGTTTGTCAATTTTCGATGATTATCAGAACCTGCCAATGACATCTTACATCGCTGCTGGATCGATTCCCCCGCAATTTGTACTCAATCCTGAGGTGAGTTTTGATTATCACTATTTGATGTTATTAAACGCTGCCCAATGGATGCAGGTAGCAGATTTATTTCCCTGGACAGCTCTGGATATCAACCGCGCACTTTTCTTGGGCTTAGCTATTGTTTATGCCGTTTTATTCGGTTATCGGATAACCAAAAGTAAGGTTGCCGGCTGGCTTACTGCCACCTTTTTTGCTTTTGCCAGTGGTTTTCGCTGGTTATTGCTTTTCATCCCGGAACCGCTTCTGGAGAAAATATCTGAACACATCACCATGATTGGATCAGGTTTTGCCACGGCTGATACATTATCAGCTGCAATGATTAAAAACTGGGCGCTCGAAGGGTCAGGGATTATTGATTTTCCGTTCGCATTTGGAAATGGATATCACAATGTGCCGGTTTTCAACCATGATGGCACTGGATTGATGGGGACTGTCATTGCCATCCTGGTTTTTCTACTGTTTGAACGGTGTAAAAATATTTATGGAAAAATCGTTATCAGCGGATTATTGTCAGCGATGGCGTTGATTGACGAAATCTGGTTTGTTTTCTTCATCGCTGCAACTGCTGTATTTTTTTTGCTTTCCCATTTGGTTCGGAGACGATCCCCGTCCCGTGAAAAATGGGTGGATGCTTTCTTGCTGATCATCGTCCCTGTGCTATTCGCCGCGATACAGGGAGGGGTATTGACAGGTATTACGAATGGCTTATTTGCGAAGATTATCAAAACAGGAGAAAGCTATGCGACACAATATTATTCCATTAACTTTCCCATCCGTTGGCCACCCGCCATCATCTCCGCGCATTTGGGACCTTTAGCTCTCACTCATTGGGCTCAATTCATTGTTGCTTTTTGTGAGGTTGGCCCCTTTCTGTTTATCTATCCATTGTTCTTGATCTGGGGATTTAAGTCGCTACGAGCAAAGCGTGAGTTATTCGGAATTTTGTCGATCGCGATCACATTCAGCTTGCTGACAGTTTTTGTAGAATACCAGGGTTCAGCTGGTATTTCTGCCTCGAAAAGATTGAACTTGTTTGCCATTGATCTCTTGGTTTTATTTGCAGTGCCATTATTGTGGTATTGGTTGGGGAAGAAACGGATCCAGGTAAAAATGTTGGTGAGTGGAATCGCATTTATGACCATGCTGAGTGGATTGATTTATTTCATGATTTCCAGTATTGCCATCCAAAGGCCTGTCTTGAGTTATTTTATTAAGCTTATGGATGCATCCGTCGAAAATATTTATTGGGACAAATTGGATGAAAATGCAATGGTGTTCGATTTTAATCCATTTCGGTCGGCAACCATATTTGCCAGACCCCTTAAATCCAGTATTTCCTGGTATGAAGATTTGCCCGAATTTCAACACCTCAGGATGAATCCTGATCCCTTTTTGCTCAACCAGGCAGGTTATACCCACGTTTATTTATCCCGCGAAGAATATCGGCGCATGACAGCCAGATCCAAGAGTTTATTTAACAATTCCTGTGTGGTGAGAGAGTACGAAAATGAAGATTGGCAGGGAGATTTTCGCTGGCTTGCTGGATATCACAGCCTGTCAAAAATAGGTTATTTTATAAAATGCCCCACATGATAAACCTCTCCCATAAAGGCAGGGGTGGCGCGCATTTTGATTCTTTTTTCTTCGGTGAATAATTTCCTGGCTGCTTTATAAACATCCTCTTCGGTGGAAAAATGTTCTTCGCGGATGTTATGACCCAATAAACGGAACATCAACACCATAAATTCACGCTCCACAGGTACTCCATAGATCACCTGCCCGCCTGGTTTGAGAACCCGCTGTATTTCAGAAAAGGCTTGAGTCAGTTCAACTGGTTTAAGATGTTCCAGGATGCTGACCAATAAAACTGTATCAAATGTGTTGTTTTCATAAGGCATCTTTAAAACAGAACCATTTTTTAGATAGGTTTTTAAGCCGAGACGTTCGAATAACGTTGCAACTTTATCGATTTCCACTGTCAGATCAAGCCCGTGAATTTCTTTGTAGAGGGTGCCAGATTCAAAAAAGCCAACCCGGTTCCAAAACCGATCTCTAAAACCTTATCACCCCCCTTGCATTGTGAGAGACATAACTCCACACGCCGGCGATACATCTTTCCAATAACGGGGTAAAAATAATATTTGATCGGATCCAGTTCGTTGACACCAGCATATTCATGTTTGGGTAATAGATTTAAAACAGGTATTTGGTCGGAATTATTCATTTTTCACCTATATAAATTTTATGCGCCTGGCTGCCACCCATAGCATGCGTAATAATAACAGTCCATGTTTCCAGCGTTGAATGTTGGTGCTGCCATAGGTTCGTTCGCGATAACGAATGGGCAAATCGACAATTTTGTGATTTAGCTTTGCAGATCCGAAAATCAGGTCAAAATCTCCAAAAGGATCAAAATCGCCAAAGTAGGAACGATTGTTGGCGATCAACTCGTAATCGGATTTCCAGAGAACTTTTGTGCCACACAGGGTGTCTTTAACGCTTTGGCCTAGAAGCCAGGAAAATGCCAGACTGAAGAATTTATTCCCCAGGAAATTGAAAAAGCGCATGGCTTCTTTTTCCATTGGGTAAACAAGCCGCACGCCATTAATAAAGTCACCTTTCCCGCTCACCAACGCATCATAAAAACGGGGCAGATCTTCCGGGGGAACTGTCAGATCAGCATCCAGGATCATGAGAATATCCCCGGAAGCTTTTTCGAACCCCAGCCGGATGGCATCGCCCTTGCCTTTGCCAGTTTGTTGATAGACGCTGGCTGGGCGATTGAATTTGGTAATATTTTCCTGGATAACTTCATAGGTGTTATCCTGAGAGTGCCCTTCTACAAAAACGATTTCGGTGCCTGCGCCCATTTCAGGTACTCTCATAAATATGTTTTCAATATTTCCAGCTTCGTTGCGGGCTGCAATGACGACTGAAACAGATGCTGGAACTTGGGATACTGCCGGAGTGGGTCTGGCGACCATGAAGTTCGTCATACAGAAATGATTGAATGGCCAGATGCGTGCTATAAAGCGGTTGAAGAATGCTGTGATGAGTGGTATCTGGAATGGAAACAGAATTTCAGTCCAGGAGCGGACTACCTCAAAATTGCAAACCTGAAGAAGGTTTTCGAGATCATGATGGGTTAACCAGTTCTGGTATTCAAATGGTTTTGCCAGCTTGAGCTTTTGAGCAATTTTAAGCGGGATTTCCCAAATGCGACTATAGTAATTAAGGATGATGCGTGTTTTTGGGGTGGCAAAATTTTGTAACTGATTGAAAACATCCTGCACATCCCAAACGTCATTTACCAGATCAGAAAGAATGATGAAATCAAAGGTGGTATGCAGGTCAGGGATTTCCTGGGCGTTTGCATGGATGAAGTTCAGATGAGAATATTTCATCTGTGCAAATTTGACCATTTCTGCAGAAAAATCCAGGCCTACACCAACGGAAGGCTTCACTGCTGTCAAAAGATCGCCCTTTCCCGATCCAACCTCCAGCACACTGCTGCCGGGGGGAATGATGAATTGGTAAATACTTAATAGACGTTGGTGATAGTAAGAACTCCAATCCTTTTTTTGTTCACTCTTTATGGCAATACGATCCCATAAAGCTTGACGGGTATGAATGAAATTTTGATAAACTGGATCTTGTGGGTTTATATAGCCTGTCATAGATTTCCTGATCATGGTAATGTCTGAAAGTATATCAAAAAGCAGGTATTGGTCAACAGTTGGGATAGTTGAGAGGCGAACGGGGAAAAACGAAAGTGACCATTCTTCGAGATAAAAGCTAATCGCTTATTTTCCATTCAGCTTTGTTGACAATGCTCCCTTGCAACGAGTACAATCCAAGAGACATGGACCCACGCAGTTTATTAAATGAACAACAACTGGATGCCGTCTCAGTGGCAGGCGGTGCAACGCTGGTATTGGCAGGACCTGGTTCGGGTAAAACCCGCGTCCTGACCCATCGCATCGCTTATCTGATCGATCAAATGGGAGTACCGCCTTATCGGATACTGGCGGTGACTTTCACGAACAAAGCCGCCAACGAGATGAAGAAACGTTTGGAAAGCATGGTGCCTGAACGAGCGCAGAGCGTCTGGTTGGGTACATTTCATTCGATTTGTGTCAAGATTTTACGTCGGGAAGCGAGATATCTACCCGTCGATTCGAATTTCACCATATATGATGTGGATGACCAGGCAGCTTTGATCAAGACAATCCTCAAAGATCTGAACCTGAATGATAAACTTTACCGTCCCGGAGCAATTCAGGAGACGATTTCACGGGCTAAGAACGAAATGATTATGCCCAAAGAATATAACATTCGTACATCCCGGGATGCAAAAATTCAGGAAATCTATGAACGTTATCAGGCCAGCTTGCGTGCCTGTAATGCTATGGATTTCGACGATTTATTACTTTCAGCGTTGTCGTTGTTGTATGAAAACGATGATGTGCGTGAAAAGTATGCCACCCGCTTTGAACATGTGCTGGTGGATGAGTTTCAGGATACCAATCAGATTCAATATGAACTGGTGAGGTTGTTGTCGAACGTGCATAATAACTTGTTTGTGGTCGGCGATGAAGATCAATCGATCTACCGCTGGCGTGGGGCAGATTATCGCAATGTTATGCGCTTCGAAGAGGATTATGGCAATTTCAGTAAGGTGCTGCTGGAGCAGAATTACCGTTCTACACAGACAGTACTTGACCTGGCTCGTTCGATTATTGATCAAAATCAGCATCGGACACCGAAAGCACTATTTACCGATAGAGGAAGTGGGTCTCTGATCCGTTTTTATAACGCTGAAGACGATCGTGATGAAGCCGATTATATTGTACGGACGATTGGGTCAGAAATCAAAAAAGGCATTAACCTGGCGTCTTACGCGGTGATGTACCGCATGAACTCTCAATCACGTATGCTGGAAGAAGCCTTCATGAAAGCTGGAATCCCATACCGTTTGGTCGGCGCGCAGCGTTTTTATGGTCGGCGTGAAGTCAAGGATGTGATTGCTTTCCTGCGATTAGTGTATAACCCAAAAGATGAAGTTAGCATCCGGCGGGTGATCAATGTACCACCTAGAAAAATTGGTAGCAAGTCTGTTGAGAGGCTGGTAGAAGTAGCCCGCTTGATGGATAGTAATCTGGGAGATGTTTTGCAGGAACTGGGTCTGTTGGGGCAAGAATCTGAGGTTTGGGCAGCTTTGGATCGTAGCGCTGCCTCCATCTACCAGTTCGCCCGTTTGATGGCTGCCTGGCTGGAGATTAAAGATAAAGTTTCATTGCCGGATTTATTCGATCGCATCCTGTTGGATGTGGAATATCGGGAATATTTACAGGATGGCTCCGAAGAAGAGGTGATTGACCGCTGGGGCAATGTGCAGGAGTTGCGACGGCAGGCTTTTGAATTTGAAGAGCTCGGATTGGCAGCTCTGCTTGAGAACCTGGCACTGGTGTCTGATCAGGATACGATCGCGGAAAAACTGGACAGCCCGACATTATTAACCCTGCATGCCGCCAAAGGGCTGGAATTTGATCGGGTCTTTATCATTGGTCTGGATGATGGGCTGTTGCCGCATAACAGATCCTTTGACGAAGAAGAAGAAATGGCAGAAGAACGACGTCTGTTTTATGTGGGCATCACCCGGGCACGAGATCAGCTTTACCTGGTGCGGGCTGAACGGCGAAATATGTTTGGTTCTTATGAAACCCAATATCCATCACGATTTTTTAAGGACGTCCCGGATGAACTGGTACAAATGGAATCCCCGGTACGGTCATCATCACAACGTGGACACGATCGCTGGGAGAGAGGTTCTTATTCTAGAGGGTCTGCAAGAAATCGCCCTTATCAGGAAAATTCCTACTTCGAAAGTTGGGATGAAAAAACCTCCTCACCCAATACCTGGGAAAGTTTGAATTCCAACCGTGAAAAGCGAAAGGGGGATGGCAGGATTGGGCATGCAGCGATAATTCCGCAAAAATCAGATGGACCTCAAAGAGAAAAAAAGAAAGAAGCGACCTATCGACCCGGTATGAAGGTGCGTCATCCATCCTTTGGGGAAGGATTGGTGATCAATGTGCGTTTGGAAGGGGATGGTGAAGAAACCCTGGATATTTTCTTTGCCGATATAAAACAACAAAAAAAATTGGCTGCTTCTTTTATCAAACTGGACATTCTGGAGTAGGAGAGAAGCATGCCAATAGACCCTTCTCCTGATACGGGCACAACAAAAAGTAAAGTTGGATTGATCGCCCGTTCAACCCTGATAATCAGTGCCGGCTGGGGTGCATCTATTGTAGTCGGTCTGCTCCGCCAGCGGATTATCGCTGGGCAATTTGGTACCAGCGCGGTTCTGGACGCTTTTACTGCCGGGAATGTCGTCCCGGAGTTGATCTATACCATGCTTTCGGGTGGAGCGCTTGGTTTTGCTTTTATTCCGGTTTATAAAGAACGTTTGGAGAAGGTTGGTAACGCCAGTGACCTGTTCAGCAAGGTGGTTAACTGGATATTTCTGATCACATTGTTCCTGTCTGGGCTGGCGTTCTTATTTGCACCATTTTTGGTAACATCCAATTGGGGCGTGGGTGCGTTATACCCGGCTGATGTACAGGTATTAACCATCAACCTGATGCGGGTTTTGCTGTTTTCTACCATTATCTTTTCTATATCCAGCATCCTGACCTCGACACTGTATGCGCATGAACACTTCATCACACCGGCTTTATTGCCTTCTCTATATAGCGCTGGGATCATTTTTGGCGCACTGGTGTTGGCACCAACCTTGGGTATCTTTGGGATTGCCTGGGGAGCGGTATTGGGTTCGCTTTTCCATTTATTGATTCAAATACCAGCTTTAATATATTACAAAGTCAATTGGCGGCCGAAGTTGTCCTTTGATCCCTTTGTGCGCAAAGTTGCAATTTTGATGCTGCCCCGCATTATAGATCTATTGATGGCCCGCGCCAGTATCAACTGGCTAAATGCCACTCTCAGTTCGCGATTAGGTGAAGGTCGATTGGCGGCGTTGGATTTTGCTTATCGTCTGATGAATATGCCGTGGACATTGATTGGCACAGCGATTGGCATTGCTGTTTTTCCAACCATGGCTGCGCTTGCAGCTCAAAAAGATGTTGACGCACAACGTAAAGCCTTCAGTGGATCATTGCGGGCAATCTTAACCCTGGCGATACCGGCTGCTGCTGCACTGATTCTATTCGGAGAGCCGATCATTCGGGTCTTATTTGAAGGTGGTGAATTCACAGCAGATAGCACCCAATTGGTTTATTACGCACTGCGCTTTTATACATTAGCATTGATCAGTCAATCCATGTTGGAAGTGGTGGTACGGGCTTTTTCTGCACAACAGGATACCTACACCCCCTTATACATTTCGATTTTTACCACCATGATCAATATTGGTCTGGCAATCTGGCTTACCCGTCCGATAGAGCAAGGCGGTATTTCCCATGGAGGCCCAGCGTTTGCTAATGGACTGGCTGTGTTGATTGAGGCATCTATTGGCATGCTGATTCTCTCGATACGCTGGAAGGGCGTGGATTTTCGGCGCATCCTGTTAGATCTTGGTAAAGCCTTATTGGCAACCGGTGTGATGGCGGTGGCGGTAATTCTGTTGGGGAAGGTACTGCCAGCTTCCGATTTGATTCAGCTGGTTGTGGGGGGTGGACTCGGGTTGCTGATTTATTTTGTCGTGGTGTATTTCCTCGGGATCAAAGATGTGGTTAATATCCCTATGGCGATGATTCGGCGAAAAACGAAGGCTTGAGTGGAGTGAGGCTAACGATCCATAGAATTCATGTTGTTACGTTTGCTATGAAGGTATCCATTGACCTAAGTATCCATGGATTCAATGATGGATCATAAATGACAAACTGATTTCCACCGCTTCATCCGCAAAAACCTTTACTAAATTATTGTAAACAGTACAAATAAGACTAAAATAGTAATAATTATTGTGAACATAATCACAATTATATTTATATTTGGAGGTGAATATGACCACAAATAATCATCACCTTCCCCGGGTTGTTATCGTTGGTGCGGGATTTGGTGGATTGCGAGCCGCCAAAGCACTAGCCAATGCGCCAGTGAATGTGACCCTGGTAGATCGCAATAATTACCACCTCTTTCAACCTTTGCTATATCAGGTGGCGACAGCCGGGCTCTCTTCGGATGAAATTGCTTATCCCATCAGGGGAATTTTACAAAAACAGAAAAACCTGACGTTTATCATGAGTGAGGTGACCTCACTTGATTTGAAGGAAAGAAAGATCATTACCCAACAAACTTCGCTTTCATATGATTATTTGATCCTGGCAGTGGGAAGTGAGACAAATTTCTTTAATCATCAATCCCTCGAAGAACACAGTTTTGGATTAAAAGATTTGCAGGAAGCGCAAGCCATACGCAATCATATCCTGACCCGGTTTGAAAACGCGATGTTGGAACACGATGAGATGATGGTGCGTGCCATGTTGACTTTTGTGGTTGCAGGCGGTGGCCCCACCGGTGTTGAGATGGCAGGAGCGATTGCAGAACTTGTGAAGGTATTACAGAATGATTTTCCTGGTTTGGATCATGGTCTGGTCCAGGTCGTGTTATTGGAAGCAACGGACCGGCTTTTGGCACATTTGACCCCACAATCATCTGCAGCTTCACTGGAGGCATTGGCTAAAAAAGGGGTACAAGTTCGCTTACACACTATGGCCGAAAGCTATGATGGCAAGCTGATACAACTGAACGGAAACAAGAAATTGCCCAGCAAAACGTTGATCTGGGCGGCAGGCGTTCAGGCAGCCAATCTCGTGCGCGGACTCACGGAGGAGAAATTTCCCCAGAACCGGATCAAGGTATTACCAACGTTACAACTCCCACAGAATGAACAGGTATTTCTGATTGGAGATGCTGCCTTTCTACGCGATTCCAATGGGCAACCTTTACCAATGGTGGCACCTGTCGCCATGCAGCAAGCAGATCTGGCCGTTAAAAACCTCTTACGATTGATCCGATGGGAAACCTTGCAACCTTTTCATTATAAGGATATGGGATCCATGGCAACCATTGGACGCAATCAGGCAGTTGCAGAATTATTTGGAGCACGCTTACACGGGTGGTTCGCCTGGTTGGTGTGGTTGTTTGTACATCTGATGCAACTGGTCGGTTTTCGAAATCGTTTGGTCGTGCTGATTAATTGGGCCTGGCAATATTTTTTCTATGATCGCGCAGTACGTTTGATCGAAAAAGGGGATTGTGAATGATCGTATAAATGGATGTCATCCGGTTAAGGAAACCTGAAGGTATCAACAGGTAAATTGCTACTTCTCTGCGTATAAATCGTAAATAGATTGCGGGAACTTTTTGAATAAAAATCCCGTCTAATTTTTTGTTAGGGTTCATTGAACAAGAAAATAAGACAGCTGGAAGCAGTCATCCATCATGTTCTTTCTCTGTGAGGATTAATTGGATTGCAATTTCGACGATCATCAAACAGATCCGGACAATAATGGACAAGACCTGCCATAACGGCCAGGTAAAATCTCCACCAGATGACAAGAAATATCTCTTCCAGTAGCCGTATCTTAACAAAAGTTGTGGTGTTATTGTTAACACAATCCAGGAAATTGGATATTTGGATTGGTTTGAGAAAGAAAGAAGAGGTTCATCATGGCCGGAATTGTATATGTTGTCGTTGGGATTGTTGCTGTCATGTTTGCTGCATTGAGCGTTGTTAATCTCAATTCAGAACGATAATTCAGATAGATTCTTTGAACTATGCTCAAAAATCTACCCTGTTTGTAGATAATTATGCTGCGAAAATTCATTTTAAATTTTCGAGCTTTTAGTTTCCCCTTTTCCTAAAACTTCTGAGGAAAAAAATCCTCAGGAGTTTTTTGATTTAACAACCTGGTTTATGAAATAAGCTTATAAATGTGATGAATATGGTCCTTCTCATGCCATAATATTCTACGCAATAATTTTCGCGGGCTCCAAAACTCGCCATCTTTACCAATCACTAGTTCTTTTCCCAAGAATTGTGGCATGGTTTGAATCACCTGTGTACGGACGACTTCCAGTCGCTCAAAAGGTTCTTTTGGCACCTGATCACGAGTCAGATCCGTCAACCCCAGGCGATCCAGGTACCACCATTCAGCACCGCCGATATGTTTGACAATACCCAAAATATCCCAACGCTCACCTGCAAACTTTTCCTCTTGCAGATCAGATGGAATGCCTGCCAATAAATCCAGAAGATCCTTCCGCGACCATTCCATCAGCATCAATCCCTGCTCAATTTCCGCTTCTGTCATTGGGATCCAATCGGTTTGGAACCAGGCATTGACTTCATAACCTGCCAGGTTGGTCACTTCGAAATTATCATTAATCGCATAGTCTTTGAAACTCTCAACCAAACGCACATCAATTTCGTCATTTTCCTGGAACCAGGAATTCTGCCCAGTTTTGAAATTTACCCAGTGTTTATATGCAATAAATGCCTGCGGTAAGCGCAATAAGGCTTCCTGTTCATCATCACCATAAGCAAAACAACCCGGGTGATCTAATGCCCAGGCTAAAACTCTTCCCGAAAAGTTACCTTCTAAACCAGTTCTTAATTGCATAGAATTCTCCTCAAACCGCTTAATCAATAAAAGACAACTCAAACCAAAGAGAGAAATTTCGATCCGACCTTTGAGCAGATCGTGGCTAATCAATTTTAATACTATTTTCTAAAGATCAAAGTAAAATAGAATTCTGATTGAAACTTTTTTCATTGTTTGTTCGTCAAATAAATGTGCCTGTTTCAGAGGCAAATATTATTTCAATTCTCCGTTGGGAGGTACTACGTGACAGATAATGATATTGATTTTGAAGTAGAGCGTAAACCCCGTAAATTTATAGCCCAGTGGTTTTTACCCATTCTTTTTAAACCACGAAAAACAATTGAAGACATCGCTGAAAAGGAACATGCTGTCTGGATTGCGCCATTGGTCGCATTAATGATCACAGCTTTGATTTTGGTGTTGGTTTCATCTCCTCTGGTAGGGGCATCATCGCAAGGAGTGTCTGACCCTGAAATGTTTGAATATTACAATCCCGAACAGCAACAACAGTACCAGGATGCGGTCAATATGGGGGTTAGTCCGGTGGTAACGGTCGTATTCCCATTGGTTGGAAAAATAATCGGCATCTGGTTGGGATGCATTCTGCTGGGTAGCATTTTTCATCTATCCCTGACTTTAAATGGCAGTCGCAGCAGCAGCCGTTCGGCTTTAAACATAGTTGACTGGAGTAGTGTACCCTTTCTTTTGAAGGACTTCGTTCAGATCATCGCCATTCTGGTCACAAGACAATTAATTTCTCAACCTGGGCTTTCAGGATTCATCGCAGAAGGTGTAACGGGCTTTAATTCATATTTAGCCGCATTATTAGCACTCGTAGATCTATACCTTATCTGGCAAATCGTATTAATGGGAATCGGTGCTATGAAAATCTCCGGGTTGAAAACTGGAAAAGCATGGCTGGCAACGTTGATTGCAGTGGTTATTTTCTTGATCCTAAAAGCCTTGCCTGGTTTCGTCATAGCGCAGATCAATACTCTTTCTCCAACGAGGATGTTCTTTTAACTCATGAGCGAAGAACCTGTTATTCAAATTCGAAACTTACGAAAAACCTTTACGATGGGGAAGCAAAAGGTACATGCGGTGGCCGGTGTGGACCTGGATATTGCACCAGGTTCGCTGACGGTCATTATGGGTCCCTCTGGTTCTGGGAAGAGCACCTTGCTGTATTTGCTGGGTGGTCTTGATCGTCCGAGCAGTGGCACGATCAAGGTAAATGGACGCTACCTGGATCAAATGGATGAAAACGATCTGGGTTTGTTCAGGCGTAAGAGTGTCGGATTTATCTTCCAATCCTTTAATTTGATCCCCAGTATGACCGCGATGCAAAACGTAATCTTCCCAATGCGTTTTACTGGTGTATCCAAAAAAGAACGCCAAAATCAGGCTGCACGCTTATTAAGTCAGGTAGGTCTTGCCAAACGAGCGTTGCACCGGCCTACGGAGTTATCCGGTGGTCAGCAGCAACGCGTTGCGGTGGCCCGGGCCTTGGTGAATAACCCACCCATCATTTTGGCGGATGAACCGACTGGCAATCTGGATACCACCAGTGGCTTCGGTATCATGAAATTATTATCCAGGCTAAATATTGAAGGTCGCACGGTCATTGTGGTAACTCATGATGTGCGTATGTGTCAATTTGCAAGCAATATCATCTATTTGTTGGATGGATTAGCGGTCAGTGAAGCAGAATATGAAGCTGCTTCTCATTTTGAAATCCCGGAAGAAGAATTAGAGGAAGTATAAGATATGAAAAAAACAATCAAATTTGTAACCATTATCAATTTCATTGTCTTAATTTTGTTAGCGGTGGTGAATCCTATAAGGGGACAGGCACAGGATATCACTCCTACTATTGAAGCCCCAACAGCATCACCGGTTGTTAATACAGCTGAACCAACCATTGCTTCTGAAAGACCACTGGTAGTGATCACTTCATATGATTATGGTGTTGATCGCGTCAGCCCTGGAAACGATTTTACGTTAAAAATCCGGCTTAGAAATGATGGTCAAAGTGATGTCTATAATATGGTTCTGGCTTTTGAAAGCACCGATTTTCTACCCCTGGATTCCGGGGGTATGCGTGCTGTTCCATATCTGGATACAGGGGCATCCGTGGAAATTCAACAACCCATGCGCGCCAATGCAAGTTTATGGGGCTATGCCTCTGGCACAATCATAGCCAATGCTTCCTATACGGATGATAAAGGAGCAAGTTATACAGAACGATTCATCTTAACAATTAATCTCCAGGTACCTGTTTATACCACTGCGCAACCAACAGTGACTCCTACCCTACAAGCTCGGGCCCAATTGGTTGTGGGTGGGTATGAGGTGGATGTTAATCCATTGCAACCAGGAACCATTTTTAATCTCTCTGTCGATATTCGTAATTTAGGCGCAGTGGATGCACATGATGTGACCATGGTTTTGGGCGGTGGTGTTACTGTGCCCAGTGGACAGGATGGCTCTGGGGGACAACAGGCAGGTGGTGTTACTGGTACTGGAGCTGATCTTACTGTGTTTGCCCCCATTGGCACCTCTAATCTGATCTATATCGATGAGGCTAAAGTAGGGCAGCTCGTGCAAGCCAATGCACAGTTGATTGTGAATGTCTCCGCAAATCCAGGAGCTTATCCATTCAAGATATCCTTCACCTATTTAAATGAAAAAGGTGAGCGAGTAGTGGATGATCAGGTGATAACTTTGCTAGTGTATTCACTGCCGAAAGTTGAAATTGGTTTTTATCACAACCCAGGATTTTTTATGGCCGGGCAAATGAATCCACTACCGATTCAAATCACTAATCTCGGCAAAACAACCGCTGTACTTGGTACCCTGATGATAACCTCTGAGAATGCTGATTTGACTGAAAACACCATTCTGGTTGGTTCTTTAGAGCCTGGTGGTTATTTCACCTTGGATGCCATGGCTATGCCTTATCAGGAAGGAGAACTCGAATTACTCGTGTCTGTATCCTATACGGATGATTTCAACCAACCGCGAAAAATTGAACAACGATTAACAGTGATGGTTGACCCGATGCCCGAATTTGAACCCATGCCTGGAGAAAACGATGGTGGAATAACCCCATCCATGGAAGAACTACCGGAAACTTTCTTCCAAAAAGTGTTGCGCTTTTTCAAAGGCCTTTTAGGGTTAGGGAGTGGCAAAACCCAACCATCGCAGAACGTGCCTTTTCCTGGTGAATATCAGGAAGAGGTTCCACAATATGAAGAACCGGCAATGCCCATCCCTGCTCCGAAAGGATGATCAGGAGTAATTTATGCATTTTTGGGACCTGGTTAGTTTAATCTCCGAAAATTTACGCCGCCGTAAAGGACGTGTGCTTCTGACAGCTGTGGGGGTTGTGATTGGAACTGCAGCCGTGGTTTTGCTTGTATCTCTGGCAACCGGATTACAGAAGAGCGCCACCAGTAACCTGTGGGGAATTGACGATTTGAGCAAGATTGAGGTCTATCCTAATTATGGTGATGTTATGTATGAAGTCGCCGTCCCTATAGGAGGAGGCGGTGGAGGAGGTAGTACTGTCAGTTCCGTCAAATTACTCACTCCTTCTGTTTTGGATGAAATTGCGGTTATTCCTGGTGTAAAGGCTGTGATTCCACGTGATTATATGTATGGGCAGGGCGTCATTAAAATTGGAAAATTTGAGACCTGGGCCGGTTTTATGGGCGTGAAAACCGCCAACCTTGATGACCTGGGTTATATTCTAGATCGCGGTACATTGGATTTACGCAAAGGGACCATCGTGGCCGGCAGTTGGGTGGTAAATAATTTTTATGTTCCCAACTTAAGACCTGGGCAGGAGTCGCCTGAATTGCCGGATTTATTAGATCAACGGATCAAATTGAAACTGACCAAATGGACCAGCGATGGGCAGGAAGTTAATAAAACAGTTGAGTTAAAAGTTGTTGGAATCCTGCAGGAAATGCGCAATGAAGCCGATGGACAATTCTTTGTATCCATGGATGAGTTGGAAGCATGGAATACATGGTTCAATAATGGGATTCGCATCAACCGCAACAAAGATGGCTATAATAATGTGATAGTTCGGGCTGAAAGTCCGGATACTGTGATGGATATTACCCAGCAGATCAACGATATGGGGTATATGGCCTACTCGCCACAAAGCACAGTTGAGGGCATCAACAGTTTCTTCGTGATCCTGCAGCTTGTTTTTGGGGGGATTGGTGCCATTGCTTTATTAGTGGCCGCTATTGGGATTGCGAATACCATGACCATGGCGATTCTGGAACGGACGCGTGAAATTGGCCTGATGAAAGCGGTGGGAGCCACCAATCGGGATGTTCTGACCATTTTCCTTGGAGAAGCGGCTGGCATCGGCTTTTTAGGTGGTCTGGGAGGCGCGTTATTAGGTTGGATTGGGGGATATGCCCTGAACGTGATCTCCATGCAATTTCTTGCCAGCCAGGCACAGCAACAGGGGTATATCTCCAACGGATTGTCTGCGGAAACGCCAGTGTGGTTGTTGCTGTTCTCCATCATTTTTGCCACTTTGGTGGGCTTTTTATCAGGTTTGTATCCCGCTTTACGAGCCGCCACCCTGGAACCAGTAACCGCCTTAAAATATGAATAAATTCTTGAAATAAAAGTTTCTATGAAATTCAAAAATTGGTAATTATCGGAAGAAAAAACCCCACCTTTTAATGACACAACCGCGAGAGTCAAAATTGACTCAATTTCGATAAAAAAGGATGGTTTTGAGTCAATTTTCACGAAAATTGACTCAAAAATTGACTCATAGAGTCAAACAAATACAGGTAGTATCCCTCTATTAGGGGTAAAAATGGGTGATAAAATAGTTTTTTCTAGAAATAATTAATTCGAAGTTTCTTTAACATTTCTAATGTTATTTTAATGTTTGTGAATTGGATGCTCTCGTAATTGGGTGGAAGCATAGGATCATAGGCTATCATCCTGGCAAACAATGTTGTTCAATAGACACTCCTCTATTAACAGTGATGATGCCGATAAAGTAGTCAATTGATTTTATAATTGACTTGTCAGCCAATGATAGAGATAATTTTTAATCGAGGATGATTGTGAACTGGTATGCATTTTTAATAGGAACAGGTGCCTCTCTTGCCATTTGGCGAATTGTGCAGGCACAGGAAAAAAAGGATCTCCAATGGGTAGTGGCAGGATTGTGGGTGCTGCTGGGTGCCTGGTTGGGTGCGCGGCTGGGTTATTTTATATGGCAACCGGCTACCATCGTGGACCTGGGTTGGCAGTCATTTAGTTTGCGTGAAGGTGGCATGGTCTGGCCTGGTGCAGTAGCAGGGGCATGGGTGATCATTTTTGTTCAGGTATTTGCAAAGAGGACTCATTGGCTGGTGGCAGCCGATCGTTTGCTGGTGATGCTACCACCCCTGGCGATCATGTCCTGGTTGGCTGGCTGGTTTTCCGGCAGTGGTTATGGTCCACTGATGCAGGCTGCCTGGTGGGTTCCGCGAACATTGGATGACAACTTCCAATTATTACCACGCTTCCCGTTGCAATGGATAGCAGCTACTTCATTATTTTTAATCTATCTACTGCTGGAACCACGCTTTCCAAAGAATAAAACAGGTGCTCAGGCAGCTCTGATCTGGTTGATTTTTACCGTCCATACCCTCATCTTTTCATTTTTAAGGGCGGATTACCGGCCGGAATTTTTCGGGTTATATTGGGACATCTGGTTCGGGTTGGTATGTCTGCTCTGGGGTCTGGTTTTCATTGGGATGGTTTTTATGAGAAAAACCAAAAATCAAAATCAACCCTGACTGAAAAGAACTTCACCAGGTTTCTTTTCTGAGATAGAATCATCTAGAGACAAAATTATGAATCAAACAGGTGCTTATGAAATGTAAACTGGCATTAGCCCAAATTAACACGGTGCTTGGAAACGTACAGGCAAATTTACAAAAACATCTGGAATTAATCGATCAGGCGATTGAAAATGGGGCAGACCTTTTGGTTTTTCCTGAACTATCATTGACAGGCTATTTACTGCAAGACATGGTGCCACAGGTTGCCATGCGTCCGAATGCACAGGATCCAATTTTTTCTAAGCTATTAGGAGCCAGCCAGAAGATCGACCTGGTGGTGGGTTTTGTGCAGGAAGATGAACGCAACCGGTTTTATATCGCCTCCGGGTACCTGTCTGGTGGTGCGGTTGTACATGTGCACCAAAAGATATATTTACCCACCTATGGTCTATTTGATGAAGGTCGTTTCTTTGCCTGGGGGGATTGTATACGTGCTTTTGACACACGCTTTGGGCGATTTGGTATGCTGGTATGTGAGGATTTCTGGCATGCTTCTGCGCCATATCTCCTCTGGCAAGATGGTGCGGATGTTTTGATTTTCTGCTCTGCTTCCCCGGGGCGAGGACTCTCGAATGAATCCCAGGTCGATTCAGCTCGTTGGGTCGATCATATCAATCGGGCTTATGCCAGCTTGTTTACCACTTTTGTCGCGCATACCAACCGTGTAGGATATGAAGACGGTTTGCATTTCTGGGGGGGTGCGATGGTGTATGATCCCAATGGAGAAGTTCTCGCACGTTCTCCCCAATGTGAAGAAACAATTTTGTATTGTGAAATTGACCTGAATCAACTACACCGCACCCGAACCCGTTTACCGCTCTTGCGAGATGAGCGCACAGCACTCATGCAGAGGGAATTATCCCGGATTCTGATGCAGGAGAAACGTCCCTCCGGACGGTGAAGGGAGAAAAGATGATAGATCTATCGATCAACACGAAATTGGCCGCTCAAATCTTAAGTAACTTCGTTCACGATGAGATTACCCGAGCAAGTTTTACGCGAGCGGTCTTGGGACTCTCTGGCGGGCTGGATTCAGCGCTCTCCTGTTTTTTAGCTGCCAGAGCATTAGGACCGGAAAATGTATTGGCAGTCCGCATGCCGTATCGCAGTTCATCACAGGATTCCCTGGATGATGCCCAACGGGTGATTGATGCCACTGGTGTACAGAGCCTTACCGTCCCTATTACCGAATTGGTTGATCCCCTATTTGAGCGCTTTCCTGAGATGGACAACATGCGCAAAGGCAATATTATGGCGCGCATGCGTATGGTGATTCTGTTTGATCAATCAGCAGCCTTCAATGGGCTGGTGGTGGGGACTGGCAACAAAACAGAGATTTTGTTGGGATACACAACCGTTTATGGTGATTCAGCCTGTGCCATTAATCCACTGGGAGATCTTTATAAAACGCAGGTGCGCCAGCTTTCCCGCGATCTAGGGGTGCCACAATCGGTGATCTCGAAACCACCATCAGCAGATTTATGGCGTGGGCAGACTGATGAAGGCGAGTTAGGCTTTACTTATGAAGAGGTAGACCGTTTGCTGTTTCTGTTGGTCGATGAGCGCTTTTCCCCACAGGAGTGTGTGGAAGCGGGTTTTTCACAAACTTTTGTCGATGAGGTGGTCAGACGGGTGCAACGCAACCACTTTAAACGCGTGATGCCTCCCATTTGTAAACTGAATAACCGCACCATCGGGTATGATTTTTTGTATCCCAGGGATTGGGGAACATAAGCAGGGGTTCTCCTCATAAATGCCCTCGGAGGCCTTTGGAAGGGTTTAGGTGTTAGGGTTTAGGGGTTAGTGTTAGGTAGGGGTGGTTTAGGTCCTGAAATAGGTTTACAGAAAAATGAGTGAAAATACTCATATAAGACAATTATTTGTTGAAATGTTCCAAAGAAAATCTCAACTGGTGGCAATCCCTTGAGGGATAGGTGGGGATGGTTAGTATTATAGAGATTGATCGCTTGCCTTGATGCTCGAGAAATTTGCCTGATATCAACAAATCGATCACCCAGTTTCTAATTGGCTTCAGCCAACATGTAATTCACCATCGTCGAATCAAACCTTAGCAGGATTGTGGGTTGCTCGACAGAATACCAGGCTGTTTGACCATTGCTCAGGGATACCTTCCAGGCTTGAAATTCTCCGGCTGGGACAATAATGTTTTCGGGACCGCTGATGGTGAGGCGTTCCTTTTTCAGCAGTGGACCATTGTCCTGTGTGCGCGCGCGCCAGGTGAGCGGCACCAGATATTCCACCGAATAAGTTCTGCCAGGTTTGAAGGATAGACCCATCATGCGCCAACCCCATTCTTCTTCTATCAGTGTTTGTGGCATGAATGTGATTTTGTCCTGGGCGATATTTTCAGACTGAATGGATAATTCCAGGTCCGAACCAATCTTGTTTACCAGCCAGCTATTCTCAAACACTTCGTTGCTATTCTTCTGGCTCAAGCTGACCAGTTGTAGGTTATCCGTCTGCCATTCTACGGTGAACGAGGTCAAATTTGCCAATGAAGAATAAAAACTTGTCTCCTCTTGATACTCAAAGCCCGCATAAACCCATTCGCAACTCAGGTTGGAATCCACTTCTCCCTGATGCCATTGGCAGATCGATTCTCCAATCTTTTCACCCCCCTTGTGTTGAATATCATACGTCCATTGGGCTGAGACAGGTAACGGTTGCCCATCCAGTGGTAATGCGGAGTTTTGTTTTGCCTGGGTGACTTCCTGAAAAGCGACCACAATGAACAAGACACCTGCCAGAAGGATTGGCCACCAAGCCTTCCAGGTAAAGAGTTTAACAGGTTCACTTTCTTTTGCTTCCCGAGAGGGAGCATGCGGGATCAGCCGTTGCAAGAGCACCAGCCCGGCGACCAGCATCATAATGCCGAACGCGCCAGCCTGTAAAGAAGGAAAAGGTAGTGTGCGATCAGGAAATAATCCCGCAGCAATCAAAACGGTTGCCGCAAGAAAGTTATTGGCAGCGTGTAAAAGGATCGTGAATGTCAAAGATTGGGTACGCCAGTAGGTGTAGCCCAATAAGAATGAGATCAGCAATAAGGCAGGTAAGCCTTGCAGGCGGAAGTGGTAAAAAGCAAACAACAAACTGACAATCAGGACAGCAACACCCCCCGTCGTATGTTTTTGGTAAGCTGTCTGGATGGTTCCTCGGAAGAGGATCTCCTCACAAATGGGAGCAGCGAACACAAGTCCAATAAAGACCAAAACGGCTTGAAAGATTGTGGTGGGCAGCATACCTTCCGGTGTGGGAGGCATGTAACCGGTGATTCGCACCATGAGTTGTTCCACCAGGCTGGTCACCAGCCAGGCCCCGCCACCCAACATGGAAGCTACCAATAACAAGGATGCTCTGGTTTTCTGTAGGCCTGCGCTCTCACGCAGATTGATTTGATTGTGTTTTAATAGCCACAGGGTCGGCAGAAGGATCAAAACAATTTCTGTGAGTATTAATCCCCATGAAAAAGAGAGTGATTGCAGGATACCACCGAGGCTGATCACCAGCAACATAGTGGCCAGGTAAAGGCGATTCGCCTGAAGGATGCTTAATGTATTTTTCAAGAGCGTGGATTCCCTAAAAACTGGATATGTTGATTGTAACACGTCGATCCCCTTGAGAAGGTGTTGGAGAACGATCGTCAACCCGGTGAATTTGATTGAGATTGCTTATTTTTGGATGAGAGGCAAATGCGTGAAAAACGTCTCCAGTGCTGTGGTGGTGAAGTTGAATAAAGTCGTTTGGGTTGGGTCACCAGTTGAAGAGACGGTTACCTCAACCTCGTCAAAAGTATCACTTTCGGTTCCGGGTGGTATGTAAACATTTACCCAGAGAGTCCCGGTGGATTGATATGGCAGATTATCCAACTCATCAATAGAAACCGGCCAACCATTATCAGAATAAACGGCTGTATAGGAGTCGGTCGTCCCCAGATTTGTGATTTGAATGGGATAGCGGACGGTACCATTGATTAATCCATTCTTTGCAAGGGTAGCAGCGTTGGCTTCATAGCTATATTCGGGGACTAGCCATAATTGCTGGCTGGGATCACCGAGTAGATTGTAGGTTTCCCAGTAGTATTGAGCTTCACCAGGGGCCTGTTCATCAACTTCTCCAGGATATAATTCTTGAACTCTCGCGAGGCCAGCTGAAATTGCTATTCGCATTTGTGCTGGAGCTAATGGATTTTCGAAAACCATATCGTCAAAAAACTTCTTTCCAAAACGTCATCTTGCCCCCAATAGCTATTCGCCTGCTGAACCAAAAAGCAATAGCACCTTTGTTTGCTTGTAATCATCCAGGTTTCACCAAAACCAACCGGATATGAAGGTTCATACCAAAATTGTTGGTTAAAACACGCAAAACTAGAGACAAACGAAAAAACATTATTGGTGAAATTTTGCTATATCACTATCTAGGATGGATATTGAACCATCGGACCATGCAATTGAGCTCCCATGACCTGAATATGTAATTAATCCTCGACCAGTGTTCAGTCGTGATACAATGTCTGTTTCTTGAGCTGAATTTGTTACACAATATAATTGATCTCCACCTAAAGGGTTTTCATCTTCTGGAAAATCACCTGGATAATTCCAAGGAGGCTGTGTAGTTATTAATGACATAATTATGAGAACCTTCTGCAATCTGATAATTCCAATCGTAATCTTCATCAATTTTTTGAGATCACAAGTAGCTGATAAAAGCAGAATCTGCATGCCAATCTTGATAACCACTAGTGGAATAAGCTATTAATTTATTTACCATATTGATCACATCAGCTTCAGAACGAGCAGGCAACCTGCCGATATGAATATCGGGAACATAGTCGTTTTCATCCCCTAATGTTCCATAATAGAGATCTGTCTTTAGTCCAGTAATGTTCCCATCAGGTGCAGGCAGCAGATTGGTATCCCCAACCAACAATAAATAAACAGGTGCTGGATCCAAAGATTTAATGAAATTTTGTATAGCGAGAATGTCATTAACTTCACCATTAACCACCCCATCAAATCCAGGAATTTCACTCAGTAAGGTTACATCAACTGAATATCCTTGACTTTCTTTCATCGCCACAAAAAGAGCCAATTCTTCCATAAACCCATCCGGGGTAATGATCAAATATCCTTCACCTGACTTGGTTGAGCCATCCAAAGCAGTTGCGGGTGGTGGGTTGATCACGATCTGGCTGACCAATCGATCAAAGGAAGGGCTGTCATGTTTTACAGCAGATTTAAGAGACTCAGCGGACATTTCCGGCCAGGTCAGGCGCAACTGGATCTTCTCTAATAGCTCGATCTCCCCATTGGCTGGCTGGTAGCGCACCGGGTTGATCCAGATCGGCAGGATGGTGTAATCACGCATCTGGAAGGTGTCTTTGACCTCATACCAACCCTTTGGATATGAGCTTCGGCTGGCATAGCTGGCTGGATCCGGTGCTGTCCAGGGTGGTGGCGGTTCGGACTTGGTTGCCAACATCTGGGCAGGGATGACTTTGGTTGGTAGTGATTTTTTTGTAAGATTGACGTTGTGACTGTTGGCTTTCTGTTGTACTACTTCAACCTGAGCGCCAGCTGGGATCAAAATATTGAAGGTTTTCCCGGGCAAGGCAGGTTGACCGGGTTCACGATAGGAGCTGTAGTCCTCATGCCAGAGCCGGGTGTAGGTTTGTTCGTTCCCTGTTTGAACCTGCGCCCAGACACCAGAGAAGGTGATGGTGACATCCAGGGTGTGATCATTGACAGGCTGTACCTGGATGAGGGGTGCTGAACCGGGCTTGCCGTTGGCATCCGCAGCCAACCACAGTGGTTCCTGGGGAGAATCACCCTGTGCCCGCACGGAAAAAACCGGTATCACTACCGACAATAGCAAGCATAAGATGAGCAGTCCCTTGAGTTGTTTCATAAAAAAGAAGGATAATTCAGTTGAATTTTTATGATTGTAGCATTAATTGATTGGAAATTATACTTTTATAGTGAAATTTGGGTGATTAGAGCTTTGAGGATTGAGTTTTGAGGATTTAATTTTAAGGTTCAGCGCACCGGAACCCGATAAGGTAGAAGCGCAAATCAGGTCGGAGGAAATAGCGATACCCCACACGCATATAGAAATCATAGCCATACCAACTGCCTCCCCGCAGCAGTTTATAGGGGCTTGCAGTGGGGCCTTTTGGATTATTGGACGGTGAAATGCTATAGTAATTTTCGCCATACCAATCGTTGACCCATTCAAAAACATTCCCGGCCATATCCACAGCCCCATAAGGACCGGCTCCTGTTAGATAGCTACCTACTTCGCTGGTATCTCCCACACAATACCCCTTGATATACCCGTTCACCTGCGAGCAGTCGGGTACCTGATCTCCCCATGGGTAGGCTCGCGTATCCATGCTGCCACGGGCTGCTTTCTCCCACTGCGCCTCTGTTGGTAAGCTTCTGCCTGCCCAGGAGCAGTAATCGCTGGCATTCTCCCAGGATACGTAAATGACCGGGTAATCAACGTATTTCAGGTTATTATAGTAAAACAATCTTGAATAAGACGATTTTTTTGATGGTGGAGCGCAGGCACCTTCGGAAACACACTGTTTATATTGAAAATTGGTGACTTCATGTTTATCGATCCAGAATGCATCCAGATAAACAGTGTGAAAGGGTAGTTCGTGGTTATCACAGGGATGGCCTCCGTTATGATCTGGATCACAGCCCATCTGAAAGTCGCCAGCCGGTACATATACCAACTCCATCCCATCCATCTGACTGATCTTCGTTGATCCAATATCAAGGTCGTCTGATGGAAATTCTTCCCCGCTATCCCTCGATTTTTCAGTGGAATGATCAATACTTGACTCCAGAGCATTAAGGATCTGATTTTGCTCAATAAGCGGAAGAATGACTGCGATGATTAACCACACCATTATCCCCAATATGAGCATGCCAATACCCATTTTCAGCCACTTGTGCGCTTTAGGCGGTTTCCATCTTTCTTTCGGTAAATCTGGATCTGTTGACATAATTTCTAATTAATTCCGTATGAACGACAATGTCTCTAGAGAATATGGAGTCCAAACTGTATCAATCTGGTTGGTTTCTTGAGTCATGTTGGTAGCTGGAAGGTGGGTTAAGTTTGCGAATATTTTGTATTCACAAAGTGACTGGCTGATTGAGCGGTACCTATTAAATTATACTTGGATTCAGAATTCAATCTTTGGGTTCGGTCTCTAAAGGGGATACTTCTGACCTCGGAAACCTGAATCCTGCACCGCCGCTTTACAAAACCAACAACCTTCTTTATACTTGTGGAGCAAATAAATAATCCAATGCATTTATGCATTTTGAATCGGGGCTTCAATTGACAATTACAAACGCTACATCTTCAAGGGCCGATAATGGTCAGATCAAAACACGCGTCGTTTTCTTCGATATGGATCACACCTTATTGGATGTATCTCCTTTTCACCGAAAAAATTTCTTAATGGTTTTAAACAAACTATTTGGGGTCACTGAATTGGAGAAGGTGGTTACGTCTGGTGTACCTATGTTTGAAGTGATGCGCCGTTTTGCCGTGGCTGGTGGGGTGAGTGAGGGCAGCGTGAATGCTAAACAGCCTGAAATTGAACGCATGTTGGTGGAAAATATTCAAACCATTCTGCCACAGGATCTGCATGATTTTATTCTGCCCGGGGTAGTGCCATTGCTGGAAATATTGCATAAAAACAAGATTCCGGTCGGTTTGACGACTGGAACTTTACGTGGAGTCGCCAGCCAGTTATTATCCCGGGCTGGACTGCTGGGTTATTTTCCGCTGACTTCTTTTGGCGATGACTGTGATCATCGTTCTCAAATCATTGACCGCGGGTTGGAAAAAGCCACCTGGGTGTATGGTCTGGCGCGTGAATCGATTAAACTGGTTACTGTTGGGGATGCTCCCATGGACATAGAAGCCGGAAAAGCTTTTTCTGCCAGAACAATAGCAGTGACGACGGGTACTTACTCTAAACAGGATTTGATATCCCACAATCCGGATTTTATCTTCCCAAACCTGGTAGATACCCAGGCCATTCTTAGTGCGATCACCGCGGATTAAGGCATCATATTTTGGGATGATTTTCACAATCCAATTGACAAGGCTGGAAGGATTGTTTATACTTAAGTCAACAGATGAATAAGCCTTCGGGGCAGGGTGAGGAAGTTCACTTCCAATTCCCGATCGGTGGTAAAACCCACGCGCACGAATAGTGCATGACCCGGTGAAACTCCGGGGTCGACGGTATAGTCCGGATAAAAGAAGGTAAGCAAACTGAATGCATGTTTGCTGTAACGCCCCGAAAACACATGTTTTCGGGTTTTGTTTCTCCCCCGCCGGCTGTTAATTCGCCTGCGGTTTTTTTTGGAGAATAATGGAAATCAGCTTGAAACGCACACATAAACACAATTCAATCCGAAAAGCAGCTGGAAAATATGGCGGCTGGTTGATGCCCATTTCCGGTACGCTGGCAGTGTTGTTGTGGTGGATAGTGACTCGCTGGGGTGATCTGCCGGTTTTCATTTTACCTTCGCCAATGATTGTCTTGCGCCGCTTTTTCCAGGTTTTACAGAATGGCAGTTTAGTATGGCATGCATCTTACACGTTGTTGGAAGTGACCCTGGGATTATTTTCCGGCGCTTTCCTGGCTACAGTATTGGGGTATTTACTGGCCAAATCCAGCACTTTTGAACGCTTGTTATCCCCCTACCTGGTGGCTTCACAGGCAATTCCGATTGTAGCGATTGCTCCTTTACTGGTGATCTGGTTTGGACCGGGCTTATTTTCGAAAGTTCTGATAGCCGGATTGATCGTTTTCTTTCCGGTGCTGGTGAATACAGTGGTAGGTATTCGGGCAGTTCCACAGGATCTGCGCGATCTGATGCGTTCTTTACGTGCAACCCGAACGCAAACCTTGCGTTTTCTGGAAATACCGGCAGCGTTGCCTGTATTTTTGGGTGGTTTACGCGTAGGCGCAACACTCTCGGTGATTGGCGCGGTGGTGGGTGAATTTGTAGGTGCTGACCGTGGGTTGGGATTTTTGATCAATGTCGGCCGTGGTCAATACGATACTGCACTGGTCTTTGTAACTGTGTTTACCCTGGTGGCAATGGCATTATTGCTGTATGGAGCGGTGGTTTTATTAGAACGAAAATTATTGGACTGGCAACACCGGCCACGCAAACAGACGTTAACAGTTGAAATTTAATGGAGGAGATACTTTGAAAAAAATTCTTGTCGCAAGCATTGCAGTCCTATTGATCCTTTCAGCCTGTACGTCTCAGTCTGAACAACCGCAAGAGTTTGTCAAAATCCGTTTACCCATGGGGTTTATTCCCAATGTGCAATTTACGCCCATCTACGTGGCACTGGAAAATGGTTATTTCAAAGCAGAAGGTTTGGAGGTTGAACTGGACTACAGTATGGAAAACGATAATGTAGCGCTGGTTGGAGCCAACCAGATTCAATTTGCGATTGCCTCCGGTGAGCAGGTATTGTTGGCACGCGCACAGGGTTTACCCGTGGTATACGTGATGGCGTGGTATGAAAATTACCCGGTGGGTGTGGTTTCTTTACAGGAAAAGAATATTACCAGTGTCAGTGATCTGGTGGGGACACGGGTCGGGATCCCGGGTTTGTATGGCGCCAGCTATATTGGTTTCAAAGCCATGCTTGACGCGGCCGGACTGGATGAGTCTGATGTGCGTTTGGATTCGATTGGTTACACCCAGGTGGAAGCACTGGCTACTGACAGGGTGGATGCGGCTGTGATTTATGTTACCAACGAGCCAGTGCAATTGGAAGCAGAAGGCTATGAGATCAATGTGCAGGCACTCTCAGACACTTTACATCTGGTTTCGAATGGCTTGATCAGCAATGAAACCACCATTCAAGAGCATCCGAAGCTGGTACGTGGCATGGTTAAAGCAATCAGCCGCGGCATTCAGACCGCACTGGATGATCCCGAAGCAGCATACCAAATCAGTGAAAAGTATGTCGAAAACCTGGCCCAGGCCAATACCGCTGTTCAAAAGGAAGTATTGCGGATCTCCATGGAGTATTGGCAGGCAGGCCCATTAGGCTACAGTGATCCGCAAGCCTGGGAAAGTATGCAAGCCATCTTATTGGAAATGGGGCTGATCAGTCAGCCAATAAATCTGGACGATGTGTATACCAATGACTATCTCTACCAGTAAAACCCAGGAAAATATGCGTCCTTTTCTGACCGTAAAGGACCTGTACATCACATTTGCGATTGAGAATGGTGGTTTGCAGGCTTTGCAAGGTGTCAATTTTCATATTGCACCACAAGAGTTTGTGTGTGTGATTGGGCCATCCGGCAGTGGCAAAAGCACATTGCTGCGGGTGATTGCGGGGGTTTTGCAGCCATCGCGCGGCGAGGTAAATTTCTCTTATGAAGGCGAACGAGAAGTGAAGATTGGATACGTCTTCCAGCAGGCAAATCTGATGCCCTGGCGCACCGTGATCGAAAATATCACCCTGCCACTGGAGTTGCATCCGATCCCAAGCGAAGAAGCACGGCGGAAAGCGCTAGAACTGATCGAATTGGTCGGTTTGGAAGGATTTGAGCAAACCTGGGTGCAGGAGCTTTCCGGTGGCATGGCACAACGCGTGGCTATAGCGCGGGCACTGATCCAGGATCCGGATTTGTTGTTGCTGGATGAACCCTTTGGCGCATTGGATGCGCTGATGCGCGAACAGATGGGAGCAGAACTACTGCGCATCTGGCAGGCACGCCGCACCACGGTCTTGATGGTTACGCATTCCATATCGGAAGCGTTGTTGCTATCTGACCGCGTGCTGGTGTTAAGTGCGCGCCCAGGCAGCATCTCGTGTGATTTTCCGGTCAACCTGCCCCGGCCGCGCCAGGAAGCATTGCGCTATACGACTGAATTTGCACGCATGTCGCAACAATTAAGAGCAGAGATACTGCCGGAGTAGTGTATTGCTGCCCAATGTGCTTCCTATATTTTGAATATTATTGAGGAAAGTCATATGAAATTTGAACGAAGCATCTCCATCAACTGTAAGCCAGAAAAGGTTTTTAGCTTTTTGCGGGATAAAGATCAATTCCAGCAAGAGCCCGATTCTCCAGTTTTGTTATTGGAAAAAACCACACCTGGTCCTGTTGGGGTGGGTACCTCCTATCGCGAAGTGGTGCAGATGTTCCCTTTGATCAAAGGTGAAATTCTATCCACTGTGCAACGCTACGAACCACCTCGCTACCTGGAGGAATCTTTTAGAGGTACCGGCATGGATGGGAATCTGGCGTATGAATTTATTCCAGTAGAAGAAGGAACACATCTGATCCAACGTGAGACAATCCAATTTCATGGATTGTTTGGTCTATTTTCTTCTCTTATGGGGCGAATGTTGTTGAAAGCAGTGGAAGCCAGATTGGAAGGGATTAAGAAGGTTCTGGAATCAAAACCTGCGGGAGAATAGATTCGACGTAGAGGTTTTTAATCCATATCGTGGGGAACATTGATTAATGCTTCCAGCAGTCTTTGGCAATCGATCAATTTACCACATTTAGCGTTCCCAACCAGATTCCTAAAACAGCAAACAAAGCACCGAGAAGGCTGGATCCAAGCAGGTTGAAAAGACCTGCTCCCCATTGTCCTTGAGAGATCAGCGTGACAGATTCATAAGCAAAGGTCGAGAAGGTGGTATAGGAACCCAGAAAGCCAATAATTAAGAGCAGCCGTAAGCGTGGATCGATCACAAAATTCTCGAGTGCCATGGAGATGATCAAACCCAGCAGGAAACTACCTGTCAGATTAATTAACAGGGTTCCATACGGAAAACTGCTGCCAAAACGTTGGGCTGCCCAATCGCCAACCCAGTAACGCAAATTTGCTCCCAAAACTGCCCCCATTGATATCCACAGAACTTTATCCATATGCACCTATAAACAAAAAATCTACCCTAAATCCTGGGTAGAAGCGATCAACCATTGCGGCGGTCTGGTTTCCCGCGCGAGCTTCATCGCTCAAAGTCAAATTCTACAGGTGATCTGGGAATGCGTCAAGTCAGGGGTCAGGATCAATCAAAGTGCTTTGAAAGTGCAGAACAAGCGGTGGGATTGATTGAAAATCTTATACGTAACATACATTAACACGAAAATTGCCTTTATAATCAGTAGGTAACAAGAAAAGAGGAAAGAATGTATCACGGTTTCGGATTTGGTTATGTATTAATGCAGGTATTTATTTTCCTGATGGTTATTGCCTGGGTGGTTGCCAGTTTGGTGGCTCTATTTTCTTTGAAAAAGGCAACATTATCAGCGATCGCCAAGGCATTGTGGGTGATGATTTTGTTAGGCATTCCTGTTTTAGGCGTGGTGGCTTACTTTATCATCAAACCAACAGAAGAAGAATAATTAACAATCCCTCTTGACGAAAGAACAAATGTTCTATAAAATAAGAGTATGAGTATCTGGCATACTTTTCAAAAGTTCTTTCGTCCGGGGGTGAACCCTTCTTCACAGCGTTCCTTTGCTTTGGATGGCGATTTATTGCTTTCCCTGGAACAGCTGGCGCAGTATCGCCGCTCGACACCGCGTAAGGTAGCGGCCGATTTACTGGCGCGTGAGCTGCAGGCGGTGGAGGTGGAGCGCGTAACCTGGGAGAAGTGGCAAGCGTTAACGGAGCGGGAACAGCAGGTGGCGGCTCTGGTTTGTTTACAGTACCGCACCAATCAAATTGCACAGCGTTTGCAAATCGCGCCAGAGACGGTGCGCAGTCACGTGCACAATATTCTGAATAAAATGAAGTTACCAAACCGGATTGCCCTGCGGCAATTGCTGCTGGATTGGGATTTCAGCAGTTGGGCGTGATGCCGGTGCTGCTTAAACATCTTTAAACGATTCTTAAACGAATTTAAACGAAAAATCATCTTAAGTGGGATAGAAAATATTTTCTAATATAGATATGATGAGGGCATGAATAACTTATTCCCCTCTCAATTGCCCAATCAGATTATTCTGGTAATGGGTGAACATGCCGCTTCCAACTGGATGTGGCAGTTGTCTGCCTGGCTGGCGTTGCAGGGCAACCTGCGCGTGCTGGATGCCGGTAACCGCTTTAATGCTTACCCGGTAGCGCAGGCCATCCGGCGCCAGCATCAGAATCCACGCGTGGTGCTGGAGCGCATCCGGCTTTCACGCGCGTTCACCTGTTATCAGGTGGATGTGCTGCTGGAAGAATGGCTGCCGCAACCACATCCGACTCTGGTGTTTGACCTGCTGGCCACTTTCTATGACGAGAACGTCAACCTGCCGGAAAGCCAGCGCTTGCTGCGTCAGGTGATCTGGCGTTTGCAACAACTCAGCAAAATTGCACCGGTAGTGGTCAGCACTAGCTTGCCTGCCACCATTTGCGTCGAGCGCATGGTCTTGTTCGAGATGTTGAAAGAAAAGGTGGGGGAGCTGCGACTGGAGATGGAACTGACCGCGGAAGATCGTGCGCAACTGCCTGCTCAAATGCCGCTCTTGCCGGCTTTTGATAGCACCACGACCCCATAGACAGAAAGGAAGGTGATCATTTTGGGACGTACCGTACCCTCTATTACACAGGTTTTCATGCAGGAAGAGCAATCTTTATCGCGCTTCCGGCGCGCTTTACGGCGCAGCGATCAACTGGCACTGGATGAATTATTGAGCCTGGCTCGCCAGCACCTGGCGGCGGCGGCCTATGCCACCCATGTGCTACCGATGGAGACTTTTCTGGTGGCCATGCTGCTGGAAGAGCACAAGGAAGTGCGCCGTTTGCGTGATGAAGTCGAGCTACTGCAGCGGAGCTTAAATGCAGGCAGTTAGCGGCTGGCTGCTGGATGTGTTTGAGGACACACAGGCAGCCGGGGCGGTGCTCTGGTTTTTAAGTGACAAGGGTGAGCGACTTCGTCTGCATCAACCTTTTCCCGTCACCTTCTATGTGGCGGGTCCGGCAACGCGTTTGCGGGAGGTCTGGCGCTTTCTGAAGGATCATCCCGCTGCATCGCGCCTGAGCCGTGATCAGAAACGTGATCTCTTCCAGCCGCAGCCGGTGGACTTGCTGGCGGTGGAAGTGGCTTCCCTCAGCAGTCAGCAAAAACTCTTTCGCCAATTGCTCGAGCAATTCCCCACCCTGAACTATTATGATGCTGATTTGAGCATCGCGGTGCGGTATGCTGCCAAATATAAAACCTTTCCCTTGTGCCGCTGCCGGGTGGAATTTTATGAATCTTATCTGATCCAGGAACTGGAGGTGTTGGACACGCGCTGGGATCTGGACCCGGAACTGCCGAAACTGCGCGTGCTGCACCTGGAACCGGATTGCGATCCTGCGCACGCGGCCCCGCTGGCGTTGTGCGCGCAGATGAACGGACAATCTTACCGCTTTTCACTGCAGCCGGTGCGGCCCCTGCTGATCAACCTGCAGGCACTCCTCAAACGTCTGGATCCCGACCTGATCCTGACGCGCTGGGGCGATACCTGGCTGCTGCCCTATCTGTTCGAGCTGATGGAGAAACATCCCTTCGAGCTGGCATTGAACCGCGAGCCGGGTCGTAAATATATGCAGCGTCCAGAGCGCTCTTATTTTTCCTATGGGCAGATCATCTACAGCGGCCAGCAAATTCACCTGTTTGGGCGCTGGCATATTGACCAGAAAAATGCTACCTTCTGGGGTGACCTGGGGCTGGATGGCATTTTCGAGATGGCGCGTGTGACCGCTCAGCCAGTGCAGGTGGCAGCGCGTACTTCACCGGGAACCGGAATATCAACTATGCAGGTGCTGACGGCGCTGGAGAATAATATATTGGTACCCTGGCACAAACAGCAGGGAGAACGCCCCAAAACTGCCCTGGAGTTGATTGAGTCAGACCTGGGTGGATTGGTGTACCAACCGATCGTGGGGTTGCACCGCGATGTGGGGGCGATTGACTTTGTTTCGATGTATCCGGCCATCATGGTGCGCAGCAATATCTCCCCTGAGACCTGCAAACCACATCCATTGGAAACGTCTGATGAAAAACCGGGCTTGATTCCATTGACATTGGGGCCTCTGCTGGAGAAACGCGTGGCATTGAAGCACCGTATGGGATTAACGCCGCGTTGGAATCCGCGCCGCAAGCTGGACGCCGAGCGTTCGGGTGCCCACAAATGGCTGCTGGTGACCTGTTTTGGCTATCTGGGTTACAAGAACGCGCGTTTTGGGCGCATTGAATCGCATGAGGCGGTCACTGCCGGGGGGCGTGAAGCCCTGCTGCGCGCCAAAGAAGCATCCGAGGATTTTGGTTTCAATGTGTTGCACATGTATGTGGATGGCCTGTGGGTGAAACAGGCTGGCTATACCCAACCGGCGGATTTTTCAGCTCTGCTGGATGAAATTGTCACCCGCACCGGGCTGGCGATTGCCCTGGATGGTGTCTACCGCTGGGTGGCGTTCCTGCCCTCACGTGTGAATGTACGCGTCCCGGTGCCCAACCGCTATTTCGGCGTCTTTCAGGATGGCTCGCTCAAGGTGCGTGGTCTGGAAGCGCGCCGAAGGGACTCAGCTCCCTGGGTGGCGCGCATGCAGATGGAATTGCTGGAGTACCTGGCACAGGCGGAGAGCGTTGACCAGCTGCCAGAGTACATTCCGGGAGCGCTGGCGATCCTGCGTCATCATCTGACGGATCTGCGCAAGGGGCGGGTGCCACTGACCGATTTGCTGGTGGCGTTACGGCTGAGCCGCGCGCCGCAGGAGTACACTGTTAAAACCGCCGGGGCACGCGCCGGGCAGCAATTGCTGACCATTGGCAAGTCGATCCGCCCCGGGCAGCGCGTGCGCCTGCTGTACATGCATGGTGGGGAAGTGCAGGCCTGGGACATGCCGCAAACGGTTGACCCACGCCGGGTGGACCGGACCCGTTATTATGAGCTGGCGGTGCGGGCGGCTTCCTCGGTCTTCCACCCAATGGGCATTCCCGAAGCGGACTTACGAGCCTGGTTGCAGGGTGGCATCCAGCTGGCCTTTGATTTTGCCCTACCGGCTGGGAAGAGGCATATCCTTTTGCCGCCGCGGGAGGAGGAGAAAGAATGGCAGAGGTTGTTTGTGCCGAATATTAGGAGGTTGATGCCGGTGGGAGTGGGTAGTCATGTTGTGGTTGGGTAAATGATGTTTAAAGATTGAACTGCGAAGATACAATACATTTGGTGCGTTAATCCTCGGTTGCGGGGATCTCTGTCATACCGAAAATAATCATAAAATTGGTGCGTCAGCGACGCACCTACAAATTCAATTTCATATAAAATATACCCATGTCTGAATATCGCCGATTACGTATAAATGGTGGCACCTACTTCTTCACCGTAGTTACCTATAACCGTATTCCCATTTTTAATAACTCTCAATGTTGTGAAATCCTGAAAACTGCCTGGTTGGATACAAAACGACGCTTTCCATTCGAAACCAAAGCCATTTGCTTATTGCCTGACCATCTGCATTGCATCTTACAATTACCTGAAGATGATACAAATTATTCGATACGTTGGAAGGAAATAAAACGGCTTTTTACAAAACAATATTTGAGTGCTATTGGCCCCGGAGAACCCCGAAATGAATCTCGTCAAAAACGTAGTGAAGCTGCCATCTGGCAAAGACGATTTTGGGAGCATTCAATTAGGGATGATGAGGATTTCGAAAGGCATTTAGATTACATTCATTTCAATCCAATAAAGCATGGATATGTGGAAAAGTCATCCGATTGGAAGTGGTCCAGTTTTCACAAGTATGTCAAGGAGGGTGTTTATTATAATGATTGGGTTGGTGGAGATGAAGGACGAATACGGGGGCTGGATTGGGAATGATAGTTATTGGTGCGTCAGCGACGCACCCTACCAATTGCTTCTATGGTTGCATATTATTCACTTAAGTATGATCCTGAGAAAAGTATTTCTATTCTTAAAAAGATAGCTAAAGAACCCGGATTAATTGGTTTTCAAGCAACACAAGCCATTCAAAGATGGAATGAAGGGAAATGGGATTTGGAAAAAAAAAAGCTATTTATTCAATTAGTATTTTTTCGAAAATAAAGTAGAAGTAGATGCTGTCTTGAATGTCAAGAAGGAACTTGTATTGGGTTGAGGTAATTAGGGTCAAAAGGACGACCGGTCTTCAAAATTCCAAAAACAAGATGTAAGAGTTTTCGCATTGCAGCACAAACCACCTCCATTGGTTGTAAACCATTTTGAGATAACCGTGCGCAAAAAGATCGAATGATCGGGTTATATTTTATAGAAACGATAGCAGGCATGTATAAAGATTTTCGTAGATTCGCATTACCTGTCTTAGAAAGGCGAGATTTCTTGTGTACCGAGGTTCCAGAAAGGAAATTGCGAGGGGTTAGACCTGCATAGGCTGCCAACTGGCGAGCACTTTGAAAATCTAAAATATTGCGAATCTCTCCTAGTAGCTTGGCCGCTGTGAGTTTGCCAATACCAGGGATCGTCACGAGCAGGTCTTGCATGCGTTTGAGTTCCTCGTGTTGATTGATATGCTCTTGGATCGCCTTTTTGGTTTGGATGATTTGATCATCAAGAAAAGCACATAAAGTGGTCACACTATCCACCACAAATCTCGTTTGAACTCCCGATAACAAACGATTGGATGCTTGCCGTTTGGCCGCTTGCAAGTCATCCAAATGGCGTACAAGAGCCTGTAAATCCTTGAAACTGACAGGCGGTGGGGTCCAAATGGCGGGTTTTTCGCGTAAACAATACTCGGCAATGAGCTGGGCGTCTGCTTTGTCGGTTTTGTTTCGTCTAAGCTTACTGTTGCCATAATGTTTGATCCTGGCTGGGTTTACCACACTCACAGGGAATCCTTCAGCAAACAAGTATTCAGCCACTCCATCACCATACTGTCCTGTGGCTTCCAGACAAACATGGACATTTGAATCACTCTGTTTTCTCAACCACTGTTCCAGTTGTTCATGTCCTTTCTGAGTGTTCGCAAATTGCCCGTGGTTCAAATGAATCCCATCAGAGAGGGCGATATCCAGAGTATCTTTGGCTACATCAATTCCGAGAACTCGTTGTTCCATTTTCATTCTCCTTTGGTACACTAGGTTGTAGGCGCTGATCAGACTAGCCTATGCCGGATCTACCTTGTGAATGCAAGCTCTTCTCAAGCTGTCTAAAGGGTGAGAGGCTTCAGATGCTGTACGACCTTGTTATAGGTTCAGGAGGCGGGGATCTAATCTACGTCACAGGCTTAATGCCCAAGGGTGGATCCAGATTCTCCCGTCTTTGTCTGATCAGCGTTCTTTACCTCTACATTATCCTTTAACTCTAAAGATACAAGGGTGCGTTCATAACGCACCATTAAGAGGTGTTCAATAACGGTTATGCGGAAGTTTAAGAGGTTGATTGGGGTGAATATTATAGGTGCGTCAGCGACGCACCCTACGATCTGGTTGCAGGGCGGCATTCAACTGGCCTTTGATTTTGCCCTGCCGGCGGGGAAACGCCATATTTTGTTGCCACCCAGGGAGGAGGAGAAAGAGTGGCAGAGATTGTTTGTGCCGAATGTCAGGAGGCTGGAGATAGTTTGCAGTTGACAGCCGAAAGTTAAAAGCTGAAAGCTGAAAGAAAAAAATCAAAGGCTAGAAATGGTTGGGTCCGTTCATAACGCACCATTAAGGGAGGTGTTCAATAACGGTTATGCGGAAGTTTAAGATAATGATTGGGGTAAATATTAAGGAAATGTTGATTGGGAATAAATGGTGCATCATGGATGAACCCTACAATAATTTCCTGGTTGTATTATAGATATAATAAGTTATATTATTGAAAACTTTTCGTTGATAAAAGGTTTTCATTCATTCATAACAGCCAAACCTTGAGGGAAAAAGGAGTTCAAAATGACTATTAAACATAAACGATTAGGAAAACATGGCGTGCTGGTAAGCAATATTTGCCTGGGAACGATGAATTTCGGCTGGCATACCACCGAAGAGGACAGCTATAAAATCATGGATCGTGCCCTGGAGCTGGGTATTAATTTTTTTGATACTGCAGATGTCTATGGCTGGGAAGAAGAACATGGCCATACAGAAGAAATCATCGGGCGCTGGTTTGCCTTGGGTGGCGGTCGCCGGGATGCGACGGTATTGGCAACCAAGGTGTTCAATCCGGTCACACGCAAAGCAAATTTAGCGGAGGTGAATAGTGACGGCCGTAGCTTATCGGCTTATAAAATCCGCAAACATTGCGAAGGCAGCCTGAAACGTCTGCAAACGGAATGGATTGATCTATATCAAATGCACCATATTGACCGTGATTGCCCCTGGGATGAAACCTGGCAGGCTTTTGGCAGTCTGATCAATCAGGGCAAGGTCGTTTATGTAGGATCCAGTAATTTTGCCGGTTGGGATATTGCTACTGCCTGTCAGGAAGCCTCAAAGCGCGGCATGTCAGGACTGGTCAGCGAACAGAGTATCTATAATTTAAATAACCGCACGGTTGAATTGGAAGTCATCCCTGCCTGCCGTCATTATGGCTTGGGACTTATCCCCTGGAGTCCACTGGATGGTGGTTTGTTAGGCGGTGCTTTGGAAAAATTGGAAACTGGTCGCCGCAAGGGTGAGAACTTTGAAAAAAATGTTGCCAAAAATCGTG
Organism: uncultured Anaerolineaceae bacterium; assembly: GCA_942491385.1. Lineage (GTDB taxonomy): Bacteria > Chloroflexota > Anaerolineae > Anaerolineales > Anaerolineaceae > UBA6170. The sequence goes on along the minus strand of CALOAF010000005.1, from coordinate 341,123 downwards.
ACAAACTGGAAAAATATGAAACATTATGCCGTGAGATTGGGCATCCACCTGGAGAGATCGCATTAGCCTGGTTGCTGCATAACCCGATTGTCACAGCTCCGATTATTGGACCACGAACCATGGAACAGCTTGAAAGCGCCGTGCGAGCGGCAGAAATTGTTTTGGATGAGGAAACACTGCAAAAATTGGACGAGATTTTCCCAGGACCGGGTGGCGAAGCACCCAACGCATATGCCTGGTAATGAAAGGTTCAATCTACTTGTTATAAGTGAATGAATCGTGAGTGGCAATATGAAAACAAGGGTGCGTCAGCGACGCACCCTTGTATATTGCTGGAGACTTTTGCGAAAGAGATTATTCCGAGGGTGGAAGGGATGTAAAAAGAATTTACAGTTGCTGTCAACAGTGAACTGTCAACTACTTCACTCCTCCAACTTCTTCCGAGGTGGGAAGAGCAGCACCTCGCGGATGCTTTGCTGGTTGGTGAGCAGCATCACCAGGCGATCCACACCCATGCCGAAGCCGCCCATGGGGGGCATGCCGTAGGACATGGCGCGCAGGTAATCTTCATCCATCGGGTGGCGTTCTTCATCGTCCGATTCATAGTCGCGACCCATCTCGAGGAAGCGCTGTTCCTGGTCGAGCGGATCGTTCAGCTCGGTGAAGGCGTTACACAGTTCCATGCCAGCGATGAAACCTTCAAAGCGCTCGGTCATGCTTGGGTCTCCAGGTTTGCTCTTGGCTAACGGGGAGATATCACGCGGATAATCGTAGAGGAAGGTTGGTTGCAGCAGGGTAGGTTCGAGATAATCGCCGAGAAGGCTGTCAATCAGTTTGCCTCTAGCACTGCCGGGTTTGAAGGGATAGCCTTTGGCATTCATGGCGACTTCCAGGCTTTCGCCAGTTGGATGCTGGTTGATATCGATGCCGGTGGTTTCGATCAAGCCCTGGCGTAATTCCAGCCGTCGCCAGGGGGGAGTGACATCGATGGTGTTACCACGGAACTCAATCTTGCGGGATCCAAGCACCTGGTCGCAAACGTACGCGACCATGTCTTCGGTCAAATCCATGATGGAATTGTAATCGGCATAGGCCATATAAAATTCAATCTGGGTGAACTCCGGGTTGTGTTTGAAAGAGATTCCTTCATTGCGGAAATCGCGGCCGATCTCGTACACACGGTCAAAGCCGCCCACGATCAGGCGTTTTAGGTAGAGTTCAAACGAGATGCGTAAATACAGTTCCTGTTTGAGTTGATTATGAAAGGTTACAAAGGGGCGGGCGGCAGCACCACCATAAATAGGCTGCAGAATGGGAGTTTCCACTTCCAGAAAATCGAGGTTATCCAGATAATCACGTAAAGCGCGGATGGTTTTGGTACGGACTTTGAATATCTCGCGCACTTCCGGGTTGACAACCAGATCCGCATAACGCTGACGATAGCGGGTTTCCGGGTCATTCAGGGTGGCATGCCGGATCACTTTGCCATCCACAATCTCATCTTTGGCGGCTGGCAGAGGCGTGACCGCTTTGGCCAGCATGCGGAAGGTTTTGACGTGCAAAGAAATTTCGTTGGTTCTGGTGCGGAAGAGGTGCCCACTGGCTTCAATGAAATCACCCAGGTCGAAATCTTCTTTTAATTTGCTCATATTTTCTTCGCCAATTTCGTTGATACGGAAGAAAAGCTGGATGCGGGCAGTGCCATCTTCTATATGTGCAAAGGCAATCTTTCCCATCGGCCGCATGGCACGAATTCGTCCGACCAGCGTTGCCTGAACAGGTTCACTTCCTTCAATTTGTTCTGCAGCTTCAAATGCCTGGAGCGCTTCCTGATTACGATGGGTGGGATGTGCGCTGGTGGGATAGGGTTCTATGCCTTCCGCCCGCATGCGTTCAATTTTCTCCAGACGAATTTTTTCTAAATCATTTCTTTCCATGTTAATAACCTCAAGTTGATTGTTTATTTAACAAAACACCCCGCCTAATGATATCACGGGCGGGGCGCAGTTTTTTAATTTTTCTATTTACTCAAATTTTACAATTTTAACTTTATACGCGCCAGCCGGAGCATTCACAGACACGGTATCGCCTGCCTTATGGTTCAGCAATGCCTTCCCTAAAGGTGATTCGTTTGAAATCTTCCTTACACTGGGCTTGGCTTCGGCTGCACCGACAATGATATAGAGTTCTTCTTCATCCAGACCCTCTTCCACAACAGTTACGCGTGAACCTACCTGAATGGTATCGGTTTTTTGCGCATCAGTCACAATACGGGCAGTTGCCAGGAGATATTCCAGCTCTTTGATACGACCTTCGGTGAATGCCTGTTCGTTTTTAGCCGCTTCATATTCAGCATTCTCGATGAGTTCCCCGCCTTCCATGGCTTCATGCAGACGTTGGGCAACTTCTTTGCGTTTGATGGTTCGCAAAAAATCTAATTCGTTTTGAAGTTCATCATAACCTTCTTGCGTCAGAAATGATACAGACATGTCTTATCCTTTTTGAATTTTTTTAATGATTTATCCCAATTAAAAAGAAATAAACCACTCCATACGGAGCGATTTGATCTCTAATTCCTTGTTATAGGTAGCAAGATATTATCATAAATCAAGCTGAAATGCAAGCTATTTTGTTGCTCATTTCGTTTCTCTTGGTGTTTAATTGTAAAAGTGAAGGATTGTATAATTAAATTGAATTTTGTGAGTGAGATCGGCATTCCGGGTAACGTGAGTTCTGATTCCAGACATAAAAAAAGAATTTCCTATGAAGATATTCAAGATTCAGAGATGGAGGACTTCATGAAAGAAATCAAAAGAATTCCAAAACAGTTATTATTGTTCATTTTAGTTGTAGTTTTGGTTAGTGCTGCCTGCCAATTACCAATTAATGGCGATGGAGATAAATCAGCTGACCCGGATCTCGAAGCGACGATTGGTGCTTTACAAACTGAAATGTTTCAACAAGCCACCCAACCTGAAAATTCAACCTCATCAGAAACTCCTGTACCAACTGAGGCAGCCAATCCACCTCAACCGGATTCCCCAAACGGTGATTTGTATCAGGGCTTCTATGTTTTACAGGGCGGTTGGTTTCGAGCCTATGATTTAAATGGTCAGGCAGTCGGAGCTGAATTCCCCGCCGGAGCTTCAAGCTGGTACGGTGAAAATCAAATAGATGCCTTCAGCGATGAAATTTTTTATACCCAATTTAATGATGATCCAGGAGCTTTTCGTGTGAATGCACAGGGCACGCAGAAATTTAATTTTATCGATGCACAGGATCCGGTGTATATCGCCATATCTCCAGATCGGCAAAAAATTGCCTGGTCAACCAGCAGTTGGGGAGAGGGTGCACTCAAAACCGAAATTTTCTATGCCAATCTGGATGGCAGCAATCAACAATTAATTGATGCCATTGCTGCTGATGAACAGACTGACCTGGCACTTAATTTCTTTCCGGTGCGCTGGACTGATGATGGACGGTTAATCTATGCAACCGGAATGACAGGGATTGGTGGGTATATGTTGTATTGGGGGTACAACGGGCTCTACATTTTCAACCCGCTCAATAATAGCATTCGGACATTGGTGGATGACCAGGAACGGCTGGGGATCTGCTTGAGTAGCATTTCTGAAGATCTGACAATGATAGCCATTGTGTGTGGTGGAGAGCGAAATGTGCGCGTTAGAAACCTGGATACTGGTATTGAAACCAGTTATCCGATCCTGGAAGATCAGACCATTGCAGGCGCGGCTCGCTTTTCGCCTTCCGGGGAATGGCTGGCATACGTGATTCAACGTGCTGATCCCGCACAGGAATTTGGCAAAATTGTGGTGGTACCTGTGGATGGCAGTCAACCACCGCGCATATTAACCACGGTGAATGAAGGTTCTTTCAACGTAGACGGCTGGGTAAGTGAGGACTATCTCCTGGTTACCCAAAGTGATATGAATTCTTCTGCGGTGAATGTATTAAAGTTGAGCCGAGACGGTAGTGAAGTATTGCAAATTGCTGATGGAAGATTTATGGATTTTATTCCATAGAAATTAGATCCGTTGGACAAGTCTGGTCATTTTTTTATCGAATTGAACCACGACAAGATTGTACGGAGTTTTTTGGGAGGTTGACAGTACACCCTTACCCGTTATAATTGAAAATGAAAACGATTTTCAATAAGGACTATTTCAACCAGGTTTTGTTGAAATTTGATTGAGGCTGGATATATGGGTACGAAAAACAAAATTAATTCATGGTTAGCGACAGTACTTTTATTGCTGTTATCTGCCTGTCAGGTAAATCTGGTTTCTGATCAGGATTTTCCATCCGATATCAAAGTGATTGCGGTCGAATCATTCCTGGCGGATATTGCTCAGAACGTGGCTGGTGATCGATTGATCGTAGAAACGCTGATGCCCGAGGGGTTAGATCCACATTCTTTTGAGCCAACGCCGCAGGATGTAGCTAAAATCAGTGATAGCGATCTGTTATTCGTTAATGGGGCTGGTTTTGAAGCCTGGCTGGAAGATATCGTAGAGAATTTGCCAGCAGACCAAATGGTTTTGGAGGCATCGGCTGGTTTGAAAAGCAGAACCATCGAAGAAGGTCATTCAGAAGAAGATGGACATGAGCATGAAATTGACCCACATTTCTGGCTCGATCCGACGCTGGTCATCACGTACGTGGAAAATATCCGCGCTGGATTGACATTGATCGATCCTGAAGGGGCTGCTGTCTATGCAGCCAATGCGGAAGTGTACATCCAGCAGCTAAAAGACCTGGATGAATATATCCAGGAGGAAATTGCAGCAATCCCTGCTGAGCGACGATTAATTGTGACCAATCATGAAAGTTTTGGCTATTTTGCAGACCGCTATGGTTTCAAGGTAGTTGGTACGATTATCCATAGCGTCAGCAGTGGGTCGACACCTTCTGCCCAACAAATGGCGGAGCTGGTGGATAATATGCGCGCTTCCGGGGCGATCGCAATCTTTATGGAGACAGGAACCAATACACAATTAGCAGACCAGCTTTCAACTGAAACGGGTATCCAAGTTGTGTATGATCTATATACTCATTCGATCAGTGCAGCGGATGGGAAGGCGTCATCGTACATAGATTTGATGAAGTATAATGTGGACCAAATGGTCACAGCACTGAGTGAATAACAGAAAAAGCTCTTTATGCAAACGGTTACAGAATTAGCACATCTGGAAGTTGAAAACATCGAAGCTGGTTACAACGGCGAATCGGTTTTGAAAAAAATCAGTTTCTCCGTACCAGCCGGTCAGTCATTGGCTGTGGTCGGTCCAAATGGGGCAGGAAAATCCACGTTATTCAAAGTGCTGGTGGGTCTTTTACCCATCCGATCAGGAACTGTACAGATTCACGGCAAACCATTGGGTTATCATATTGATTGTGTGGCTTATGTACCTCAACGGGAAGCGATCGATTGGAAATTCCCGGTCACTGTGCTGGATGTAGTAGTGATGGGGCGTTTTGGAAAATTAAAGTGGCTGCAAAGACCTGGCAAAGCAGACTTTGACATGGCGCTGCACAGCCTTGAACAAATGGGGATTGCAGACCTGGCAAAAAATTCCATTGCAGATTTATCTGGGGGTCAGCAACAACGCGTTTTTCTGGCGCGGGCATTGGCGCAGAATCCCCATATTCTTTTATTGGACGAACCGTTTACGGGTGTGGATGCCAGTACACAGGAGACCACCATGAACCTATTGGAAGAACTTCATCACAAAGGAGTCACCTCCATGGTTTCCACGCATGATCTAAACATGGCAGCTACTCGTTTTTCACAGGTGTTGTTGATCAATCGAAAAATAATTGCATATGGAAGACCAGACGAAGTATTTACTCCTGAAAATCTACAAATTGGATTTGGTGGGCAGGTACTTTCTATGCATGGTGTGATGGTGGTGGATGAATGTTGCCCACCGGATGATCTCAGATAACGATGATTGAATTTATCACATCTCCCTTTACTTACTCCTTTATGCAGCGTGGTTTCCTGGCAGCTTTGCTGGTAGGCGTATTGTGTTCAGTAGTGGGTGTCTATATCGTTTTACGGGGGATGGCGTTCCTGGGCGATGCGCTGGCACATGCCATCTTGCCGGGCGTAGCGATCGCCTATTTGCTGGGTGGGAATCTGATTTTAGGCGCATTTGTGGCTTCCATCGCGGTCGCCATCGGCATTGGATTTTTCTCAAACGAAGGCACAATCAAAGAAGATACTGCAATTGGGATCCTTTTCTCAGCTGCTTTTGCGCTGGGTGTGGCATTAATCAGCAGTATACGCACTTATGCTGTGGATTTAAGCCATATTTTGTTTGGGAATGTACTTGGGGTTAGTGTAAACGACCTGATCTTCACGGCGGTTTTGACCGTCGTCATTCTGATCATCGTTGCTGTCAACTACAAACAGTTCATGGTGATTTCCTTCGACCCCATTCTGGCAACTATGATGCGTCTACCGGTGCAATTTTTACGTTATTTAATGTTGGTCATGTTAGGTCTGACCGTTGTGGTGTCCATTCAGACGGTAGGGGTGGGATTAGCGGCAGCCATGCTGGTGACGCCGGCAGCTTCCGCCTATCTTTTGACACGCAGATTATCCAGCATGATGATTGTTTCGGCGATCATTGGTGCCATCTCCAGCCTGGTTGGGTTGTATATCAGTTATTATATTAATATTGCCTCTGGTTCAGCGATTGTGTTAACTGCCACGTTCATATTCATGTTGGCATTTGCATTTTCTCCCCGTCGCAGCAAGATAGGTCATGTCTAACATTTCATCTAAAAAAATGAGGTGAAATATGCGCAGTGAAGAATTCGTATTGAAACAGATCCTGAATTTTGCTCAACATGATGCCAACATTCGTGCAGTTGTGATGAATGGATCTCGTGTGAATCCAAACTGCCATCAGGATATTTTTTGTGACTATGATATTGTCTACTTCGTATATGATCTCGAGAAATATGTCCGCGATACGAGCTGGATAGCTACCTTCGGTGATCTGGTGATTAGGCAATTTATTCGCGATGATGACTTTCCGGAAAGCCAGTTTGTGTATTTGATGCAATTCGCGGATGGGGTCAGGATCGACTTGTCGTTTTCCACGATGGATCACATACCTTCAATTGTGTCAGATAGCCTGACTGTTGTTCTTCTGGATAAAGAGCATAGTATTCCACCCGTTCCTGCTCCAAATGAATCCAGTTACATTACCAAACCACCTTCGCAGGCTGAATACGACCTGGTGGTAAATGAGTTCTGGTGGGTGTCTACCTATGTAGCTAAAGGGCTGTGGCGCACAGAACCGATGTATTCCAACGATGTTTTTGTGATCGTTCGGGAATGCCTGAATACGATGGTCAACTGGTATCTGGCCATGCAGAATGATTGGCAAATCAATGTGGGGAAATCAGGAAAGAATTTTGGCAAATTATTACCCCCAGATCTTTGGCAGGAATTATTATTTACTTACGCTGGTTGCGACGAGGAAGAAACCTGGCAGGCGTTGATGCATGCCGGGCAGTTAATGCGCAAGTTGAGCATTCAGGTTGGTGAAAATCTTGGTTACGCCTACCATTTTCAGGAAGATGAACGGGTGACAGCGTATCTGCAAAAAGTAAGGAATTTGCCCAAAGACGTCCAGTCTTTTGATTAAAATAAAAGACCTTCGATTTTTTGAAGGTCTTATGGCTCGATAAGAAATTAAACCGAAACCGGTGTGACTTTATACCCCGCACCGCACTGGATAGCTTCCTTGTTGAGTGGTAATAATTTGTGATGCCGCTCGGGTAAATGTTCTTTTAAAGCTTTTTCGACAGCTGCAACCGGTAAGACATCCAGATTAGCCAATAAAGTACCCAGCAGAACCATGTTGGTCATGCGTTTGTCACCCAGTTCTTCTGCGATCGTATTGGCTGGCACCATGGCAACATGAATATCCGTGCGACGAACGTCACGATCCACCATGGATTGGTTGACCACCAGTACCCCGCCGTCCTTCACTTTATCTTCATATTTGTCCAGTGAGGGCAGGTTCATGGCAATCACTGCGCTGGGTCGGCTGACCATGGGGGAACCGATTTCTTCATCGCTGATGATCACGGTGCAATTGGCGGTGCCACCTCGCATTTCCGGCCCATAGGATGGAATCCAGGTGACATGCAAACCCTCATCCATGGCTGCGTAGGTTAGCAATTGTCCGGCAAATAACACACCCTGACCGCCAAAACCTGCGACAATAATCTCTTTTTGCATTTGTTCCTCCACCTATATCTTTAACTCTTTTAACGCTGGGTTGACTTTGTAATCACCAATCGGGTAGTAAGGAATCATGGCATCCTCCACCCATTGCAACGCCTGAAGAGGGGTCAATCCCCAGTTTGTGGGGCAGGTTGAGAGTAATTCAACCAGTGAGAAACCCAGACCAAGTTTTTGTGTTTCGAAGGCCAGACGAATCGCTTTTTTGGCCATGCGCACATTCTTGGGATCATGCAGACTACGTCGCACAACATAACCAGCACCATCCAGTGTGGCTAGCATTTCTGCTGTACGGATCGGAAACCCGGTGACTTCAACATCACGACCAGCAGGGGAGGAGGATGTCTTTTGCCCCGGCAATGTGGTCGGTGCCATCTGCCCTCCAGTCATACCATAATTGGCATTGTTCAAGAAGATCACGGTGATGTTCTCCCCGCGGGCAGCGGCTGCCACAATCTCACCCATGCCGATTGATGCCAGATCCCCATCACCCTGATAGGTCATCACAAAGCGCTGCGGGAGTACTCGTTTAACCCCGGTTGCCATGGCAGGCGCACGACCGTGCGGTGCCTGGACAAAATCGAAATCAAAATAGTTATAGGCAAACACCGAACAACCGACAGAGGCAACGCCAATAGTATTCTCTTTGATACCCATTTCATCGATCACCTCAGCTACCAGACGATGGGCAACCCCATGGGTACAACCCGGGCAGTAATGGGTCTGGACACTTGTCAGAGAATCCGGCCGATCATAAACCAATTTTTCTTGTATTGAAACATCTTCCATTCCAGACCTCCTAATTCATCTTTCCAAAACGTGCTAACCAGCGATCGCGGGGGTGACCCTCGCTTGTTGCTGGTTCCTTGACCATCCGCTCAATTTCAGCTTCTATCTCTTCCGGCATAGGTAAAATACCACCCATGCGTCCATAGAATTCAACCGGAACTTGATAGCGGGTGATATTCATGACATCATCCAGCATCTGACCAGCATTCATCTCAACCACAAGCAGTCCTTTGAGGCGTTTACTGAGCTCGAATAGTTCTTTTTCCGGGTAAGGTGCCAGGCTGACGGGACGGAATAATCCCACTTTAATGCCCTGGGCACGGGCAGCTCTCACAGCGGATAAGGCAATGCGACCGGATGTGCCAAAACCAACCACGGCATATTCAGCATCATCCAGAAAATATTCTTTATACTGCACTTCGTTGGCTTTGATTTCCTGCCAGCGATGCTCTATGCGAAAATTCGTCTTTTCCTGTTGGGGTGGATCAAGATATATGGAGGATAAAAAGCGCCGTTCGCGTCCTTCTGAACCATACGTCGCCCAGTCAGGAGTGCGCATGATGGCAGGTTTCATTTCTGGTAATTCGGCTGGTTCCATCATCTGTCCCAGGGACCCATCTGCCAGAATTACAACTATGTTGCGGTATTTTTCAGCCAGGTCAAAAGCACTATAAGTTAGATCAATGGCTTCCTGAATGTTGGCAGGAGCAAGCACGATGGGGTGGTAATCACCATGGCCACCACCGTGAACGATCTGATTGTAGTCAGCCTGTGCTGGGGCAATATTTCCCAGACCAGGACCACCCCGCATCACATCCACCAGGACGACTGGTAATTCGGTGCCGGCGATGTAGGAAACACCTTCCATCATCAGGCTGACACCCGGGCTTGAAGAGGAACTCATCACCCGTGCTCCGGTACAGGCAGCTCCGTATACCATGTTGACAGCCCCTAATTCGCTCTCAGCTTGCAAGAATACTCGCCCTAATTCAGGCATTCGGGCAGAAAGGTATTCCAGTAATTCAGTTTGTGGGGTGATGGGATAACCAAAATAAGCATTTAACCCGGCACGCACTGCTGCTTCGGCAATAGCAACATTGCCTTTCATTAATTCTTTTGCCATTTTTTCTCCTCTTCCTATTGAGAGCGGCTTTTAACTTCACGATAAACAATAATTGCAGCTTCTGGACAAACAATCGTACAAATTCCACAACCTGTACATCCCTGTTCAATCAACTCCACCGGATGGTAGCCTTTCGCGTTCATTCGATCAGGAGCCAATGCCAGAACACCTGGTGGGCAGGCAGATACACAAATCTCGCAACCTTTGCAATAAAGATCTCTTACTTCAATTCGTCCCTTAGGGGGCATGTTTCCTCCTTGCATGAAATTTCCGATATCTCGGATAAAACCAGTAAACAATATAGTAATTTTATTATCGGTTCAAAGGAAAACTTTGGTAAGTGTCTATTGTCATTATGGGTATCATCAATTTTCCTTGCTTAAATAATACACGTTTTTGATTTTTATCTACAGAATTTTATCTAAGACTTTGATCTAATTCATGGAATTGACTTAAAATTGTTATTTACTATAATGAAGATGGGTAGATATACTTACACAGCTGCCTCAATCCAATAACACCCAAAATATACCTCCGATTCGTTGATTCCGACTCGGATAAACGAACGATAAGGCAAGGAGAGTAATTTCTTTGACCTGCCAGTGTGCAAAGGAGGGGATTATCTTAAAGCGATAATTCCGATTTGCATGCTTTATTCAATGTATCAATGTAAGGAGGTAAATATACATATTAATAAACGATAAACTTACAGTCTCATTTTTCATTAAATTATCGAATTTTGAAAGGAGTTAATTATGTGGATTCTAAGAATAAATATGTCTGATCAAAGTTATAAGCTGGAAGAATTACCAGAAAAATATAAATTGCTATATGGTCGAGCATTAACATCACAGATGGTTTTCGATGAAGTTCCCCCATTATGCCACGCGCTAGGTATTAACAACAAACTTGTCTTCTCAGCAGGCATTGTTACCGGTACATCTGCGCCTACTTCTGCCCGTGTTTCAGTTGGAGGAAAATCACCATTAACTGGTGGTATCAAGGAAGCGAATGCCGGGACAGCCTGGGCACCAGATCTGGCAAAAATGCAAATTCGCGCCTTGGTCGTGGAAGGCCAACCAGATAAGAAAGATACTTTTTGGGGAGCAAAAGTTAAATGGGATGAAGCGTCTGAAAAACCAATTGTAGAATTTTTTGATGCAACCGAACATGTCGGCAAAGATGTGTATGATGTTTATCCAAAAATCTTTGAGAAGTTTGGGGCAAAAGTTTCCATTGCCAGCATGGGAACAGCTGGCGAATTAGGATATGGTAACTCTGGTATTGTATTCAATGATATGGCCCGTCGTCCCAGCCGATACGCTGGTCGTGGTGGGCTGGGCGCTGTGATGGCTTCCAAACAACTCAAATTCCTGATCCTGGATAGCAAAAGTGCACCAGGCATCGACATGGTCGATAAACCACTATTTGATGAAGGGCGTAAGAAATTAATTGATGCCATACGCAGTCATCCCATTTCACAGCCGAAAGGCGGTCTAAACAGCTATGGGACAGCTGTGTTAGTCAATATTCTAAATGAGGCAGGTGGTTTACCAACTCGCAATTTCTCAGCAGGTCGATTTGAAGGAGCAGCCAAGACATCTGGTGAAGCTATATTTGAGACCAATAAAGAACGCATGGGGAAAGAAATTTATAATCATGCCTGTTCACCCGGTTGTATTATTCAATGTTCCAATACTTATTACAACGAAGATCAATCTGAAGCCACATCTTGTATTGAATACGAATCAACTTGGTCATTAGGTGCGAATCTTAGTGTCGATAACCTGGATGATATTGCTACCATGGTTCAACTTTGCAATGCCTACGGTCTGGATACCATTGAAACCGGAGCAACCTTGGGTGTAGCCATGGAAGGGGGTTTGCTTGAATTTGGTGATAGTAAGGGCGCAATTCAAATGATCCATGAAATGGGCAAAGGAACCGCTGTTGGACGTACTTTGGGTGGTGGCACTGAAGTCACGGGAAAAATTTATGGTGTAAAACGAGTACCTGCCGTGAAAGGCCAGGGTATGCCGGCTTATGAACCCCGTGCAGTCAAGGGTATTGGTATCACCTACGCAACCACAACCATGGGTGCGGACCACACTGCCGGATATACGATTTGCCCCGAGATTTTAGGAGTTAGTGGCAAGCTGGATCCCTTGAGCCCCGAAGGGAAAGCAGCCCTGAGCCGTGCCTTCCAGGCAACCACAGCATTCATCGATTCCTGCGGTCACTGTCTCTTTATCGCATTCCCAATCCTGGATATTGCCAGTGGATTTGAAGGTGTCATACAGGAATGTAATGGTGTTCTGGGTACCAATTGGAATGCAGATGATGTAGTAGCTTATGGCGCGCAAACCCTCAAAGTGGAGCGTAAGTTCAATGAAGCTGCTGGTCTCACCAAAGAAGCTGACCGTATCCCAGAATTCATGAAACTGGAACCATTGCCACCACACAACCAGATCTTTGATATTTCCGATGAAACTCTTGATTCAGTCTATCAAGATCTATAAAAGTATAATCTAATCTTTACAGAAAGGATGATTTTTGTCGGATTAATTTCGATAAAAATCATCCCCTTTTTAATTAATATACTGATACAATCTTAAATCGTTGGGTGGGTCTGTATCGCCCACCCTTTTTGTAAATATTTATTAGTCAGGGATAAAAAAAATGGCAAAAATCAAGCCAAACGAACAGGGTCAAATCAAAATTCCTCTTTCGTTTTATCAGAGGCGACGGTTAAACCCACAAACTGATTTCTGGCTGGATGAACGTGAAGGTGATTTAATCTTGCATCCGAGATTACCGGATGCGAGAAAACTTTATATTGAAGTTACCACTTCATGTAATTTAAATTGTCAAACTTGTATCCGTCATTCCTGGACAGATCCACATGCTCATATGGAGCAACCCACTTTTCAGCATATTCTTGATAGTTTGGATGAACTTCCTTCTCTGGAAAGAGTGATTTTCACCAGTTTTGGGGAACCGTTGATGAATCGCAATTTACTCGATATGATCGCAGAAATTCGAAAACGGGACCTGGCAGTCACTTTAGGTACCAATGGTGTCATGTTAACTGAGAAGGTAGTGCGAGAACTTATCCGATTAAGCGTTGACCAGGTAGTAGTCTCAATCGATGGTGGTAAACCGGAGACCTATGAAGGCGTGCGTGGAACACAGTTATCTCTTATCCTTGAAAATGTTAATCGTTTTAATCTTATAAAAAATGAATTAGGCGTTGTCAAACCTTCCCTCGCGATTGAATTTGTGGCCATGCAAAGCAATCAGGATGAATTGAATGATTTATTGGAACTGGCTTCGGAATTGAATGCATCTCGGTTGGTTGTTTCACATGTTCTGCCTTACACCCAGGAGATGGAATCAGAAAAACTGTACGGATATGGTCCTCGTGAACCCCTCAAAACAGGTTCCTGGCCTGTAAAATCAGATGTTTGGGTCCGCTGGGGTTTGATTGAATTACCACGTATGTTCTGGGGAGCAGAGCGACGCTGTAAATTTGTGCAGGATAAGTCAATTGTTGTCGGTTGGGATGGAAATATCTCCCCATGTTATGCTTTTTCACATAGTTATAAATATTATGCGATTGATGGCGTTGAGAAAAATGTTGAGAGATTTATTCTGGGGAATGTAAACAAACAATCATTAGCCGATATCTGGATGAGTGAAGAATTTACTCGTTTTCGCAGCAGCGTAAGATCTTTTCATTTCCCTTCCTGCCCGGATTGCGATCTGCGAGAAACATGTGATTTACGCAAAAATAATGAGGGCTGTTGGGGTCATAATCCATCTTGTGCCGATTGTCTATGGGCGCAGGATATTGTACGGTGTCCATAAATCTATGATCATTAAAATTCGATTATTTGCGAGCCTGAGAAAATATTTGCCAGATTTGGGGTTGGGGCAAACCAAAGAATTGCATGTGGAGCAGGGCATATCCATTGCTCGTTTGTATGAAATCCTTGAAATTCCGATGGAAGAAATAAAATTGGCGTTTGTAAATGGAATTTTTTTTGAACCGGATTGCATTTTGAAGGATGGGGATGAGATTGGAATCTTTCCCCCCATAGGCGGAGGGAGTCATTAACATGAAAATTGAAATTTGGTTGTATGGGGCTCTTTCGTTATATGCAGGTGAAAAAGCACAGAAAGGATTCGCCAGCGTTGAAATGGATTTGCCTTCAGGAGCGACGGTTTCTGATTTATTAAAAATCTTAACCATGCCATCTGAAAAACGTGGAATTACCTTTATCAATGGAAATTTAAGTGCCTTGCCTGGATTACAACCTGATTTGGAACAGGAACTCAAAGATGGGGATCGCATTTCGTTTTTTGATCACCGTAGTATGTGGCCATTCCAATATCGTCATGGAGCAGCTATGGCTTCAGGTTTAAATCAAATCCTAAATGAGGACCCTGAAGTAATCATGCATCACAAACAAAATTCCGAAAAGTAAAAACGATCAGGTCTGTTGCTGTTCTTGAAACCATTTGAGAGCGTCCCGAATTGCATCATCAGCAGTGAGTTCGTATGTTAATTGTAAATTCTGGATGCTCTTTTCATTGCTGACATAAAAACCATATCCGGCAAAGCGCAGTAATTCGACAGAAACAGGGATATTGAGGATGGATTGAATGAGCCTGAGAGGATTTACAAAAGGCCGCACCATTTTTCCTGGCAGGATGATTTTCGGCATCGGATTGTGTTTGTGAATTGAGATTTTTTGAAACAAAGATTTGAATGTCAGATTTTCCTGAGCAAGGATATAACGTTCACCCTGTTTACCAACATTCATTGCCGCCAGATGTCCATGGACCACATCCTGAATGTGCACGATATTGATACCGCCAGTCGGAATGAATGCTACTTGATTGCTAGCGATACGCTCTAATGGTGAACCTTTCACTCTGTAAATATCACCTGGTCCAATGACATATGAAGGGTTGACGATCACTACGTCCAAACCCTTGGCCACATATTTTTGAATTTCCATTTCAGCCAGATATTTGGCATTACCATACGGCCAGTAATCGCCGCGAATATTGAAGGTGGAATTTTCGTTCAAAATGGGTGATTGTTCAGGTGGGTTCAATTCGCTAGGAGCAGAAGGAACACCTAGTGCAGCGATCGAACTGGTATGAACAACGCGTTTAACTTTGGCTTGCAGAGCGGCTTCCATTACGGCTTGGGTGCCCTTGACTGTTATTGAATAATGCGCTGCTGGCTTGTTTGAATTCCCCAGGAAGGCAGCAGAGTGGAAAACCACATCAATCCCCTGCATGGCTGTAACCAAGCTTTCTGGTTGGGTCAGATCACCTATCACGTGTTCAACAGGCAAATCTTTGATTAAAGTAAGATTGCTGGAGGTTCGGTGGAAAGCGCGCACCGAAAAACCCCTCTCGATCAGCGTAGCACAAAGAGCACCACCGATAAACCCTGTCGATCCGGTAACCAGTACTCGCATCAGATGAGCGATTCGATGATGGTGGCTTCACCCTGTCCAACACCTACACACAGGGTCGCCAGTCCATAGATGGGTTTCTGGTTTGATTTTGTCATGCGCTGCATTTCATGTAGCAAGGTTGTGAAAATTCTGGCCCCCGAACATCCCAGTGGGTGTCCGAGAGCGATGGCACCACCGTTTACATTCACGATCTCGGGATTGAGGTCCAACTCCTTCATGACGGCCAGTGACTGGGCGGCAAAAGCTTCATTAAGTTCGATCAAACCAATATTATGCAATGATAAACCGCTGCGTTGTAATAGTTTGCGTGTGGCGGGTGCGGGTCCAATACCCATGATGCGCGGAGGTACGCCAGCAGCAGCACTCCCCACCCAACGGGCAAGCGGTTTCAGCCCCAATTCAACGGCGCGTTTTTCACTCATTAGTAAGACAGCGGCAGACCCATCATTCATGCCGGAGGAATTGCCAGCAGTTACGCTGCCATCTTTCTTAAAGGCCGGTTTTAAGGAGGCTAATTTATCGATGGTGGTATCCCGCCGGGGTCTTTCATCCTGGCTGATAATTATCGGATCGCCTTTTCGTTGTGGTATTGCCACTGGTTCTGTCTCAACTGCAAACTTGCCACTATCCATGGCAGCGACGGCGCTCTGGTTACTTCTCAGGGCAAATTCATCCTGACTTTCCCGTGAGATCTGATATTGATCAGCTAAATTTTCAGCGGTGATCCCCATGGGGTCAATGCCATACTGCAATTCGAATTTTGAATTGGGATAGCGCCAACCAATTGCGGTGTCATACGCTGTCAGATTGCCGTAAGGGAAAGCATTTTCGGCTTTTGGCAAGGAATAAGGTGCCCGAGACATGCTCTCAACTCCGCCAGCGATAAAGACGTCGCCTTCACCGCAACGGATGGCTCTGGCCGCCATGTTGATGGCATTTAATCCGGAAGCACACAGGCGATTGATCGTCACAGCGCTGACTTCTACCGGAAAACCTGCCAGCAGGGTAGCCATACGGGCCACATTGCGATTATCTTCGCCGGCCTGATTGGCGCAGCCCAGATAGACTTCTTCAACCATTGCTGGGTCAATCTGTGTTCGGTTTACCAGACATGACATAATATGAGCAGCGAGGTCATCCGGACGAACTTTGGATAGACCTCCACCTAAAGCGCCAATGGGTGTGCGGACTGCATCAATAATGACGACTTCCTGCATAGTACCTCCAGGGATGAAAATAACTGAGTTAACACCTGTTTTATTCCAGGATCAAGTTCATTCTACTATGAATTATATTGGCTATTGTCTTTCAGCAGGATTCAATTGATAGTAAGTTGAGCAATCAATTCTGCGGTTCTTCCTGTCTTTTCGATCGATACATATTCGGAATCTAAGTGGACGATCCAATCGGACATTTGAATACTGAGTGATTTCTCAGCGTCTGTAAATTTATGATCCCCGGTACCAAAGAAACTCCAGAAAACAGCCTGGTTGCTTCGTCGGGTCAATTGTACAGATTTTGCTGGTTCTTTATGTCCATAATGGCGTGAAAACCAACCCCGGGTACTGGTTTCATCTGCGCTAAGTATATCAATCGGGGTGAAATCACCCAGCAATCCGAATTGAGCGGATAAACTTTGCGATTGATCGTGAAATTGGAGAATATTCTCTGCTATATTCGGTTGTTCAAAATTCTTATCCAACAACCAGTTTAGTCTGAATTCATGTTCTGCCAGACCGCTGACATGATCGATTACAATCCAATTTTGATCCCCAATGAGAAGCACAGTGCGTTTGTGAACTATAGGATCTTTCAGGCGGGTGTAACCATCGTGTTGCCCCTGCCAATATTTTAGTCCATCCTTTTCTTCAAAAGAAAGGACATTGCCTTGTGACCAGTCCAACCAGATAAAGCGACTGAATTTCTCCATTTGCTCTAATTGGTCAACGGTAACGGTGTTATGCACCTGGGTGCTGGCTAATCCATTGCGCCAGTAATCTTCACCGCTATATAGATAGGTTCCTGCGTCCATTGCAATATTTTTTCCCTGCCACCAGATATCCATATGATTCTGATCGGCGTGCGAGGGGCGATCCTTTACAGGTCCACAACGAATGAAAGCCAAGGTATCTCGACCATTCATTTTCGTGATGCCAGCGTTTAAAAACAGTTCATTGGTGAGTGGTGGCCGATTTTGTACATAGGACTCAAGTGATTCAGCACTAAACAGCCAGAAAAGATCCTCATCCCAGGTACCGGGCGGAAAGATTCTTTTCTGGTGGATGAAAAAGTAGCCTGACTGAATCAGTGGGCGGTAATCTGAATAATCACAGCTATTTAATGGCAGTACCAGGGCACCATCATTGGAACCATAATTTGGCATCTGACCGGTTTGTGGGTCAATGATGGTATAGAGATAGTCAATGGATCTTTCGACAGCCTTGTAAACGGTAGGAGAAAATTTCTGATCATTCAATTCAGCGATTCGCATAGCATACAGATAGATGTGAAGGACAAAGCGTTGATAATTAAGCGAGTGCATGGCATAACTGCCATCTGCATAGATCTGCCGGGAAGCTTCTTTTTCCAGGATTTGTTTACCCAATTTCCTGTACTTTGAGGCGTTTTTTAATTCAGGGAAAAGTGTGCCAGCTAGCCAGATGCCAAAACTTTCGCTGATGGTGTGGTTACTGCGGGTAAAGATAGCATATCCCAAATTCAGATAAGTTCGCTCTGCCAGGGCGGCTGCTAGAATCGTAAATTGAGAGACCCTTTCGGGCGTGGATAATGGATGATCTTTGAAGGTGTAATAACCAAAGCAGATTGCCATCAGGCGTAAGGTCGCCTCCTGCCCACACATCCAGTTTGGTCCCATACCCGGTGGATTCTTTTGCATCCAATCTTCCAATATCTGCCAGAATGCTGCTGGATAGTTTTCATCCTGCGTGCGAGCAAATGCCCGAACCAGGGTATAGATTTGTGCAAGGCGGCTGGCTTCCCAGATAAATTTGATGTCAATAGAGCCATCATCTGGAATTTGTGACCAGTGTTTGTCAGCTGGTATGTGGTGGTTGCACAATGGATCTAGTGACCAAACGGGGGGGAATCCCGTTTGATAATCTGTTTTGGAAAAATAACGGGTGATTCCTGCCAGGTATTGGTCGGCTTCTTTGAGCACCTCTATTCGGCCCCAATCCTTTTCCTGTGGAAAGTGGATGGAATCAAAGAAGAATTTTGGTTGATTTTCAATCCGCCATTTGTGATAGGCTTCCGGATTAGATGGAATTTGATGTTTAATCCAGTATCGCAAGGGACGCTCATGCCATTGATAGGCGGGTACCAGCAAGCGCATTAATCCAGTTCGCATTCGAAGGGCATACCCTATACGGAATAAAATCCAGCGCATTCCAAAATGGCGCAGGAGGGATGGAAAGGCTTTGATCTTAAGATTTATTTTCACGATATTTTGTAAAACCTATCAGGATTACCCAAATGACGGGCAAACCAATAATAATGGCTGCTGGAGCAAAAGTGTATCCCTGTATCCAGGCATATGCCAGCACGACACCCAAAGCGGTCAGCAATAAGTAAAGGCTGGTGATGGTGGGAACTGGATACCCACTGATTATCAGTCGTTGATAGATATGGGTTCGATGAGCCGAAAACACCTTTTCTCGCTTGATGAAGCGGCGAAGAAAAGTTATTAATGTGTCAAGAATGTATGCCCACATGACGATGACGCCCAACAGGAAAGCATCACCCACTTTATTGACCGACAAGAGGGGGAGAACTGCGAAACAAAAACCCAGAAAAGTACTGGCAACATCACCCATAAAAATGCGAGCAGGCGCCCAATTGTGACCCAGAAATCCCAGGTTGGAAGCCGCAATCGCCAGAGCAATCCAAAAGATTGGGCTGGCGATTTGTCCGTTTACACCCAGAAAGAGCATCCACCCCAGGGAGGCTGTCAGGGCAACGCTTCCGGAGAGCCCATCGATGCCGTCCATAAAATTGTATGCATTGATTAAGCCTACAATCCAGAGCAGGGTGATGGGGATTCCAAAGATACCCAGGTGCAGTTCACCGAAAAGCGGAATGGTAATCGCGTCAAAATATCCTAATCCAAAAATTGTGGCTAACCCCGCCAGACCCTGAAGCAGAAAGCGAAGTTTAGGCGAGAGCGATTTTACGTCATCCTGCCAGCCAATCCAGGCAAC
Source organism: uncultured Anaerolineaceae bacterium (assembly GCA_942491385.1). GTDB lineage: Bacteria > Chloroflexota > Anaerolineae > Anaerolineales > Anaerolineaceae > UBA6170. Next base: position 321,215 of record CALOAF010000005.1, on the reverse strand, counting down.
ACCGCTCCCGATGACCACAAACACCAGTCCTTCTTTCCAAGCGTGGAAAAGAAACATACTGACAAGCGCAACAGCCAGGGTAATGATCACAACTACCAATCCTCCCCCACGTGGGGTGGGAACAGCATGGGAACTGCGTTCATTGGGCATATCGATCACATGGCGTTTCATGAGCCAATTGCGAATGAATTCAACTCCAAAATAAGCGCAGGTTGTCAGAATTAAAAAACCGATCAACTCTATCATTCTAATTTGCTTCTTAATTGTTTTATTTCTATTTCGATGCCATCTGCAAAGGAGCGTGGTTGATAGTGAAAATCACTACTGGCTTCTTCGTAGGAAAAATCCTTGTTTTCATTCAAGCGTTTCACCTGTTCAGCTTTGATTTGGAAGGGTATCTTCATTTTTTCGAGAAGGCTCAAAAAATTTACCACGATCCTATCAGGTAGTTTAAGTTTGTAAATTCTTCGATTATTGATGGCAGCGATGGTATCAATGACTTCATTATATGTAAGAGCCGTTTTTCCGGCAATATTGTAACTTTTACCAATTGTTTTTGGCTGTTCCAGACATTGAATGATAGCCTGTGACACGTCATCCACAAAGACGGGCTGCTGCAGAAAATTTCCTTTTCCAAAGATTGGAATCAACGGAAAGCGCTGAAGCAATCCAATCAGACGAGCCATATTTCGATCACGCTCACTGCCGTAAATCATGGTCGGACGCAGAATGGTATAAGCCAGATCACTATTCTGTATGGCTGCTTCAGCTGCCAAACGGATATTTTTGCTACGGCTGTTCAATTTAGTAAAAATGGCAGTAGTGCTGATGAAGAGCGCTCGTTCAATTCCGGCTTCCAGAGCGGATTTGATGATGTTTTCAGCATGCCCAAAGCCCAGAGATGCAATATTCACGAGCGTATCACAACCTCGCATCAGTTCTGTCAGTATTTCCTGGTTTTCAAGGTTCCCCGAATGCCAATGGATTTCTGATTGCGGTAACACACTGCGATTACTATTTTCACGATATAAACAATGCACCTCCCAGCCTTTTTCCAATAGTAGAGGAACGGTTCGACTGCCTGTGAAACCAGTGGCACCGGTGACGAATATTTTCACTGTTTCCTCAGTTGCAGGAATAGATTTCTGGTTTTTTCCAACATGATCTGACGATCCAAATGTTTTTCCAGGTACACACGGGCATTGTTTCCCATACATTCGAGTTGGTCAGGTTGTGAGGAGATTGCTAGAATGGTTTTCGCTAATTGCACGTCATCCCCCGGGTTGACATAAACCCCTGCCTGACTTTCTTCGACAACCTGGCGAATAACCCCATCAATCACCAACAGGGTCGGTTTGCCGGCAGCCATGTAATCAAAGACTTTGTTAGGATAGGTGGTGCGGAACATAGGCACATCCTGCAGAATAGCCAGGCAGAGATCAGACGCGGCAATGATGGCAGGCATTTGGTGTTTTGGTCTCACGCCGGCAAAGAGCAGATTGTTCAGTTGTAATCTGCGTGCTTCTGCCTGGAGTTTTGGCCGTTCTTTTCCATCCCCAAATAACACAAATTGAATGGCTTTCTCTTCCTTCAAGTGGCTAGCTGCCTTCAGAATGGTATAAATATCATTTGCCTGCCCCAATGCACCTGTATACAGCACCAGAAATTTTCCCTGCAGGTTGAGTTCCTGCCGAATCTGGCTGCCATCAATGGCGGGGTTAAACATGTGAATATCAGCACCATAAGGAATGAATGTGATCTTCTGGGTGGAAATACCTTTGCCGGCAATATAATCTATATAGGCAGGAGAATTAACCAGAATTTGGGAAGCCCTGCGATACAAAAACATTTCCAAGATGCGCGCCAGTTTTATCAAAATGGGATTTTTAAAAACACCCATACTGACGATAAATTCTGGCCAAAGATCACGCACCTCTAATAAGAAAGGTTTTCGCCGTAAAAAGGCTACTACCCAGGCAGAAAATGCCTGAAAAATGGGGGGACTGGTACCCATGATGATATCAATATTCTTGACCCGCATAGCAGCGATGATGGAACTGAACATGAAACTGAAGAATGAGAGGATACGCCAGAAATAACTGCGATGAATGGCTGGGTAGATGTAGGTCCTTAAGACGCGAACCCCTTCGATTACCTGTTCTGTCACCAGACCCTTATGGTCGACTGTGCGTTGACCGGTTTGATAATTTAAATCTGATGCAACGATGACCAATTCATCACCGCTGTCTTGTAAGTATTTTGCCATTTCAAAATGCCGGGTATGTCCCGGCTCATCTGGGGAGACAAATACCTGATTAATTAACAGGATTTTCATATCGATTATTTTACCATCCAGAAAGAAATCTCAGTCTGCTTTTCCGGGGTTCATGTAAAATACAACTATGGTTATTGGTGAGATTCTCTCAGATCATTTTTATGATCGAAATGTAGTGGATGTGGCTCATGATCTTCTGGGTCAACGCCTGGTGCGTATTCTCGATGGGTTTCGCATCTCAGGCATCATCACAGAGTGTGAAGCATACGATGGAATGCAGGACCTGGCCTGTCATGGGAAAGTTGGCAAAACGAATCGAAATGCTGTCATGTTTGGGCCTGCTGGTCGCGCTTATGTGTACTTTACCTATGGGATGCACTGGTGTTTGAATGTTGTTACTGGCACGCTGGGTTATCCCGCTGCCGTATTGATTCGGGCGATTGAACCTGTGGAAGGTTTGACTTTGATTGCTGAAAATCGTATGCAGGTCAAGCGCAAGAATTGGACGGATGGTCCGGCCAAGTTAACCCAGGCATTACAGGTAAAGCGGGAACAGAATGGCGTCAACATGACCAGGCAGACTGAAAATTTATGGATAGAATCAGGCGAGCCAGTTGCAGCCACCCTTATTAAAAGTGGTCCTAGGATAGGTATTGGGAATACCCCTGAACCCTGGCGCAGTATGCCCTGGCGTTTCTGGTTTGATGTCTCTCAAAACCGGGAAATGAGAGGGACTTCATGAAATATGTGGGGTTTGTCTTTCTATTCTGCATGCTTTTGTCGGCTTGCAGTCCTTTGACCTTCACCCCCACGCCGGTGAATGATGGGCTAGAACATATCCTTTGGGTGGGTGATGACCAACTTCAGACTGGCCCATTGGATTTGCAAACGTTATTATTGCTGGAATTGGCTGGTGATACACAATCGATCCGTATGCACCGCGTGATTTCTCCCCGTTTTACATTAGCCTCCGAACTTGATCAAGAAGAATTTTTACAAACTGTAGATTTGGGGACTCAAGACCTGGTGATTATCCAGGCATTTGGGGTTCAACGGAATTTTTCTGATGATGATTTTGAGAAAAATGCCAGAAGCTGGATCAATTTTTTAAAAACACAGGGAAAACAGGTAGCTGTTTTTTATCCCTGGGTCACAGCCGTTGATTCAGAATTGGAAGTGGAAAGGCTGAATCGCATCATCCACCTGCTGGGTTGGCGGGAGGATTTGACCATCATCCCGGTTGGGCCGGCCTGGCAGACAGCCATAAAATTGAGGCCTGATTTGAATTTATACGCGAGTGATGGCATTCATCCTTCTGCGCTGGGTGTTTATTTATCAGCTTGTGTTACGTACACCAGTATCAGCGCTGAATCGCCAATGGATAATCCAGTTTATACTTCCATCGGATTTGATCATCCCGATGAAATTGTCAAATTGGATAGTGATACAATTCGTTTTTTACAATCCATCGCCTGGGAAACAGTGAACGATTATCTTCAAAAAGATGAATTTAGCGTTATTATTAAACGATAGTTGCTTTTTACAGGCATTTTTGAAAATCAAGGAGATCGTATGTTTCGAAAACCATCTTCATCACCAGTAACACCCCAGGCACCGATCGAACGGGTAACTTCCGTACTCGGTCCTGGTATTAATTGGAAAGGTGATCTTCGGGGTAGTGGTGGCGTGCGTATTGAAGGTGCCTTTGAAGGTGAAATTAACATTCGCGGATTGGTGGTCATTGGAGAAACTGGTCGGGTCAGTTGTGATCAGATGCAGGCGAACTCAGTGATTGTTGCCGGAGCAGTTAAAGGCAATATTACTTCAGAAAAATTGGAAATACGCAGCACCGGCCGTGTTTGGGGAGATGTTACCACAGTGGGGTTCTCCACAGAAGAAGGCGCGTTTTTACGTGGACAGGTCAGGATGGAAGAACGTGTGGAGTTATCCATTGATGAAGAAATAAAACCTGAATCAGAATCTCCGGAAGAATAAATTATTTAAAAAAATTCTATCTGAATATTTGGCAAGGTCATTTGAGCCTAAAATTTTGTTTGATATTAAGATGATTTTTTCTCGATTGGAAGTCACAGGTTACGAAGGAAAAATTTATGAAAAAAATAAAAATCATTTCCATTTTCATGGTTATCGTCGTATCCAGCCTGGGTTGTTCTTCTGAATTTCGAAATTCGATTATCGATCGTCTACCGGAAAATATTGGTGAAGCCCTACCAAATCCGGGTCAAATTGCTACACTGGTGATAGAAGATGTTAATGAACTGAATAACATCGATCAAGGATCCGGGAATTACACGAAACCACAATTTGAGGACATAGCTTCCGGCATGGATACTTTGGAGAGTTACCGCTTCCGATTGGTTCAATATTTTCAGGAGATGGATGAGGAAGGAAACCCGGCAACGGTTACTGTAATCAATAATCAGGAAGTCATTAAATCGCTTCAGATAGCCCACATACGTATGGAGACAAAAACCGAGATAAAACCAATCCGAATTTTTGAAGTATATCGCTTTGGAAATGAGGTTTACCTTGTAGCTGAGCAAGGTGATTGCACTGCCTTTACTGAGAATCTGGATGTATTGAATTTTGATGGCAGCGAACTGGGATTAGTATCCATTTTCAATAACATTGAAGTCGGCGCTATTAAAGAAAAAGGTGTTCTGGTGAATGGCGTGCTTTCAGATAGGTACCAGGTGAAGAATGTTGAGATGGAGAATGCTACCCTGAGGGATGTAAATGCTGAGATTTGGTATGCACAAGATGGGGGATTTATTGTTAACTTCACTGGTCAGGCACAGGGAGAGGCATATTCTGAATCAGAAGATATCAATCGGTCTGGCAGTATTCATTGGGAGTACGACCTGACCGATATGAATAGCGTTGTTGAAATCCCCCTTCCACAACAATGCCAGATGGCGGCTGAAGGAGGGGTGAATGATATTCCAGTGCCTGATAATGCTCAGGATCTTTCAAAAATTGGGTCCATGTTAAGTTTTAACTCCCCTGAAGAAGCGTCATGGTTAGCAGATTTCTATCGTGCTGCAATGCCTGTTGCCGGATACAGTCTGAGTGATGAAACAGTGTTTGATGACTTTTTTGTGTTTACGTATTTGAAGGCGGAAGAGACCATCACCATCATGATTTCAAGATTGAATAGTGGTGGTAGTGATGCCATTATTACGGTAGAAGTGAAATGAGTTATAAGGACCAGGATCCTCAAATTTTCTACCCTGACAGGAAACAAGGAATTATTTTGCATGGAATTTTGCTTGTTTTTCTGATCCTGACCATGTTGGCAGCATTATGGGCAGCTACCCGGTGGGCAGAAGGCAGTATTTTTGTGTTCATTTTGATCCTGATTGTGATATTAACCGTCCTTATCCCTTTTATTTTTTATCGTGGTTATGCCTTAATCAATGCCCGGTACATTCTCGAAAGGGAGGGATTACGCATCCGCTGGGGATTACGAACGGAGGATATCCCTCTATCTGAGATTAAATGGCTACGGCGTGCGAATGAATCAGGCTACTCGATTCAGATGCCATTGCTTGGGTGGTCAGGAGCAATTTTGGGAGAGAAACAATCCGAGAGTTTGGGTGCGATAGAATTTATTGCCTCTGATCTTGAAAAGATTATCCTGATTGCCACACTTGGGAAAATTTATGCGATTTCACCACAAAACCCCCGAGATTTTGAATTAGCATTTCAAAGAACATTTGAGATGGGTAGTCTATTCCCAATTGAATCCCAATCCATCCGACCTGCAGCTTTTGTCCAAAAGGTGTTGAAAGACAAATATGGCAAATATTTGCTGCCTCTGAATGTTGGCCTGGTTCTGGTACTATGGTTGGTGAGTGGCTTCATCATCGTAAATCATCAGCAATTACCATTGGGATTTTCCCCGCAAGGTCAACCCTTGGAGTTGGTGGCATCCCAACAATTGTTGCTGATTCCAATTTTGGGGTTATTTGATCTGGTTTTGAACATTCTTCTGGGTCTATTTTTCTTTCGCAGGAGTGAATATTTACAAATTTCTTATTTATTATGGATTGGAGGTGTGCTTACGATCACCCTTCTCCTGATTTCAATGATATTTCTTTCCATGTATGCTTAGGCGATTTAGTTAATGGCGTTTATTAATTCCCAGTTGTTCATTGGTTTCTCTCTGGCAATCTTCATCGCTTTTTTTTCATTTAAAATTGGGTTTTTATCGAAAAGTGGGGCGATTGCCGCAGGCTTGTTAGGGACAGTGGTATTTGGTTTGGGTGGTCTGGCTTGGGCAGTGGTTCTGATGGGCTTTTTTATTTCTTCGAGTGGGCTTTCAAAACTTTTTAAAACCCATAAAATACAATTGCAGGAAAAATTTTCCAAAGGATCTAAACGAGATGCCTGGCAGGTGTGGGCGAATGGTGGCGTAGCCGGCATTTTTGTTCTCCTGCATGCTATCTATCCGGATAGCACCTGGCCCTGGCTGGCTTTTTGTGGAACAATGGCAGCTGTCAACGCAGATACCTGGGCGACAGAGCTAGGCGTTTTGAGCAAAAAAAATCCGATAAACCTGGTTACCGGTCAACCGTTGGAGCATGGTGCTTCCGGGGGTGTATCAGCATTGGGCACGTTGGCTGCCCTGCTGGCGGCGTTGTTCATTGCGATTCTGGCAATTCTCGTCTGGCCTGCATCAATTCAGAATCCGACTGGCGCAGAAACCGTGATGCTTTTTGTTGGCATCACAACGGCTGGATTATTTGGCAGCCTGGTGGATTCTTTTTTAGGGGCAACTGTGCAGGCAATTTATTATTGCCCTAATTGTGATAAAGAAACTGAGCGGTCTCCACAACATGTCTGCGGGAGGACGACCGAGTTTATGCGCGGATGGAAGTGGTTCAATAATGATGTGGTTAACACCGTTTGTGCTATCACGGGGGGATTTGTCATGATTCTGGCGACGCTCGTTAAATAACCTATATGGTAAAAAAACAAAATCCATACGCAGTCTTCTTGCAATACAGTGCAATAAGCAGAGCATTGATGACTATGGTTTTTACGGTCAATTTGATTTATTTTGTAACAGTCGTAGGTCTTGATCCATTACAGATGGTTCTTGTAGGGACTATGCTGGAATTATCAATTTTTATTTTTGAGATACCCACTGGTGTTGTGGCTGATACGATCTCACGGAGACTATCCATTATTATTGGAGTGTTTTTAATAGGATTAGGCTTTGTTGTCCAGTCTAGCTTCTTTTCATTTGGTTTCATTCTGGTTGCGCAGGTATTGTGGGGATTGGGGTATACCTTCACCAGCGGTGCTACACAAGCCTGGATCAGCGATGAAATTGGAGAAAGCCAGGCAGGATCGGCTTTTTTGCATGCAGCACAGTGGGAACAGATTGGCGCATTGATTGGTATCTGTTTCAGTGTGCTTTTTTCAACTCTCTGGGGATTGCGAATCCCGATGCTATTGGGTGGCCTGTTTTTCTGGATATTGGGGTTCTACTTAATTATTTGGATGCCAGAAAATGCGTTTGTTTACAAACCAACGTCTTTAAGAAGATCAAGGGATGATTTTTTCAAGATGATCAGGTCAGGCTGTAGAATGGTAAAGATCCACCCGGTTTTGTGGCGGATTTTATTGGTAGGTTTCTTTTTTGGATTGTATTCAGAAGGATTGGATCGCTTATCGGTGCCACACCTGATTGACAAGTTTCACCTGCCGGACTTAGGAGTGGGGAGCATGGTGGGGTGGTTTGGTGGATTGAGTGCAATTGGGATGCTTTTGACTTTCTTTTCTGCTGGTCAATTGCGCAAGTATTTGGGAAAACAAATTTCTGTCATACAAATAACCAGATTTCTAGCTCTGTTTGGTACTGGGCTTGTGATTAGTTTAATTGTTTTTCCCTTAGCAAATCAGATCGTGATAGCCTTTGGCATTCTATTGTTGATCGGAGTTTTTCGCGCGCTGATTTATCCTTTATATTCTGCCTGGCTAAATCAGAATATTCCGTCTGAGATCAGGGCCACGGTGATATCTATGAGTAGTCTGGTTGATGCAACCGGTCAAATTGGAGGTGGTCCTATAATGGGCTTAATTGCTAGAAATTATTCGCTCCAGGCCGGATTATTCACATCTGCTTTTCTGTTATCGCCGGCCTTAATCTTGTTGTGGTTAATTTACATGAAAAAAACAGACGGTGGTTCTTCTTCGCTGATTTTGCCTAACCAGAGTGGTTGATTGGCATCTCCGTCACGGAAACTGATCCAAACCAGATCACCTACTGTTGGCCGAATGCGATCATTTTCTTTGAGTGGAACGACAGAAGCAGCCCATAATAGCCCCATCTCTGGAATGGCATCAATTTTGACTTGCACTCTCATTTTATTATTGGGATCTTCATTTGAGATGACCACTGCTCGATAGATACCTGTTAGTGGATGATGAGGTTTGTTTCCATTCGGTGGCACTTCGGGGGGTTGGATTTCTTGTTGTGGGAAAGCCTCAACATTGTAGGGACTGGAAAAATCCCCATAGCGCTCTGAAGGGCGGCAGCCTTTTTCGCCATCACCGAAAATAAAAACATCATGCCCATTTTGTAAGCGTTTCATCACAAAATGACGGTCAAATGGTGTTGAGTTGTTAAAATCTGACACCTCGAGCCATATTTCGCCATCGATAATCAACTGTGCTGGGTTTTTACTCATGCAGCATTCCTGGAATCAAGTCTTTATTAATTATAGTTTGTTAATCAAATAGAATGAAATTAAATTTTCAAGTCTTAGGAATGATTGTCGATAGGTTCGCACCAATTTAAGCGCGGTGGCGAGGCCTACAATCCCTGCCCCAATAATTGCCACATCATACTCTGATGATTACATCAAGATTTCTTTTTTGATTTTGGAGAAATACCAGCCGAGCGAATGAAAGCCGGCGCCAAAATGAGATGCATGGAACATATTCTTGAATCCAGCATGCGACTGCGAATCCGAGGATCCATTTCTCCGAGATCATTGGAAGTCGTGATTACCGTAGGTAATTTGGCGTTATAACGATGATTGAAAATCTGATAGAGTTTTTCTCGCGCCCAGGGAGTAGCAGATTGGGTGCCGAGGTCATCAAGAATTAACATAGGTGCCGAGCGTACCTGTTCAAAAAGATGGTCATAGGAGACATTGCTGGTGGGATTAAACGTCGCTCGTAAGTGATCGAGAAAATCAGGAACCACTACAAAAATCGGCTCATCTCCAATTGCTACGCGATAATTACCAATCGCGGCTGCCAGATGGGTCTTGCCACAGCCATATGTGCCCACAAAAACCAGCCAGCCATGCGGTTCATTCGCGAATGAGTTAGCTGCGTCAAATGCGCCTTCCAAACTGCGTTTCTGTTCGGGTTGGAGTTTTTCCCGATCTCTCAGGCTAAACGTACCAAATGTGCAGTCCGAAAGTAACTGGAGGGTGGAGATTGTCCTTTTTTCATCGCGCACCGGAGAGCGAAAATCTGGCGCTAAAATACGCACAATTGTCACGAGGTCGGGATCTTGCAGGCGGGAGCGGATGCGGCCTTCAATTCCGACCAATTCCTGATTGGTTGTGATAACCGTTGGTAAATGATGGGTATAACGATGATTTAGTATCTGATAGAGCTTCTCTTCTGCCCAGGGGGTGGTGTTCTGTGTGCCGAGGTCATCCAGCACCAGTAAACGGATATTTCGGATTTCCTCAAAGCGCTCTTCAAAACTGCCTGCCTGTGACCCATAGGAATATCGAAGCCAATCCAAAAGATCCGGAACCGTCAGAAATAAGGTGGGGATCCCGAATTCAATCACTTTATTTGCAATCGCAGCCGCTAAATGGGTTTTGCCACAGCCATAGGTGCCCATGAACAGCAGCCATCCAGAAGGATTCTGCGCAAAGTGTGAAGCCTGGTTGTGCGCTACCTGTAAAGAAGAGACTTGTTGATCACCCAACCCCAACCGCCCTTCAGTTTTGAAGGTATCCAACGTCATATGTTCAAAGGCCTGTAAATTGCTGAGTCGAAAGAGACGTGACTGAGCCTGTTGAGCTACTCTGGATTGGCGGCATTCACAAACCAGCATACGTCCAAAATCGGGATGAGTGATGGGCAAATCCTGGCGGACCCAACCGATTCCACCACAAATTTCGCATTCAGGATCACCCAGTTGTTCTACTCTATCCGGTTTTGAAGAACTGTCCAAATTCTCCATCGAGGAATTTTTTTGCATCTTCTTGAGTGTCTCGTCTATCTTTTTCATCTCGTCCTCTCTCTTTCCAGGATGACAGAATAGCTTCGACGTAGCGCCAGCGGCGCACGTTATTTTCTACAGCGATTCTGATCGCCTGTTCAATCCAGCTGATAGGATACGTTACTTCTGCATCTTGCAACGTTTCTGCAATCATCGGGGTTAATGGCCCAATATTGGCTTCATACAATTTGAAAATGTTGGGGCGTTGTGGGAGACGCGCTGGTAGTGGCTGATCTTCAACTTGCCATGATCCAGCCAGCCACCCTTTATGTGCTGCGCGGCCACGAGGAGTATTGATGAAATAAATGGCATCTCCCTGCGGATCGGTATCGTCATTTCCTTTTAATAAAGTATTGCGATCAAGCGCAAGTTGCAAACCATGATCGAGATTTTTGATTGCTTCATCTCGATTTTTCCCCATTCCGGCTAAAAAAGCTTCATCCGATAAAAAATTCTGGTATCGAAAAAATTTAATCCTGCTTTCAAGTTGTTCTAGAAACCAGATTGCAAACAAAGTAACTTTTAATTCGTATACATCATCAATGAGAGGCAGAAGACTGACAAAGAACTCTGATGGAATGGAAGTCATCTGAGCGCCGTCAGACATAGAAAAACCTGAAAATAATTTCATCCTACCTCTTTTTGAAGGTCGGTTTTTCTGATTTGGCAGCATTTTCAAAACGCGCCAGGTTATTCAGGAACACCAACTCAATCCCGGGGTGGGTAGGACCGTTACGATGTTTAGAAATGATGATTTCTGCAATGTTCTGACGTGGGTTATCCGCCTCTTTTCCATCAGGGCGGTGGATGAACATCACGATATCCGAATCCTGTTCAAGACTACCGGATTCACGCAAATCAGAAAGGACGGGGCGTTTATCGGCACGTTGCTCTACTGCACGGGAAAGCTGGGCACCTACCAAAACAGGAACATTTAGTTCTCTTGCTAACACCTTGAGATTACGTGAAATATACGATACTTCCTGTACACGGTTTTCAGTGCGGGTATCTCCAGCCATCAGTTGCAGATAATCGACAATAATCAAATCCAGTTGATGTTCCATATGCAGCCGGCGACACTTAGTACGTAATGAAAGTGGGGTAATTGCAGGTGTATCGTCCAGCCAAATATGGGTATCGCTCAAGACAGTAATCGCTTGGGTGAATTTTGACCATTCATCATCATACAATTGCCCCGACCGTAACCGTTGGGTATCGATACCAGTTTCCTGGGCGATTAACCGCTGGATCAACTGTTCATTGGACATTTCCAGTGAGAACACAGCCACGTGTTTGCGATGTTTCTGAGCTGCATTTTTTGCCACAGATAACATGAAACCGGTTTTACCCATTCCAGGACGTCCGGCAATGATCAGTAAATCTGATTTTTGCAAGCCACCCAAAATCTTATCCAGATCAAATAATCCGGTGGGGACACCAAAGATTTCATCCGGGCGTTGAGAAAGATGGTCAATGCGTTCGTAGTAGGTGCCAAGTACTTTTTGAATTGGTTGGAGATCATAAGTGATACGCCTTTCACTTAAACCAAACACTGCTTTTTCAGCTTCATCCAGAAGTGTATTAATGGATTTTCCACGATCATAGGCTTGTTTGGCCAGATGGTTGGCGGCTTCCAACATTCTGCGGCGCATAGCATTTTCTTCTACAATTTCAGCGTAGGCTTCTGCGTGCAATGAAGTTGGCGTTTGATTAATGAGGGTTGTCAGATAAGCGGTTCCACCGATTTCCTCGAGGTGGTTCTTCTCATTCAAGGCGGCACTCACGGTTAACAGGTCAATTTTCTGACGCCGCTCTATCAGGGTGGTGTATGACTCCCACACCCAACGGTTTCGAATAATATAAAAATCATCAGACTTCAGTTTTTGAGAAAGATCATAGTAGGCTTCAGGAAATATAAGAACCGCGCCTAATACAGCCTCTTCAGCCTCACGATTATGTGGTTGTTGAGATGTAATTGATGTGCTTTCTTCGGGTCGTGAATAATCCATCATTTTCTTCCAGCTTTCGGGACTTGGTTTTCAATTCTACCAAAGATCAGCCCCAATTGATATCGCAGCAGTTGATTGATCCCATAAAAGGTTGATGAAAGGGAGGAGCTCAATCAAAGCTTCCCGTCATCTTTTCATTCATAAATTATATAAGTGATCATGAGGTAAAACAAATAACTTACCTCCTGAAAATGTGGTTTTATTTTAGGTTCTGCATAGGGTAGAATTTGATTCCAGAATTATTTATCCGGTTCCTCATCTGAAGGGGTGGAATTATCATCTTCTTTGTCTTCGTCCAATCCACCAATATCGAGGGAGCCGAGGAAATCTTCAAACACAGATAATCGTTCTTCACTGATATCATCGTCTACTGGCTGGGTATCGGCTGAGGAGGTGGGTGTTTGATGGATATCACTTTCCTGAATGTCCACTTCTGGAACAATCCCGGCAGAATTCATTACTTCTTCACTGACCAATACCTTGGCATGCATACGTGCTGCCAAAGCCAATGCATCGGAAGGTCTTGAATCGATTTCAATGACCTCCCCGTTGAGTTCAACTAACAAATTTCCATAAAACACATCATCTTTTAAGGAAAGCACTTCAACCCTGAGCAAACGGGCATTCATTTGATTAAATATATTTTTAATTAAATCATGCGTCTGCGGCCGGGAAACTTCAATTTCCTGTAAGGCGATGGTGATTGATTCTGCTTCATAAGGGCCGATCCAAATCGGCAAATAACGTTCTGCATTTACATCTCGCAGAACTACAATTCTCTGTTGGTTGGTCAGACTAACACGTACGCTATCGATGATTACTTCGACCATTTTTGTGTTTGACATTTTTCCTCCCGCAGGGAAATAAGCGGATTCTTCTTGTATTTTAACATGGTGGTACTCTATAAGCAAACGATCGTACAGTTTGAGATTCTCTGGTTTTAGTTTTTCTTAAGATTATTCAATCTTAAGAAAAACTGTTAACTTGTTTTCTTTAAGGTTAAGGTATAATCAATTTACTTATTACTCAAATCGAATATTTATTACTAAAAGCAATCCATTATTCATCTTTTTATTTGCATTTTGAGTAAGTGTGTAAGCAAGAAACATTGATATAAACAAGGCACTCAATGATGGTTTTCTTATTAAATAATTAGAATAGGTGGTAGTCGTTGTCAGGCAAAATCTTGGTGATCGAGGGTAAAAGGGCAGAACGTTCTTCGTTTGTGGGGGGATTAACAAAGAAAGGTTTTCGTGTAATCAGTGTTCCCAGTGGGAATGCTGCATTAAATAAATTAGACAAAGAACAACCCGAGATTATCGTGGTTGATGCTGATTCAATGCGAACCAGTGGCAAGCGCATCTGTCAATCCTTAAGATCTGCAACCCAGCAAACCCCCATTATTTTGATTCTGGGAAATGGTGTCAAGGAGAATGATGATTTTGAAGCAGACGTGATCATGCATTTACCGTTCACACTGCAGAAATTACTCAATCGAATCAAAGTACTTTTACCATTAAAGTCCAGCAATGATGTCGTGAAAGCTGGGCCGATTGATTTGGACTTAACCCATCGCTTTGTAAAGGTGAACGAAAAACAAATCAGTCTAACACCACGCTTAACCAGACTTCTTCAAGCGCTCATGCAGAAACCCGGCCAAGTATTTGGGCGCGATGAGTTATTTAAGTTCGTTTGGGAAACAGATTATATTGGGGATACGCGCACACTGGATGTACACGTCAGTTGGTTAAGAAATTTAATTGAGGATGATCCTCGCCATCCTGATTTCATCAAAACGGTCAGAGGGGTTGGCTACCGCCTCGATTTCGATTAACAAATTTATCGTATCAAGGTAATAATAATTTGATAGAAAAAAAAAGAAACTGGTCGATTTTGACCAGTTTCTTATTGATTGAAAATTTGTTTCTTAACCCATAATCCCTAATGTAATGGCTAGCAAGAGACCACCGGCAATAACAGAACCTAATTGGCCAGCAGTATTTGCACCCATTGCATGCATCAAAATGAAGTTTTCGAAATCTTCTTCCTGAGCAGCTTGAGCAGCCAGACGTCCAGCCATTGGGAAAGCACTGATACCACAAGCGCCAATTAAAGGATTGATCTTTCCGCCTGAGAGCACTTTCATCAGTTTACCAAACAGTAAGCCCGCAACAGTGTCTAACACAAAGGCAAATAAGCCGATTAACAGGATGCCAAGTGTCTTCACGTTCAAGAAGGATGAACCAATCATTGTAGATCCGACAGCCAATCCTAAGAACAACGTGGACACGTTAATTAATTCGTTTTGGGCTGCTTTGTTCAAACGATCAACAACACCCGATTCTCTTAGAAGGTTTCCTAACATCAATGTTGCGATTAATGGCGCAGCATCAGGGGCAAGTAAACTAATAATGATTGTAATGATGATGGGGAAGGAGATGACTGCCTTGTTTGATACAGGTTTTGCGGCATATTCCATACGAATTAAACGTTCTTTCCGAGTGGTCATAAGTTTCATGATCGGAATCTGAATAACAGGTATTAAACTCATATAGGAATATGCTGCTACCGCAACAGGGGCAAGAATTTCTGGGGCAATTTTCGTTGTGACGAAAATTGCTGTTGGCCCATCAATAGCGCCAATTGTTCCAATAGCAGCAGCTTCATTTAAAGGGAATCCTAATGCGAGTGCTACCATTAGAGCGCCATAAATACCAAATTGTCCGGCTGCACCTAATAAAACCATCTTAGGCATTGAGAGCAATGGTCTAAAATCAATCATTGCTCCAACGCCGATGAAGATTAGGAGCGGGAATAATTCAGTTTTAATTCCAGCATCGTATATGACCTTAAAAACACCATGGTCAGATGACATACCTAAATTTGCTAAAATACAACCAAAACCGATCGGAAGTAATAAAACTGGTTCATATTCTTTGATAATTGCTAAGGCAATTAGTGTTAAACCAATTAATATCATTACCCCATTTTGCCATGTGAAGTTTGTGAAGCCTCGTGTAATTTCAGTAATTAATTGAGTAAAATCCATGAATATCCTCCACTAATCAGCGAAGTCTAACATGACATGGTTATGAGGGACTTGATCACCGACTGAAACGTATATTCGTCCAATTTTTCCATCACGTGTTGCACGAATAGAATTTTTCATCTTCATAGCTTCGAGAATCAATAATTCCTGACCACTTTTGACGTCTTCACCCTCTCGTACTTTTATGGTATCGATCGTTCCGGGAATTGGTGCGACCACTGAATTACCAGCAGCTGCTTTAGGAACAACTGCTCTCGGGGCAACCCGGGTAGCTGTTGCAGCAGGTTTCGGTGAAGATGGAGGAAGTACTACCGGTTTTGGTACCTCAACCTCTTCTGGAAACACTTCAAAAGTTTCTCCATTAACTTTTGCGACCACAGGGCGAGAGTCTAAATCTTCAATTTCAATTTCGTAAGATTCATTTTCAACTTGTATTTTCATTTTCATTTTGAAGTTCCTCGAGATTTGCGATTTAATAATGCAGCAGGTTGACCAAAAACATGGTTGCGTTTTGCTGCTTGCCAGGGACTGATGGGTTTAGATTCTTGCGGCTTGATGATGGGGACTTGTTTTTGAAGACCCATTGCAATTGCTACTGCAATCGCTGCTACTTTTTGTAACCGCTTAGAATCGGTATGAGCTAAGGTGTTCGCTTCTGCATCCTCATTAACAACCAGAACATCAGGTTTCTTTTCCGTTGTCTTTTCAGCCGTTATGCGAACTAATACATCCATAAATCCCCACAAAAATAGAATTGAAAGAAAAACCAACCCCATCCCAATTGCAGTAATAAATAAACCTTGAATAATTGGATTCACACGATCCTCCTTATAATGGAATGTTACCGTGTTTACGGGCAGGTAAACTCACAGCTTTATCTCGAATCGCATTTAATGCCTGGATTATGCGTTGTCTGGTTTCACGAGGTTCAATAACATCATCAACATAACCAGCTCTGGCAGCAGCGTAAGGGTTTAAGAATGTCTGCCGATATTCTTCGGTTAACCTTTCTCGTTCAGCCTCTGGGTTTTCAGCAGCTTTGATTTGTTTACCATACAGGATGCTAGCTGCACCACCAGGCCCCATCACTGCTATTTCAGCACTAGGCCAGGCTAAGGTGACATCGGTTCCAATAAATTTTGAACTGAGAACAACATAAGCGCCACCATATGATTTTCTTGTTGTCACTGAAATCTTAGGAACAGTAGATTCTGAATAGGCAAATAACACTTTTGCTCCATGGCGAATGACACCATTGTGTTCTTGGTTAACACCAGGTAAGAAGCCTGGAGAATCAACAAAAGTAATGACAGGGATATTGAAAGCATCGCATAAGCGAACAAAGCGCGCGATTTTATCTGCTGAGTTAATATCCATTACACCTGCCATTTGGCTTGGTTCTTGACCAACAATTCCAACCGACATGCCATTCATTCTGGCAAAACCTATTAGCGCATTTTGAGCAAAAGTTGTCTGTAATTCAAGGAATGATCCTTTATCCACAATTAAATCGATTGCTTCATGCATGCTGTAAGGTGCGTTGGGATCTAACGGAACTAGGCTATTTAATGCTTCCTCCGCTCGGCCTGGATCATCATCGGTGGGTAGAACGGGGGCATTTTCCGCATTGTTCGATGGAAAGTAAGATATCGCTTGGCGTGCCAAGGCAAGTGCTTCTTTTTCATCCTGTCCAACCAGATGTGCCAATCCACTCAGACCGAGATGAACCTGCGCTCCACCCAAACTCTCAAAATCAACATCCTCACCGGTAACTGACTTAATGACTTGGGGACCGGTTAAGAACATATATGATTGCTTGTCGACCATAATAATAATGTCGGTCACTGCAGGAGAATAAACAGCTCCACCTGCGCAAGGACCTAAAATTACGCTGATCTGAGGAACAACACCAGAGTAAATGGCATTTCGTTTAAAGATTTCCGCATATGCACCTAAGCTATACACACCTTCCTGAATTCTTGCTCCACCTGAATCCAGCATTCCAATTACCGGGCAGCCAGTACTCGCTGCAAGATCCATTAGTCGGGCGATTTTCTTTCCTTGCATTTCTCCAAGCGAACCACCTTGGATTGTGAAATCCTGGGAGTACACATAAACGGTTCTATTATCGATTTGACCAAATCCAGTTACGACACCATCAGTCATCTCATCACTTGAGCCACCCATATGATCTCCACGCTGAACAGTGTATGGCTCTAATTCGTAAAATGTCCCGGGATCAAGGAGTAGGTCAAGACGTTCGCGTGCGAATAATTTACCTTTAGAATGTTGTGACGCGATCCGTTTTTCTCCACCACCAAGCTTTGATTGTTTGCGTTTTTCTCGCAACTCAAGAATACGGGGATCTATTTCTTGCATATGTTCTCCTCTTCAATCTGAAAATAAAATTTTCTGTTTAATGATTTCTATTAAACAGAGCCAATAAAAATTGGAGTGCTCTGCCAAAGTTGTCATACAACTAGCACTCTTCCTTATTTTAGCTTTAATAAAGTGATAAAGACAATATATTTCGGTTACATTCTGAGTGATATTCTTCCTATTAAAAAGAATATAAATGAAAATAACTAATCTTCAGATTGGTCAGATTGATCTGGTATTTCGGTCCCCGGACCGTATTCGAACACTGCCTGCCAGGGTCGATAGCGGGTGAAAATTGTATCGGTCAGAATTACTTCTCCATCTCTGGTAACCGTTCGTGATACTGTCACATCAGCTCCATCGGCTGCCCAATCAACCTGTTTGATTTTTCCTTCACTCAAATCAGGGTTTTCTACATATTTAGGTTCGGGCGCATCAATGACGTTAGTAAGACCCGAAGTAACCCAATTGACTTCCCTATTATCCGATGTCGAGTAGAATTTCCAGACAATACTGGAATAACTGGGGTTGACATAGGTTTCCATCAGTAACCAGTTACTGGTGTCATTGGTGAACTTGAAATCCACGATGGGTACAAAAACGGTGGCATCCAGCCCAGCCAACCGCGGGTCAATGCGATTACCAGCCACTTTCTCGTAATAGGACACGCGGTATGCATGCGGATAGCGTTCAACAATTGGAAAACCGGAAAAGAATGCTGCCCGAAACAGGGTAGTACTCACCTGACACACACCACCACCCACGCCTTGAATGGTTTGACCGCCAGCAATGATCAGGGCTTCAGCGTAACCATTTTCTAAACTAATGTCTCCTAACGCTTCAGCCATGGAGAAGGTAGCACCAGGTGGAATCATGACACCATGAAATTTTTCGGTCGCCACGATGATATTATGTACCCGGTCAGCACTGGAACCGTAAAAATAAGAGACTTCTTCGTGCACTAATTCAGTGATGCCTAAATCAGCACCCTTCACCTCATTGGTCAGGAATGGTTTGTTGATATCAAATACCAGGGGGATATCATGGCTATTATCGGTAGTAATTTTCTCCTGGATAGTTTGAATGGTTGATTTAATATTCAATTCTCTGCCAATGATAGCCGAGTCAATCACTTCCAGTTCGCGCGTGTCATCATTGAAAATATATTTTGCATCTTTGGGGTCAAGTTTTAAAGCCGGGGAAATATCCAACAAAAAGTTATTCAAAAAATCACTATTCAGTCCAACCTGATAACGACTGCCATCGGCTTCAATCATTCGTTCAATGCGTAAATTGGCAGCGAGTGTGTTCACATCAAATTCCCATGGACTACCCTCTGCATTTTCTGCAGTTAAAATGAGGGGTTGACTCAATATATTTTTTGCCAGAGCAGCCTGCTCTTCTACATCTAGGATGTAAGGGTGGGTGTCTTCAATTACCAGGTCGATCATGCCATCCTGCAATCGGGGTAACAAAAGCGCAATTTTCTCAATCGTAGCATCAATATTGACTGTTCTGCCTATCTGTCCGCTACGAACCAGTACTTCCGTCCCATTCAACCCTATTTCAGCCTCTATGACGGGTTTGTCAATGAGCGACGCTACTTGTTTGATCTGCATATAAGCAACACGTTGGTCAAAAACAAAACTGGGTGAAATACTCTGACCATATCGCCACGTCAGCCATTGTTCATTTAATCTGGCGATTAAATTCCCATCACGACCGATCTCAAAGGCATGCGCAGCCGTTGATTCAGGATCCATAAACATCCCGAGTTGAGCCGGGGAAAGCAACCAGGTTTGTTCACCATCCCGCAATAATATCCTACCAGTGTCAGGGTACGAAATCTGATCACCGATACCGCTTGCAGCCTCCTGTGGGGTCATGCCACTGACATCAATATCACCGACTGAAACACCGGGTGTTATTCGTCCGGCAAGCCAGATTTGAATCCCTAATCCAAAAGCGATTAATATTCCGGTTCCAATAATACATCCTGCAAAAACAGCAATCAAAATTTGCTCTAACACCGGTAAGGTTTTTTTCTGTTTAATAGTAATACTCGTCATAATCCATCCAGTAAATCGTTTTCTTAATTTATTTCTCTGTTGCAACAAAGACGCCAGATTGGCACAGAAAGTTCCTTTAAAATGAAATATCCAATCCATTATACAAGATTTGAAAGCCTCTTCTAGAAAAGGATATAAAGATTGGAAAAAAATTGGATTATGATCGATTTGGAAATTGGTCATTGAATCCCTTGACTCAGGTGGTGGTTGCGGTATAATTCTGGACGCTGCAAGAAACAAAGCAGCCCGGTCTAATCAGAGATGATAGATCGTTCAAAATTGAATACTTGAAGAAGGCTATCGTAAAGTCAACGCAGGAAACCATAATGCACCGGTGTCCGCCAACAATTGGAGTACATCGGTTGTTTTTTGCCACTTGACAGAATGAACACTGCTGAGTAGAATCGGCAAGCCTTAAAAAAGTAGGCAGCACCTTAACAACTGAAGAGTGATAGGAAAGACGAAGAACCTGTAAATTTTTTTGATCCGCGAAGATGACCGAAACACCTTATTGATAAGGTGATAAAGAACAAAATTAGCGGAGAGTTTGATCCTGGCTCAGGATGAACGCTGGCGGCGTGCCTAATACATGCAAGTCGAACGGGGTGTTTGAGCAATCGAGCACTTAGTGGCGAACGGGTGAGTAACGCGTTGGTGACCTGCCCCGAAGCGGGGGATAACAGCCTGAAAGGGTTGCTAATACCGCATAACATGATGAGAGACTAGAAGCTTGTCATGAAAGGAGAAATCCACTTTGGGAGGGGCCTGCGTCCCATCAGCTAGTTGGTAGGGTAAAAGCCTACCAAGGCAAAGACGGGTAGGGGACCTGAGAGGGTGACCCCCCACAATGGAACTGAAACACGGTCCATACACCTACGGGTGGCAGCAGTAGGGAATATTGCACAATGGGCGAAAGCCTGATGCAGCAACGCCGCGTGAGTGATGAAGGCCTTCGGGTCGTAAAACTCTTTTCAAGAGGAAGAGGAAGGACGGTACTCTTGGAATAAGCCTCGGCTAACTACGTGCCAGCAGCCGCGGTAACACGTAGGAGGCAAGCGTTATTCGGATTTACTGGGCGTAAAGCGCGTGTAGGCGGCTATAAAAGTTGGATGTGAAAGCTCCCGGCTTAACTGGGAGAGGACGTTCAAAACTCTATAGCTTGAGTATGAGAGAGGAAAATGGAATTCCGGGTGTAGTGGTGAAATGCGTAGATATCCGGAGGAACACCAGTGGCGAAGGCGATTTTCTGGCTCAAGACTGACGCTCAGACGCGAAAGCTAGGGTAGCAAACGGGATTAGAGACCCCGGTAGTCCTAGCCGTAAACGATGTAGACTAGGCGTTGGAGGAGTAAAATCCTTCAGTGCCGCAGCAAACGCGATAAGTCTACCGCCTGGGGACTACGGCCGCAAGGTTAAAACTCAAAGGAATTGACGGGGCCCCGCACAAGCAGCGGAGCGTGTGGTTTAATTCGATGCTACACGAAGAACCTTACCAGGGTTTGACATACAAGTAGTAGGGAACTGAAAAGGGACCGACCCTTCGGGGAGCTTGAACAGGTGCTGCATGGCTGTCGTCAGCTCGTGTCGTGAGATGTTCGGTTAAGTCCGCTAACGAGCGCAACCCTCGCTGTGTGTTACAAGTGTCACACGGAACTGCCGGTCATAAACCGGAGGAAGGTGGGGATGACGTCAAGTCAGCATGGCCTTTATATCCTGGGCTACACACACGCTACAATGGGAAGGGACAATAGGTTGCGAAGCCGCGAGGCGGAGCCAATCCAGCAAAACTTCCCTCAGTTCAGATTGCAGGCTGCAACTCGCCTGCATGAAGTTGGAGTTGCTAGTAAACGCAGGTCAGCTATACTGCGTTGAATACGTTCCCGGGGCTTGTACACACCGCCCGTCACGTCATGGGAGCTGGTAACACCTGAAGCCGGTAGCCTAACCCGCAAGGGAGGGCGCTGTCGAAGGTGGGGCTGGTGACTGGGACGAAGTCGTAACAAGGTAGGTGTACCGGAAGGTGCGCCTGGATCACCTCCTTTCTAGGTAGTGGTTTTGTACTGAGGTACGAGACTAAAGAAATGCCTCATGCGGTGCAGAGGCGGAAAGATAGACAGGGGAAACAGATTTCCTATCACTTCTCAGTTGCTAAGGGCTGACAGAAGGGCCTTTAGCTCAGTTGGTTAGAGCGCGCCTCTGATAAGGGCGAGGTCTCAGGTTCGAGCCCTGAAAGGCCCACTTGATACCTCAACCAGAACCTTGAAATCAAAAAACGGAAGAATTCTCCTTAGTGGACTGTAGCTGATCGGAAGATGAGCGATGGTGGACGTAGGAGAAACTACGTACAGAACCTTAACAAACAAATAGAATATGTGTAGGCCAAAAGCATCTACAAAAGAAAGAAAAGAAAAAGAACAAAAGTAACCGAGAAAGAAAGAAATGGAGAGCTTTAGAGAAAGAAGAACGAGCTCTCCGCATTACGAAGAAGCTACTAAGGGTTTATGGTGGATGCCTAGGCGCCAAATGCCGAAGAAGGACGTGGGACACTGCGAAAAGCCTCGGGGAGCTGTGAACAAGCGCCGATCCGGGGATGTCCGAATGGGGAAACCCACTGGAGCGAACCTCCAGTATCGCATACTGAATCAATAGGTATGCGAGGGGAACCTGGGGAACTGAAACATCTAAGTACCCAGAGGAAAAGAAACAATTCCCAAAGTAGTGGCGAGCGAAATGGGAAAAGCCCAAACCGATACAGCGAGCTGTGTCGGGGTTGTAGGGCCAGCTGCACGGAGTTACAAAACTCGAAGTTAGTGGAATGGTGTGGGAAAGCCAGCCAGAGAGGGTGAGAGCCCCGTACGCGAAAACTGAGAGACTCCAGCTGGAACCCTGAGTACTACCGGGCACGCTAATCCGGTAGGAAACTGGGGAGTCCACTCTCCAAGGCTAAATACATTTGGCGACCGATAGTGAACAAGTACCGTGAGGGAAAGGTGAAAAGTACCCCGGCGAGGGGAGTGAAATAGAACCTGAAACCATAGACCTACAAGCAGTCGGAGGGCTAATAGCGGGTTGGTGCTGAGTAGAAATACTCGTGCGCACCGCTAGGCCTGACGGCGTGCCTCTTGGAGAATGAGCCTGCGAGTTAATTTTTGTGGCGAGGTTAAGCGAGAAACACGCGGAGCCGTAGCGAAAGCGAGTCTTAATAGGGCGACCAGTCGCAAGGATTAGACCCGAAACCGGGTGATCTAACCATGTCCAGGGTGAAGCGAGATTAAACCCTCGTGGAGGCCCGAACCTACTAACGTTGCAAAGTTAGGGGATGAGGTGTGGTTAGCGGCGATATGCCAAACGAACCCGGAGATAGCTGGTTCTCCCCGAAATAGCTTTAGGGCTAGCGCTGCGAGTTCAGCAACGGAGGTAGAGCACTGAATGGGCTAGGGGGCTTAGAGCTTACCAAACCCAATCAAACTCCGAATGCCGTTGTTCCAGATCGCAGTAGTCGGACTACGGGAGATGAGTTTCGTAGTCGAAAGGGAAACAGCCCAGACCATCAGCTAAGGTCCCCAAGTTTAGACTAAGTGGGAAACGATGTGGAGTTACAAAAACAACCAGGAGGTTGGCTTAGAAGCAGCCACCCTTTAAAGAGTGCGTAATAGCTCACTGGTCAAGTGATTCTGCGCGGAAAATTTAACGGGGCTAAGTCTAACACCGAAGCTATGGATCATACCTTAGGGTATGGTGGTAGGGGAGCGTTCTGTACAGCGGAGAAGGTCGACCGTGAGGACGGCTGGAGCGTACAGAAGTGAGAATGCAGGCATGAGTAGCGTAAAACACGTGAGAACCGTGTTCACCGTAAGTCTCAGGTTTCCGACGCCAGGTCAATCCGCGTCGGGTTAGTCGGGGCCTTAGTCGAGGCCGAAAGGCGTAGGCGATGGACATCCGGTCAACATTCCGGAACTACTGTAAGGGAGTGAAGGAGGGACGCAGCGAGGTAGGCCAGCCCACGATTGGTAGTGTGGGTGTATGACACGTCAGACGATGAGAGTGGTAGGCAAATCCGCCACTTGAGTTGAGGTGTTGTAGCGAGTCTCCAAGGCATAAGTGAGTTGAGCCTTGCTGCCAAGAAAAGCTTCTAAACGATGAACTTACAGTACCCGTACCGCAAACCGACACTGGTAGACGGGTAGAGAATACCAAGGTGAACGGGAGAACCTTCGTTAAGGAACTCGGCAAAATAGCCCCGTAACTTCGGGAGAAGGGGTGCCCCTGAGCGTGACGAATAAAATCGGTAGCGCATGGGGGTCGCAGTGAAATGGCTCTAGTGACTGGTTAACAAAACCACAGGTCTCTGCAAAGTCGTAAGACGATGTATAGGGGCTGACGCCTGCCCAGTGCCGGAAGGTTAAAGGGAGAGGTTAGTGCGCAAGCGCGAAGCTTTGAACTGAAGCCCCGGTGAACGGCGGCCGTAACTATAACGGTCCTAAGGTAGCGAAATTCCTTGTCGGGTAAGTTCCGACCCGCACGAATGGCGTAACAACTGGAGCACTGTCTCAACGAGGGACCCGGTGAAATTGAAATGGCTGTGAAGATGCGGCCTACCCGCAGCAGGACAAAAAGACCCCGTGGAGCTTTACTGCAGCTTGGCATTGAATTTGGGTATGGTTTGTGTAGGATAGGTGGGAGGCTGAGAAGCTAGTGCGTCAGCATTGGTGGAGCCAATGGTGAAATACCACCCTGATCATGTTTAGATTCTAACCCCACACCGTAAACCGGGTGGGGGACCGTGCCAGGTGGGCAGTTTGACTGGGGCGGTCGCCTCCTAAAAAGTAACGGAGGCGCCCAAAGGTTCCCTCAGACTGAATGGAAACCAGTCGAAGAGTGTAAAGGCATAAGGGAGCTTGACTGCAAGACCAACGCGTCGAGCAGAGACGAAAGTCGGGCTTAGTGATCCCACGGTACTGAGTGGAAGGGCCGTGGCTTACCGGATAAAAGCTACCCCGGGGATAACAGGCTGGTGAGGTCCAAGAGTTCACATCGACGACCTCGCTCGGCACCTCGATGTCGGCTCATCACATCCTGGGGCTGGACAAGGTCCCAAGGGTCGGGCTGTTCGCCCGTTAAAGTGGTACGCGAGCTGGGTTCAGACCGTCGTGAGACAGGTCGGTCTCTATCCGCTGTGGGCGTAAGGGGTTTGAGAGGAGCTGTCCCTAGTACGAGAGGACCGGGATGGACAGACCACTAGTGTGTCAGTTGTCGTGCCAACGGCATAGCTGAGTAGCTAAGTCTGGCAGGGATAACCGCTGAAAGCATCTAAGCGGGAAGCTCGCCTCAAGATAAGACCCCTGATCCTGTAAAAAGGAGTAAGATCGCAGGGAGACTACCTGCTTGATAGGCGACATGTGGAAGTGCAGCAATGCATTAAGCTAAGTCGTACTAATGATCGAGGGCTTCAGGTAATGCGGAGAACTGGTTCTTTTTTCTGAAGGACTACACATACTATTTGAAAAAGAAAGTTTCTTGGTGATAGAAGCGACAGTGGTACACCCGGACACATCTCGAACCCGGAAGTTAAGGCTGTTTGCGCCGATGGTACTTGGGGGGCGACCCCCCGGGAGAGTAGGTCATTGCCAAGAAACTTTTTTTGCTTTAAGCGAAAAAGAATTTTCCAGATTTTAGAATGGAAAATTCTTTTAATTTTAATTGAAGAAGTAATAGAAAAATACTTACATTTCTTCCCGGAAAATTAAGCCATATTTTTTGCGGGCATTCAACCAAGCTTTTCGTAGGATTTCATATACTTCTTGTGGATCATGAATATTGCGCAGAACGACCGAAGATGAGGATTGATCCGCACCTTTGATGAGGATATCACCGATTCCCAACATCCGCTCACTCATATTCTGAACGATATCAATATCCTGTATGCGGATTAGTTCATAATTTTCAATGTCTTTCCCGATCAAACCGCTGGTAAGTTTGAGGCGTTCATTGGTGAGAGTGTAATTTTCAACAAGTGATAGAAAAGGACGCCCTTCCCAAAGAATTATTTCTTCTTCATCCAGTTCAATGGTTGGTTTTGCGGCTGATGCCGGTTTGGAAACATCTCCTAATAATTCGTTAACTGTCACTAAAAGATTATCAGCCAGCTGATCAACAAATTTATTCTGTTGATCCATGGGGATAGAATTTATCGGCAGCCCACTCTGGGCAATGGCTTTCCAGATACTACTTTTAACTTTTGCTTGATATGTATCGATTGTCATCCTGACTCTCCTAATCCTTTGTCTCTATTGTTTAATAAAATTTATGCATAATGCTAATAAATCGGATGCAAATCCGATTATGACTGTTTCGAATTTATAAACGGAAAGTCCAAATTTCATTATTGAAACGTTCTTTGACCAATTCCTGTGCACGGGAAATTTCCTGATCAGTATATTCTTCAAAGGCAATCTCTCGATTTCTTTTGAAGCCCATAACCAATGCTTTTTTTAATTCTTCCATGCTGGCACCGGTTTGATCTACAACACTGGTCACCCGTTTCTGGACGCTTTTGATTAATTTATCTGATATCTTTTGATCACTAACATTTAATAAGCTAAACATTTTTTCAACATCAACGCTGTAAAGAATAGTGCCATGCTGTAAAAGGATCCCATTACGGCGGGTTTGGGCATTGCCGGAAATCTTCTGTTCATTGACGAGAATGTCGTTGATGGGGGAGAAAACTGCATCAATCCCCAATTGGTTTAGGGCGTAAACAATATCATCACAAATTAAGCGATACGATTCAATAATATTGGTAGGGAATACATCCAATGGCGCAATCAGACTGTAAGTAACTTCACCCATCTGGTCATGATACACCGCGCCACCACCGGTTAAACGCCGGACAACATCCACACCAGCATTTTTGGTGGCATCCAGATTGACTTCATTTCTGACACCTTGAAAGACTCCAATGGAAACAGCTGACGGATCCCATCCATAAAAACGGATGGTTGGTTGTGAAATGCCTTTGCGTACAAATTCCATTATGGCTTCATCCAGTGCCATATTGGTAAAGGCATTGAATGATGTAAAAGGAATCATGCGAAATTTTGTCATTGCGTCACCTCATCCAGCGTATTGATGATATCTTCCAAGGTGATGCCAATCAATTCAGCTTCATTGTTATCCAAAATATTTTTTGTTATTCTCATCAGTAAATCTTTTTGAATTGGGACATCAACACCGGTTAATTCGTTGACGATTTGATCCAATGTTTCTTCCGGGTGCAGGAAAAAATCACCTGTGATTTTTAATTGTTCAATGTGATTACTGTAATTCACATCCAGGCGAAGCATTTTGCCAAATTTTCGGGTAATGGAATGTGTTTTCAATGTTAACTTTCTGCGGAATAAAGAGACCGGTGAACGTTACTTAATGCGCGTACTTGCTCAACGGCATGGTACGAGGATCGAACCAGAGGAGCGCTTTCGACCCAACGGAATCCAAGCTCATCGCCATATTCTTTCAATTCCCGAAATTCTTCCAGGGTGTAATAGCGCATGATCGGAAGATGTTGCCGGCTGGGTTGCAAATATTGACCAATGGTGAGGATATCAACATGCCAGGAACGTAAATCTCGCATGACAGATTTGACTTCTTCCATTTCTTCGCCTAACCCTAACATGATACCGGATTTCGTGAGCACGTCTCCATTCATATTTTTTGCGTTTTCCAGGATGGTTTGAGACCATTCATAGCGGTCCTGGGGCTGCACCTGTTTAAATAAACGCGGAACAGTTTCCACATTATGGTTTAAGATTTCTGGCCGGGCATCCATCACGATCTTTAATGCATCCAGGCTTCCTTTAAAATCGGGAATGAGCACTTCAATCGAACAGCCAGGTTGATGTTGCCTAATTTTCTCAATAATCATCGCAAAAATAGGAGCACCCCCATCCTTACGATCATCCCGATTCACGCTAGTTATGACCGCGTGTTTAAGATCCATCGATTTTACTGCCAGGGCTACACGTTCTGGTTCATCCCAATCGACTTCCAATGGTCTGCCGCGTTTAACATCACAAAAACCACAGGTACGAGTGCAAACATCACCCAGCACAAGAAAAGTGGCTGTACCACTACCCCAACATTCACCCATGTTTGGACATTTTGCTTCTTCACACACAGTATGTAACTCTTTGCGACGCATCAATCCTTTTAGCCAATCATACGTCTCGCCACTGGGTTGTTCTACCTTGATCCATGATGGTCTACGTATGGGGGCGGTGTTGATTTTTTTTGGGTCAACACGATTACGAGTAGGTTTAAAAGTCATGATGTTATTATAATGGTACAAAACCTAAAGTCAATATTTATTGATAATTATTGTCTAATATGAATCTCTTGTCCATGAGACCCACTTTTATGACATAATTGTGTCATCTCAAAAACACCCTGACCAATCATTATTGAAATTACATAGAATTCAATTTAATTAATTTATGGTGAGGATCCATGAAAACCAGCTCCAAAATTTATGATGCTTTGATGGAAAATTATTTACTTCTGGTGGAAAGCGACCGTCAGTTTTTTACTCGTTTCCATTTGAGCCAGGTGCGTTATTTCGCTTTATTCCATATATCCCAATATCCTGAAATATCATTAACTGAATTAAGTAAGAAGTTATTGTGTACGAAAGGCAACACCACCCGGATTATTCAGGGAATGGTGACTGACGACCTCTTGACTGTTGCCAAAGACCAGGATGATCAACGAGCAATGAAACTGAATCTGACTGAAAAAGGTAAGGATTTATTTCAGCTGGTTAAGCGTGAATTCAATGAATTCAATCTATTCAGATTTGCCGGGATTGGTGCTAATTCTGAGAAAATAGTTGAATTAAATTTCGTCTTGAAAGCCAAATTAGAAGATAACATCAAAAAGTATTGACAGAAAAGAATGAGTATGTGATAAAATAGTTGATACATCAACTAAATTAAGGAGATGTCACTTTGAATCTTGCTGCTGTTTATCATGAAGCCAAAAGTAAATTTGCTTATATGTTTGACCAAAAAACTTTACATCTCAGATTGCGAACTGCTCGTGGAGATGTTCCTTCGGTAACACTGGTGGGTGGGGATCCATTTCGTTGGATTCAGTCCAAAGAGGATCCGACACATTGGGAATGGGATAAAACTGCTGCTTTTTTTGAACCCATGCAATTGGAGTATCAAACAGCCTTACATGATTACTGGTTTGTAGCCGTAAAACCGCAATGGAAACGCATTCGCTACGCATTTATTCTGGAAAAAGGGGATGAGAAGATTCTGTATGGTAGTCGCTCTTTTTTCAATCTCAATCAGCAACCAGACGCGCAATTTGAAACCAGTTATTATTTCAATTTTCCCTATTTGAATCAAGAGGATCTGTTCCAACCGCCTACCTGGGTAAAAGATACTATCTGGTACCAAATCTTTCCGGAGCGCTTTGCGGATGGCGATCCAACCAATAATCCCCAAAACAGTCTATTGTGGGGTAGCGAAGAAGATACGATCTATAAATTCTATGGTGGGGATTTGCAAGGTGTTATCGACCATCTGGATGAGTTAGCTGAATTTGGCATCAATGGTATTTACTTTACACCTATCTTCGAATCACCCTCTTCGCACAAATACGATACCACTAATTATTACAAGATTGATCCCGCTTTTGGGACCAATGAACTGTTCGGCGAGCTGATGAAAAAAGCGCATCAAAGAGGTATCCGGGTCATGCTGGATGCTGTCATTAACCACTGTGGGTGGTTCCATCCCTTCTGGCAGGATGTGGTTAAACATGGGCGTGAATCCAGATATTATGATTGCTTTTTTATCTATCGAGATCCGGTCATCAACTTTGAAGTGGAAGAAGGAAACATCCCAAAAGTGAGTCTGGATGAAAGAGGGCATCTTAATTACGCGACCTTTGCTTTCACGCCGTTGATGCCCAAATGGAATACGGATCATCCCCTGGTTAAGGAGCATTTATTGGGTGCGATTCGTTATTGGACTGAAACGTATAAAGTAGATGGCTGGCGTCTGGATGTCTCCAATGAAGTGCCCCACGCTTTCTGGCGCGAATTCCAGAAAATGTTGAAGCAGATCAATCCTGAAATATACATCCTGGGAGAGAATTGGGATAATTCTTACCCCTGGCTTCAGGGTGATCAGTTCGATGGGGTCATGAATTATGAATTAACTTACCCAATCTGGTTCCTGTTGGGGGAAGTAGATAAGGTAAAACAAAAATATGATGTAGTCCAATATAAGGAAGCGATCAACCAACTGTTAGCCAATTATCCCAAAAACAATTTGCCTGTAATGTACAATTTGATAGATAGCCATGATACACCACGCATTTTGAGTATTTGTGGTGATCAGATTGAAAAAGTGAAGCTTGCCTATTTACTTCAATTTACTTTTGCAGGTGCTCCCAGTGTTTATTATGGCAGCGAGATAGGGCTGGCAGGTACGGAAGGACACAATCGCCGGTGCATGCCCTGGAGTGCGTCGAACCAGAATCTGGATTTACGTCTTTTTGTCAAAAAATTAATTGACCTTAGGAAACAGTTTTCAGTGTTCGCTGAAGTTGATCTGGAATGGTTACTTGTCGATGAAGACCTCCAGGCTTTTATCTTTAAAAAAGAAAAGAATGGAGTGCAATTAATCGTGATGGTAAACACAAACAAAAAAAGTATTTCTTTGAAAATGCCTGATTCACTTCAAAATACAATTTTTCAGGACTTGATGACTGAAAATGAGATCAACTTAAATTCTGAAATCAAATTTAATAAATTTGGGTTTCGACTACTATTGGGATTGAAATCAGATGTCCATTATTAATCAACTATCATCATCTCAAAAGCAGCGCAGCGAACAGGGAAATCGAAATGTAGCAGCCTTGATTCTCGATAATCCGCAGTTGATTCATGAAATTATTGCCTGTTTACAATCCAAAAATAAAGCACTGCTGGGAGATTGTGTTGAAGTATGTACAATGCTGGCAGCGGATGAACCTGAATTGATTGCACCTTATTCTGATCAGTTTTTTCCGTTATTGAATCATAAAAACACACGCGTACGGTGGGAAGCCATGCATGCTGTGGCGTTAATCACTCCGTATATTCCGGATTCAGTCGTCAACCATTGGAACCAACTTGCTCATCAATTTGAACATGAGAAGAGCGTCATTGTTCGAGATTACATGGTTGTCTGCGCCGGAAATTTAGCAGCCAGTGAGGCGAGCACTGCTTCCAAGGTTTATCCTTTTCTCATTGATGCGCTGAATGCGTATCAAACCCATCATGCAAAATTAGCTCTGGAAGGATTAGCGAAGGGATTAGCAAATCTGAAGGCAAATTGGCAAGAAATTGCAGAGTTGGCTGACCTTTACATCCAACACCCCAAGCCATCCATTAGAAAAGCTGCTCGACAACTTCAGCAGCGGTTTTCTTCATTTGAAGCAGAGGTACCAATTATTGATGATAAATTTCAGGATTGACTGAGAAAGGTAACCGCTCACCTCTTAATCCGGCCAGCAGATTACGGGCAGCAATCAGTGCCATGTTTTCTCTTGTTGTGCTACTGGCACTGGCAATGTGTGGACAGATGATCAGATTATCTAATTCAAAGAGCTGGCTGTCCATGGGTAAAGGCTCTGGATCCGTTACGTCGATGCCGGCAGAGAAAATTTTGTGATGCTTGAGCGCATAATAGAGGGCATCCTGATCAATGATTTCACCTCTGGCGGTATTGACCAGCACTGCTGTTGATTTCATTTTGGAGAAAGCTTCGGTATTGATCATCTTTTTTGTTTCCGGGGTTAAAGGTGTGTGAATGGAGATGAAGTCAGATTCACGATAAAGTGTTTCCAGATCCACCTTGATCACACCTGCCATCGGCTGGGCAGTGGGATCAAAGATCAGAATACGCATCCCAAACCCGGTTGCCCGTCTGGCAACGGCTTTCCCGATGCGGCCAAATCCAAGGATGCCTAGTGTTGCCCCCGCAAAATCGACCCCTAATAATGTGGACGGACCCCAGGTTTTCCACTCGCCAGCCCTTACGTGTTTTTCTGCTTCAACAACTCTACGACCGGCACTCATCATCAACGCGAAAGCAAAATCCGCAGTCGCTTCTGTTAATACACCCGGCGTATTACCCACGGCAATTTTACGTCGGGTGGCAAACTGAGTATCGATATTGTTATATCCAACCGCATAATTGCTGATAACACGTAAATTCCCACCGGCAGCCTGCATTACTTCAGCATCGATCGGATCAGACAACAAAGAAAGAATACCTTCCACATCGGGGACATGCTCCAGGAGTTCAGCTTTCGTAGGTGGCAGATCTTTGTCCCATAAATCAACATCACATTCTTCATAGATCAGGTTCAAGCCTGCATCCGGAATTCGACGGGTGATAAATACTTTTGGTTTGCTCATATGTTCGTCCTTGTTTTTTTTATTTTTATCAGACAAATTGAAAGATATCAACTGATCATAACTGAATTTCCCGTTTTCAAGGCAGACAACACTTAAATCATCTGCATAATTTTCATTCTTTTGATATCATTCGTTTATGATGAAATCAGTAACCTTTCAGACAGAAACTTTGTCCTCGCACCGTTATGGTGATCAAATTACCTCGATATTATCCGCTGCCATCGCTGCGGTGGAGCCAGGCAAGGCAGTCTCCCGATTTGTGAAACGTAAGCAGAATCGTTTGATCTGTGGGGATCGCGTCTATTTATTCGACCAATTTGAGCATATGTATTTGTTGGCTTTTGGCAAGGCAGCGTTACCGATGAGTACTGCCCTGGTAGATATCCTGGGAGAACGCTTGACACAGGGTTGGGTGGTTCCCAAACATGTTTCAGGTGAGCATGATCCCCGATTGATCATCCAGACAGGCAGTCATCCACTGCCGGATGAAAATAGTCTCAAAGCCGGCGAGATGTTGTTGGCGGCTGCTGAAACTTTCACCGAAAGGGATTTGGTATTCTGCTTGATCTCTGGAGGCGGGTCTGCCTTGGTGACAGCTCCCTACGCTGGGGTGTCAATGCCGGACATGCGCGAATTGACAAGTCAATTGTTGGCCTGTGGCGCAAGGATTGATGAGATCAATACCTTGCGCCGCCATCTGGATCGTATCAAAGGAGGTGGATTAGCCAAGCAGTGCGCGCCTGCCTACCTGGTGAGTTTGATCCTTTCGGATGTGGTCAATAGCCCTTTGGAAGCAATCGCATCTGGAGCTACTGCGCCGGACCCCACTACAATGCAGGATGTAAGGCGCATTCTCGATCAATACGACTTGAATGATAAAATTCCTGCCTCCATCTTGAAGCATTTTGAACTGCAGATCGAAACCCCCAAACCAGGCGATGAAATGTTCACAAAGGTAAAAAATATCCTGGTGGGAAGTAATGAGTTAGCAGCACAGGCGGCTGCTGACCAAGCGAGCCAATACGGGTTTACCTGCATTGATTTGGGGAATGCCTGGCAGGGAGAAGCACGAGAGGTGGCGCAAATATTGTCTGAAAAGTTAATTTCTGCTGATCAGGCCCCCCTGTGTATGATTGCTGGAGGAGAAACAACAGTCACGTTACGGGGTTCCGGCAAAGGTGGGCGAAATCTCGAATTAGCCCTGGCAACGGTGCCGTTGCTGGCCGGATTATCTGATGTTATGCTGGTAACGCTGGCTACCGATGGAGAAGATGGCCCGACTGACGCTGCTGGTGCTGTGGTGACTGGTGAGACAGCCATCCGGGCTGAAACATTAGGACTTGACCCTGCAGAATTTCTTGCTAATAATGATTCATACCATTTCTTTGAAAAGTTAGGTGATATTTTGCAACCAGGTCCAACCGGTACGAATGTCAATGATTTAACATTCCTGTTTCGTTTCTAGAAAACAAGTTTTTTTCGGATATCTCCTTGAATTCAATCTTTTTTTTGAAGATTATGTACAATCGCTTCCATCCGGGATTGTTGAGTCTCCATATCAGATACCAGTTTTAATTGGGTTCGGCAGCGCTGAAAGTTCTGGCTGGGATAATGGATTCTGAAATATTGATTGCCCTCTAAATAATCGGTTAGAAATCGCATACCATTTTCAATCGTGATCATCCAGGGACTGCCTGCCAACCAGGACAGCTCCTGAGGTGTCAAAATATCACCGACAGCTGACAGATAACCACGGGTGTAGGCTTCGAAAACAGGCAATTGGAAATTCACTTTGCTCAAGTCAGGCTCGTCCTCTCCTACTGGATTCCCCAAGGCACGCAATGCATCCCCAAAATCAAACAACGCAGATCCAGGCATGATGGTGTCCAGGTCGATCAGGCAAATTGCCTGGTGGGTATCGAGATCAAAGAGGATATTATCGATTTTTGTATCGTTGTGGGTTACCCGCCAGGGGAGACGCTGATCAGAAAGGGCATCCCAAAATAACCCAAATTGGTGAGCTCTTTGCCTCAGGAAATTAATTTCACTTTGAACTTCCTGGATGGTGTTGTTGTCAGAGTACGACACTGCTGTGAGAAAATCCTGAAATCGTTTGGGTGTGTTGTGAAAATCAGGGATGGAGATGTTTAAAGATTCAACCGGGTAGTCTTGCAGTTGCTTTAAAAATAAACCTGTTACTCTGCCAGCTTCATAAACCTGGGATAGACTATTCGATACCTGGGTGGTGTAGCTGTTCCCAATTTTTTCATACATTCGCCAGACACTCCCATCGGGAGCTTGGTAAAAAATCTCCCCGAGCTGGGTTGGAATAATCCTTAATTGTTTTTGGGTGGGAGATTGATTCTGTAAAAAGTTGAGGATATTGTGAATATTTTCCATCAACCCGGCAGGATCAGGAAAAACATGGGTATTAACTTTTTGGAGGATGGTCTCTGGGTATTGTGGATAGGTAGAATGAATATACCAGCTTTCATGAATGTGACCATCCATAATGCGATCGCATTGAAATTCAGTGTTACCTAAAAATGAATTTACAATATATGAGAGATCTGGAAAATCCATTATTTAATTAAAACACAACAATGGCTAATAAACCAACGATTAGACAGATGACCAGCGATGGAAGTAAAGTGAAACGAATAATTTTTCCTTCACTACCCTGCAGGTTAACAACCGAGCTGGCAGCAACAACATTGACCACACAAATCATATTGCCAACAGCAGCACCGACCGTTTGCAAGGCATTGATTAATGCCGGGTCTAGCTTATTTTCGATGGCGGCTCCAAACTGAAAGAGTGAAAACATTAAATTACTGAAGGTGGCACTTCCAGAGATAAATGCCCCCAATGAACCCACGTAGGGTGCAAACAATGGCCAGACCGGGCCTAATACGGACGCCATACTGGCAGCCAACTCAATGGGCATGCTGCCCAGGTTGAGTTCATTAAACCCCGAATTGATGAAGATACGCACCAATGGTACAGCTGTCCCCAGGGCTATCGTGCTGCTGATCAGGCTGGTGGCAGAATTTTTGACGGCTTCACCCAGCTCTTTTTTTCGCATACGAAGTAAAAATACACTGACCAGAGCGGTGAGGGTGAAGATGGCACCGGGCGAGTACAGAGGTGCAAATTGGGTGGAAATTTCAGTCCCCAATATATTGGACCATCCGACTTGAGGAAGGTTGAGAATTTCCTTCAAAGGTAAGAAACGCAGTCGGGTTAATAAAAGTATAATGGTCCCCATCAGGTATGGTGACAGAGCCTTCCAGGTTGGGATTTTCAATGGTTCCTGCAGGATAACCAACTGAGCAGGTGCGGACGAATGAAAATACCAGGGTTCTTTAGGGAGAAGGATTCCTTTTTTTGCTAAGAAAGCCATCAGAATCAAAGCCAACAAACTGCCCAACAAAGTAGGAAATTCAGGCCCTAGAAATACAGCAATCAATACCGCAAAAGTTGTGAAGCTGAAACCAGATAACAATGCGAATTTCCAGATGGCCAGCCCTTCTTTCCAACTCTTGTTTTCACCCCAGAAGCGTGTCAGCATTGCGGAGAGTAATAAGGGTAGAAATGTTCCCGGTAACCAATTTAAGAGAGCTGATTTAGTGCTGACGATATGCAAATACTCGCTGAGTGGCATATTTCCTAAATAGTTGGCCACAATGGGAGCCAGGTCGGGACCTTGCTGTAATCCCTGCGCCAGACCCACAAAAATGGTTGTGCCGACACTGCCATAAGTCACCGGAAAGCTATTGGAAATCAGTGCCAGAACAACAGCAGCCAATGGTGGAAATCCCAGTGCGACCAGCAAAGGAGCACAGATGGCTGCTGGAGTACCAAATCCTGATGCGCCTTCCAGAAAAGCACCGAATAGCCAGGCGATCAATATCACCTGCACGCGCCGGTCAGGTGATATCTTGGTGAAAAAATGACGAATGGTATCGATTGCGCCACTGGAGCGTAAAACGTTCAACAAAAAGATAGCGCCGAAGATAATCCATAGCACAGAAAAAGCGATGATGATCCCCTCTAAAGACGCCGCTGCCACCTGTAGCAAAGGTATCTTCCAGATGAAAAAAGCCAACCCGGCATGAATCAACCAGCTGAGTGGCATCGCTTTGACGGCTGGTAGGCGTAAGATAACTAAGAAAATGAGAACTAATAAAACCGGTGAAATTGCGACGAGAAATAATGGTGCGTTCATGAACCCTGCTAATGCGTGAATTGGCTCGATTTTACCATTGGAATACAAACAACGTCAGAGGAAATTTGATGGAGAGCTTATTAAGCCAATCCGTGCCCATTGGAAAGCGTATATAATCAATTTATCTCTTGTGTTATGAGGTGAGCATGTCCAGTCCGTATGAAAATTACCAATCTCCGTTCAGTTGGCGTTATGCCAGTCCAGAGATGCGCTCTTTATGGAGTGAACACCACAAGCGCTTATTGTGGCGAAAGATTTGGGTTGCCCTGGCAAAGGTCGAAGCTGAATTTGGTTTGTTTTCGAATGAGTTGGTTGCAGAATTGGAAGCGCATGCCACAGAAATCGATGTCGAAGCAGCATTGGAAATCGAAGCGCAAATCCATCATGACCTGATGGCTGAATTGAAGACATTCGCCGCCCAGTGTCCGAATGCTGGTGGTGTTATCCATATGGGAGCAACCTCCATGGATATAGAAGATAACGCGGATGCACTGCGATTACGTTATTCTCTGGATCTGATTCTTTCCAAGCTTCAAGAATTATTAATGGTGTTCGTCAATCAGATAGAAAAATTGATTGACATTCCGATCATTGCCTATACCCACCTGCAGCCAGCCGAACCATCACTGCTCGGCTATCGCATGGCTTTTCATGCCCAGGACTTGCTGCTGGACTGGCAGGAGATCTCCCGGGTAAGAGATGAAATTCGCGGGAAGGGGTTTAAAGGGGCAGTGGGAACCGCTGCTGCCTATGGTGACCTGATAGGTGTGGACCAACTGGATGCTTTTGAAGCCAGGCTTAGTGAAGAATTGGTTCTTAAGTTCTTTCCGGTTACGCATCAAACCTATCCGAGAAAGCAGGATATCCTGGTTCTGAATAGCCTGGCAGGGTTGGGGGCGACACTATCCAAATTCGCATTCGATTTGCGAATTTTACAAAGTCCTCCAATTGGCGAACTCAGCGAACCATTTGGGAAACATCAGGTGGGGTCATCCGCCATGCCGTTTAAACGTAACCCGATCAATGCTGAGAAAATTAATTCACTGGCACGCCAGCTTTCTGTGTACCCACAAATTTCCTGGCAAAATGCTGCTTCCTCACTTTTAGAAAGAACATTGGATGATAGTGCCAATCGGCGCACATTATTGCCGGAGGCATTTTTGATTGCGGATGAAATTCTGCGAGTCAGTTACCGGATTATCCAGAGCCTGGAGGTTAATGAAAAAGCTATTCATCGAAATCTGGAAATGTATGCACCCTTTGCGCTGACGGAACGCATTATGATGTTGGCTGGTAAACGTGGAGCAGATCGCCAGGTGATGCACGAACTTTTACGCCAACAGGCATTATCAGCCTGGGGTGCAGTGCAATCAGGACAATTTAATCCATTAATCGAAAATTTGACTAATGAGCCTGGTGTACTCCAATGGGTTTCTGCTGATGAAATCAGACAGCTGGCAGATTTGAACATCTATACAGGCTTTGCCAGACAACATGCGCTGGATCTGGTATTGGAAATTCGAAAGCAAATTGGTTAAGATTCGATCTGTTTTTCATAAAGACTATTTAACCAGGAATTTCACTTGGGATTGTGCTAATTTGTCCTTATAATGTGATGAAATTGTCTGAACAATTAAATTGAAAACCCTGGAGATATGATGAACGAAGCTTTATTTGAACAAATGGATTCCCTTACTTTCGATGATGTATTGGTGGAACCGGGATTCAGCCAGGTTTTGCCAGCCCAGGTGGATGTGCAGGCCCAGTTGACACGGGATATCAGACTGAACATTCCTTTGTTATCCGCAGCCATGGATACAGTGACAGAATCACGCCTGTCGATAGCTCTGGCACGTGAAGGGGGTATTGGGATCATCCACCGAAATCTTTCGCCAGATGACCAGGCACGTGAGGTGGAAATTGTTAAGCGGTCAGAATCCGGCATGATTTCTGATCCGATTATCCTTCCCCCCACAGCGTCACTTGCAGAAGCTTCTACTATTATGGAAAAATTTCATATCAGTGGGGTTCCGATCATAAACCCGGCTGATGAAAGATTGATAGGTATTCTTACCAATCGTGATATCCGCTTTATCGAACACGAAGATTTGTCACGACCAGTCAGTGAATTTATGACCTATGAGCGCTTGATTACGGCTGAATTGGGTACAACACTTGATCAAGCCAAAAGTATTCTCCAAAAATACCGCATCGAAAAATTACCATTGGTGGATGAAGATGGACATCTGAAAGGGCTGATTACGGTCAAGGATATTCAGAAAAAACTTCAATTTCCCCATGCCGCAAAAGATTCATCTGGTAGATTGCTGGTGGGGGCAGCGGTTGGTGTTGGGTCTGATCTGGAATCCAGGATAGAAGCCATGACCGCAAAAAATCTGGATGTCGTGGTGATCGATACCGCGCATGGACATACTTCCGGCGTATTGGAAGCAATCAAACGCATTAAAGCCATCCGGCCTGATTTACCAGTGATTGCCGGAAACGTGGTGACCGAAGATGGCGCTCAAGCGCTCGTTGATGCCGGGGTGGATGCCATCAAAGTTGGGGTTGGCGCTGGTTCGATCTGCACCACCCGCGTTGTGTCGGGTGCTGGCATGCCACAACTGAGTGCCATTTATCGCTGCGCCAAAGTTGCCAGAAGATATTCCCTACCTGTGATCGCTGATGGTGGTATAAAGTTCAGCGGGGATATTGTTAAAGCACTGGTTGCCGGAGCGGATACAGTTATGTTAGGCAGCCTCTTAGCCGGTTTGATGGAATCTCCTGGTGAAGATATCCTCTATGAAGGCAGACAATTTAAAGCCTATCGAGGTATGGGATCTATGGGAGCGATGCAAGGGTATGGGAAGGATCGTTACGGATCTGGTCAGTCAGGGGCGGGGAAACTGGTGCCGGAAGGGGTGGAAGGCATGGTGCCTTATAAAGGTGCTTTGACGGATTTTATCTTCCAACTCGTGGGAGGATTGCGTTCCGGAATGGGCTATGCTGGCGCTGCCAGCCTGGAAGATTTACGGACAAGGACAAAGTTGGTACGCATTACCAATGCTGGATTGATTGAATCTCATCCGCATGATATTACCATCACCCGTGAAGCACCGAATTACCAACGTGGAGATTAGTAAATTTGTGCTGAATACGTGTGAAATCGCAACCTGAAAAAAAAGCACTTAACTAGATAAATCTGCTAAACTTATTAAATGTCTGACAATAATGAACCAAAGAGCTATCAAGAATTAAAGGGTATTGTTGACCAAAATCCAGATAACCCGGCAGCGTGGATGAATCTGGGTTATTATCACCTTGATGCTGGTGATTCAGTCCGCGCAAAAAAGTGCTTTCTGGAAGTTCTGACATTAGACCCTCAGGATGTGGAAGCTCAGGTTAATCTTGACCGGATTAACCAAGTCGATGAACCAAAAGAATCAATACTCAAAACGATTGATTTAGAAGGTAGCGACTGGTTGGAGACTGAAATCCCGCTTTGGTTGCAATTAGCGATCGGGTTATTTAGTTTCTTAGTGATCTTTATTCTGGCAAGGGTTGAAAAATGGACGGCAGCGGATATGGTCTGGAGTTTGTGGATCACCAGTTTAACCATAGGATTTGGTTACCTATTTGCCGGGGTTATCAGCAAAGCGCTGAGAGGTGCCGACGAGAGCAGCCTGATGAATCGGCTTTTTCAGGATTCGATCCCAAACGGAATCAAATTTGGTGTTCTTTTTATTGGCATGATCTTCCAATTGGTTTTCTTCACACTGCATTTTGGGTTATTTCATTTCGTGTATTCCATCTTCTTAAATGATTTTTTTCCCATCATGGATCGGTCTTTCGAAAGATTTTCAGATTTTCTCTTTTTTACTGGCATCAGTCTTAAAGCCTATTGGCCTGTGATTCTTTTTACTGCGCTTGCTTCATTACGAAAATTTCAACGAATTTTCAATCAAAGCGAAGCAAATTTTGCAAAAAGTGCTTACATCAATGTGATAAAAATACATGTGAGCATCTTTTTATTTGCCGGATTAAGTACCACCGAAATGCAAGCATGGATGTTAGCAGTGGTTTTTGTGGTTTATTTCTTCCCCTTTGGCGCGATTTTTGAATTCTTAAAAAACTTAAAGAAAAAACCTGTGGCAACTTAGAAAAATTAATTAGATGGGGATAAAAACGGATAGAATTAATCCAAGGGCGTACAATAGGCTGAATATTAAAGTTAATTGACCCACGCCAGCCAGGGTCTTGTTTAATTTTTTTCCGCGTTGATTTAAGACAGAACTGCTGGTTGAGAAAACAAGGGGTAGAGAAAACCAGGTCAATAATATCCAGGGAG
This sequence comes from uncultured Anaerolineaceae bacterium, assembly GCA_942491385.1. Taxonomy (GTDB): domain Bacteria; phylum Chloroflexota; class Anaerolineae; order Anaerolineales; family Anaerolineaceae; genus UBA6170. The sequence continues at coordinate 280,102 of CALOAF010000005.1, read as the reverse complement.
TAGCCAGATCGCTGATACTTAACAGGACAACAATGACGAACGCTAAAACTACAACGCTGATGAATTCCTGGCGCGCCCATTCTAAACCAAAACGGACAGCCAAAGTTCTCTTATTGGCGGTTTTATCACTTTCAAAATCTCTGACATTATTGACCACCAGAATAGCAACAATTAATAAACCCACCGGGACACTGGACAACACAGCTAACTGGCTGATGCTTCCGGCTTGAGCGTAATAAGTGCCACAAACAGCGGCAAATCCAAAGAATGTAAAAACAAAGACTTCGCCAAGCCCTTTATAACCATACGGGAAAGGTCCGCCAGTATAAGCAATCGCAGCCAGGATAGCCAGTAATCCGATGAGAAGAATTAACCAGCCCGAAACGAATGTCATGTAGATGCCACATACTGCTGCTAACCCAAAAGTTAACCACATTCCGGTTTTAACCTGTGTAGGAGATAAAAGACCAGCCTGCGTGACACGTAAAGGTCCCATACGGTCGTGTTGATCTGCGCCTTTTTCATAGTCAAAAACATCATTGGCCAGGTTCGCCCCAATTTGCAACAATAATGCTCCCAGGAAGGCAGCCAGGGCAGGGCCAAACTGAAAGCTTTGTTCCGCAAACGCAACCGCGGCACCGATGATAACTGGGGATACCGCGGCTGGTAAGGTCTTTGGGCGGGATGCCAACAGCCAGGCTTGATATTTGGGAATGTTACTGGGTGAACTCATAGAAAAATTCATTTCTTTTCAATCACATTGACATTTCAATGCATTATTTATACCAGATTGCCGGTTGCTATGGAATTTCAAGCTCCCCACGTAAGACTGTGATGGCAGGCCCTCCTACTTTCACTGTTTTAATTTCCTCGCGCGAACCAACCACTTCGACCTTTGCCTGTCCCGGGCGGTGCATCCAATGTCCCTGTTCGGCAATAAAAATGGGTTCTGCCAGCAAGCCGTAATGCCACAAAAAGGCTCCCATTCCACCTGTTGCAGAACCTGTAAAAGGATCTTCAAAAATATCGGGTGGTGGGCTGAGATGGCGCGCAAAAGTATTTCCTGCTGGGCTAAGTCCTTCCAGGCAGAAGAAATGTGATGAAAACCAATCACTCTGATTGTGCAGCTCCTGATAAGCTTTGCTGTTGGGATTGAGTTTTTTAAGCACATTCAGGTCTTTTACACAGACCATTAATTGTGGGGTGCCTGTACTGACAGTTTGAACAGGCACATCTGGTAATAAATCATCCTGCGACAATCCGAATACCTCTAAAATATCCTCAGGCTCATACACTTGTAAAAATTTAGGTTTTTTTTGGGTCATGGTGATATTCTTTACCTGACCGTTTTCTGACTGAATTTCAACCGGGATAGGTCCAACCTGAAGTTCGAGATGGATATGAGTGATTTCGCCAGTAAGTTTCAGACGACCGGAATCAACCAGAGCATAGGTTGTTGCAATGGTTGGGTGGCCTGCCAGAGGGATTTCTCCCATTGGGGTGAAATAACGCACACGAAAATCCGCAATAGTTGAGCTCTTCACGAATGAAGATTCAGAGAGATTCATTTCACGCGTGATGGCCAGCATGGTTTGGTCATCCAGATCATCTGTATCGAAAAAGACCGCGCAGGGATTCCCACCCAATGCTACCTCTGTAAATGCATCGACTTGCATGAATGGATATTTTCGCACCATTATCCCTCGTTTAATCCACGCACAAACTGTCCTCCGCAGGATTTTCGAAGGCTGGAATGGATTCGAGTATTTTTACATCCCCGGATTGAGTAACTTCTAGTTTGTGCATATAGGTTGGATGTGGGCCACAGCCACACATTTGCTGGCTAAAGAGGGAAAATTCGTATCCGTTGGGGGTGGATTGCACATTGGTTATTTGCAGCGGATCAGCAAAAATTCTGTATCCTTCCAGATCTTCCAAATCGAATCTGGGGGAATAGCCGGTGGCGGCCAGCGCGTATCCGAGGGCTTGATCCGTACTGGTAATCGGGGTAAAGTAATATTTTAGATCTTCCCGATCACTAATCAGCAAATAATCTCCATTGGTATATACCAAAAGCCGTTGTTTCCAGGGAGTTTTACAACCACTATCCCACAATCCTTTCAGATCCTGATCGTCATTTTTGTGGGTCAAATCAGCTCTGTAACTACAAATCATAAACTCACTCTCAGGAGAAAGTAGGTCAAGATAATCTGAGGGTTTTGTGAGTGTATCGCAACCCATTTTTTGCGGAATGCTGTCTTGATTACAAACGGCCTCAGAGTCTGTTTTCCAGATGCAACCTATATTTTCAAAAGGAGATAATTCTTCATCCTCAACCCCCTGGGGGGTACTGGTTTTAATGTCCTCGTTGAATAAATTGCCTAATGGTAACGCACAAGCGCTTACAACAAACAGTATTACCAATAAGCAAAAGAATATTCCGATTCGTTTCATTTTTAGTGTCATAGGCATCCTCGGTAATTTGATTGACCAATCGGTTTTATAATCATATAGATTGTAATATAGTTTGAATTTCTTCAGGTACTGCTTTTTGAAAACATTTTCCGTGGATGAAAAAAAAATTAACCAGCCATCTCTCGTTGAAATGTTAATGTTGGGCTTTTCCAATCATTATTTTCTATGATTGCATCAGCACGTTGTTTAGGATGGCAGCGTTCGAGATATATTTTATGAGCCGGAAAACAACGTTGTATATATTTTTGCTGAATATTCCCCAAAGATTGATAGTATTGTAGATCGCGTTTGAAAGCCCTGTCCAGGCTTATATCCTGGTCGATTTCAATGAATATGCGGATATCCCAAAAAGGATCCAGTTCCTGGCGTTGTAAAAATAAACCATCAAACAACAAGATTGCATCATCCTCCGCTGTCTCCCAATCGCTTTCGACATTTTGATCAATCCTGAAATCAAAAATCTGCCGGCGAAATTGTCGATTCCCACCCGGACTGAGTGGTTCTAAAACATTTGAAATCACCGCATCCAGATTAAAAGAATCGTAATAATAACCCTCTGGAGAATATTCTCCCCGGCGATATCGAATTTTTTTGGGACGGTGAAATCCATCAATGGATACGTTAATGATTTGGCGTTTACTCTTTCTCAATGGAAAAATCAGTTCTTTTGCCACCATTGATTTGCCTGCATTATCCAATCCATCGATTGCCACCCGCAGGGGGTGATCCATATTTTTTGAGAGGATGTATTTGGTGAGGGCTTCCAGTAATTGTGAGCGCAGCATAGTGATTATTTATTCCTTTTCCGTAATTTGAGCATTGCAAGCAAGAGAAAGGTAGATATCGGCCAAATCCAAACATATTCGTTCGGTCCATCTTTCCCGGTTCTTTCGCTGATCTTGTTTAATCGTAACAATCGATAATCTTTGGTTTCCTCAGCCAACGAATCATCATCAATTGTCAATGGCTGTATTCCAAACAGTGGAGCAGCAAAACCACTTCCGATTAGCACCTCGCGCATGATGTCTAAGCGCTGTGGGTGATTTCCGATATCTTCTGCTTTTGCTTTCCACCAACCATCAGGCAACCATATTTCTATTTCAGGATCATGAATCAGGTTTTTATACCAATCCGATTGCACCCCAAACCCGGAGGTACAATAAATTTCATCATCGACGGTTGCATAATTGACTGGGGTTAGATATTTTTTTCCGGATTTACGGCCGTAATGGGTAATAACCAGATAACGACCGAGTAATTTCGGATAGAAATTGAGCCAATTTTCTAATCCGAGCTTCCATAAAAGGACCATAAATTTATTCAAATATTTAAACAGATTTCTCATTAAATCTTCATTCACGTAGCACCTCCAGTTACCTCAAAAAATTGATTCAAAATCGGGATTACCCGTACAAGCGGTTCTTCATATGGGTGGGCTGTACGAATAGCCTGCAGCGCAGCGGAAACATGTTTTCGATGGCAATTAACTTCCAGCTTAATCTCAGGGGCGATCTCGATTTCACCGGGTTTTCCCTGAAATGGATGAGCCCCTTCCAACGGACGCCAATGACCGGTAACCTCCGTCGTGGAAAATACGTTATCATAATTGCCAATAACACCAGCGTTCACATGGACCAGCGCTAATCGCAACGCTTCCAGATGCTCTGCAGGCAGATAGACTTCAATTTTTACCTCGCTAAAATCATTGATATTCATAAAATAATTACCTATTGATTTGCTTATGAAGCCAGAAATCATGCTTCATTTATTAGTGGATCTGGAAAAATTCTGATCTTCGGATTGGTTAGAGTGATTCCTATGGTAAAGCCAATTTGTTATTGCTTAGAAAATTTTGAAATTTGAGTGAGTGGGTTGACGATCAGTTGGGAGGGTATGCGCAAGCATTGATAGATTAGGACAGGGCTTTTTTCATAAGTCGGCTGACTGAATTCATCCTCTCTCATTAATGACCTCCATCATTAAAGAATAGTATAAAGAAAAGTGAGCCAGGATTCAATGTATTTTTGCCCTCTTTATCCACCGATCCTAAATATTTGGAGATTGCTTATAAAACCCAGCCATAAATCTTAAAATCCAGGCGATTATCTTCCTGGAAGATGATACCTTCTTGCTCTAGTAGTGCTCGTTGCATCGCTGATCCAAATCCTGCCCCATGTGGGCTAATTTTTCCTTTGGAATTGATCACCCTTTGCCATGGAACACCCGAATCATTGGGTAAAGATGCCAGCGCATACCCCACCATTCGCGCTGTACATCCTGGTATCATCCGGGAAATCTGACCATAACTGGCGACTTTCCCAGGTGGGATTTGTTTTACGATTTCAAACACCATATCACGATAGGTTATTTTCTTATTCATAATTCTTTTTCCAGCGACCCTACCTACCGACCCATCCGGAATTGTGACACAAAGATCTGTTTGAGGATGTTCAGTTTTCTTCCTTTAGTTTGGTAATCTTTTTTAAAATGCGTTTCCGCAGAAAACCTGGTAATTCATTGATGGCTAATTGATAAGCATTGTCCACCCATTGTAAAATGACATCATCTGGAATCTGATCATTATCCAGAAAAAAAGTATTCCAATGAGTCCGGTTCATGTGGTATCCCGGAACGAGACCCAGGTACTGCTTGCGAAGTTGGATCGCTTTGGTCGGGTCGCATTTTAAACTGACAAAAATTGGGTCAGATTGCCAGGAGATAAAAGCAAATGATTTTCCTAATATTTTAAAAACCAGAGTATCTGGTCCTTGGGGAAATACTAATCTTGCTTCTGGAAGGTTAAACAAATGTTTCTTTAATGCATCAAAATCCATTTTTCATCCTTTGATAGGTGTCCAAAATAGTTGATAGCGTTTGTTCACATTGAATTCTAAATATAACGCCAAATTATTATTTTGGTATATCTTGTTTTGTTCAGGAATTTCTCTATTGCTGGCGAATAAAACAGATGAAAAATGCCAGTCTGTTTGCATCCATTCCATGAGGATTGAAAAAATCTGGTTTTCTAAAGGAGTGTTTCTTATATCCGTGATGACCCAGTAAGAAACAAAAAAACGAAATGGCGCAAGCCTTTTCAATTCATCTGGTGATAATGATTGAATAGATACAACCGGTCTGATATAGATACACCCTAAACATAGGGTTTTGTCATGATTGAGAATCGTATAAGTAAAGGCAGTTTTTTCCTCGAATTCATCATAATGCCATTCCAGATCAAGCAAATTATCTTGCAGTGTAAATTTATCTTCTGGCCAGGTGCTATTCGACCACCGGCGCAGGAAGTCTTTGCTTTTCATGAGTGCATGAAAATCTAAGGCAACATGGCTAGGATGAAGTACCTCAAAATTAAATCCTGTACCTTCAATATGTGTTGGAATTGTATCGGGAAGAAGGAAATCCATTCTTTATATTACTCCCATAAATTTTTCCACACCGGAGGCAATTCTACTCGGCATATTGTGTCGGCAACCAATTGAGAAGGATGTTCCACCCAGGCAACCAATCCGCGACGATGCATAGCAGTTGTAATAAAATTTTGTTGAATGCCCTCTACCATTCCATATTGATCTTGGACGATTTTGGCGGGAATTTTGCAGGGAAGATTCTTTCCATCATTGAAAAGCACCAATCCACCTTCAAAGAATAACCTTGCTCCAATAGGCAAAAGACTGAAATGAGGAATTCCTGAGATGAGCAGGTTGGCAGCTAACCACTCTGGTTTAATTTCTTCAACATCCAATTCCCGGGCAATCGCATCAAGTTCTTCCTGGGAGACCAGAGAAACCTGTCGTCGATTGCGGATAACAGTACCTCGCTCGAATTCTGGTGTACGTGCATTGGATAATAAAGTGACACCAAAATGGCGGTCACCGATCATACCTTCATTGGTGAAAATTCCACCCACGACTTTCCTGGAGATATTTTCCCCCTTTGGGGTGACAAACAGTGCTTCCACTTTCCCTTCAATTTTGCTCATTATTCATTCATCCCATCTGACTGATTTCATTATACCGATAGCATTCTACCAGGTGATCATTCACCATTCCAACCGCCTGCATAAATGCATATAGGATGGTTGGACCTACAAAACTCATACCGCATTGTTTTAGATCTTTACTGAGTTGCCTTGAAAGGTCTGTCTCAGCTGGGACATCTGCTAAACGATAAAACCTATTTTGGATTGGCTTTCCGTTTACAAAACCCCAAATATAGTTGGAAAAGCTACCAATCTCATCCTGAATTTTCAGAAACACAGCTGCATTTTGAATGGCAGACTCAATTTTTCGGCGATTGCGTATAATGCCCGGGTTGTTGAGCAAATTTTCTACCTGGGTTGCATCAAATTGTGCGATGCGTGCAGGCTCAAATTCTGCGAAAGCTTCCCGATAAGCTTCTCTTTTCTTCAGAATGGTTTCCCAATTTAACCCCGCCTGAGCGCCTTCCAGAATTAAGAACTCGAATAATTTATGGTCATCATGCACGGGAACACCCCATTCATGATCATGGTACTCGATTGCTATTTCACTTTTTGCCCATGGGCAACGCAGCATAATTTTTCAGCCTTTCTGCATGCAACGATTATCTAAAAATACAAATCGCTTGGAATATCTTTCTGAAGCAGGTTTTATTTACAGATTGGTTTTGATTCTTCATTTCCTGTTGATAATTCTGCCAATATCTTTTCAAGAACCTTCCTGCGGTTCTTAAGCATATCCTTAAAGTCCATATCATCAGTGTGATGAATTTCAACTCTTAATTCTGCCAGACAGCATTGCAGTAAATCCCGTAGGGTTAATTTTTCCTCTTCAGAAAATGTTATTTGTAACATGAAAACCTCCTATCCCAACTCGAAATGATTGGTCAAACACTGCATTGAACTATTAGCAGCGAAACTGGAATGTTCTCAACAAATGGCATCATTGTTATTATTATAGTAGACATTCTGTCCTGTTTTGCAATCCATTAGCGTCTTGTTTGTTGGTTATATTTTTCTGTTTCAGTTTAAATTTGCGCTATAATGTGATGAAAATTATCCCTTGAAGATCATTCATCTTCTCCCCACTCCTAGTTAGAGGAATTGATATGAAAATTAATGTGAAGAAATACCCATATCCCCGCAGACGTGTGCTCAGAACGATCTTGAGAAATTTAATCAATTTGGCCTTTACCATTTTGGGAGATTTTGAAATCATTGGAGAAGAAAATTTACCTCGAAAGGGGCCGTTACTAGTCGTCAGTAACCACTTTAGCTTTTTGGATCCTCTGGCTGTGATTAAATTGCTTTCCTGGCGTCTGGAATTTTTAGGTGGTACACGTACGCCAAACGCGCCCGGAACTGTGGAATGGTTGCGTCATTTATGGGGAATCATCCCGGTGTTTCGTGGTTCTGTCTCCAGAGAAACGTTCGTTATTTCAGAAACTGTTCTGGCTCAAAATGGAATTTTAGGAATTTTTCCAGAGGGTGGGAGTTGGGCGAATGTTTTACGCCCAGCCAGGCCTGGGGTGGCTTTTCTGGCAGCGAAAACCGGCGCGGCCATTTTGCCGATTGGGTTAGATGGATTTGATACATTTTTCTCGAAAATTAGACAGTTTAAACGACCGAAAGTGACAGCAAGAATTGGAAAACCATTTGGTCCATATCAGATTGATGTGAAGAGCCGGACTGATCGCAAGAAATTGGATGACATAAGTCATGACATCATGATTCACATTTCCAGGCTTTTACCGCCTGAAAAGCATGGCTACTATTCGAATGATCCAGACATCCGGGAAGCTGCTAAAGGGACTGAAATATACCCTTGGGAGACTGTGCAAGAAGTTTAGGCCAGTTATTCTGCTCAAGCAGTCAAATCAACAGCTAATTGTATCCAACCTTCATGGTTGGTAACCCTGATTATTTTTCCTGTAACCGTAGTGGTAATTTTTGTGATGGCATGTGGAATCGATATCGATATTTCTTCTCCCACCTGAAAATGATCATCATACAGGGTGGTAATCAGGATTCCTGAAGAACTGACATTAATGGATTGAGCCAATCGGCGTATGGGCGTCAGTATATAGACTGGCCTTCTCCAGCTCATACGGATCGTGTCGCGATTATCTCCTGGCAAAATATTGGATGCCTTCATAAGTCTCCAGATCTAATTGATTTCACATTAGATTATAACGAAAATATTAAAATAAAACACAAATAGTACGATTAACTTGTAAACCTAATTTGGAATATCCTGTAAAATAATTTTATAAACGTTTACAGACAGAGAATAAGAGTTTCTGATTAATTATTTCGTTTGATTCTTCTATTAAGAAAATCCTAACGACGTTAGACCCATTTTATAATGATGAAAAAAGAATTTGGAAATTTTCCTTCGGTCGAAAGTTTGCACCAATGGCTGTTAACCCTGTCGATTGATCTAGACAGCTGGAATTGCGGTCAGGCAAAATCGGTTGACAATCTATTTAATGAAATTTCAAAGGGAGAAAGCAGCATTCAACTTCAGCCACCTTTGAGAGTGGTGAAAGTTGTTCAGGTCTTGGTCATGCACGCTGGTAAGTATTTATTAGAACTGGGGCAGGAACTAGATGATAAACGTATGCGGTCGAGAAAAATTCCCCCCAGTGAAAAAATGAAACCGGGCGAAGATTGTCTGTTTGCTGCCAAAAGATGCCTGCTGGAGGAGTTACAAATTCAGGATCAGGATATAACAATATTAACCAGACAATGCAAGCCACGCTACCGGTATAGAAACTCCAGATCTTACCCGGGATTAAGAACGAAATATTCTATTTATCGGGTGGAGGTGATCGTAAAAGATTTACCGACCGAAAATTTCTGGACAGACGAAAAAACAATTCAAACTGATGGAGAAATTATCCGTCGCCATTATTGGGGTTGGGGGTACTTGAAAAAGATCAAGTATCCAGATTAGGAACTCATTTATGAATATACTCCCTGGAGTGAAAGCATTTTTCGATGCAATTACTTATAAATATCAAGTTGAGAATAATGCCGAAATCTTTCATTTAGACCAGGTGTTGGGAATACAATATCCTCAATGGATAATTCAGCCATGGCCACGCTCATTTAACTACCAACTTGAATTTTTTACCGGTGATAATCCCCCAGCCCAGGTAAAAAAGCACATCCATTCATTTTTGAAAAAAAATCCCGGAGAACATGTTGTAAATATATTCTCAGAGAAATTACATCAATTAATTCCGTCCTATAGGGATTTAGGATACTTACATGCTTGGTCCAATATTCTCATGACAAGGAAATTATCACTGAAAGAACCAATAAATAACCCTATAGGTGGGGAAGTTAAAATTATAAAAAATATTCAGGATGTAGCATTAGTAAATTCGATTGAGCCAGATTATCCATCCAGTACTAATGGTCTGGATGACCCGGCTATCCATAATCTAATGGCATTTTACAAAGGTGAAGTATGTGCAAAAGCACAGGTAATCACCTTAGAGGGAAAATATGCCTATATAGCGGATATTTTCACTCATCCGGATTTTCGTAGACGTGGGATCAGCACAATCTTATTTCAGGAGATGCATCAGATTGCGTTGAAGGCAGGAAAAAGCATGTCTATTTTGGTGCCATCCAAGATGACCCGAGAATTTGATTTATTTCAAAAATTCTCCTATCAGGGTCTGATCGAAATGGCATTACTGGTTCCTGAATATCCGCCAACGATTGAATGAGATTGGTCTGTAAAATAAGAAACCTCGTGTAAAATCTATAGCATGACAGACCAGGATTTCTATCGATACCAACATCAATGGTCGAAAATTTATTTTCGTGATATCAGTCCCTCGGACCAGGAAAGAGTACAATGGATCCATCGTGTCAGCGGTATAAGTGGTGGGCGTATCCTAGAACTCGGTGCAGGTGGGGGACAATTTGCGGTGGCGGCAAGTCAACAGGGTTACCTGGTGACAGCCATCGAAAAAGAACCTGAGTTTGTAGAACACATACAGGAACTCTCCCAACACAGCAAGTGTGAGAATCTGACCATAGTGAAGTCTGATTTTTATGCAGTTGTACTTGAAGGTGTGTTTGAATTGATCTGCTACTGGGACGGGTTTGGAATAGGAAGTGACAATGATCAGCGCTTCTTATTGCAAAAGATCTCGAATTGGTTGGCTCCTGGGGGGTCTGTATTTCTGGAAATCTTTACTCCATGGTATTGGGCAAATGAGGCTGTAGGTGTTCAATTCGATATCGGTGTAGCTACCCGGCAATACGGATTCGATGCTAAAAAGTGTGCTATGACCGATACCTGGTGGTTGAAGGCAAATCCAGATGTAAAATCAATACAACGTTTGCGCTGTTATTCGCCGGTTGACTTAGCGCTCCTTTTGGATGATTGCGGGCTAACCATTCTGGAAATCTTTCCGGGTGGAAAGGTAGATTACAGCTCTGGAACCTATATACCAGAAGTACCGTTAGACCAAGCGATGTCCTATGTAGCCAGATTGGTTCATTCGGAAGTAATGAAAAATGAAATGAACACTGAGGAAACCCAGGTGGTAACATGAACGATTGTATATTTTGTAAAATAATCAATAATGAAGTACCAGCCAGTATCGTCTATGCAGATGAATTTTGCCTGGCATTTATGGATATTCAACCGGTTACACCGGGACATGTGTTGGTGGTTCCCCGACAACATGTGACCGGTTTGGGTGATTTATCCCCTGAAATTGGTGGACATCTTTTTCAGGTGGGACAAAAAATTGCTGCAGGACTACGAAAAAGTTCCATCCGTTGTGAAGGAATAAATTTTTTCCTTGCAGATGGCGCGGTTGCCTTGCAGACTGTCTTTCATGTGCATGTACATGTCATCCCACGTTTTGTGGGGGATGGTTTCCGATTGGTGTTTGGCCCAGATTACCGCAAGCTGCCACAGCGATCTGAGTTGGATCGTCTGGCAAATGAGCTCAAAGTTGTTCTATAAGTATTAATCTCTCAAACTGCAGAGACAGCTTTTGTGGCACGTTTCCCAAAAATCATAGGCAGGAAGGGGAGTACAGCAAAATTTAATAAGGCCATGATGATAAACGTGGTTTTAAAACCGAATGAATCAGCAAAGAATCCAGTCAATCCCAATCCAACGCCTTGACCAATATTGGTGACTGCCATCAAAATTGAAAACATGGTGGCAGCAATACGCGGATCAGTATATTCCATCGCTATTGCAAAATATACAGTCTGGTAGGTGCCGTAACACACACCAAAGAGAGCGACCAGGAACCATGCATACGAAAGCTGGTTAATGGCTGCCAAGGCCAATATGGCGACCAAAGCAACTCCAATTCCAATTAAAACCGAGGTCCGATTCCCTAACTTGTTAATCAATCCACCCCCCGCAATACTTCCCAGGACAACTCCCACCCCCCAAACGGTGGTAAAAAATCCTGCGGTACTGAGGCTGATATTAAATGTTTCCTGCAGGTACGGATTAACAATCTGGTTGACACCAATAATGATCATGAAGAAGATGAAGCCGATGATGGCCAGCCCTATGACTGGTAATTGTTTAAAAGCAGAGAATGCGCTCCAATCGAAGGCTCGTTCCTGTACGCGTGGGGTTTCTTTGACCGTATGCAAAAAGAAAAATGGGGGCAGGGTCAGTACAGCCAGCACCCAAAATACAGCACTCCAGGAGACATTTTCTGCTAAAAGTCCCACGAGTGAAGCAGTTACAATCACACCAACGGCTCTGCCGCCAACCATAAAACCCTGAATGGTACCTTTCTCTGAAACCGGAGTTGTGTCTAATGCCAGACCATCCGTGCAGGTATCGTATAAAGCCATTCCCATTTGAAGAAGAAAAGCAATTGCAACATAAAGCCAGAAGTCTTCACCAGGATTTATCATTGGGACAAATATTAAACACAGAATTTGAACGATTAAGCCAATAACAATGTAGGGCTTTCTATGCCCCAATCCCAGAATATTGACTTTGTCACTGAGCATCCCCAGGAAGACCTTGATCACGAAGGGGATTAAAGCAATCGTGCCCATGATGCCAATGCGAGTCATATCTAATCCATATTGGAGCAGATACAAGGCATTCAGAGCGGTAAAATAACTTAAGATGGTTCCCTGTGTGAAATACAACAAACCAAACATCGTATAGCGGATGAGACGTTTCTGCTCCATACTACCTCCGGCGTTTTAAATGTAAAAATCAGGAATCAAAGACAAATTCAAGTTTAATAATGAAAGTTACCAGAGTCAATCGAAATCGGTGTCGATTTTACAGGTGAGCATCAATAGAATCTGGTTCAATGAAACCTTATTTGAAATTTGTCGTATATCAATATGAAGGAGAAATAAAATGTCTACTAAAAAATTATATCGAAAACCAAATGAACAAATGATCGCTGGTGTCTGCGCGGGTCTGGCTGATTATCTGGGATTGGATCTTACCGTCGTGCGTTTGTTGTTTGTGCTCTTATTCTTTTTGGGCGGTAATGGGATTTTAATCTATGTGATTTTGTGGATTTTAATGCCAATTCAACCACCCTATATTGAGGGAGAATTTAAAGATCAATAAAGTTATCCATACCCCCCTTTTTCTGAGCGCAGTTTTTTATGCTGTGCTCTTTTTATTTTGTAGGGTTTTCAGAAGGATTTTTCTTACCTGCGGTTCAAATATCCAGAAAAGCCGAACAACTCGCCAGAAGGCCACCGCTGCCATCCCATGGGCCATCACAGCAAAAAAAGGGGGGGTCTGGAATGTGTAATAGGTCCAGCAATAACGTGTGGTTCCCCATAATTCCAAAAAATAACCCAAAACACTACCAGCGATGAAGGTTAATATCATTGCACGCTGGTTCACAGGAGTCAGAATTAGAAACGCGCACAAAAACAATGCCATGCCAGTCAAGGATTTATCCAGGGTAGGCCATACAAAATAAAGCATGTAGACATAAAATCCAATGAAGACTACCCAATATGCTATCGAAATTATCTTGTCCGGAATCTTTTTAGGCTTGCTTTTCAAAACAAGAAATAACCGATCAATTGAGAGACTGGCGATTGGCCAGGCCGGGATGATCCACAAGGGTGGTCTTTCAAATGTGTAATAGAACCACAACTCAGTTTGTGTTCCCCAACTTTCGATAACCAACCCACCCACGAGACCGACGAAAATGATTGGTAGATCTTTTTTAATATCAGCTTTTGCCATGAGCAAGAGGGACATGGCCAGAAAGATGGACAGTAGAAGCCAATCCATTTGAACCCAAAATGGATAATTTGGATTATAAGTGGAAAGATATTCTTCTATAAGCGGCCACCAAACGTACCCGATAATAAATAATAATAAAACAAAGGAGCTCATTAACACATAACTGGTGCGATTCCAGCCTAAGATTTGAGGAAGCGTTTTGGCTTTTCTTTCAATTTTTTCTGACATTTTCATATTTTACAGGATTTTTGTCTAGAGATGGGTAGCGATGGAATAAGAATCTCAGGATATTTAGAATTTTTTCCATTTCATTTTGGTTTGATTTTCATATATAATAATTTCTAATGCATGAGGATCACTTTATGTCTCTGGGAGAAAAGTTTGCATCTCTCCGACCATTCTTTGACATTATTTCTGATAAATTTGTCATTTTGGATGCGGAGGGATCAATTCTATTTGGTAATCAGGCATTCTCCCAATTCCTGGGTCTGGAACAACAGCTTTTAATTCATTTAGATTGCCAGGATTGGTTTCCTGAATGGTTAGATGAAGAAAAAAATCTGCAAAATGAAAGTTCCAATTCTCGAATTGTCCATATATCCATTCCAAACAAGAATCAAGAACAAAGCCTGCGTTTAAATTACACCATCAGTTGGGAAAACAAGTGGCTGCTGGTCTTTAATGATCCCTGGCAGCCGATTATAAATTCTAAAAACATCTCAGAATTATTGCTCAATCATCTGGAGGCCCCACTTTATCTTATTGATCCAGACTATCTCGTCTGTGCATTTAATCATGCGGCGAATTTGCTCTTCACACGAATGAATCATGAGCCAATGAATGTGGGTGATTCATTGCTAGAACTAGTGACTGATCCAGAAAAGTTGAATATATTTTTAACACATATCAAAACAGGATTTTCCGGTAAAAGTGTTACATTTACCATAAACCATGCAGACGATACCGCAACGCAGTCAATATTCGACTACAAAGTTAAACCTGTACGTGATCACCATGAGGAAATTGTCGGTGTCCTTCTCCTGGGGCAGGAAATGTCCCAGAAAAATATACCAAATAATCAAATAGAAAAAGATGGAGATTTTTTCTTTTCTACCTTCTATAGTATTCATAATCCTACTTTATTATGGAAAAAGAATTCGGAAGGAAAGTTTATTCTAGAAAACTTTAATCCTGCAGCCGAAAAACTTAGTAATGACGAAATTAGAAATCTGGTGGGGTCGACGATAGAAGAATTCTCCAATGGGGATCCTGAAATAATCCAAAGATTTAATGATTGTTATGAGACGGGTATCAGCCAAAGGATTGAAACGCAGTATGTCTTAAAAACAACCGGGACAAAGAAGTGGCTATTAGCGGAAACTATAAAAATCTCTGAAGACTTTTTATTAAATATCACCCATGACATTACTGACCGGAAGGAAATAGAATTATCTTACCAGGAAAACCAACGCCTTTTATCCACTTTGTTAGAAAGTTTGCCAGGCATGGCATACCGCTGCAAGAATGATCCTGATTGGACGATGGAATTCGTGAGCGCCGGAGTGGAGGAGTTGCTTGGATTAAAAGATCATGATTTGATTGACAACCGAAAAATATCGTATGGTAATCTTATTCATCCGGAAGACAGACAAAAGGTTTGGGATGTTATTCAGGATGCATTGATCAATAACCAACCTTTTGAGACAACTTACCGAATTCAAATTGACAATGATGTTGAAAAATGGGTTTGGGAAAAAGGATTGGGCATTAATAATGAAAATGGAGAATTGATCGCCCTGGAAGGATTTATCTCTGATATCACCGAACGGGTTCACTCCGAGCAAGCCATAGAAAAAGCGGTGGTTCGTGCCCAAGCTTTAAAGCAGACACTCGATGAATTGTCTTCTCAACTGGATCTTTCACAAGTGTTGCGCAGGATTTTGGTTTCACTCAAAACTGTGCTAAATTTTGACAGTGCTACCCTCTTCTTGCGTGAAAATGAAAAATATAAAATAGTTGCCGCGCGTGGGTTCCAAAATACATCCCGATTAATCAATCGAACATTTCCAGCGACGGATTTATTGTTGCGTGAAATTCAAATGGTGAAATCACCTATCATTTTGGATGACGCACAAAACGATCCTCGTTTTGCAAAGTGGGAAGGTTCAGATCAAATCAGAGGGTGGATGGGAGTGCCCCTTATTCGTCATGATGAATTCATTGGACTCATGACGATTGATAGTTATCATGCCTGTGCTTATACCCTTGAGGATGCCAGTCTGGCATCAAGTTTTGCGAACAGTGCCGCAATTGTGATCGAAAATGCGCGCTTATTTGAGAAAACGCAACAAATGGCACTCACAGACACTTTAACTGGTATTTTCAATCGTAGATATTTTTATGAACTGGCACAAAAGGAATTTTCTCGTAGTAAACGTTATCAAAACCCCATGTCCATCATTTTAATTGATATTGATCATTTTAAAAACGTTAATGATCAGCATGGGCATCTGGCAGGTGATCAGGTCTTAATGCAATTTGTGCAAAGGATGCAGGATGAATTGCGAACCTCAGATATTCTGGCCCGCTTTGGAGGTGAGGAATTTATTATCTTGTTGCCTGAATCAAATTTGGATGAGGCCACACGGGTAGCGGAGAGATTGCGGGAAGTCACAGCTCATTATCCATTTCTTCTGGTAACAGCCCAGATATTTATATCAATCAGTTTGGGTGTTTCTTGTTTCCGCTTTACTACGCCATCTTTGGATCATCTGATTGATGAAAGTGACAAAGCTTTATACGAAGCCAAACAATTTGGGCGCAACCTGGTGAGAACCTGGCATCAAAAATGATTAACAGATGTGGATAACAAAATATAATGACAAAAATTGCAACGGTATTTTCAAATATTAAATCCCCGGTTCGGAAAATTCCATTTGAACAGCGCCGTGAGATTATCGCGGATATCAGCGATTCTTCTTCTCCTAAATTCGATTATTTTCTTTTGGTTATCCTCTCCACCAGTATTGCCACGCTGGGTTTGATTACGGATTCACCAGCTGTCATTATTGGTGCTATGTTGGTTGCTCCATTGATGTCACCTATTATTGGGATAGGACTGGCTTCGATGATTGGTCGAAAAAACCTTTTAAAAACCGCCCTGTCTGCCTTGTTGAGAGGTGCACTATTGGCAGTAGGGTTGTCGGCCCTATTAACCTTTGTCAACTCGTATTTACCCTTTGTTTCACTACTTGAATTACCACTGGAGATTACTTCCAGAACACATCCCAGCCCAATTGATCTGATGATAGCACTGGCAGGTGGTATTGCTGCTGCTTACTCATTAACAGAGGAACGATTATCGGCAGCATTACCGGGTGTGGCTATCGCAACGGCGATCATGCCACCGATTTGCACGGTGGGTATTGGGATTGCGATACAACGTTGGGATGTGGCTGGTGGAGCTTTTCTTCTCTTTGTCACCAACGCAGTCATGATTGCAATTGCTGCAGCCTTTGTGTTTTTCCTACGGGGGTTTAATCCGTATCCTTTAGAAAACAAACGTAAACTTCCACCTAGTTTACAATTTTCGGTAATATTGATTGTGATTTTATTAATCCCGCTCACTTATTTCAGTATCGATTTTGTAAAACAAGCCACAGAATACCGCACAATCAACCTAATTCTTAATGAAAAAGTAGGTGAAATCAACAATGCTGAACTGGTTGACTTCATCACATCCCAAACAGACGAAACGATTAATATTGAAATGACGATCCGTACCAACATTCCTTTGCGCTATGAACAGGTGATTGCATTACAGGAATCGATTGTTGATTCTCTCAACCAGCCGGTCTCGTTACGGGTTAATCAAATTTTTGCTGAACGGTTGGACCCATTAATTCCCCCCACTGCAACCCAAACACCCTCGCCCACATTAACTTTTACTCCAGGTCCTTCGCCAACAGCAACTTTTACAGCAACGGCAACCGCAACATATACTTCGACAGCGACTGCCACTTTCCTGCCAACATCAACCATTACTTCAACCTCAACACCAGCTCAGGCGCGCGTATTTATAACCGGGGTTCCGCAACTGCGTTTATACCAATCACCCGGTGGTCCTGTCATTAGCATATTGCGTTCCAATCAATTACTAACCGTTTTACCCGAAGAAGTAATTTATGATTATATGGTATGGGTAAAAGTTATCGATGAAGAAGGACGCCAGGGATGGTTGCCAAAAATTTATGTATTCCAATTGACTGCTACACCTACAGCCACTTATACCAGCTCGCCTTCTGCAACGATTTCAGCGACCTCCACACCTTAATTCGGTTTGAGACAATAATCCACTTTAAAACGAGCAATTTGCTTGTGGTTTCAATCTGATGTTTTACGCCTGGGTGAACATCAAGGTTGGTTTTTGTTATACTTAGCGGGACAAGAATGAAAAAGAAATGAGATTAATGGAAAAAACCATATTAATTACTGGTGCAACCGACGGGATTGGAAAAAGAATAGCAAACGAACTCGCAATTCAAGGGTGCCGTCTCATCCTGCACGGACGTAATGATGAGAAATGTTTACAGAGCGTGGCAGAATTAAAGACCAAAGTACCGGGTGCAAATATTGATTACATCAGCGCTGATTTTGACTCACTAACAAATGCCAAAAGCATGGCAGAAGCTATCACAAAGCGCTATAACCGGTTGGATGTTTTAATTAATAATGCAGGTATATACAATACAACCAGGGAAATCACCCAGGATGGCTTTGAGAGCAACCTTGCAGTTAATTATCTGGCGGTTTATGTATTAACCAAAAATTTACTGAACCTGCTTCAAGAAAGCGCTCCATCACGAATTGTGAATGTTTCATCGATTGCGCATAAACGTGGACGAATTGATTTGGAGCAAATCACGCATCAACCTGGTGGTTTTTTTGATAGCTATAAAGCATATGCTGATTCGAAATTGATGCTGATGTATTTTACATACTGCCTGGCAGATGAATTATCAGATACCGGAGTTACTGTGAATGCTTTGCACCCCGGTGTGATTACAACGAAAATGTTAATTAATGGGTTTAACATGCGGGGGAATGATGTCTCGATGGGTGCAGAGACACCGGTGTATTTAGCCACATCCCCAGAAGTTGAGGGGGTTACCGGCAAGTATTTTGATAAAAAAATCTCCCTCCCATCCTCACGTTTGTCATATGATTTTTCAGCCAGGGATAAAGTGATCCAATGGACAAAAAAGACAATGATTAAAGGTGGTTGGATTGTAGGATAATGCCAAATCAACCCTTGGCACATTTGAAATTTCTGTTATGTGAAAACAGAATCAAAAATAAGAGTAATTTTTCGCTGGTTTCTGTTATCAGTGATTAGTTATTGTGAGCTCTATGTCCTCCCACAATGGCAGGGGATAAGCCTTTTCTAAATTAAGTCAGGTCGCCGTATAATTCCTGATAGCGTTTCAGGTCGACTGAGGCAATATAAGGTAGATTCCTACCTTTTTCATCCAGATCAAGACCATAACCAACCACAAAATAATCCGGGATAGAAAAACCCAAATAATCGATGTTGATGTCAACCTTATGACGTTCAACTTTATCCAATAATGCGCAAGTTTTCAGGCTGTTTGGTTTTCGATCTGTCAGCAATTTTTTAACCGTATGAATGGTGTAGCCGGTGTCAACAATATCATCAATCAGGATTACGTCCCAACCATGAATGTTGGATTTATGATCTGAATCGATGCGCACAAAACCACTGGATGATGTGCCGGAATAAGAAGACACTGACATGAAATCAATGGTTAATGGTCTTTGAACTTGGCGCATTAAATCAGTGATAAACATAACACTACCACGTAACAACCCCATCAACAGGATTTTCTCAGAATTTTTGTATTCCTCTGTAATTTGATCACCGAGTAATTTCACTCTTTCCCGAATTTCATTCTCCGTAATAATGATTTGGTCGATGAATGGGTAAGGATATTTAGGGGCTGGAATCATGCTTTCACTTCCTTTGTAGAAAAATTGAATTGCAATCAAGAATAGAGAACAAATTATATAATAAATTGATGTAGAGGATATTGAGAAGTATCAAGAGATTTCCTGAATGAATGGATTAGCATGCTGCCCGTGGAAATTCCATTACAATAAGAGAGGTAGTTCTTCTCATAAAAAACTTTCTTAATTTACAGGATCCCAGCATGAAAAAAGATTTTTTTATCGAATTATTTGAGCTATTAGAAAAGAAACAGCCGGTACTGCTGGCAACGATCATTTCCCAACACGGCTCATCCCCACGCGGGACGGGTGCACGCATGGCAGTGACATCAACCGGGCACCAAATCGGAACCATTGGGGGTGGTCGTCTGGAAGCAATTTTAAATGAGCGTTTTGATGAGTTAATTGCTTCGAAAACAAGTATTATCCTTGATTTTATTCTCAGTGACTCTGAAGCAGCCAACCTGGAGATGATTTGTGGCGGTTCGATTTCTATTTTGGTGGATCCTATCCTTCCTGATAACATTGACTTAATCCACTTGTATGGACGTATCTATCAAACGATTGGTTTACAAAAACAAGGCTGGTTAATTTCTCAACTATACGGTCAATTGGACGGTTCCACTCCCCAAAAGTGCTTTATCAGCTCTGATTCTGAGATTTCTGGATCCTGGAAACCTGCGATTGAATTTGCAGAACGAATGCCGAGAATTATTAGCTTGTCGGGTGGAGAGTTGAGCCTGGCAGAGTTTGACCTAAAAGTTCCTCAAATCATAGCGGTTGGAAAACACAAGGTCTTTTTAGAGCCCATTGGAGAACACAGCACGGTTTATATCGTTGGCGCGGGTCATATTGCTCAAAAGCTGGCACCGCTGACTACCATGGTTGGTTTTCACACGATCGTTCTGGATGACAGGGAGGACTTTATCAGTCAAGACCGCTTCCCTTCCGTTGATGAGTGTATCCTGCTGAAAGATTTCGACGGTGTCTTCCAGTCCTTACCGGTAGATGTGCACACGTTCATCGTCATCGTTACGCGTGGGCATCAATTCGATAAATCCGTCCTCGGGCAGGCATTGGCAACCAGAGCGACATATGTCGGGATGATTGGCAGCCGCCGTAAAATAAAGTTGACTTTTGAAGCCTTGGTTAAGGATGGCGTTTCTGAGGCAGACCTGGTTAAGGTGCATACACCGATTGGCCTGAATATTGGTGCCGAAACACCAGAAGAAATATCCATCAGCATCGTAGCTGAGTTGATTCAGCACAGAGCACAATCAGAAAACTAACATCACTCGAAAAAGATGACTTAATTTGTAACATCTCAAAAAACACCCTGCCCCAAATTATTGAAATGATACCTTAATTTATAGACGTAGAATTTTGATGCGCGATTAATTTCAGTGCATAGGCTCTGTTGTAAACAGAATGATCAACAATGCCTTCCCACATAATGCTTGGTTTCTCCTCAATCAGACGAAATCCTAATTTTTCGTACAGGTGGCAGGCACCTAAATTTTCACTGGAGGTCCCTAAATGAACCCCAGGCACCTTTAAATAACTGAGCTGATCAAGATAAACTTTCATTAAGCGGATGCCAATGCCATATCCGCGCCATTTCTCAGAAACATTAATATGTAAGTGAGCTGGATACGCTTCAAGATTTACTGACGGAAAAAGATGCTTACGCCTGGATTTCCACATTCTCCATAAATAACGCCGGGATTTGGGACCAACCTGATAATATCCAGTGAGCAGACGTAAAAGCACCCTGGGGTTTATGTGTTTATTCACAATCTGATCTTTTTTGGCAGTATCAACACATCCAGTTAGAAATCCAACAACTTCATCGTTGGCAGTAGCGACCCAGCTGTGTTCAGGCTCATAGTCGGTATAGTACGCATAAAAAGCATCCAGAAATATTTTGCGGTCTTCCAGATAAATCTCGATTGGTTCTCCAAAGAATGCTGTATCAGCAGCAATTTTGAATAATCCTTCCCGATCCTCAGAACGGTATGGTCGAATGGATAATACGTTGGTTTGTCCAATCCATCTCATCGTACACCATCTGACAAATTCATAAAACGATGATACAAAATAATGCTGCCGGCTACAGCAACATTGTAGGATGCATCCCGTACCGCTTCAATGCCGATCACATCATCACATTGCTCTTGTACATAACCAGGTAATCCATTGGCTTCCGACCCAAGAATATAAATTGCCTGAGCCGGGTGTTGAAAGCTGGTCAGAGGATTGCCTTCAATCTCAATGCCGATTAATCTGGCACCGATGGGACGATGCTGAAGGAAGTCATCCCAGGTGGGATAATTGCGAAAAGGGATTTCCTGACGGGTAATGGCGGTATCACTGGCTTGGGAGCGCCGCCATTTGCCAATGACAAAGATGCCAGCAGCTCCTAACTGATAAGCCGAGCGCCAGAGTGTGCCGATATTTTCATTGTGAATGGGTGCAAAAATTCCAATTTCAAAGTAGGACAAATTTAACCTTTTTTTCTAAAATACAGATTTATGAATTTTATTTTTGTTGATTGCTGTTGTTTTGTTGTCCGGGTGAGAGCTGTTCGGGTATCATTTCAGGGCCAGCCTTGAAAGCATCATCCTGACCTCGCCGAATCTCCTGCCAAAACTCTAGCGCTGTTTTCATTTTATCTTCATTAAACCTTTCAATCCAATAAATTAATTTTGGATGGTTTAACTCCTGCGCCTGCCAGAATTCCAGGAAAGTGATTACCAGATCAATCACTCTCTCACTGTTCCAGGGCATGCTTTTCATACCTTCGCGTTCAAAAATCTCTTTGGAAAGCTGAAATTGGTGTGCTTTGTAGTCCACATTCAGATCATAATGAGCACATAAAATTTCATCAGTGATTGCTTCCGCCCACTTGCGGTGAAATCGGCAAATTCCACTGTTGTCATTAAATAATTCGTATACCATGCGTTCGACGTTCTTTTTTCCCAACTCATAGGGTGGTATGAATTCATTATTATAGAAGACGAAGTATTTTCCCATCACAGGCATGGGACTTAACATGCCGGGGGTCCAGTATTGATTGGGCACCATATATCCACTTTCACCATGACGGAGGAAAACAGCCCGATCAGTTGTGTTGACCTTGTATCTTTTATCCAGATCACGGGCCGCCGATCGGATTCCCTGTCGAAAAACATCACAGCGTAAGTCGAATAAGATAGCATCCATTACAGCACTGGCATAATTTGCATTCTTCAGACTATCTTTGACCAGATCAAATTGTTCTGAATCTGAAGAAAATTCGAATACCATTTCATTAATATGGGGGAATCCAAAATCATGGGCTGGTATTAAACCATCCTGTAGAATTTCCATGATCCAGGACAATGTGCCGCCCAATTGAATTGCATCAAAACCCATGGCATCGGCATGATCGTTAAGAACTTCTGCAGCACGCTGGTCAAAAACACCAACTTGAGGACCCAGTGCATGATAAGGCTCATAATCCTTCTTGTATTGATCTTTCATTTTTTTACAGACGACTGCACATGGTTCCCCACAGTGCTGGAAGCTCTTGGTAGCTATTGTTTCTTCATTGAATTGCTTCAAATAATGTTTCAGAATGAAATTCTCATGCTGCAGAAGACGATCCTCAGTCGTTTTATAAATGGACCGGTAATTAAAACTCATAATACGGTCATCCATGGTGCGCATATTGACACCAAATGTGCCCCCTGTTTCAAACTCAGGGAAATAGCGGTATTTTTGGGTTACCGCCAGATCAGTCTGAATAGTCTTCTTTCCAAAATGCTCCATGAAATATTGGTCAATTTCAGCTGAGTCACGTAAATCCGGATCATCCCATTCACCCCCAAAGATACAGCCAACCACGTTATGATACTGGAATAAACGCGATCCCAAACCTCCTCTTCCAGCCCAATCAATCACATGCGATAATTTTCCTTTTCGAATAGGATTGGATCCAATAATGCCCTCACGGGTATACTTGGAAGCTGGACCAATAGCAATGATCCGAAAGCGATTTTCGGGAAATTCGTTAGCATATCGGTCAAATATGGCTTGTTGTAATGCATAAAATCCATATAAAGGTACTCCATCTTCAGAAGCATAACGGGTCCAGATGGATTCCACATTGATTTTCTCCAGACGAACAGTAATCTCACCCTGTTTGTGGTTCATAATCACTACAGAAGGTTCTTCACACCTTCCGCGGAGCGCCACATAATTTACTCCCAAATTATGGAATGAATAGGCTGCTCCTCCCATGCTTGAAATGTAAAAACCATCCCATTGAGGACTCCAACTGGCAAATACCAACCGTCGTGAGCCAGGGATGGAACTGCCTGCCAGTAAACCTTCTCCAAAGGTAAAACTATCCGGGTAAGCGTTATAACGATACCAGCCATAATCTACAGGACCCAGAACTCTCGGATCTTCAATGGGTCGCAAATACCAGTTACCATTATGTAAATGGACAGTTAATTCTCTTTGTAAAACAGGATAGCCCATAGAAACCTCAATCTTTTCTTTAATTTTACCTGTTTTTATTTCTGAAACGATTATTGTTCGTTATTCCATTCAATCATGTTAATATTCTGAGGTATTCCTCTATAATGAAGAAAATAATAATTCGTTGTGGTTAGGTAAAAATGAATTCTGAAAAGAATCGATTACGGAATAATTTTTTAAGGGCTTATCAAAATCGCTTTCAATTATTAGAAGAAAGGAATAACTCCGCTTTAAGATTATTTAATGGCTTTCTGGAAGGTGATGCCCGCTGGGTGATCGAGTTATTTGGAAAAACGCTGGTAATCAATGACTACCTCAAAGAAGAAAAATCTGATTCTCAGGATGGAAGAGAAATTTCTGATCTCTATCGGGAGTGGATTCCCTGGCTGGAAGCGGTTTTATATAAAGTAAGATATTCCAGCCAATTGAAAGACAAACGGGGAATCATTATTGAGGGAAATCAACTCGCTGCAGAGATTCAAGAAACAGGTGTTCGCTATGCTTTAAATTTAACAATCAATCAGGATACCAGTTTTTATCTCGACACCCGATATTTGCGGTCGTGGTTGCTGGAGAACATGGCTGGGAAAACGATATTGAATACTTTTGCATACACCGGCACCCTGGGAATTGCGGCCTTGGCTGGGGGAGCAGAACAGGTGATTCAAGTAGATTTAAATCGTCGATTTCTGGATGTTTCGAAAATTTCCTGTACCCTGAATAATATTCCTTTGGAAAAAATGAAGTATATGGTGGGTGATTTTTACCGGGCGATTGGAAACCTAAAGAAGAATCAAACACTTGTTGATTGTGCAATCCTCGATCCGCCGTTTTTTTCCGCTACCGACGCTGGACGTGTAGATCTGGTGTATCAAAGTGCTCGATTGATTAACAAAGTGAAGCCATTGATTGCTCATCAAGGCTGGTTGGTATTAGTGAATAATGCTTTGTTCTTAAGTGGACAGGCATTCATTGAAATGCTGGAGGATTTGTGTTCTGATGGTTATATGGATATTGAAACAATTATTCCTGTACCACAGGATGTGATTGGTTACCAGGAAACAATTGTTTCTGCGCCTCCAGTTCCCGTTACCCCTTTCAATCATTCTACGAAAATCGTTATTTTAAGAATTAGACGGAAAGATGAAAAGACTGTTCAATGAGTATGGTTCTATGATCACTAAATAATTTCTCAAAATAAAAAAAAAGTAGAGATTGCATATCCATAGAAAGGGTAAAAAAACATGGAAATCAAAAATAAGCGAATTGTTGTCACTGGAGCAGCGTCCGGAATTGGGAAAGCGTTGGTGGTTTCTCTCAGTGGATATGATTGCACTGTTCTGGCTGTTGATCGAAATTTGGACGGATTGTCTCAATCTCTCGCGGAGCTTGAGAATACCAGGGCGATTCTCCTCAGCTACGACTGTGATATCGGATCTCCTGAGAAATTGGATGAATTGTTCGAATACGCCTTACAGGAGATGGGTTGTATTGATATTTTTATAGCCAATGCAGGTTTTGCTTATTATGAACAGCTTATCAAAGCTGATTGGGAAAGAATGGATCAGATTTTTAAAGTGAATGTGTACTCACCGATTTATACTGCCATCAAGATGAGGCTTCTTCATCCAAATACTTCTTATAAGGTGGTTGTGACTGCATCAGCGATTGGAAAACTGGGTTTGCCAGGTTATGCAATATATGGGGCAACAAAGTCCGCCATTGATCGGTTTGCTGAGGCATATCGTTATGAATTAGCGGATCCGGCTTCTCTGACATTGGTCTACCCGATTGCAACCAAAACCCAGTTCTTTCAGGAAGCAGCCCGGCATGTAGCCCCAACGCCCTGGCCATCACAGACCCCTCAGCAGGTTGCTGTGGCGATTATTCGTGGGATCGAGAAGGATCAAAAATCCATCAATCCTTCTTGGATTTATCAGGTCTTTTTTGCTCTGGGGCGCATCATACCGCCATTACTTCGTTATGAACAGTGGATTGAACTGCAACGTTTCAAGGGGTGGATCAAGGAAAAAGGTGGAGACACCTCAGGTTAAATTTTTCCGATAAAGGTTTGTGCTCAGCAATTCAAATCCAAGGCTTTGATACAAATTGTTGGCAGCTTTCCGTTCGGGGCGGGAAGTGAGACTGACTGCTTTAGCTCCATTCTGGAGGGCGAATTGCATGGCTGCTTTTGTCATTTGAGCAGCTACCCCTTGCCGGCGAGCATTTTGATCCACCACCACATCCTCAATCCAGGCATGCACACCTGTGGTTGTTCTGTAAATTGCCAGACACAACATGCCAATGATTTGCCCACCTTCATTTTTAGCGATCCATAAGCTGCTGGTAGGGGAACTGATAATCTCCTGTAGTGCTACTTCATCTGGCATTGGACTAAATTTGGTTAATTGTGGAAAAAGTGCCTGTACTGCCTGGATTAAATCCGAGTTGATTGTTTTGGTAAGTTCAACGCTGATCATGTCAATTCCTTTTATCCATCTGAAATACCTTTGTGGTCATTCGTTAGCTTGTTTGTGCTGAAATGGGTTTAATGATGACTGCCGATTTATATCTATACCGGTTTAAGTGTGTGGTGAGAGCGATAGCCATTCATCAATCCTTCGATGGTGAAAATGATCAGGGCAATCCATACGATGCTGAACCCGATCAGTTGGCCGCGGGTAAAAGGCTCATTATAAATAAATACACCGATTAGAAATTGAATGGTAGGGGCAATATATTGCAGGATCCCAATAGTTGAAAGAGGAACTCTTGGAGCTCCCGAGGCAAAGAAAATTAATGGGATGGCGGTAATTATCCCGGATAATATTAGCAAAAAGGTTGTTTTCGGGCTGGCATGACCAAAAGCGGCTGTGCCATTAAATTCCACAAAAAATAGAAAGATCAGTGCAGGGATCAGTACGGACCCAGTTTCGACGGTTAAACCCTGGATCGAAGGCAAAGGAGCAATCTTTTTGAACAATCCATATGTGCCAAACGTTGATGCCAATACCAGGGCAATCCAGGGTAACGAGCCATGATCAATCGTCAAATAAATCACTCCAATCGCAGCTAAAATGACTGGTATCCATTGTAAATTTCTGAGTTTTTCTTTTAAGAATACAACACCCAGTACGACACTCACCAGCGGATTAATAAAATAACCCAGACTGGTTTCGACCACAAAGCCGGCATTGACTCCCCATACATAAGTTAACCAATTGACGGCTAATAATGTTCCCGCAATGGTGTATGTGAAGATGATTTTTTTGTTTAATGATTTCAGTAGCTTTAAAAATTCTTTTTTACGGACGAGTAAAAAAGTTAGAAAAATAAAGGACCAGGTCACACGGTGTGCCATGATCTGAAGTGCGGGAGCTTCATGCAGGAATTTAAAATAAATAGGAAAAAATCCCCACAAGGCATAGGCTGAGAAGACAAAAATGAGACCTTTTTTCATACCTGAAACGCTTTCTTACCATCCAATGGACGCAATCATATCAGAGAAAATAAAATTTTTGGAAGGAAAAATGATATATAATTCAGACTCTTAAATTTTTGATAGTATAATCACTTCGTTATCTGGGATGGACTTATAGGAATGACATGAAATCATTAGCATTTGTATTTAAATTTGTCCGTAATTATACAGTTCCACTGGTGTTGACAATTATCAGTATGATTCTGCTGGTGGGTGCACAATTAATAATTCCCTGGATCGTCCGGAATTTGATTAATACAGTTACCAGTGATGGACTGACATTGGACAGTTTTAACACCATCACCCGCCTGGCAATCATTGCATTGGTTGTATATTTGGTGAAAGCGGGTTTGCAATTCGTCCGCTCTTATATGGCGCATATTGCCGGTTGGGGTGTGGTAGCAGACCTTCGAAAACTGGTCTACAATCACCTTCAGCGCCTTACGCTTCGTTTTTATGAGGATAAACAAACCGGTCAGATGATGTCGCGGGTGGTCAATGATACCGATTTGTTCGAACAATTGATCGCGCACGCCATCCCTGAGCTGGTTGTTAACATCCTGACCTTTGGAGGTGTGGCCGCGGTCTTGTTAAGTCTAAACTGGAAACTGACTTTATTCTCCATGTTGCCCATTCCTCTGGTGATTTTCTCTCTGCGCTTATATGCAAAACGAGTGCGACCGGCATTTGTCTTTCGCCAGAAAGAACTGGGAGAATTGAATGCGATCCTGAATGATAATATATCCGGCATCCGGGAAATTAAAGCATTCACTCAGGAATCTGTAGCGCTGGAAAAAGTTGGCTCACGGGTGGACCATTATCGCAAGTCACTGTTGAATGCCTTGAAACTCATGGCAACCTTTCATCCATTTGTGGAGTTTACTTCTTCTTTAGGCACATTGGTGGTCATTTATTTCGGTGGCCGTCTGGTGGTTCAGGGTGGACTTCCGATTGCTGATTTGGTGGCATTCTTCCTATATCTGGATCTGTTTTACCAACCTGTGCGCAATCTAAGTGTTGCCTGGGAATCTATTCAGACTGCATTGGCTGCTTCGGATCGGGTGACAGAATTATTACAGGAACAACCAGAGCCACATCATTTACCTGAAAATATTCAATTGAAAAGTCCGGTAAGAGGCCAGATTAACTTTGAGAACGTATCCTTTCACTATAGTGAGGGTGAAAATGTACTCGAGAATATCAATCTGGATATTCCAGCGAAGAGTGTGGTGGCGTTGGTCGGACCTACCGGGGTGGGCAAATCAACGATGGTGAGCCTCATTCCTCGCTTTTATGATGTCACCGAAGGTAAAATCTGCCTGGATGGACAAGATGTCCGTAATCTTGGGTTGGAAGATTTGCGTAAACAAATCAGCATTGTATTGCAGGATGTTTTTCTCTTTCATGGAACTGTGCGCGAAAACCTGTTATTCGGAAAGCCAGATGCTGGTGAAAAAGAAATGATGAGGGCTGCCAAAACAGCCAATGCAGATGACTTCATTCAACAGTTACCCAATGGGTATGATACCCTGATTGGTGAACGGGGTATAAAACTCTCTGGAGGCCAGAAACAACGTATTTCAATTGCCCGAGCGATTCTCAAAGATGCTCCTATTCTGATTTTGGACGAAGCGACATCTTCCGTGGACACGGAGACTGAGTTGTTGATTCAACAGGCATTGGAACGTTTAATGGTTGGAAGAACGGTGATTTTAATCGCGCATCGCTTATCGACGATCCGAAATGCCGATCAGATTGTGGTTCTGGAAGGCAAACATATTGTTGAAAAGGGAGATCACGCCTCTTTACTGGCAGAAAAGGGTTTATATAAGCGTCTGGTGAATGTTCAACAATTATTACAACCTGTTGCATAAATGAATGCTCTGTTGAGGTGATTCACGGATATTAGGTAAGAAAAGCATAAAAATTGATTTTCAATTTTTAAATTCCTTGACAGGAATTTGCAGATGTGTGATATACTCTATTTGCCTGTAAGTAAGGCTCGTGAGCAATTGCCGCTGGACCTGAATGTCAGTGGCAAATTTTTTTACCGGTTTAAACCGGTGTAAGGGATACAAGGAAGAATGGAAAACAAATTGTATGTTGGGAATTTGTCCTACGCAACAACAGAAGATGAATTAAATACTCTCTTCTCCAACGCGGGTACGGTGACCTCTGTAGCAGTGATCAAAGATCGCGAAACAGGTCGGTCAAAAGGTTTTGCTTTTGTTGAAATGAGTACACAAGCAGAAGCCGAAAAGGTAATCAATCAATATAATGGTTACGCAATGGGTGACCGCGATTTGCGTATCTCTATTGCAAGACCAAAAGAAGAAGGTCGTCGAGGAGATTTTGGCGGCGGACAACGCAGAGGCGGCGGCGGCGGAGGATATGGACAACGCGGTGGCGGCGGTGGCTATGGTGGAAACCAGGGCGGACCCCGAGATCGAAACCGCACTTCACGTGGTGGTGGTGGCCAGCGTTACTAAACCAACGCTGTTTAACAAAGAAAAAATTTTTTAGAAAGAATAAAGGAAAGTAAAAAAATGTCAGAACGTGTAAAAGGTACAGTAAAATGGTTTAATGGAACAAAAGGCTATGGCTTTTTGGCTCGTGAAGAAGGCCCGGATGTTTTCGTGCACTATTCAGCAATCAATCACGAAGGTTTCCGAACCTTAGAAGAAGGCCAAGCAGTTGAATTCACCATTGAAACTGGACAAAAAGGCCCACAGGCTGCCGACGTCGTAGTCCTGTAATTCAATTTTCAAATTGAAACCAAAATACCCCATCGTAAGGTGGGGTATTTTTATTACTGGTTTAAAAAAATTATAACTTGTTGTGGCATCCCATTAATTATTCTTGTGTTAATATAAATTACCATCTTAGGAGATTAAAAATGGAAATTATCTCAGTAAACGCCAAAAATGACCTGAAAAAATTTATTGATTTGCCTTTCCAAATTTACAGGGATGACCCCATCTGGATTCCTCCTTTACGTGACGAAATCGCGGGGCAGTTTGATACAATCCGCAATCCTTTTTTAAACCATTGCCGTTATCAATTATTCTTGCTGGTTGAAAATGGAACACTTATTGGAAGAATTGCGGCCTTCATCGATGATCTGGCAGTCGAATTCTGGCAGGAAAAGGTGGGGTTATTTGGGTATTTTGAAGCACCCCGTGATGCAAATGCCGCACAACTATTGTTAGAGAGCGCTCAAAATTGGTTGATCGCCCATTCAATGCAAAAAATGCGGGGTCCGTGGTCTTTTGTGTCTCAGGAATGGGGGAGTGTCATCGAGGGATTTAGTCCATCACCGGTGGTAATGTCACCGTATAATCCGCCTTTTTATAACAACCATTTTGAAGACTTTGGATTACGCAAAGTAAAGGATTTGCTGGTGTATCAAATCGATAGTACCCAGAATTATCAAATTCCGGATCGCATTCTGACAATGACCGACAAAATTCGGGACCGCTATGCAATCAATACCAGAATATTGAATATGAAAAACCTGGATCAGGACGTGGAAAAAATCATTGCACTTTCGAATGAAAGTCTGATTGATAATTGGGGCTATTCTCCTGTAACGGATGATGAAGTACGAGCCATGGTAACGGATTTGAAACAGATTATTCAGCCGAAAGGGGTTATTTTTGCAGAAGACCACCAGGGAAAAGCAGTGGGATTTGCAATTGCCATCCCGGATATCAATTTATTGCTCCGCGGCTTGCAGGGACGGCTTTTCCCGTTTGGTTGGTTGAAATTACTGCGTGGCATACCGCGTTTAACCCAATATCGCATGTTCGCACTGGGTGTTATTCCTGCCTATCAAGGCAAAGGGATTGATAGCCTGCTCTACCGAGCACTTTATGATTCGATTTACTCCGCCAGCATGAAAATGGAAATCAATTATGTACTCGAAGACAATGCTCCGATGAACAATGCCATTATCAAGCTGGGTGCCAAACCTTTCCGTCGTTATCGGGTGTATGAAAAAGAGATCGGCTGAGGTAGGTATTAATTCTTGCGATTTCTGAAAACCTCATCGGCGGCTGAAATATCTTCAAAGGATTCGATACTGTAAACATTTCGCTCGTTTGGGTCATGACTGGCATACCAGACTTGAGCGAAAAAGGGGTTCCTGCGTGCTTGTTCGTCGCCATTCCAATGGGTATTCATACAGACTGGGCACCAATGACCAGCTTTCAGAACTGTGAATGGTTTGGCGTGGAATTCATGCCCAGAAGCACATACCCACCGGAGTGAGCAATGGAGGTCGCCATCCCATTCAGTTGAAATACATTCTCCACCGCGGAATAGCGCTGCATTCTGAACATCCAATAATGAAAAATTTTGTTTACCCTCATCATAACCATGTTCCAATAATTTCTGAACAGGTTCAATCCCCTTCGGGGCTTGTTGCTGATCCCAATCCGGAATAGCTTCATACGTTTCATAATCTTTGAAAAATGCGTAAATTCTTTGATCTTTTTGTTTTAGATACCAGTTACGGGTTCCATTGGCATGCTTCTCAACCAGGTGTTTTAACATGCCATGTGTTTGGTTTTCGACCAATTTTTGTATGATGGAGAATTTCCTGCATAAAAATGAGAGCGTTTTGAAGGATAAGGGCATACTTTTTTGAAGCTCATCCCAGATCGTAGTCATAGAATCCCGCCAGTATGTCAGGTAATGATCACAAATATGGCTATCCAAAAAATATTGCAGGTGGAAATTTCGAAGAGCATACCAATTACGATCGGTTGTTTTATGATGCCCCGATAATCCCAACAGCGCGTACGTTTGTTGCATATAATCGGATGCTGCCATGCGCATCCCCGGTCCACCACCCATATTGTACACACGCCGCCAGAAATCTGATTCTTTGGGTATGTTGAGTGCATTCACCAGACCAAAACCCGCATCACGGTTACTGATATTTTCCATGCAAGTATGTAAAGGCATGTGGAACATGATTGGGTCCTGTAACTTCATATAGCGCTTGAAATCAGTCGGGATGATATAGGTCATCCGAATTGAAACCCAGTATTGCAAATCTGATTCGAGAACGATCCTTTCGCCTTCTATTTTGGTGATGGCATAATAATCAAATACGGATGGGTTGAGTGGGTCGCCCACCCGACCCCAATGGATAGGATCTGGCCGCTCTCCAGTTTCAGCAACTGTTCCAGTATGAATATAGCGGATGTGATCTTTCCCATTCGGCTGTTCCTGGATCGCTTTAATCACATTATGAACTGCATCCACATTGACTGCTCTGGCGTTTTTAGGATAGTAATCTGCCATGGGGGAAATATAAGCCATGGCATTCAGAACCCAATCAGCGCCTTTAATGGCTTGCTGAACATCTTCAAAGATTGTAGCGTCTCCCCAGATAATCTTCAAACCCTCACCTTGAACATTTCCTCTACCCGGAATGGACTTGATGTTAGATAAAACTTCATAAGGTTTGAACAAGAGTTTTTCGTGGAGGTTGGGTAGCAAGAGGAGTACAATCTCATATTGTTCGCGCTTTTTCCACAATTCCTGAAAAGCTGCAAAACCCATCGTACCTGATGCGCCTAATAAAACCACCCGCTCTTTACTCATAACCTTACTCCTGTTGTATTTGATAAATGTTTCACCCTCGAATTTAATTCTAGCTTGACATAAAAAAAATGAGAAATCCGAGATGAAGAACAATGTGAGAAAAAAGTTAAATCATAGCGATAAATCTCAATATCAGATAGAAGTGGCTGAATGCTCCCAGAATGACAAAAATATGCCAGACCTCATGGAATCCAAACTTGCCGGGGAAAAAATCGAAGTATTTCGTGATGTAGATGATTGCGCCAATTGTATAAAACAAGCCGCCGATCACCATCCACAGGATGGCTGCGGTTGGCATTGTACGCAGAATCTCCTGTATACCCATGATCGCCAGCCACCCCATGAGCAGATACACACCAGCGGTGATCCACCTGGGTGCATTGATCACAAATAACTTAATGATAATGCCAATGATTGCCAGGCTCCAGATCAGAATTAACATGCCATATTGCCAGAAGCCATTAAAAAAATGCATACAAATTGGTGTATAAGTCCCGGCAATTAATAAATAAATGGCTGAATGGTCTAACTTTCTTAAGTTTAATATGATCGAATCTTTAGCAATCAGCATATGATATGTGCCACTGGCAGAGAACATCAATATCAGGCTGATTCCATAGATGATAAATGTGATGATTTTTTGAAAATCACCCCATCCAAAATAAATGAGTGCAATCAATCCCAGCAATGATATCCCTGCTGCTGCCAGGTGAGTTATTGCACTGATGGGTTCACGCAATTTCAAATTGAGAGTATTCATGTTGTTTCCGTAACAACAATAACAACTTTATGATTGAAGAACCAGTCCTAAAAAGGTGATATTTTTTCTATGACCGGTAATACAAGACTAATAATTCCCAGGTATCAGCTGTGGGTCGCTTTCTGTGATGACCATTTTGGTGATGGCAGTTTTTGCTCGTAATTCCCGAATAGGAGCAAATTCTGGTGATTTCAACCATGTTTTTGCTTTTTCAGAATTCTCAAATGCGATGATCACCAGTCGTTTTGGACACCAATCCCCTTCAATCACCTCTGTGACGCCACCACGACTGAGATATTCACCGCCATATTTTGCTACAATCGGCGGTGTAAGTAATTTTACAGTTTCATACTGAACCGAATCAGTTACTTCAATATCGACAATAACATAAGCACTCATAAGCTCTCCTTTGAATACCTTCTGATCAATATCATGGTATTCCAACATCTATCCTACCATCTCTGCAAATTTGGATTTCACCCTAAAAAAATGACGCCTAAATTACTGATGGATTAATAATGAATATGCTAGAATGATTAATTGATTATATCCAAAATTCATTTTCACTCCGAATATATTAAAGGAACAAATCATGAGTTCGTACAATTTAGAATCCCTGAAACTGCCAAAATTGACTGGAAGTATGTTATCCATATTTGCGAATTTAATTGAAACTCCATTTGGAAAATTATTGTTGCTTAATTCTTTATTAGACAATGGCGGAATACCCAAATTAAGAGCATTAAATGTGGATGAAATGCCCACATTTTATCCCCTGGTAAAACCCACAGCGGAAAACGAGCATATTGTTGGAATGAACGTACCAACCACCTCAGAATGGAATTTGCCTTATCCGACGGCTTTGGATTATTCCACAAAATACCAAAATGGGGAGACCACCCCAATCGAGGTAGCAGAACAGGTGCTTCGCAATATCAAAAGTTCTGAACAGGGTGAGCAACCTTTGAGAATTTTTATCGCATTGAATCGGGACGACCTCTTTTCGCAAGCTGATGCAGCTAACCAACGCATAAAAGAAGGTCGCAGACTCAGTCCACTGGATGGTGTACCGGTTGCCATGAAAGATGAAATTGATATGCTGCCTTACCCGACCACAGTCGGTACTTCTTTCTTAGGCAAAGAACCTGCCATTGAAGATTCTACTGTAGCAGCGCGTTTACGAGCTGCAGGCGCATTACTGGTTGGAAAAACAAACATGCATGAGATTGGTATTGCGCCAAATGGGATGAATGTTCATCATGGTACCGTGCGCAACCCGTTTGATCGTACGTGCGATACCGGGGGCAGTTCCAGTGGATCAGCGGTAGCCGTATCAGCAGGAATTGTTCCGCTGGCAATTGGTGCGGATGGTGGTGGATCAATCCGCATTCCGGCCACATTATGTGGGGTGGTTGGATTGAAACCAACCTTTGGCAGGGTCAGTGAATTTGGAGCAGCTCCATTGTGTTGGAGTGTTGCCCATTTAGGCCCATTGGCTGCCAGTGTGTATGATGCCGCCTTGGTGTATTCGATTATCGCCGGGCCAGACCCCAGGGATCCGAATAGCTTGGTGCAACCTTCGGTCACCTTAAAAGGATGGAATATCCCCGATTTGTCAGGTTTACGTTTTGGCATCTATCCGGAATGGAATGAGCATGCTGATCCGGATGTTGTTTTGGTGTTTAAAGAAATGCTATCAAAATTGGAACAACGTGGGGCCACCTTCGTTGAAATTGAAATTCCTGAACTGGATGAAATTCGCATTTCGCATGCCATTACCATACTGTCCGAAATGGCGATGTGTATGCGGGTATATAAACCACAGCGCAAAGAAATGGCAGAAGCAGTGCGTTTGAGCCTTGTTTTGGGAGAAGAGATGAGTTCCAATGACTATCTACAGGCTCAGCGCTACCGCACCAGGGCTTTGGCATCTTTTGAGCGTATATTTACTGAAGTTGATGTTATTTTATCGCCCGGCACGGCTAAACCAGCACAGGCTTTCCCCCTCGCGAACCCGACACAGGGTTGGTCTGATCTTTCCATTGATACCGAATATATGCGCTATGTGTACACTGGCAATCTCACCGGGTTACCAGCCATCAGCTTCCCCGCCGGTTATGATTCTCGAGGTCTGCCAGTGGGTATGCAAGCCATGAGTAAACATTGGCAGGAACATCTTCTCTTGCGCGTAGCTTACAATGCAGAACAGGAATTGGAGAGACGAGCACCCGCAAACTTCTACCCCTCATTATTTATGTAAAATTATCAGAATTTAACGAATAAAATAAATTGTTGAGACAACCAAGCCGATTGTTACCACCGTCCAGCGTAAGGTGGCAGGCTTGATTTTGCCGGCCAGTTTGCCGCCTAATGTACCCCCCAGGATGGCGAATATCGCCATCACCACTGCCGCATTCCAGTTGACTTGCCCTGAAAAGACGAAAAAAATGGCTGCAGCTGTATTGACACTGAATGAAATAGCTTGTTTCAGGGCGTTTAGCCTGGTCAGTGAGTCATTGATCAGGAATCCCAGTACTGCCAGAACGATTACACTCAGTCCAGCGCCAAAATAGCCACCATAAACTGCTGCCAGTGTAACTGGTAAGATAGCATATTGAATATGCTCCAGGGATGCCCCGTGTGTGCTTAAGCGGCGATTGATCATTTTCCGTAATGGATCACCAACAGCCAGCAGAGCTGACGCCAACAGAATTAGGAATGGCACCAGAGAGCGAAATAACCGTTCTCCGGAGTTCAGTAATAATATTCCACCAATAATGCCCCCAATGATGGATGCAGGCACAAAAAGCAATAAGCGTTTTTTCTGGGTTTTCAAATCATTCCATTGTGCGATGGTGGCACCCAGATAGCCTGGGCTGAGGGCCACCGTATTGGTGATATTTGCGACGACTGCAGGTATCCCTACTGCAGTTAAAACCGGAAAAGTGATGAGTGTACCACCACCAGCAATGGCGTTAATAAATCCAGCTGTCAAAGCCGCCAATCCAATTAAAATATACTGATACCAATCAAGCATTGTCATTCGTTTTCTTCAGGATTGATGCAGCTTGTAAGGAGACCCAGCGAGCGGTTTCATCTTTATCACCTAATTCTTTATAAGTTCGTTGACGAAACGGACTGGAACCCTGCCAGCGTCCATTGGGTTTTTGTTTGGAATTCAACCAGGTGAGCAGGTTCGCAGCCAGTGGATGATGAAGTTCATCCAGCTCAAACAGGAGCCGTAATACAAACAGGATATCAGCCTGGTAAAACAAAGGGAAATTCAGCCTACTCCAGGATTGATGTGTTTTATGCTCTACCGAATTGGGTTCTTTCGCAATGATTAAGTTGACATTTTCGAGCACGAAATCCATGCCAACTTGAATTGCTTCTTCAATGAGGGTTGACCGATCAGATTGTGGGATAAGAATGAGTCCCCAAATGGATCGGGCAGCCCCCCAAACACACGGCATTTGCCAGTTCCATTCGCAATTACATTTTTCATTCAGTAAACTTTTAGCCGTCAGGTCAATCATTGTTTGCAAACGTGGATCCGCTAATTTCCCAGCATATATACAATAGCGTATGATGTTTCCAAACAAGCAGGTGAAACCACTGTTATGATTTTGAGTATATTTACTGATATCTTTTTGGGTAGCGGACAGCATGAATTCAATTGCTGCCTGAAAACGAGGTTCTTCAGGAGTGCATAATAATTCTTCCAGCAATATCATGCTCCAATGTGTGCTGGTGAATTTCGGTGTGTAATAGTGTTGAGGATAATGCCAATGCCCGTGTTCTACCTGCTGATCAAGTATCTCAGGCACAACGCCTTGCGATTGAATTGCAGCATAAGTTGCCTGGCAATCAGGATGCTCAACGGGGAGGTTGACCAAATCTCGTAGAGTTTTATAGCGTATGGTAGCGGTGGGTGACTCTAATAACCATTCTATGTTCGAATTTTTATCCATCATATAACTCCTCTAAGCAGAAACATTTACCTTCGTGGGTTTTGCTTTTCTGGCGAGTGATTTATTTGCAAATAATCTTAAGAATACCACACCGGCCAGGATGAAAATACTGCCAACCATCTGAATAGATGTCAGACGTTCCCCTAAAAAGATAAACGCAGTGACGGCTGTGAATGCAGGTTCCGTCGTTGAGATCAGATTGGCGATGCTGGAAGGTAGATAGGTGAGACTGACATTGTAGAAGCCAAAACCTGCCAGGGTGGGAATGGCAGCCAGGAGGATTAAAATGATCCAGCCATCCAAACGATTTCCCAACCACATTAAATCGCTTGCCTGCTCGGCCTTTCCAATCAGGAAATCGCCTGGGATTAAGTTGAGAATCAGGAGGAACACTCCGGCAAATGTGAATGAATATAACAGGGTGGTCCAGGGTGATAATCCGCGTTGAGACGCTGACCGGCCCATCAAACTATAGGCAGCATACGAAAGACCGGATAAAATGCCTGTCAAAATTCCGGCAAAATTTGTATTCCATAAGGCTGGGTTGTACGCTTCAGCCACCAGCACACAACCTCCCAGGCTGAATATCACAGCAACCAATTTAATCCATGTCAGGCTTTCTTTCAGAAGCCACCAGCCTAACAACACCGTAAATCCGGCGGAACAATAAACCAGCACAGTTGCCACGGCTGCTCCGTTGATAGACACAGACAGCGTCCAGAAAGAATTAAAAAAAGCCACGATTAACCCATATAGGACCAGAAACCACAGGTGGTCGCTTTTTATTTTTAGCAATCGTTTATTAATCATCCAGAAAGCAGGGATAAGAGTGGCAACAATAAATACATCGCGCCAGAATGCCAGAATCAGAGCAGGAATCTGATAGGTTAATGTCATGTGCCGGATAATGATGGATGTAGTGGAAAGAAAAAGTGCGCCCAGGAGTGCAAAGGAATATCCGCGATTGATTTGTTTTTTAACGTTAGGTTGAGATGTCATTGTCTTCTTCTTTGATGTAGGTTTTATTCGTTGCGGTATGGATTGAACTTTCTATATTCTGTTACAACTGCAATTCTAACCCTTTCATCCCGGGGGCTGAGTAAGTAATTTTTGCCATTGCGGTGCAGAATCGGGATCCGTTTTCGTTTTTGTTTGAATACCGCGCGCATTTCTTCAGATTTGATCGCGTAACTTTCCATCTCTTCCGGCCAAAGATTGAAGATCTCATCAAATGTTTGCACAAATTCCTGCCGGTATGCATCGGATACCTGCTCCAGATGACTGATCACCCAGCATTGGCTTTTGAATTCCCATTCATAGGCCAATCCTAGGAAGCGGAAATCCTCGCTGACATACGGAAAGAATGGAAACTGCCGGCAACTGATCGCTCGGTAATTTCTCTGGCAATGTTGTACTCCTTTGCAAGTAAGCAAAAGCATATTTCCCGGCAAATCATCAACATTCATCTCCGTAGAATCCAATGAGGACTGGCAATCTTCCTTTTTCCATACATGCCAGAGATCTGTGCTTTTTTTCAAGTATGCCCATTCGCTCTCATAAGCTGCAGGGATCGCGTGGCAAATATCGCAGCAAAATGGAATTCCGTTTGGATTAAAAGGGGCACATTTCTGACCACAATCCAGGTTGCTGATCGGTGCATGGAAGGATTGATAGAGTTTTTGGAAATTCACTTTGGGATAATCGGTCACGTAGTCAATTTTAGCTGATCTTGCCAATTTGGTGGTGATTGATTTTGAAAATAAACCCCGAAAAATCTCATCTATCTATCCCGGCTTACTTTTCGGAATCTTGAATGAGGTTGAAATTCACTATGGTGCTCCAATGAACAGGCAACACAGCGTGTAATAATTTGTAGTATATTTATTGCTCGAGGTTGAATGAATTTAGTTAATTTTGAAAAAGTGAGCCTGGGATTTGGCGGTGATTTATTGCTGGACGAAATCAATTTTCGTATCAAAGACAATGAACGCGTGGGTTTAATTGGCCGCAATGGGATGGGTAAAACCTCTCTCATGAAACTGATCAAAGGTGTTGACAGAGGATGCAGGTGTTATTTCCCGCCAACAGGCTTTACGTATCGCTTATTTGCCACAAGAAGTGCCTGAAGGCTTACATGGTTCCGTTCATGAAATCGTAAAAAGTGGTTTGGAAGGCATGTCATTTGATTGGCATCCAGAAGATGTGGAATGGCAATCGGACCTGCTGGTTCAAAAAACCCTCAGCCGCATGAAATTAATGCCAGAGATGGAATTTGAGGTCTTATCTGCGGGGATGAAGCGCAGAGTTTTATTAGCCAAAGGCTTGGTGGCTTCACCGCAGTTACTACTTTTGGATGAACCAACCAATCACCTGGATATTGAATCGATTCTATGGCTGGAAGATTTTCTGCTGCGCTGGAATGGAAGCCTGGTATTTGTCACCCATGATCGGGTTTTCTTGCAGAAGTTAGCTACCCGGATTGTCGAACTGGATCGTGGGCAGATTTTTGATTGGGATTGTGATTATCCTACTTTCCTGGAGAGAAAAGAGAATTACCTGAATGCAGAACAGGCACAAAACACCTTGTTTGATCGAAAGCTAGCTCAGGAAGAACAATGGATCCGTAAGGGGACCGAAGCGCGCAGAACTCGTAACGAAGGGCGAGTGAAGGCACTGCAGAAATTGCGTGCCATCCGCAAGGAAAGACGCGATAAGCCCGGAAAGGTGAATTTACAGGTTCAGGAAGCGCGGAAATCGGGTAAATTGGTCATTGAAGCAGAGAAAATAAGTTATGGTTTTGGAGATGATTTAATCATCAAAGACTTCTCATTTACTCTGCAGCGCGGTGATAAATTGGGTATTGTTGGTCCGAATGGTTCCGGTAAAACAACCCTGGTCAATCTGTTAATTGGTAACTTACAGCCTCAAAAAGGTTCGATCGAATTAGGAACCAACCTTGAATGGGTCTATTTTGATCAATTGCGCTCTCAATTAGACGAAAACCAGACTTTGTATGAAAACGTAGCCCAGGGAAGAGATACCATCACGATTAATGGACATAACCGCAATGTATACGGGTATCTGGAAGATTTCCTATTCACGAAGGAACGGGTGCATGCTCCTATCCATGTCCTATCAGGGGGTGAACGCAATCGGCTTTTATTAGCGCGTCTATTGACAATGCCAGCCAATTTGTTGATATTGGATGAACCTACCAATGATCTCGACCTGGAAACATTGGAACTGCTGGAAAACTTATTGCTGGAATTTAAAGGGACACTCATTTTGGTCAGCCATGACCGCGCTTTTCTGAACAATCTTGTTACGAGTACTTTGGTATTGGAGGGGGATGGGCTGGTGCACGAATTCATAGGCGGTTACGATGACTGGTATCAACTGCTCCAGGATAAAAAGAATGACAGCAATGCGGAAAATGCAAAGACAACCCCTTCCAATAAGCAGTTGCCTTCTGTGGAACAAGGGACACTAAAGAAATTAAATTTTATGCAAAAGAAAAATTTACAGCAAGAACTGGATCAATTGCCTGTGAAAATTGAAATTTTGGAGTATGAATTCCAGCAAACGACTCAAAAAATGTCTTCTTCAGAATTTTATGATCAGGCGGAAGAGACGATCACCGAGACAGTCAATCGGATAAAATGGTTGGAAAGTGAAATCACAAATACCTATCAACGTTGGCAGGAAGTTGAACATTTGTTGGAAGATCAGTAATTGTGAGGATAGAGGTTAGTGATTAGGCATTAACCACTGCCTAAGAATTACAGATTTATTTTGTAAAACTGGTTGGGGTTTGATAAGTTGACCCAAAAGGAGAATTTTCACTTTTGGGTCTGTCATTTTCTTAGGTGCGAGCAATCTCTATTTCTTCCAGCTCCTGTTTATTGGTCTCTGATGGATTAAGGAAGAGAATAATCCCGATTGGGAGAAGAACCACCACCGCAGCAACCACCCAGAACCATTCCATGGTAGGAAAAAGACTGAGCACATAACCGGTCAACAAGGGTCCAATCACGTAAGAAGCACGTGCAATGGTGGTCGTCCAACCCATGCATGCGCCACGGCGTTCCGTTGGGAATACTTCGGGAATATAAACGACAATCCATGTATAGGTAAATGAGGTGAAGAATCCCATTAATACGGTTGCAACGATTAATAAGAAACCCTGTCCAAAACCCATTAACACCAATACGATAGCAAGACCAACACATCCTCCAATTAAGGCTGGTTTTCGTCCAATGCGATCCATGATGTAACCACTCAGGTATCCACCGATCATGGCTACAATTAAGGTTGCCAGGAGCACCATAGACCATTGGTTGAGGGTATAGCCTTTTATGGTCATAAAGTAGTAACCAGCCCAATAATAGAAGAACTGATAAGTTAACCAGGAAAACCAGATCGATGAAGAAATGAGGATATAGCGGATATCTTTTTTATTGATGACTCCCAGACCAAAGTAATGTTTCTTGCGAGTACCGGCTTTCCGCTCAGCCTGAACGACTTTAAAGCGGTTGGTTTCTTTCATGAATGCCCACATAATCAGAATGGGTACCATGAATATGAACATGACGCCATACATCCACTTCCAGCTTAAACCCAGTGTATTCATGAGTAAGGGAGGTAAAATGGCTTGTAACGGAATTAACCCAATGATGTAAACAATAGCAATATACTTGGCACGTTTTTCAGCTGGCGATTCCTCACTTACCGGAATCGTCCATATATTGGAGACGGTTGCGAATATCGCCAGGGTATACATAATCATGAACCAGTGAATACTAGGAGTGAAATAAAGCACACCAAAAGAAGCGATACCCATAATTAGAATCAAAATTAAGATGGAATAGCGGCGACCGATAATATCAGTTAATCCATTCAGTAAGACAATCAGGAATGTAAATGACAGATATACTGCTTCAAGGTAAGAGAAATTCGTGGCTGAAATATTATACTCTCCGAGAATATATGGGAGTGCTGTGGTCTTAATCGTGGATAAATACTGATCCATGATGGCTACCATTCCCATGAAAATCATCATGTACAATAAATAATTTCGGCTGCGTGTTTTTAAAGCAATACTGGGTTTTACATTTTGAGAAACTGAATTCATGCTTATTTTCCTTCCGGATTTTTATTATCAATAGCTGCTTACTCAGGGTTTTACTAAAGGATTGTGTAACTTTGATCAGTAAAATAACCTTGATAGGTAATAACCCTCGTATTCTGGTTTGGTTATGCCCTCTATAACCAAACATGATAATTCTAAACCCAAATGTTGAATTTGAAAACCGATCCAATTTAAAAGGAAAGATTGGGTGGAGATCGATCACAAATGATTTAAATAAGCCTTGGGATTATTCAGAAAGCCACGCATGATCTCCACATGTTGCAGATCATCGAATGCGACTGGCCGGATTGGAACTTCATCAAAATTGAGAATTTCTGCATCTGGAAATGCCATCAGAATGGGAGAATGGGTGGCAATAATAAATTGAGCATTTTCGGCTACCATTTGTTTGATCAGGGTGATCATGGTCAACTGGCGTAGGGGTGATAGAGGTGCTTCAGGCTCATCTAATAGATAAAGACCATTTGGAACGAAACGTGATTGAAATAATTGCAGGAAGCTCTCGCCATGTGATATTAAATCCATTGAATCAGACTTGTTCTGTTTCATATCATAGAGTTCCCGTTTAAATGGGGATTCAGCCAAGTCCTGAGCTAATTTGGAACTGTGCCTCGTTTCCTGTCGGACCTCCTCCAGATCAGCTTGCATCTCTGCACGTAGCAGTGCCATGCGTTTTGCATAACCAAAAAAATCCTCAGCTCTCAGAAAAAAACCTCTATGGGTGCGTTTATTCCAGATCAGTTGCAGATAATTGGCTAATTTTCTGGCTGGCTCCATGGTTTTATCCTTCTGGAAATTTTCACTGCCGACCACAATCGAACCAATCGCAGCGGCGATGGTCTCAATCAAGGTTGACTTTCCTGAACCATTTTCACCCACAAAAAATGTAACCGTTGAGTTGAAGGTAATACTCGGCAAATGTTGAATTAAAGGCAAATTGAAAGGATAAGTGGCAGGAGTATTTTCAAGATTTT
The DNA here is from genome assembly GCA_942491385.1 of uncultured Anaerolineaceae bacterium. Lineage (GTDB taxonomy): Bacteria > Chloroflexota > Anaerolineae > Anaerolineales > Anaerolineaceae > UBA6170. The sequence continues at coordinate 235,900 of CALOAF010000005.1, read as the reverse complement.
TAACTTGTATCGATCTTAAATGTATCATAGCGCATCGCTCATTGTACTTAATTCTACTCGATCTGAAAGAAGAAAACCGATTTAGCGTTTCGGTTAATCAGGCTCTGATACAATTAATGTGAATAATCATCCGTGGAGGAAAAATGACAGAGCAAACACAGTCGTCAGACCAGAAAGAGAACGAAACCACCCCGAAAGAAATTACCTCAAAAACACAACACAGCATCACAATTGATGGTATTAAATTAGATTATTCAGTAACAGCCGGCACGATTCTTCTAAAGGAAGAAAACGTTGAAAAAGGAGAAGTATCAAAAGCATCTATTTTCTATATTGCTTACACATTGAACGATGTTGAAAATCCAGCAGACCGTCCGGTGACTTTTTCGTTTAATGGGGGTCCGGGGTCATCGTCCGTCTGGATGCATCTTGGTTTGCTGGGGCCAAAACGGGTCCTGTTTGATGATGATGGTAATCCAATACCACCCCCTTATAAACTGATTGATAATGAATTCACTTTACTATCTCACACTGACCTGGTGTTTATTGACCCAGTTAGCACCGGCTACAGCCGCACAGTGCCCAAGGAAAAACCTGATCAATTTCATTCACTGAAGAAAGATGTTGAGTCAGTCGGTGAGTTTATCCGCTTGTGGACCACGCGTAACAATCGCTGGCTGTCTGCAAAATTCCTGATCGGTGAAAGTTATGGCACAACGCGTGCTGGTGGATTATCTGAATTCCTGCAATCACGCTATGGCATGTATCTAAATGGGATTATGCTGGTATCCTCCATTCTCAACTTCATCACTGCCAGATTTACACCAGGGAATGACCTGCCATTTATTTTATTCCTGCCAACCTATGCAGCGACCGCCTGGTATCATAAAAAATTAGAACCAGAATTACAAAAAGACTTAAGAAATACGCTGGCGAAAGTGGAAGAATTTGCTGCCGGCGAATATACACTGGCTTTGATGAAAGGCAATCGTCTGTCTGAAACTGAGCGTCAACAATTGATTGAAAAAATCTCCTATTTTACAGGGCTTTCCAAAGAATACGTTGACCAAACCAATTTACGTATTGATATTCATCGCTTTACTAAAGAATTAATGCGCTCAGAAGGTATCACTGTAGGTCGTCTGGATAGTCGTTATACAGGATTCGATAGAGATGGGGTGGGGGAATATTATGAGAGCGATCCGTCTTATAATGCCATCCTGGGCCCATACACCGCTACTATGTACGATTATGTGCGGCGTGATCTAGGGGTGGAAGTGGATCGTCATTATGAGATCTTGATCAGTCTGTATCAATCCTGGAAATACGATGAGCATGAAAACCAATTTGTGAATACGGCTGAACAATTAAGAAGAGCGTTCCAACTCAATCCTGCGTTAAAGGTTATCGTTTGCAATGGCTTTTTTGATCTGGCAACTCCCTATTTTGCCACGAGTTACACATTTGACCATATTCCCTTACCAGCAGAACAACTAAAGAATATCAAGATGACTTATTATCAATCCGGTCATATGATGTATACCCACAAACCATCTTTGAGACAGGTAACGCTGGATCTCAAAGAATTCATACAAAAATCTATTTAACTCTTTCCACCTTTCATCAAAAAAGAGCCGGGATCATCTCCCGGCTCTTTTTTGATTCCAGGGACAAATCGTAGAAACCGTACTGAATAAATGTCATGTTGATATAATGACATTTATTACTTGTGAAAAGATACACAATAAATTATGATACAAACAATATAACATTATATAACATGATATAACAAAGTATAACAAATGGAAAATTTCCTCACCACAAAACAAGTGCAAGACCTTTTCAAGATTGATCGGATTACCGTCTATCGGATGCTTCAGGATGGACGCTTAAAAGGCGTTAAAATTGGCAATCAATGGCGATTTCCACAAAGAGAAGTGGAGAAATTTTTGAGTGGTGAAAATGTTGATCCTCCAGTCGCTATCGAGTCAGATTCGGTTTTTCCCATCCATTGTGTCCAAACGATTCAGGATTTGTTTACCTCTGTCAGCCATCACAGTGCCGTGATCATTGATCAAAACGGGCAGAAGGTTACACAAATTAGTCAACCAGGTCCCATCTGCCAACTGCTGATGACAACTGCGAAAGGGCGCGAAATTTGCGAAGCTTCCTGGCGCAAAATTGCAGAAGTGGCGCAGGGTCGGGAAGAATTATTTTCTTGCCATGCTGGTTTGAAGTACTTTGGCTCTGTGATTTTGGCCCACAATAAAAAACAAGGGGTTTTCCTGGCTGGCGAATTTTATCTGGATTCCGTGGATGTTGAAGCTGAAAAGCAAAGTTTACGAGAAACAGCGCAGTTTTGTGGCATTGACGATAAGGTAATTATCAAAGCTTACCAACAGGTTCCACATTTATCACCTGCAGAACAAAAACATCTGGCATTACAACCAGCTGCAGCAGCCAATGCTGTGGAGAGTATATTAAATCAACGTAACGTTTTTATGGAACGACTACAACAAATCGCAAGCTTAACACAAAAATTATGAGGAGCGTGGAATGAAGAAAATTGTTATTTTAGGGGCAGGAACGGCTGGAACGATGGTGGCAAATCATTTAAATCATTTAATGGATTCAAATGAATGGCAAATTACCATTGTTGATGAAGATCCAATTCATTATTACCAGGCAGGTTATATTTTTGTGCCATTCGGAAAAGCAACCGCAAAACAATTGATGAAACAGAAGAAAAATTACATTCCTTCTAAAGTAAGAATGTTGCAGTCCGAAATCGAGCTCATACAACCTGAAAATAAAAAAGTCATTCTGAAGGATAAAACCATCTTGGATTATGATTTTCTGGTAATTGCCACGGGTTGTGACATTTATCCAGAAGAGACTCCTGGACTGGGGGAACATGAATGGGGTAAAACCATTCACTCTTTCTACACATTGAAATCCGCTGTCGCTCTGGCGGAAAAAATGAAAAACTTCCAGGGTGGTCGCGTGGTTGTGAATGTGGTGGAAAACCCCATCAAATGTCCGGTGGCTCCTATGGAATTTTTAATGCTGGCAGATTCCTACTTCACGCAGAAAGGCATGCGTGATCGGGTTGAATTGATCTACGCTACACCCAATTCCGGCGCTTTCACAAAACCGGTTGCCTCAAAATTAATAGGCGATATGCTCGATCGAAAAAATGTGAAAGTAGAAGCAGATTATTATATAGAACGCGCCGATCCGGATGCCAAAAAGATCGTTTCCTATGATGAACGAGAAATAGAATATGATTTGTTGGTTAGTATTCCGCTCAATAAAGGGGCGGATGTGGTCGGAAAATCTGGTCTGGGCGATGAGCTTAACTACTCCCCGGTCAACAAACATACATTTTTATCCGACAAGTTTGAGAATATCTTCGTGTTGGGTGATGCATCCAATGCTCCCACTTCAAAAGCGGGTTCTGTAGCACATTATGCCGTTGATTTGTTTGGAGAAAACTTTAAACGCTATACCGAGGGGAAGTCGCTAGAAGAAAAATTTGATGGTCACACCAATTGTTTCATCGAATCTGGATACGGAAAAGGTGTTCTGTTGGATTTCAACTATGATCAGGAACCTTTACCAGGTCTTTTCCCGGTGCCAGGCATTGGACCTTTTGCTCTCTTGCAGGAGTCCAGGCTGAATCATCTTGGAAAATTATCATTTGAGTGGATGTACTGGAATATCCTCATGCGGGGTAGAAAAGTACCTTTGGCACCAACTATGACCATGGCAGGTAAATGGACTGATTGGGAAAAACGTTTCAATATTTCATAAAATACAAAATAAGGAGAAATTATTATGGTAAGCAAAGTAATTGCAGGTAAGACAGTGGAAGTAAATGAAGAGGGTTTCCTGGTAAACCAGTCTGATTGGACAAAAGAAATAGCAGTTGAATTGGCAAAAGAAGAAGGCATTGCAGAATTGACCGAATCCCATTGGAAGGTGATTGATTTCAGCCGCCAGAGTGCTGGAGCATCCGGCAGCTCACCAACGTTGCGTGGTATCACAAGTGGTTCCGGGGTCAGCACCAAAGAATTGTTCACATTGTTTCCAAAAGGACCAGCCAAGAAAGTGGCAAAAATTGCCGGTCTTGGGAAACCAGAAGGTTGTGTCTAAATTCGTTCTACATGTAGGTAATTTAAGGAGAAGGTAACAATGGAAGAAAAACAGAGAAAAATGGCGTTTATTTGTTCCAAAGGAACGTTGGATATGGCCTACCCGGCTTTGATTATGGGTTGGGCAGCCCTGGGCAATGGCCTGGATGTGACAATATTCTTCACATTTTGGGGCATGGATCTGATCAACAAACATCGTGTCGACAAGTTGGAATTAGCACCAGTGGCCAATACCAGCATGAAAATGAGCATGATGGGCGTAAAAACGGGGAACCTGGGTATTCCCAATATCATGGGTGTTTTACCTGGGATGACCGCTTTTGCCACCAAATTAATGCGTGACAAAATTGCCGATCTGGATGTTCCACCAGTGGGTGAATTTATGCAAATGTTAGCGGATGCTGGCGCACATTTGTATGCGTGCAAAATGTCTGTGGACATGATGGATCTCAGCAAGGATGATTTTGTGCCCGGTGTGGAAGAAATTGTTACAGCTGCAGAATTTATTGACATGACCGAAGACACACAAATTATTTTCATATAGTTAAGAATCTTTGACGTAAAGAATAGGGTGATTATTGTCTCTTAGGAGCAATAATCACTTTTGTTATTTCTCTCCTGGCATGAATCTGGCAACTTAACATGAAAATTCCTGTGTTTTGTTCAGGTAAGGATTTATAATTAGCCAGAAATTCGTTCAGAAGCGAAATGTGAGAGTGAAAGATTGAATAATTCCTATCAAAATCAAAGAAATAGTCAGTCCCGGAGAAGGGTTGAACATCCAAGCAACGGTAACAATTGGTCGGGTCAATCGATGGCCAGACCGGCAGCGCCGAAGAAAAGTAAAGGATTCAAACTACCCATTACGAAGTTTAATGCTCGTATGCCGAAGTTTAATGGTCGCATGCCGAAGTTCAATGGTCGCATGCCGAAATTCAAGCCAAAATTTAACTGGACGACTATTCTAGGTACCTTATTTATTTTCTTTGCCTGTCTGACAATGATTACGACCTTGATTGCCATCGTACAACATTTTTCGGAGGATAAAACTGCTGCCGCTGCCAGTGTGGAAGAAGAATTTGTCCCCGCTGTTGTGACCCCTAATTTCAGCTCACAGATTAAGATATTAGTATTGGGTTCAGATCTGCGCCCGAACGATGGTAGTTTCCGCACGGACGCCATCATGATGGTGGTGCTTGACCCGGATTTGATGCAGATCAATGTGGTTTCTTTTCCACGTGACCTGTGGGTTCAGGTTCCTAGTTTGTGGGAAATGAAAATCAATCAGGTCTTCCAATTGGGTGGATTTGAAGCAACCGCAGAAATGTTTGAAGCGAACTTTGGCATCCAGCCTGATTATTTTGTGATGACCAACTTCAATGGATTTATTCAATTTATTGATAACCGTGGGGGTGTGGAAGTGAATGTAGCTTCCGATTTTTCAGATCGGTGTGATCTGCCACTACAAGATGCTAATGGGGATTGCTATATTCAGCAAGGTACTGTCCATATGGATGGACCTACAGCGCTCTGGTACGTTCGCGCGCGTGCCTCTTCCAATGATATTGATCGAAACCGCCGCGAACAGGAAGTATTGTATGCTCTGGCGAAAAAAATGGTCAGCTTTCAATCCATTACAAAATTATCCTCGATGAAGGATGAAATTCTGGAAAATGTTGATACCAATATGACCATTGAGCAGGCAGTGAAATTGATGCCTTTTGTAGCTATGGTATTAAACCAACCGGAAAAGATCAATTCGATTGCCATTGGAGAAGATCATGCCTATCCATCATGGTCTTGGGATGGTATGTGGATTTTACTGCCAGATACCGAAGCGATTCAGAATCTTTTACGGGAAGCAGGAATTAAGTTGTAAGAATCCGGTTTAGGCTAGATTCATGTTGTTCTCAAAGGATTGCACCCCTTTGAGAACTTTTTTTGTCGTCTGATTTATTTTCAAGTGGATGCTATAATAACCCAAAAAATGAGGTACTTACCGTGTTTCTAACCCTGATTGGCATGTCTGGAACGGGAAAATCATACTGGTCTAAAAAACTTGAATCTGAAGGCTTCACACGTTTTGGGTGTGACGATTTGATCACGTTGCGCCTCGCTCGACAAATGGGATTTTCTGCAACAACTGCATTTGATATGCACCAATGGGTAGGCTATCCGGATGAAGCGACGCATGCAGAGCATGCAAGCCAGTATTTGCAGGCTGAAGAAGAAGTATTGAAAGAAATCATTGCGTATATGAAAATTGCCGATGATCTCGAAAATATTGTCATCGATTCAACAGGCAGTGTTATTTATATGCAACCCATAATTCTGGATACAATCAGCAAATTGACCCGGATGGTTTATCTCGATATCACCTCGCAGGATTTTGAGCGGATGTTGAAATATTATCTTGAAAATCCGGTCGCGATCATTTGGAATGGGTTCTTTCAACCGCTCGCTCTGGAATCTCGTCAAGAGACCTTTGCTCGCTGCTATCCTCAATTGATCAAATCCAGAGAGCAGAATTACAAAGAATTGGCTCAATTAACCATAGCACCCAGTCTGCATCGTGACGACAATACATCGGTTGAACAGTTTTTGGATTATCTTTATAGGAACCATATTTAAGGTGTCAACGGGAGTTAACTAACTCCCGCTGACTACCAACTAAGTGTTTTGTGTATTTATTTCGTAGAACCAGCCACTATCAATTGATTAAGCAAGTCACTTCCTGGAGGAACCAGCGTCAAATGACCTTTGTTTTCCAATAATTTCTGCATTTCAAGGATCTCAAACATGGCATTGCCTACTTCAGGGTCGCTGGTAATTTGTTGCATGGCCTCACCCACGATTTTTGGACGAATGGCACCTGCTTTTGCAAATTCTACGGCAGCCAGGCGTTCAGCAGTGCCAGCGATGATATTTACCTGGTTTGCACCATCCTGTCTGATGGCAGAGGTGACTTGCCGCAAGCGGTTAACCACTTTTTCCTCAATCTGGCGGATCATGCCAATATCACGGAAATGGACCTTGCGGATATAGGTCGAGCCTAACTTGTACCCCCATTCATGCGAGCGAGGGGAGACCTCTTCCCGAACCGTGCGGCTCATCTGATGCCGATCGATTAACATCTGATCTAACGGCATGTTACTTAAGGAGCGTACCACGGCATTACTGACGTTAGCTGCCAGGGATCCGCGTGGGTCCGCGTTTTTAAATAGATATGCGACAGGATCACTGATATACATCTCATACCAGATCCCAACGCCCATCGGTGCACCTTCTTCTGAATTGACTGGATTACTACGCAGATATTGTTGATCCAGACGCAAGTCCAATATTTTACGGCTTCCAAACCAATTCACCAAAAATGCGCCTGGACCAATTTTAAAGGGCAGAATATGCAGGCCAGGCTCCTTGAGAATTCCGATTACCTTACCAAACAGGATAAAAACCTGGCATGTGCCTTCATTGACAACGGTGTAAAGGCCGATTAGGCGGATGAAGAGCAAGAAGAGTGGCATCAGAATCCACATGGCAAAAAATGTTACAACAGCGGCAATGATCATTTCCAAAAAGGGACTCATTATTTCACCTCCCGTACGATTTGTTGTGCATGCGAGAATAACCGCATACGCACATTCCGAACATAGGCCGCCAAAGCTCCCGTTCCACTGCTCTTTAAAATGCGCAATTGTTCTGCCAGGGCTTTTAATGGTTCCACTTCTGCCTGGGCGTTAAGTGTCTCAATCTCCACTGCCCGTCTGGATTGAACAATCTTCTGATCTGCTAATGCCTGCGCCAGACTGATATCCGAGGATACCTGATTATGTGCTGTGTTGATTGCTGCCAACGCAGATTCAACCTCATTGGGCGGGTCGATTCCGGTGATCAGCGATGCATCTAGCAGGATTCCATAGCGTGCAACAGATGAGCCACATTCCCGCTCCATATGATCATTCAAATCCCGCAGATTCTTACGGAGATCATTAATGGATACACCTGTCACAATGCTGGTATCACTGTCAAGATTAATCGGTGTCTGTGGAGCTTCGAAGCTGGCGATTCTTTCCCGCAGGACTGAGACGAAGTATCCCATGACGTGGGAAATGGGATTTTTTACCCCGAATAAATAGGCATACAAGTTGTTTTCTGCAATTCGGTAACGGATTTGCCCGGTAAGGCCGGTATTGAGTTGATCTTTGGTCACCGCTTCTAATACAGTACCACCTGAATTAGCTTTGGGTTCATCCGGGTCATAAGCCATATTGATTGTTTGCGTCGCTACAGATACTTTGTAAACTTTTTCCCAAGGCCATTTGAAATATGGACCGCCGGGTTGCATCACTTTTACGAGCGGAAAGTTGTATCGTTTTTTATGTTCTTCAGTCAACATATCCGCTAACGGGGAGTTGATGGTCATATTATCCCCCATCCGTTCTGCCCGACCAAATTTTGTTTTCACTGCGCGTTCATTCTGATCCACGGTGAAAAATGAGGTCAAAATATAGCGAAAAGTAAACCATACACCAAATCCGATGATAATTCCTAATAATATGTTCATAAGCAATTCTCCTTCTATTTGATTGTCTACAATAATTGGTTTGAGGTGAGAGGAATGGGTTGCATTGAGTATACAATTCTCGAATTTAATAATGCAAGTATTTATATCAGGATTAGTGAGGGGTTTGTCCACAATATAAAAATTTACTCGCTTTGATAAGGCATTTTTCCTTTAAATTCATATAATTAGGTAGGAAGCACTTGTAACAACCGCCAAAAGGTGATGTAGGTTTTTTTGTTGTAAATTGGATTTATCATGGAAATATCTAGTTACCTTGAAAGCTGATATCCTCTGGGTGAGAGATCTATTTCAGATAGGATTTGAGGTTATGTTTTGAAAGGGTTAACTTGTGAAAAGCGCACACGACATTGTTAGTGTTGGAATTGATATCGGCACTACCACGACCCAGGTAATCTTCAGTGAATTATCGCTGGTGGAGATTGCCCGTGCCGGGCAAATTCCCAAAGTTGACATTATTAATCGCAAAGTTTTATATGAAAGTGATATTGTATTTACTCCCCTGAAAGACGCAGAAACCATTGATGCGGTGCGTCTGGTTGAATTTCTAAAAAATGAGTATATTAAGGCCGGAATTTCACCTGATCAGGTGGAGACCGGGGCAGTCATTATCACCGGGGAAACAGCCCGCAAAAAAAATGCTGACCAGATATTGAAAGCAATCGCTGATCTGGCTGGCGATTTTGTCGTCACAGTAGCCGGACCAAATGTCGAAGGGATGATCGCAGGACGAGGATCCGGTGCAGCCAGTTATTCCCGTCAGCATTTCACCACAGTTTCTAATATTGACATTGGTGGCGGAAGCGCTAACGGCGCTATCTTTCGGCAAGGAAATCTGGTAGGTTCTGCAGCAATGAATTATGGCGGCAGGGTGATTGAGTTTAAGGATGGGGTGGTAAAGGCACTCACGCTTGCAGGAGAATGGATTTGCGCTGAAGCTGGGGTTCAGATCCGCGTAGGAGAGCAGCCTTCTTTGGGTGATTTGACCCGTGTGACCAATTGCATGGCTGATATCACCGTTCATTTGATAGAAGGGACAACCTCGCCGCTGGCGGAAAAACTGTATCAGACTGCACCAAATCCGGTTTCGGGTACGGGCAAACCAGTCATGTTTTCCGGAGGGATTGGTTATTATTTTTATTCACCAGTTGTGTTAAATTCGGTTGCAGATGTCATTCGCCACGATGATATTGGTCCATTATTGGCACAAAGTTTACGAACCAATGCAACCATAAAGGCATACAATGTGATCCCACCTGCCGAAACCCAACGGGCAACAGTCCTGGGTGCCAGCTCGCAAACGTTAACTTTGTCAGGGTCAACCATATGGGCTGAAAAATCGATATTACCATTGAAAAATGTCCCAGTGATCCGGCCTGATCTATTAGGAAAAGAATTGTTTCCAGATGTGATTGCTGATGCTATTATAAAAGCACTGGTGCGCTGGGATCTTGACCTGATTGTTGATCCATTTGCCATTTCTTTAGAATTGGATTTGAGGTTAGACTACCCTCAACTGGTACAGATAGCCCAGGGATTGGAATCTTTTGCCAATTCATTGCCAACAGGACGTCCATTGATTGCGATCATCAAACGAGACTATGCACAGGTGCTGGGTCAGACAGTCAAAGGTCTCGTAAAAGAGCGGCCATTATTGGTGATCGATCAGGTCGGCCTGGATGAAGGTGATTATATTGATATAGGAACACCACTCATGGATGGTAGGGTGGTGCCATTGGTGGTAAAAACGTTAATTTTTTACCATTAATCTGAGGTATTCAATGATTTTACGTACGAAATTGTTTGGAAAAGAATATGAATTCCCGGATTTGCGCACCTTAATGGGAAAGGCGAACGAAGAAAAATCCGGTGATCGACTGGCGGGGCTGGCAGCTGAGACCACCGCAGAGCGGGCAGCTGCCAAATTGGTGCTGGCAGAGGTGCCTTTGTGGGGATTGTACGAAAATCCAGTGTTGCCATCTGACCAGGATGAGGTTACACGGGTGATCATGGAAGGAATTAACCAGACCATTTATTCAGAGATTAAGGATTGGACCGTTGGGGAACTACGAGAATGGTTGTTGTCGATTGAAACCGATGGTGACGAGATTAAACGCATCTCCAACGGACTGACTGCTGAAATCATTTCGGCGGTAACAAAATTGATGTCAAACATGGATCTGGTATTAGCAGCCAGTAAGATTCGAGTGGTACGCCATTGTGTTAATACCATTGGACTGCCGGGCACATTATCCAGCCGTTTACAGCCCAACCATCCCACGGATTCTCCCGAGGGGATCCGGGCATCCATCTATGAGGGGCTCTCATTTGGCAGTGGTGATTCGGTGATTGGCATCAATCCATCCGATGATAGTTATGCATCCGTGTCACGATTATTGGATATGACTTATGATGTGATCAAAACCTGGGAGGTTCCCACACAGACCTGTGTTCTGGCACATGTAACCACGCAAATGCGCTGCATGCAATCCGGATCCCCGGTGGGGTTGGTGTTCCAATCGATCTGTGGTTCACAGGCTGGGAATGAGTCCTTTGGCATTTCGGTTGGCATGCTGGATGAAGCCTATCAGATGGCAAAAAAATATTGTTATCCCGCCGGTCCAAATTACATGTATTTTGAAACCGGTCAGGGATCGGCTCTTTCCGCCAATGCTCATCATGGTTGGGATCAATTAACCCTGGAAGCACGCAACTATGGTCTGGCGAAACGCTATGAACCTTTTCAGGTCAATACCGTGGTAGGTTTTATTGGACCGGAATATTTATATAATACCGAGCAAATTCATCGCGCCGGTCTTGAAGATCATTTTATGGGCAAATTAACCGGCATCTCCATGGGCTGCGACGTATGTTATACAAACCATGCCAAAACTGATCAAAACAGTGCTGAAAACCTGATGGTGTTGTTGACAGCCGCTGGCTGCAACTTTTTTATGGGCGTTCCCATGGCTGATGATTCGATGTTATCATACCAATCCACATCCTTTCATGATACGGCTGCTGTTCGTAATATTTTCAATTTACGCCCAGCACCGGAATTTGAAGCCTGGATGGAATCCATTGGGTTAATGAAAAATGGGAAGCTCACCCCCAAAGCAGGTGACCCTACATTTTTCCTGTCCCGGTGAGGTAAATGATGGATAAAGAGCAATTGCAGGCATTGGTCGAAGAAATCTTAAAAGAGATTAATCAGGAGAATCGCAAGGAAATCTCTGAACAAAGTATTGCTGTTCCCATTTCCAATCAAACCAACCAACAAACGGAAATACCTGGTTCCCAATCTTTTATCTCGATTGATTTACCCGACCCGACGACGGAGGAAATGCGTCAAATTCCTGGGGTGGTTGATCCGGAGGATGTGGAAGGGTTACCAGCCTTAATCTCCACCACCACAGCCAGGATCGGTGGCGGGCGAGCTGGAACACGCTTACCAACAAAATCTTTATTATTATTCCAGAGTGACCTGGCTGTAACCCAGGATACCTTGTATCGGGATGTAGATCCTCAAATCTTGGCGCAATTCAACCTTTTTTCAGTGCAGTCTCAAATCACTGAAGGAAAAGAACAATATCTTTTACGGCCTGACCTGGGCCGTCGATTGAGTGAGGAAGCACGGGAAACGATTCAGGAAAAATGTGTCAAATCTCCCAATATTCAGCTATGTGTTGGGGATGGTTTGAGTGCCTTTGCAATCGATATCAACCTGCCAAAAATTTTTCCTGTGTTAGAGGCGGGTTGCAAAACCGCTGGATTGTCACTCGGCACGCCTTTCTTTATTCAATGTTGCCGGGTGGGGATAATGAATGATATCGGAGATCTAATCAAACCGGATGTTTTGATCCTATTAATCGGGGAACGTCCCGGTTTGGGTCGCGCTGAGTCGATGAGTGCTTATATGGCTTTTCGTCCAGGCAGTGGACAAACCGATGCAAATCGGGAAGTCATCTGTAATATTTTTGATGGCGGCGGTACCAATCCTTTGGAAGCCGGTGCTTATGCAATTCAAATGGCCAAAAAAATGATCAAAAACCAGGCTTCTGGTGTGAAATCAAAGCTAGTTGAATAAAAGGAGTAAACCATGGCAATCTTAGACCCTATTCACGCAAAACCACTGGCAGTGCGATTAATCTCGCAGGTAGCGCCAGATTACGCCAGAGTCCTCGGATTAAGGCCAGACCAGCGCAGTTTAGGCATTTTAACCTCTGACAATGATGATGCAACCTATGTTTCAATCGATGAAGCCACCAAAAAAGCAAATGTGGAAGTTGTATATGCCCACTCGTTTTTTGCTGGTTCCCGACACGCTTCCGGGCCGCTTTCTGGTGAGATCATTGCCATGTTTGCCGGTCCAGATCCGGATGAAGTGCGTGCAGGACTGGAAGCAGCAACACAATACTTGACCGTGCGTGCCCTGTGGTATTCTGCCAATCAGGATGATTCTATCGCCTTTTTTCCGCACGTCATCTCACAGACTGGCTCCTACCTATCTAAAGTTTGCGGAATACCACTGGGATCACCGATTGCTTACCTGATCGCCCCACCATTAGAAGGGGTTCTTGCGCTTGATGCAGCCTTGAAAGCGGCAGCGGTGGAAATTGTATCCTACACACCACCCCCATCTGAGACAAACTTCATGGGTGCAATTCTCACCGGCGATCAGTCAGCCTGTCAGGCAGCAGCCCTGGCATTCCAGGAGATGGTGTTGGATGTTGCCAGTCGGCCAATTTCCTATTAATTAAGAAGATTTTTCAGTCTTCAGAATATTTTTCAAACGATCAGGACGGTTGGTGAGAATGCCATCCACACCCAATGACAACAGAGTCTGAAAGTCGTCAGGTTCATCCACTGTCCAGGGATAGATGGAGATATTAAATGATTTAATCTCTGCCACAACCTTAGGTGTCAATGCCCGGTAGTAAGGCATGCAGGCGCTGATACTATGTGTGTAGCAATAAGATCCATATCCGAAAATCCAATTGTCAAATGGGAAGAGAAGTTGAACATCTGCTGCCAAAGTCCCAAAATACTTTACCGAAGGATGGTTGGCTGAAAAGAGGACAGTGCCTTCCTGGCGGTTAAATTGCTTAAGGCAACTGGCTACTTTTTCTTCCAGTAATGGATAGGGCAATATCCCGTTTTTCAACTCTAGGAAGGTAAGGATATTTTTGTTTGCGGTCAATTCCAAGTATTCAGAGAGGGTCGGAATCAGCTGTTTACCGAAAATCCCTTTATATTGTCCTGATGCATCCAATTCTCGTAACCCAGCGAAAGTATAGTCTTTCAGCAAACCTTTCTGATCGGTGATTCGGGAAAGTTCCTCATCATGGAAGACCATGATTTCGCCATCTTTTGAGAGTTGAACATCTAATTCAATGGCGTCTACACCCACAGTGAGAGCTTCCTGAAAAGCCAGCAGCGTATTCTCAGGAAATTGTCCAGAAAAACCACGATGTGCAATGTTGAGTGTCATATTGTCTGAGATTCCTTAAGGATATGGGCAAATTTGTCTGGATGGTTGGTGATGACACCATCCAATCTCATTTCAATCGATTTGCGCATATCGGTTTCTTCATTAATTGTCCAGGCATTGATTTTGATTTGATTTTCGCGGAAATTCTGGACGATCTCCTCTGTCAGTGAATGGAATTCCGGATGGTAGCATTCTGCACCTATAGATTTGGCATATCCAACTGGATCGATCAGCCAGCTTTCTTCCAGGATACCGATCCGGACATCCGGGGCAAGGGTTTTGAAAAGACGAGCCGAATAATGGTTAAAAGAAGAGACAATTACGTTTTCACGGTAATGGAATTCGTCAATTAACGCCAGAACCCGTTGTTCAATTTCAGGATAATGGATGATGCCGGTTTTAAGTTCGATATTACTGATGATAATGATGCCATTAATCAATTCGAAGTATTCACGTAAGGAGGGTATTCTCTGCACTGCAGACAGACCTGCATACCGGGCAGAGGCATCCAATTGACGTAGTTCATCAAATGTGAAATCACCGATCAGCCCCGTCCCGTTTGTTGTACGTTCCAGATTTTCATCGTGATGGATCACAGGCACGCCATCACGCGTGAGATGAACATCAAATTCATTCCCATCGGCACCAACTTCAATTGCCTTTTGAAATGCCAGTAGGGTGTTTTCCGGGAACCGACCCGAAAAACCCCGGTGAGCGATATTTTTAGTCATTAACACGCTCCTTGAAAATAGAATTTGCAAATATATTTACTGCTAGAGCAGAATTACCTCATCTTTTTTAATATCAAGGTGGACTTTGTCGCCTTCTTTAAAGAGAATACTATCTTCATAAATCACATCTGCATCCAGAACAATTCCACCAGATTTGATCCCGTAGCGGATGATATTCCCATGTGAGAGACAATGCACAATATTGCCTTGTAGGTGGTATCTGTCATCCCCCTCACGCGGCTGAACATTAATGTGGATGATCTCTGGCCGAATGGCTACATCCTTACAATCCAGCTTTTCATTGACTGCTTTCCCAAATTCTTCGGTTGTGAAAATATTGTAATTGCCAATAAATGAAGCTGCAAATTTTGTGCGTGGGCGTGAATACAGGTCAATGGCAGTACCGCTCTGTTCGATGAAACCGATATTTAATAAATGGATCATATCCGACATCACCATGGCTTCATCCTGGTCATGGGTAACAAAAACAGTGGTGATATTCAGTTCTCTTTGGATTCGGCGGATTTCGATCTGAAGGCTCCTTCGTAACAGGGCATCAATAGCGGAGAGAGGTTCATCCAGTAGAAGTACTTTCGGTTCTGTGACAATGGCACGGGCTAATGCCACCCGTTGTTGTTGACCTCCGGAAAGCTGGGCAGGGTACTGGTCAATTTTATCCGTCAAACCCACCAAATCCAGGATCTTTTTCACTTTTGATTCAATTTCTTTTCCGGTTTCTTTTTTCATTTTCAGACCAAAAGCAACATTCTGGAAAGTGCTTAAATTGGGAAATAAAGAATATTGTTGGAAAACCATTCCTATGCCGCGAGCACGGGGACTTACTTCAGTAATATCATTGGCGTCTAAAAATACTTTCCCGGATGTAACAATCTCAAGTCCAGCTAAACAACGTAGCAGGGTACTTTTTCCACATCCTGATGGACCCAGAAGGGTGACCAGTTGTCCTTTATCGACGGTCAGATTGATGTCTTTGAGAACATGATTTTTACCAAAAAATTTGTTGAGGTTTTCAAAGCGGATATAGGACATTATTTATCTCCCTTTATTTCCAATCTTTTGATGTTTGTCTCTGCTCTGAAGATAAAGCACCAGAGCAGTAATAATGAAGGTAGTAATCATAATGATCACAAAGACAGCAGAAGCTTCTGTGCTGGAGCGCTTCATTGCCAGAAACAGATAAATCTGAACGTTCTGGAAGGAACTACCAGTAATATTGCGAATTAGGACATAATCTCCGAAGATGATGCCAACTGCCAGCAAGGAAGAAACAGAAATACCGGAAATGATGTTTGGAACAATCACCCGGAAAAAGGCTACTATTTTACTGGCACCTAACATTTCGGCTGCTTCGATTAACATGGGCATGTTAACTGCATGCATGCTGTTGCGAATACCCTGGTAAATATAGGGAAGAATGATGATACAGTAAGCACCAATTAGCATCACCAATCGTATGCCCAGAAATCCCTGAGCACCAGCATATAAAGATAAGATGCTAACAGATAAAATAACCCCTTGAATGGTGTAAGGTATCATGCAAAGAATCTGGACATATTTTTCCAGTTTGGGAAAATAGATGGTAACGGCGAATAAAGCCAGAAGAGTTGCCAATACGGTTAACACGATCGGGGTGATAGCGATGATAACCGTACGCCACAATGTTAAAAGAAAGGCTTTATTGGAAAGTAAACTGGCATAGTGTCCTAATGTGAAACCTTCAGGTAAGATGTCAGTCCACTTTTGAAACAAGGAATAGACAGCTGTTGCCAGTAACGGAATTAATAAATAAATTATGACGATGATAATAACTACATTAGCGGAAAATTCTCTCTTTTTCATCTACCTCACCTTCCATTTTGTCGTTCGTTGGTTGACGTAGTTAGTCGTCATGATTGCGACTAACATCATTAGCATCATGACTACTGAGAGGGCAGCGCCAAGATGAGGGCGCGTGGTCATATCACCAGTAAACATGCCGGTAATATTAACTGGTAACAACGAATAGTTGTTCATCAACAAGGCGTAGGCAGTTGCATATGCAGCCAGGGCATTTGCGAAAAGAACACTCATGGTGCCAAAAATACTGGGTAATAATATTGGTACACCGATCTTTACCCAGAAATCCAATGGACGACCGCCCAGGAGCATGTTCGCTTCTCTCCATTCCTGGCGAACACCATGGAAGGCCGGGATGAGCAGCAGGGTGGAAAGCGGAATTTGAAAATAAACATACATCAACAGCAGTCCTGAACTGGAATATAAATCAAAGTTGGACAGAAACTCAATCCCGAATGTTTTTGCAAGCTGGGTGATAACACCAGAATTTCCAAGAATGATCATGTAAGCAAAAGCCAGGGGAACGCCGGCAAAATTGGAAGTCATATTCAATATGGTCAAAAATACATTTCTAAATTTTCCACGTGAATTATGGGCAGCCTGCGCACCAAAGAAACCAATGAGAATACCAAATGCTGTGGATAGAATTGTGATTTTCAAGCTGTTAATGATCGCTTGCTGATATGACAATTTCGTGAAAGCGGTAATATAATTATCAATGGTAAATAATATGCTGCTATCAGTTTCTGATTTGAAACTGCTGAGGATCATCATGATCAAAGGAAGGATTTCGTAAAGAAAAACAATTAGTAGAAAAGGCAAGAGTACTAGTAAGTAAATGTTTATATTCTTCTTTTTTTTCACGGAATCTCCTGAATTTAATCATGGGGCGTATTGTCAATACGCCCCATAACATCGTCGCTAAAAGTAAGTTAGATCCGAGAGGATTACTGACTCATCAAAGGAATGATTTCTTCTTCCCAGCGGGCAGAAATCAATTTTCCAATCTCGGCATATCGGGCTGCATCTGTGATCGGAATTGAATTGGCATATTGTGATTGTTGAATGGTCATATCCTGAATATCTTGAGGAATCACAATGTCGGTACGTGTGGGAACAGCACCACCTTTGGCGAGGTTGATCTGACCTTCATCACTGAAGATGAATTCACGGGCCAATGCAGCCGCATAAGGATGGGGAGCATACGCGTTGATGACAGACGCATAACCGCTGAGGATTGAACCATCAGCAGGAACACCAACTGTAAACGCATAGTTCGGAGTTTCATTGCGGTATGTCAGGGCATTGTAACTCCAGGTCACACCCAATTGCACTTCACCAGCCTGGATTCTTTGCAGCAGGATGTCTCCCTGATCAATGCGACCAGCTGTGGCCATTTCAGCCCAGAATTCAAAAGCAGGATCCAAATTGTCCATATCACCACCAAATGCATACGCGGTTGCTAACACATTTGCCTGTCCGGTTGCGCCACCAATTACATCACCAATGGTGATTTTGTAGGTGCCGGCACGCACATCGGCCCAAGATTTTGGCGCTTGTTCTTCAGAAAGATCTTCGTTAAAGATGAAGGTGGTTACACCAGTATATGCAATCATCCACATTCCATCATCTGCCTTAGCCCAATCCGGAACAGCGTTCCAGTAGGATGTCTTGTAGCCCTGAACAAGTCCTCTGGAAATGGATTCAGAGGTGAAACCAAGACCTATGTCTCCGATATCTTTGGTTGGAGCGTCTTTTTCATTTTCGAACATATTCAGTTCTTCAGCAGAGCTCATATCAGTGTCGGCGTGTGTGATACCATACTCGGCTGTGAGTTCTTGCCAGGTTTCGCCCCAGTTTGCCCAGGAATCTGGCATACCTACGGACTCAACGTGACCTTCTTTTTTTGCGCCGTCGATGATTTGTTCCAGCGTAGCTTCGTTCAGATTAACGGCTTCTGTTGCACCAGAACCTCCGCAAGCAACCAGAACCAATGACATGATTGATAAGATTGCCAGGGTTAACAAAATGCTTTTTTTCATTATTTCTACTCCTTAAAATTTTTAGATTAATTGTTTGGAATTCTTTAAATCAACAATCGAAGATTTTGATAATATTTTTGGTTTCCACCTCCTGAGAACTCATCAATTGCATTTTTCGGCTATGTGTGAAATTTAATTAATCATATATCCGAATGAAAAATATTACAATTGTTTATTCTGAAAGAAGTTGTTATTATTGTTTCGGATATTCAAAAAAGGCAGATAAATAACCAAAGATTCATTTCATTAACCATTTTTAGGCATCTTTCAAATAGTTTGGTCAGTTACTGACATTCTTTTATTAATCATTAGTCTTTTATGATGATGAAATGAAAGTGCGCCATCCACCCCATTCTGTAATCTCCTGCTGGTTTTGTGTAATAAATGGCTCTCCTAAAATACCAAAGACCATTTCTTTATTTTCCAATTCCACTTGACCGATGCACAAACCGGGCGGTTCTTTCTGCAAAATAGAAATAAGTGCCTCAGGGGATAAATTCCAAATCTCAACCTCAATCTTCTGGCCGAATTGGGCATCCCTGATCATGGCAGGATATTGATTGTGGATTGACCATAAGCGGTATTTCGCTGAAGTTTTGGTTTCAAGTGTAAATTCTGCATTTACTGCCAGAAGGTTATTGTTCAGCGGAAATCCTCTCATCAAAGTTCCATTCACAGCCAATAATATTCTTTCCATCTGTCTTCTCCCTAGAATAATTGTCAAATTTTTTCAACATTCTTTTTGTATTTTAACGTATAATCCAATCTCAACTGGTTCTTTATCGCATAACATATGAATGCATCTGGTTCACACTCAATGTCTTCATAATTCATCATTTTTTCAACTTGATCCAGAAAAAATCAATTACATAAAAGGATACAAAGACTTTGACCTTAAAACCATTACTTATTTTTAATCCAGTCGCAGATCATGGAAATGCAGAAAAAATTCTACCAAGCGTAAAAGAATTATTCTCTAATCATCAATTTGAATATGATTTAATTCTCACCGAAAGACCTGGTCACGCTTTGGAAATTGCCAAAGATGAGACCGAAGCAGGCCGCTTATTTATTATTGCTGCCGGTGGTGACGGAACCATGAATGAGGTCATCAATGGTTTGATGCGTGCAAAGACACATGATCAAAGAAAACCTGTTTTGGGTGTCTTGCCGGTTGGCCGCGGAAATGATTTTGCGTTTGGAATTGATATCATCAAAGATCTTGAAAAGGCAATTCAGGCCATTGTTAATGGAAATACGAGAAGGATTGATGTTGGTTTGGTGACCGGAGGGGATTTCCCACAGGGCAGATATTTTGGTAACGGTGTGGGTTTGGGGTTTGATACGGTAGTAGGTTTTGAAGCTGCTAAGGTCAAATGGGCACATGGAATTGCTTCTTATTTGGTTGGATTAATCAGAACAATTTTTATTTATTCCAAAACGCCAACTTACGAAATTATTCTGGATGGTGAAACAATTACGCAGCCCTCCTTAATGGTTTCGATTATGAATGGCAAGCGAATGGGGGGTTCTTTTCACATGGCTCCGAAAAGTGATCCAGGTGATGGTCTCTTTAACCTATGTTTAGCCAGTCAGGTACCACAGATCAAAATCTTACCTTTGGCTCTAAAATTTATGAGCGGCACACAGGAAGGGCATCCGGCAATTCGAATGCCGCAATCCCGTACGGTGGTTGTGAAAGCCATTACTGGCAGTATTCCAGCCCACGCGGATGGGGAAACAATCTGTTATGCGGGGTCAGAATTACGCATTGAGCTGATCCCGCAGGCTCTGGATGTGATCTCTATGGATGGGATTTAGTCAAATATGAAGTTCGGTTTAAGAATTATGAACTGGTTTTTGCGAGTTGTTTTTCAAATCGTATGTCGCATCAATCCAGCTGATTTTAAGAAAGTACCGGTCAATGGACCTTTGATTTTGGTAGGTAACCATATTAACTTTCTGGAAGTACCGATTTTATTACCTAATATCAATCATCCGAATGTGATTGGCATCGCAAAGAGAGAATCCTGGAAGAACCCCCTGTTCAATTTTCTTTTTAAACAATGGGGTATTATTCCAATTGATCGTGGCATGGTGGACCGCGAAGCGTTTCGATTAACTGAAGAAGCCTTAAAACAAGGTAAAGTGATTGCCGTATCACCAGAAGGTACGCGTAGCAAAGATGGACGGTTATTGCAAGGTAAACCAGGTGTAGTGGCCATGGCTGTGCGGACAAATGCGCCAATATTACCGATCGGTTTTTATGGATACGAAAAATTCTGGGAGAATTTTAAACACTTTAGAAAAACCGATTTTAATATCGTGGTGGGAAAGCCATTTAGGCTTTATTTAGAAGGAAGGGCTTTATCACGCGAAGTACGTCAGGAAATTGCGGATGAGATTATGTATAAAATAGCTGAATTATTGCCGGAAAAATACAGGGGATATTATGATTATGAGCACGAAATCCAATACAAATATCTGCAGACGATAGATTTATAAACCCTGAAAATGTTTTTTATCGGGCCATCGAGGCGATATTGATAAGGAGATAGGCATGTCTGAACCTGTATCTCAGCATCCACAAGTTAAAAAATGGTTGTCACATATTCGAGCACTGGCGCAGGAGATTGGTCCGCGCGGTGCAACGACGCCGGAAGAACTTCAGGCAGCGGAATATGCGAGCGCACAATTTAAGCAGATAGGTCTTGCACCAACATGGCAGGAGTTCAAAAGTGCAAAGTCTATCTTTTTGCCGCATATTATTGGTAGTTTCATAATGATATTTGCCTTTATTCTGTATCCGCTTGGTGGTCGCATAACAGCAATCATCGCAGCGATGATGAGCATTTTAGTGATCATCAGTGAGTTGCAGGAATTGGCTTTTCAGAAAAACCTTATCCGCATGTTAGTTCCCAAAGGGAATAGTCAGAATGTACACGCTGTGATTCCGCCTGCTGGTGAACACCAGCAGGATATCATTTTGGTTGGTCATTTGGACACGCAAAAGACGCCGCTCTTTTTCAAAACACACAAATTTGTAAAAATCTACGATAAATTTACCACCATTATCTTTGTTGGCTATCTCCTGCAAGCCATCCTTTATACTCTCTCCATTTTCTTTGCCTGGCCTTGGGTCTGGTATGCATCATTTTTTTCTGCCATATGCGCTGTTCTGATGATTTCCTTCTTTATTGAAGCAGAATTTTCTCCCTTTACCGCTGGAGCAAACGATAATGCCAGTGCTGCCGGATTGGTACTTACCCTGGCTGAGGAATTGCAAAAAAATCCACTGGAGAACTCGCGGGTTATAGCGGTATGTACTGGCAGCGAAGAGACCCAACATTACGGAATGATCGCGTGGTATCAGCAGCATTTGAAGACGCTTAAAAAGCCCAAAGCGATTGTATTTGAATTGGTTGGTGTTGCTGGCCCCGGATATTTAACTCAGGAAGGAATTATCATACCATTTAAAGCGGATAAAAAATTATTGGAGAAGGTAGAATATCTCAGCAATAAACACCCAGAATGGGGGGCATATCCGGTTAAGATCAGTGGTGGGAACAGCGAGATGTCGGATGCCCTCCGCAATAATATCCCAGCCATCAGCCTCTTTGGGTTAACAAAAGACGGTGAAGCTCCGTATTGGCATAAGCTAGAGGATACTTATGACAAGATGAATCCTCAAGTGATGGAAAATGTCTGGTTGTTGGCTATTGCTTTGCTGCGAGAAATTGATCAGAATCAATAATCGAGACTAATCTTCATAATAGCCACATAATGCCAGGGCACCCGGACCTGTATTTACCCCTAAAACCGGACCGGTCATATTGATGAGAAGTTCAGTTGGATTGTGTTCTTTTTGAATTTTATCTGCTAATTCTTTAGCGTTATCCAGTGCATTTCCGTGCAGCACGGCGATATGAAGTTTTTTTCTAATATCCAGTTTTTTGAAGAATTTTCCATACATATTATCTACCAGAGATTTTTGAGTGCGGGCCAGACTGACTGGTTCAACCAGGCCAGTCTCATGATTGATGGATATTAATGGTTTGACCTGCAATAATCCCCCCACCCATTTTGCAGCACCACCGATACGGCCACCCTTTTCCAGATATTCAAGGGTATCCATAGCAACGAATTGAGCTAATCGTTTACGGACCTGATCAACGATTTCAAGAATAGTTTTTACGTCAGCACCCATGTCACGTGCGCGCGCGGCAGCCAATACCTGCCAGCCTAAAGTCATGGTTGGGCCTTTTGTGTCAATGACGGAGACGGGAAAACTAACCAGTTTGGTAGCTTTTTGTGCCATTTGAAATGTGCCACTCATAGCACCGCTGATCGTCAGAACGATTAACTCAGAGAATCCACGCTGATTCAAATCCTCATAGGTGGTTTTGAAATCATTAATAGTAGGTTGAGAGGTAGTCGGTCGGGTGGGATCAGTTTTCAAGCGTTGATAGAATTCTAATGGACTCATTTCAAAACGGTCTTTGTATTGATTACTTCCCCAAATGATATATAGAGGTACGATGGTAATTCCATATTGATTGATTAACTCTTCCGGAATATCACAGGTGCTGTCTGTCACGATGCCAATCATTAAACCCTCACTAACCTCTTTAGTCCTCTATGTAAAATATTTAAAAATAACTATACTCAATCCAAAAAAATTCGTCAAATTCTTTTCGAATGATCTCTAATTATCTTCAACTAATTCTCAGGAACGTAGGCTGCTCTTGACTCGACGTTCCCGACAAAAACCGGTAAATCCTGATGCCCAAGCTGTTGGCGGATGGCCATATTCTCACCAATATGATACCAGTAATGATAAATAGTGCGATAGAAAAGATTGCCAATTGTATAGCGCTCGTCATCCCCTTTCCGAATGACTTTTTCTAGCAGTGTTTGTGTGGTAAGCGTCTCCAGCCAGGGATCGATTTCTGCGGTAATGGTTTGCCAGGCAGATAAGACTTGGTTCAATGGCGGGGTACTGGCTTGTGCACCGAAAGCGAAATCAGTGTCTATTTCGGGGATTAATAATCTGCCCTGGACAAAATATAGAAAATAGCGTTGCTCCTGCCATGCCAGGTGACCGATATTCCAGCTGATGCAATTCATTGGAAGCAAGCGCACTTCAGCATCTTTTTGAGTGACCGTTTTTACCGACCGGAAAAATTCATCGCGAGTGAATCTTAATTGGGTGATCAATGGGTGGGGCACTTATAAACCTCCTAAACTAAACCAGATTTTTATTGTATCCGATTCTGGTTATTCTGGAGGTTTTTTTATTCCAAAGAACGACCGATTTGGGGATGAATATGAATTTTTCAAGGCATCATTCGGCTGATTCGTAGGCTGTGTTTATCCAATTTAGCAGTTCGTCATTTACTTCTGATTGATCCGTCAGCCATACTTTGTACTGACACATCCCGCCGGCAGGCATTTCTATTAACCGTTCTGTAGCGGGAACATCTTTCATGTTTATGCCAATCTCTAACCTGCCCTTGGTCCCGGGTCCGACCATGGCAAATTGTTTTTTTCTTCTCAGGCTCAAATAGGTCTTCTTCGGAGAAATTTCAAAATCACCCAGTTTCTTAATTGATCTCATAACGGCATCATGCAGAGGGCGTAAGGGCGTTTTTGAGCCGGAATAAATTTCATCAACTTTATCAGGGAGAGAGTCTGAGGATTCAGTGGCTGGCACTAGAGATTTTCTATATAGTCCCGCCAGCGTATTGGCATCGCCATACCCTAGATTAAATTCGGATTTCACCATTTCACGAATTTCAGCATGTTTTGATAGCCCACTCTGCTGAATAAATGCATATAATTCCGATAAGGATTTTCCGGTTTTATTCTGAATATTTGTTAATTGGGTTTTTATTGCTTTTTTAACACTGTCCGCTATCATCTCCTCCACTTAAGAATTTTTGCTAGCAATTTTTTGATAATCTACCAACAAACTCATATTTGTATTGTTATTGTAATGAATGATGGGTAAGACAATAGGTCTTTTGTGACTATTGGAACGCGATTCAATTTGGTCGGCCAGCTACATGTGAAAATATCCATAACATTCTGTATTTCAGTGTTTTCCTAAGACTGAAACCTGGCCATTTATTTTCAAACGAGTGCTACAGGAAGAATCAACGCGATTACGTTGTACTAGAACAAAATACAATGCTTAGTAATGCCAGATGATATCGTTTGCTGAGTGTTGCAATTAGTGATTGAACATACCGGTTTGACGGCCATGAGATAAGCGTGGATCGATAAAGCCCTGGTGAATAAACAACCAGCTTGTATATTTCTACAAATCCTGGTCCTGCTGTATACGTGGAGAATACTGCTACCAACCCTTTGCTGATTTCCTTCTATGTGTCATCAGCCACTCAATATTCGGCTGGAATCGTAACATTGGAAAAACGATTGTATGCTTCGATATCCTTCCTTTGTAAGGTTATGTTCACCGGTTTTACAGCTGATGTGGTGATATCATCCAAAATCACCTGAATTTCTGACATGCCAAATTCCTATCCACAAAATCATCCATTAATCGAATTATTTTCAGGCTGATAAAGTACTTTTGGTTCGCTTATTCCGATGAAACCTCATAGATTCTTAAACCCTAACTACTGATGGGTATCTATTTTCGCTTTGACATAGAACCGGTTTTGGATTTTCACAAATTAAAAATTGGTAGAGTTGCTTCGATATGTTCTAACGAACCCATTAAAGTAAGATGGTCGCCGATTTCGATTTGTGTATTGCCATGGGGAACAATCAGTTCTCCATGGCGATGTAGAGCGACGATCAATACATCTCCCGGTAGGGAGAGTTCCCGCAGCCTGCGGTACGCATATTGGGGATTGGTGAACTCTATTTCGCGAATTTCTTTGCTGATCTCACGGTCGGCAAACATTTGGTAAAGAGCTGGGTTGCGGATGGCCAATGTTAGCAGGGTTGTGCGGTCAAGAGCAGCATTTACCGCGGTTACCCCGAGAAGCTCAAAACGGATCAAATCATTCGGGTTGTCAATATATGAAATTACCTGATCAAGCCCATATACGGTACGAGCCTGCCTACATACCTGGTAATTTAGTTCTGGATCGCCATATGTGCAAATTAATGCCCGGGCACCATTCAGGGTTGCATCGATTTCAGGCGATGAATTTCCGATCCTCCCGCAAATGGATTGCAGCCCGCGCTGGCGAGCCAGGGCAGCTCTTTTTTTATCAAAATCGATGACCACAACCTCTTCGTGATGCCTGGACAACTGGATTGCTACTTGAATTCCTAACTCGCTGGCACCTGCTACCAAGATAGGACGCACAGTTTCGGATTTTCCTCGGCGGATCAGAGCAGTGAACACGATTGGTGCAAGGGTCACGGTAATGATCGCTACAAGGATAATGGCTGAGTTTACGCTTTCGGAGATGATGCCCAAGCGCAAGCCGATGGCCGAAGCGGCGATGATCAAAGATAGTCGCGCAGAAAGGATTGCGCCGGCTGCAAATGTTTCTCGCCAGGTAAAACAGAGGCGGAAAACCAGCACAGGAAGGAATTTTACCAGGAGAGCTGCTATCAGCAAAACCGGCACCAGCACCAGGTTCTGCGGTGAAGCCACAAGCAGCTGCAGGTTGAAATCCAAACCAACCTTGATGAAAAAGATTGGGATGAAGAAACCAAAGCCAATTGCCTCAAGCTGTGTGGTCAGGTTTTCATCGTCCGGTGTGCGCAGCATGGAGACAACTGCTCCTGCGAGAAAAGCACCTAAAATTAATTCGGTTCCCAGAATTTGGGCCAATACCACAAATGTCAACATGATTGTAAAGGCTGCCCGGACTTTAATCTGGGTTGTAGCGTGACTTAATTCTTCTATGGCTCGTCGTACCGGAGGTAAGCGGTTGAAAAATAAATTACCTATGCGGTAAGCCAGGAAGAAGCCCACAAACAACAGACCGATCAATAAAATATCAAGCGTTATTCCGTTGGAAATGACTGCTACGAAAACCGTAATTAGCAGCATGGTAGCAAAATCGGCCACAAGTGCAGCAATGAGCAGCGCTTGCCCATAGCGCCCGGTAGAAAGCCCGGCTTCCTTGAGTACTGGTAACACCACGCCTAAAGAGGTGGTTGATAAAATCAAAGCGATCATCCAAGGATTGCGTGTCAGACCGTTAGCCACCATTCCCATTCCGATTGATCCTGCAATGATAAGGGTAAGGAAAAAATTTATCAGCCCCAGGCTTACTGGGCTAATCCATTTAGGTCGGTCACCTCGCAAGGCGGGGGAATTGTTTTTTCGGTTACTACTCCCAGGCATACCGAAATTGGAAAGGTCTATTTCCATCCCGGACAAAAACATCAGAAAGACGAAACCGAACTCGGCTAAAAGGCTGAGCACCGGATCTTGACCTTCCACCCATCCAAAACCGCTGCTCCCGACCAAGATGCCAGCCAAAATTTCGCCTACCACCACCGGCAGGTGCAGTTTTTTGAAGCGAGACAGGAGCAACGGTACGCTAAAAGCCAGCAAGAGCACAAGCAATAGAGGGGCGAAAGAATGTCCATTTTCCATGAATAAAGATTATACCAAATCCCTACGCTAGAAATTTTTCGTTAACAATTTCACCCTATTGGTGGATGAATTGTCAAAAACCAGATCCTGATCAATCATGTTAAAAACAAATTCTTGTTAAAGTGTTCCAACAATAAAAATAAATTAGCTGGTGAAATTTTTATTCTGACATCAAACTCCAAAATTTAGTCAAAGTATGAGAAAATTTATAGCTTTGACAGAAAGTTAATGTGATATTGGCTAATAATGCCATTTTCTTACAAAAAGTGGTATTTACTGTAATCAAATTTTTTAATTGATATAGCAATGTGGAATCCTGGCAATAAACCTCCAAGGATCTCTCCAACAAAAAAATGGTGTTGCTTTGAACCAATTAATTATTACTGGGGGAAAATGCAAATCCAAAAACAATTGTTAATGATGAAAATTAATTGGTGTGTGGTATAGCCTGCATTATAGCAAAAACAGTTTACTAAACAATAAACACAGTTGATACACCATATAAAGGGGCGGAATCTACTTTTTCAACGTTAGGAAGGTTTGTCTTGTAATTTTTGCCGGATTTTACGATAGAGAATAATGGGTTGGTCCGCTGGAATTAATTTTTCACCCATTTTCAAATCTGACCTGGCCGGGATTTGTTTTTCGACTACCCGTTTGTCCTGATGCAAGATGATAATACTAAAAACACTGATCAACCAAGCAATGAAATTACCTATAAGTGGAAGCGTGTTAAATCTCTGATAATAGCGGGAATACATCATGGTATTATTCTCATCAATCGGGGTGAAATAGACAGTGATACGCATATCCTCTGAAATATGGTTTTGCCATAAATGGGGAAATAGAAAATGCAGAAAAGGGTTCCGTTGTGGCTCAGGTAGTTCGCTGGCTCTTTTTGCGACAGAACCATCATCAATGCGATTATTAACCCAGATTTGCATTTCATTTCCAACCATTTTTGTGATGGGTCCATCTGCAATGGTGCGATTTCCACGCCCTATAGTGGTTCGATGGGGAAAGGGCAGGTGGAATACATCTAATTGATTTTCTATCGCCCTTGAATAATGTGTTTCCCATCTCTCTTTGTAATCGGCATGAGAAAAACCACCATTTTCAAGCTCCTCAAAGATAGGTAAACCAGGATAAGTTGTTTGTTCTTCACCCCACCAGATAAATATATATCCATGACGTTCAATCGATTGATATGTTTTAGCATGTAAAATTTTTGGCGGTGTTGAATTTTTCCCATTGGCAGGGATGTATTGGCATTCCCCGGAAGAATCAAACTCAAATCCATGGAATGGGCACATGATGCGGTCATGAATTATTTTCCCCTGGTGCAGGGCAGCTCCGCGATGTGGGCAAATATCACCTTGAATGTTTATTGCCCCTTTTGAATCACGCCATGCCACCATTTTTTCACCCATCCTCGTTACCCCGACAGGTTTTCCAACTTTCACTTCACGTGATTCAAGAATTACATACCATTGATTTGGGATCATATTTCCCTTCCTTCTACATTGACTTTGCAGCTCAATTTTACCACTTTGCCTATCAATGAATGATTTTGCTTGATGTCATTT
This sequence comes from uncultured Anaerolineaceae bacterium, assembly GCA_942491385.1. Classification (GTDB taxonomy): domain Bacteria; phylum Chloroflexota; class Anaerolineae; order Anaerolineales; family Anaerolineaceae; genus UBA6170. Next base: position 206,864 of record CALOAF010000005.1, on the reverse strand, counting down.
CTACCCGTTTTTCCATTCAAATCCATGGGTTACTCTTTATGATCAGTCACTTTCTTGACATCCCTTCTGGCGATTGATAAGATAAGTCAATCATTTTCTGTAAGGATCCAAAATGCAAACTTACATGGATTGGGTCACCCAAAACCCCATGCTTTCAGCGGCTATCCAATTTGCCATTCTCGGCACACTAGGAGAAATCATCTCCTTCAGCATTCAGCGTAAAAAAATTTCTATTCCATGCACCTGGTTGCAATTATTGGGAAAAGTGATTGCCTGGGCAATCCTTGGGATTGTGATTAAATATGGGTTTGCTGGAATGAAAGGTTTCACTCAGGCGTTACTCGATCATCAACTACTACCTGTTTTTTTGGGATCTGGTCTGGGTTGGGCGTTTGCAGTCTCGGTTTTCACAAATGTTTTATTTGGTCCTCAGATGATGGCCTTTCACCGCCTGGAAGATAATCTCATTCTTGGACATAATGGTTTCCAGGGCATCACCAACGCCTGGAAAACGCTGATCTGGTTCTGGATTCCAGCGCATACCATCACCTTCTTGTTGCCAGCTGACTTGCAGATAGGTCTGGCAGCACTCTGGTCATTGGTGTTGGGTATCATCATGGGAGCGACCAAAAAATAGCATTTTGGATTAATTTATTTGGTCATTTTATTTTCAATGTAAGCTGCAACCTGGGGGTAGTTTTCCTGCGTACAAAATACACCCATGTTTTCAACAGGGCTGCCACGTAAAAGAATGGTGTTTTGTTTGGGCTTGTAATTGACTCTCTGGATTTTGTTCCATTTTAGTGCCACAGTTTGTTTTGAATCGGCCAGCATTCCAGCACCAGCGACGGATGGTTTGCCAGCTAATAAGCCCAAACCAATGGTTAATCCATTCACAATCCTATTCTTCTTTCTCATTTCGGGCTGGTAAAAGCTTGTTATTCCCTGGTCATCAAGCACATAACTGACGGCGTATTTTCCCTTATATGTTAGCATGATGAATAAATAGGTCAGTATGAATAGCAAAAGAATCAGACCAAATGCATACAATGAATAAATTCGGTTTTCTGGATTGCTGACAATAATAAAGAAGATCAAAAGTAAACCAAATGGAATACCAATGGCCACTCCTAATTGTTTCAGGATGACTGCATTTCTGAAGATAGGCACATCAATGGACCATTCAAGTTTTTTGCCATCATTTTCTAAATTGGACATATTTTCACCTTGTATTTAATTCATGGGGAATTGGTCTTTAACCGGTCTACAGCTCGCGTGAATCAGATGAATTCATCTGATCATTTAATTTTACTAATAAATTTGGTATCACTTCAATAATTAAGGGCTTGTTTTATTTGAGATGATACAAAAATTGAACTTCATTGAATTTTTACGAGCTTTGGTGTCTGGGTATTTTGGTTTCCTCTTTTTCTGAATATTCGAAGAAATATTATTGTTAGGACAACAGATAAAATAGCTGCCAGGAAGAGACTCAATAAGGCAAATATCCCGCTCCAGATAAAGGCGTAACTTCCACCAAGATTTTTTATAGATATACCATTACTATCCAGGCACACCATCTCATAATAAGTGGTTTGCCGGGGAAAACCATCGACATCATTTTCAGTTGATGTAAATGTACTGATCGCAGGTGTGGTATTTTCTGGACATAGGAAAGGTCCAATGGTGGATGCGATTAAGTCTTCTGAAAAAAAAGTACTCATGCCACCTATAAATAAACTTGCCGGCACCAAACACCCACTTACCAAAAGAAATGCAACTAGCCATATGAGACAACCGGATAACAATCGATTTGATTTCCGTTCCATTCCACACCTCCTGTTCAATGCATTGATTGTATTCAAGTGATTTTGTGCAGGAAATTTCCGTATAACGATTGTTAGCGTTTTTTTGCCCAGAAAATGGCTTTGAGCGAATTCTGTTGATAAGGGTTTCCCAAATGATCGCCATATACTTCCAGAACATTAAACCCATGTTTTTCTAACCAGGTCTGAACTTCAACTTTGCTGACCGGGTGTTTTTGTTGAGTAAATTGATGTTCAATGATATCTCCTTCAGGGGATTTAATCTTATATCGCCGGTCGAATTTGGCAAGTCGTCGTTTAACATCAAACCAGATCGTTTGACGAGTATTTATTACCTGGTATCCATCCTTACATGTTCCGGACAAATACACATATTTATGAATCAAATCCTGCCAGGCGGTATCCAGTTCGCCTTCCATATGGTCATTGTCCACATAAATGTACCCACCGGGTTTACATGCCTTGGCTGCCTGATAGATGCAAAATTCCTGTTCTTCTGCGGTAGCCAGTTCGTAAAAACAGTTAAAGCCTAAGACAACCAGATCAAATCCAATTGGCCAATTCTCAACGGTCACATCTGCCCATTGTAGATGAATTCTTTTTTGTACGTCATCAGGCAATTCTATGATCTTTTTATGGGAAAATTGCAACATTACCTGTGACTGATCCATTCCTAGAATTGAGTGACCATCAAGTGCGAACGGAATAAGCAAACGGCCAGTTCCACAAAAAGGTTCAAGAATGTTAAGCCTGGTTTTCCCCTGAAGTAAAGTTCGTAAGAATTTGATATCTTGGGTGTCATTTTCCTGCATATCATAAATTTCTGCGATGTGAGTGTCCAAGTCATACAAATTGTGTTGATTTATACTCATATTTGATCTGAGCTTCCTTATCTATAACGGAATATCATTCACCTAAGATTGTATCCGAATAGAGTTTATTCTACTCCCCGGTAAATCTTGAAGGCCTTAGAATTCTATACGTAGAAGTCACTTTCCCATTTTCTTTGAATGCTTGCGAAACTGATTTTTTTGTTTCATGCTACACCGTTTCAAACAGTTAATTATTTTTTAACTTTTGATATGTATGCCCAGCGACAATTTTCACTTCCGGGTGAGCTTGTGAAAACTCTCTTATTCGTTGAACATGATTGCCCAAAACCATACGATTGAGCCACATTGGTGTGACATCAAATTCTGCATTCGTTGGCATTGCGTCTCCAGCTTGAAATAGCCACCTGTCACCATCCTCAATAACAACTCCGCAATGACCCGATGTATGACCGAAGAGTGGGATCAGGAAGATGCGTGGAATGAAGGGTAGAGGGATGGCATCAAACTCAAACCATTTCTCTGTGCAACCCTCATAGATCACCCATTTAGGTTCGTGTGAAAAATCAGCTTTATCATAAGCAGCCCATTCCATCAAAGACTTTGGTTTCAACATCGCTGCATATTCTTTCTGATGTAAATGTATCTGTGCCCATGGGAAATCCGGTAATCCGCCAGCATGATCAAAGTGAAGGTGGGTCAAAATAATATGCTGAACACTTGTGGCAGAAATATCCATAAATTCCAGTTGGTGGATTGCTGTTTCATTCGGTGCATATGGGATTCCAAAAATTTTGCGAAACAATCGCAACCGCTGGTTTGGTGATTCATGATCATGCAATCCTAAGCCCATATCCACCAGAACTGGACCCTGATCAGTATCTACCAGAATTACCAAATTACCCACTTTCCAATTCAAGAGCTTTGGAAACATGGTTGCAGTATTAAGGAATGTGATTGCCATTATCTCATCTTTGTCGGTTGAGATAATTATCCTACGAAAATAAAAAAATGCTCACCAAAAAGGATGAGCATTTAAATATTGAGGTTTTTAGTTCAATTATGGATGGCTACCGTTGACCAATTCCATTATTTCACCATGTCCGGTATAGATGCGCATTAGCTTGCCATCCTGCATTAATAGAACACGGTCTGTGAATTCCACCATACGCAAATCATGGGTGACCATGATTCCGGCGCGATTTTGTTCATGGATCAGTCCCGCGAATGTTTCGACGACCTGATAAGCTCGTTCTGTATCCAGGCTGGCTGTGGGTTCATCTGCCAAAACCAGGCTGGGATTGTGGATCAAGGCTCGAGCGATAGCCACCCGCTGTTGCTGTCCACCCGACATTTGCGCTGGCAGGTTGTGTAAACGATCTGCCAGGCCTAATCTTGCCAGCAATTCTCTTGCGCGTAGCTTACCGGTCTTGTCTAGCTTCTTGTTCAGACGCAGCATCAGTTCCACATTTTCTACCGCTGTGAGGTAAGGCACCAAATTGTTTGCCTGGAAGGTAAATCCAATTTTTTCCCGGCGCATGGTTACTCGTTCTACATCATCTTTGCCGGCCAGATCTTCACCATCCAGCAACACTTTTCCGGAGGTGGGTTGTAATAATGCAGCGAGAATCGAAAGCATGGTGGTTTTCCCGGAGCCACTTGGCCCAACCAATGCAACAAATTCTCCGGCTGCTACCCGCAAGGAGACATCATCCACTGCCTGAATGGTACCCGATTCGCTTTGATAGGTCTTAATAACGGATTGAGTTTCAAGTGCATAAGTTGTCATTATGATAACCCCAATGCTTTCAAGGGCTCAATTTGAACCGCGTAGCGGATGGAAACCAAACCACCCAGTGGGCCAATCAATAATAATGCGATGATTGCGATCGCAGATGTGCTCCCGTTAAAGACGATGGGTACTGATGGCGGGAAGAAAAGTGAGAGCGAAAAGGTCAACACTGCCCCTATCAAAACCCCAATGATGGTGATGACCACAATTTGAATGATGGATGAAAATGCCACTACAGGGTTGGCAGCACCAATCGCTTTTAAAACACCGATTTGGGCAACCTTCTGTAGGATTTGAATTTGGAAGAAACCACCAATGACCAGAATTCCAATAAAGAGAGTGAACCCGCCCTGGGTTTGTAGCGTGCTTTGTTGGGCAGAGTACCCGGGCAAACCTTGAATCGCTTTGCTGATCGTAGCTGGTTCAATGTTGTCCACCTGGGCTACCAGGCGTTGACTGACATCCTCTACCAGCTCTGGATCCGTGAGCTTAACAACAATAATATTGCCCACCGAAGTTAATCGATTTACCTCTGCTTCGGATTTAGAACGGATCCGATCCCAGGTAAAGAAAGGCACAAAAATCGAGGGTTGCAGTTGGAATTGTTGTCCATCAGCAACACCGACAATTCGAAGATTGAAAAATTCATCGCGCGTACCCTGTGTAACTCGAACCGTCAGGGTATCTCCGATGGTTAAATTACTGCGGAAAGCAGTGTTACGATCAATAATCACTTCAGAGGCCAAATCGGTACTGAGCTGCTGACCCTCTAACACACTTGGTTCGCCGCTTCTACCAGGTTCAACACCCAGCATCGCTACTTTGAAGGGTTCTTGCCCATCTGGAAGGATAAGAGATGCACTGGATGTGCCAACCATGCCGGCATCAGCCACACCATCCACGCGGCGTACAGCTGCCAATCGATCCCTGCCCAGACGGCTGGCTGCGATGACATAATCGGATTTTGCCTGAAAGACCACCAAGTCAGCATTCAGCTTGGAAATGTATTCACGGTTGCCGTTGCCCAGACCTTCTCCCAGCGCTGCTATGAAGAGTACCAGTAGTGTAATCAATGCAATTACCATAGCGACCAGAAGGAAGCGACCACGATTGCGCCAGACTTCCTTGATAGCCAGGTAACTTGCAATAGAGAGAGTTTTACTCATTAGCATTTCCTTTGGATTAAGGTAAGAATTCAACAGCAGCGGTCATACCCCAGCGCAATTGTGGGTCATTCTGCTCCATGACAATGGTGGCTGTATAAGTTGTGTCACCACGTTTTTCTTCATATACCATGTCAATGGCAGCTACCTGGCCTTTGAATGTCAGCTCTGGAAGAGCATCCAAAACGATTTCAACTTTTTGACCAGGTTTGACGTTCACAACATTAATTTCGGTAAGATTGTCCGTTTTGATTTGCCAATTCGAAAAATCTGCAATGGTCATCACCGGAAAACCAGCGTTGATGCGCTCGCCAGCCTGGACATTGATGTTTGAGACTGTGCCCACCACGCTGGCTTTGAGCTCATAACTATCGATCACTGATTGTGCGCTGAGTAAGGCAGTCATGGCCGTGTTCACACGGGATTCTGCAGCAGCCAGTTTGTCTTTGTCCATCCCATCACCTGTTTCAAAAATAGACAGATTCTTTTTGGCAAAATCCAAATTTGCCTGGGCAACATTCAAACGCAATTGGTTTTCTTCATTATCATCCGCATCAAAATCATCCTGGGCTTCATCCAGCTCAATTTTAGCATTGAAAACGTCCAGTCTGCTTTTTGCGAGGGTGACATCAGCACTTTTTTTCATTTCTTCTACTGCGATTTTTGAATTCTGAACTTCTAACTGATTCTGTGAGAAAGCAACCAGAGCGCTATAAGGCACATCAATTTTAGCGATAACCTGACCAATTTCCACAGTATCACCTTCCTGAACCAAAACCTCAATCACCTGACCGGGTACTGAGAAGGATAAGTCCAGATAATGCGCCGGCACCAATCGCCCTTCTGTAATCAAATAATTTTGTTGTGGGATTGTTTCTGGCACTACCGGAACTTCAGCTTTGGGACTACAACCGCTAATGATTAAAGTAGCGAACATGAATAACCCAAATAATAATGATAATTTCTTCATTCCTAAATCTCCTCTTATTCTTGAATTCCTGGTCCTATCGGACCATCAAATGGCTGATCCCATCTGGATGAAAGTACTCCACTGAGGAGAAGATCCAATGGTGGATGATCAGCGATATGATCATAGTAATAGGGCAGTAAAATTTGCCCGGAAGTGCTGATGATAAAAGTGCCAGACATCTGCATTGCATCCTGACCTTCAGGTGGTGTTTCTACTTGATAGCCTTTCTTTCTAGCCCGGGAAATCGCTGCCCAAATTTTGGGATTTAGAAATGTCTGAAATAAATTGCCTCTTTCTAATCCATAGGCGTCATACGATTTACGTTCTGGGTCAGAAAGCATCCACAACCCTGGTGCAAATTTTTCTGCGAAAAAAGCAGTGGCTTCGGGGGTACCCTGATTAACCACGGCCAGATTCAAACCAACTTGACTGATTCTTTCACGTCCATTGACCAATTCATCCAACATTTCCTTGCATTGAGTACACCCGAAATGTCTGGTAAACGCCAGTAACAAGGGTTTTTCCTGCCAGAGCGAGGATAGTTTAACAGAATTCTGATTGACATCCAGTAATTCAATATCTGGCGCATTACGATAAAAATTTAATTGTTTTTTCTGTGCCATTTTGCTCCTTCACAAAAGAGTTAAATGAATTTTATCTCTCAAATGAAAAACTGTACGAAGTTTGTATGATGTTTGTAGTATCAAATATATATCTTTTATGCTTTAATTATCTTTAATGGATTACACCCTGATTGATCCATTGAATGAGATCGAAATAATCAATAAAATAAGTTTATAGGAGAAAAAAATGCCAAAAGTAACCATTAATACCCCAGCTCCAGATTTTGAATTGGAGGATTACAAAGGAAACAAAGTAAAATTGTCAGATTTCAAAGGAAAATCGAATGTGATTTTGATTTTCAACCGAACTTTTGCCTGACCATTCTGCCAAGCGCACATGGCGCAGTTGCGCCAAGATTATCAAGAATTTGTTGATCGTAAAACAGAAATTGTTGTTGCCGGACCTGAAAACGCTGAAGCATTCAAAAAATATTTCGAAAAAAATGATCTGCCATTTATCGGTTTACCGGATCCGAAAGCCAGTGTTCTGAAACTGTATGGACAGGAAGTAAATATCTTTAAGTTGGGACGTATGCCCGCTCAAGTAGTGGTCGATCAGCAAGGGGTGGCCAGGTTTGTTCACTATGGGCATTCCATGTCAGATATCCCGGAAAATGCTGAATTGCTAGAATTGTTGGATGAAATCAACGTATAAATTCTGATGGGTGTATTTAAAGGGTATTTCTCGATCGATTACTCCCATTCGTTCCGATATAAAAATTGAGGTTAATATGGATATTGTATTTATTTTAAAAGTGATCGCTTCCATGGTTACGATTGCAACCGGATTATTAGCTCTGGTGCGTCCCGCCGCAGTGCCTGGATTTACCGGATTGAAATATGATGGACCGCGCGGAATTTCTGAGATTCGCTCCATTTTTGGAGGCCTTTTCATTGCGCTGGGTTCAGCACCTTTTTTGTTGGGTGAATCCGCTTTTATAGTACTTGGTTTTTCCTATCTGGGCATTGCTATTGTGCGTGCGTTTTCAATTTTCTTTGACAAATCCAAAGAACAATCTAATTGGATCAGTCTTGGAGTTGAGATTGTGCTGGGAATAATCTTGATTTTATAATTTGAAAAGAAGGCCACTCAGGAATTTACAATTCCTTCTTTGAAGATGTGCATATAAGTATCCTGTGGGCAACCCACAGGATACCAGGATTCAAACCTTGGATAAAATTACATCAACCACTTTGCAATAAAGAAACTCGCCAGGCTGACCATTAGACTTAACACCGTGCCCCAGATCATGTCCACAATCGTGACCAATAAAGGCCAATCCTTGATGGTGGCCAGATTGGTCAGGTCATAGGTGGCATAGGTGATCAACCCGAACAGCGCAGCACGAATCAGAACCATCTGTAAAGATCCTACTTTCACCCCTGGCACGACCACAAACACCAGAATTCCAAGGATGAACAACAGGTAAAAAATAATCGCTGCCAGCCAATTCGTAGGGCCCATCAGAAAACCCAGATACTTTGCATAAAATGTACGCGCTACCAATCCCAGCCAGACCATATCAATCGCAAAAAATACAAGCAGGGTGGCAAAATAAAGTTTTATATAATACATCATATTTCCTCAATTCTGAATGATTCACCTTTTTTCGTCATTGACCGGGTACAAACTCCAACAAAACCCACTGGTGGTTGTCAGGGGAATACACCAGTCGGACATATCCGGTATCACCGAAGGCAATCGAAAATCCCTGCTGGTTGACATTCGGAGATGAGCCCATCATTGTTTTCAAAGCAGAATTGAGAATACCGCCATGCGCCACCACCAGGCAGGATCCAGGTCCACGCTTAACCAGATTCTGGACTGCTCTGGCTGCCCGCAGGTATGTATCCCACTGACTCTCGCCACTACCGGCCATGGGTGTATAGGGAGTACGGAAAGCGGGCATGGGATAGCGCTGCTCCGCGACATCAAAGGGCAAGCCGGCCAGGGGGCCATTGTCCGATTCCATCCAATCTGGATCATTTTCCACCGCAACACCCAGCGCAGAGCCTATGATGTGGGCTGTCTCGTTCGCCCGTTGCAGAGTGCTGGCGATGATGGCGTCAAATTGTAAGCCTCGCTGCAGGAAATCTACTGCACGTTTGTGCACCTGCGTTCTACCCACTTCTGTCAGCGGGGAATCGTAGCGACCTTCATGCACATTTTCATCATCCGCGCGCGAGCGCCCGTGACGTAAGAGAGTGACATTAATCGTCTTAACCATGAATTAATTGTAATTTAGTTTTTAGTATTGAGTGTTGAGGGTGCGAGTTTAAAAGTTGTCAGTTGAGAGTTGAAAGGGGCAAAAGGTGAAAATTTTGGGATTTTAAAAAGAGAGAAGATATTAATAAAGTGAAATTTCATTATGATTCAATTTTATGTAATATAAAATACCCGGCAATAATTAATCCACCATTTACAGGTAACATTGTTCTATCAACAGATCTTCCTAAATGCCAAATGAGATCATGTGGTGTCAATGAATATACAGTGATTATCCCCAAAAAAATAATTGATGCAACAATTAAACCAAAGAACACTTCTTTGGTTATTGTCTTTTGACGGATAGCCAAAGCAATCAGGAGAAATCCTATTAAGAAAATTAAACCATAAATTTGACCAAACGTTTGTGAAAAAATCTGAAGCATAGAACCATCTTTTAATCGGGAAAGGATAAACTGGAAAGATTCCACGGTTCCTATTCCTAAATCATTGTGCAAACCCCATTGAATTTTGTACACATTCCAGATTAAGAACGGCAACAAGAGAGTAATTCCGAATAAAAAGAATTTTCTAAAATTTTTGAAGGTGACTTTCGTAGTTTTCCAATTATTTGAGAAAAATTGGAAAACTACGAAAGAAATGGCCACCGCAACTAATATTCCTTCATTTTTTATGTTTATTAATAATAGAACACAGACAACACTTGAAATAAAATCTATATTTTGCATTTTCTGAAAATATCTACCCAAAAAAAGTATTGATATCGACGTATATATCGCAAGAAGGCCATCCATGTAGCCATTCCAAGTCCACAGAGAAAAGTTGAAGGACATCATGAATAGTAGAAAAATATAACTAAGTGACCATTTTCTGAAGGAAATAATCGACATAAGGGGAGGCAAAAACATAAGTAACAAAGCTAATTTTGGCAGATATTCATTCCAAAAACCTACTATATAACTAAGCTGAGCAGCTAGGGCAGGGACTAATTTTGGATAATCAGGATGTGAGAAGGCATCAATGGGACTACTCCATCCAGCTGTATTATTTATTGATCCTGCAGAATAAATCATCTTTGCATGGAAAAACCAGATTGAGCGTGCATCCCAATCTATTAATGGTACCGCCATGATTGGGCTAAAAAAAAGAATAATAATTACGAAGATTCCTATCAAATTCCAAAAGACCGCCCATTTAAATTGAGTATTCCTTCTACTCTTGAAACTTTGTATTGAAAATAAAGATAAACCAATAATCGAAATCAAGATTCCAATAAATATAGCAACCTTGATATCCTGAATGATCAGTAATAACAGATAATTTATTAGCAATCCTATCATCATATATAATGATGTTCTTTGAAAAAGTCTATCATTCAACGCATTTACTAAGATTTTGCCCAATAAAAGTTTAAGGATCAAATATCCCAACCCAAAAAGATAAGTTAATGAAATAAATATTAGTAAGGATATTTTTACTAAATTAATTACAGTTGACAAGGAATATTAACTCCCTTTGATCCATAACATAACAGGATTGGTATTTTGCTAACTCATTTTCGAAAACGAAGATAAATTTCGATTCTGGATTATTCCGAATAGGCTAAGCAGATTCAACAATTCTATGTTTGTTATATTCGTTTAAGTTTATGGTAGGAGAAACTGTAAAATCTAACAGTTGATTGCTATCAATCATGTCTAACATCTTTAACACATCATGATTAAGAACTTCTTTTCCTGAATTTGGGGTTAAGATCAAGCGGAGTGGTTTTTTGGGATGAGATAAAGTTGCAATATTTACTGAGGTAAATTCTTTAAAAGCATCAAGGAATGGTGTTAAGTTGATGATTGAAAAAATCAAGATGACTGATAACAATGTCCAAAAAGATTTTCTAACCAGGACAGATCCAATGATGAACAATGGGGTGATAAGAAGGAAGAAAAAGTCCCCTGATAATAGAATAGCAATAATCCAAAAACCTATCAATGAATATAAGATTTTATTTGATATGAAATGATTTTTGAAATTTAATCGTTTCTTCATTTTCGTTCTAATCTTCTATCTTTCGGTACATGCTCGTTATAATATTTCAGAGGAAACCCTTGATATTATCTCATATTTTTCTTTACGAAATTTATTCTCCCCCTTATCTCACCTTTTTCCACACATCACGATACTTCTTGCGATAATTCTCATTTGTCTCCAGCTCGATCAGGCATAGGGACAGTTCCTTGATCTTAGCATTTTACGTTGATTTGAACAACTTACATATTCTTTCCAAAACAGCAAAGCTGTTCAGTTTACTAGAACTTTAATCATATGAATATCATCCGGTTCCAGTGCATACAGCTCCGGGTGGACATCCAGGGTGGGAATGAAACCCTGGCTCAGATAAAAACCAACCGCTGACTGGGATTCGGTGGCGGAGACATACAGCCGGACATGCCCATCTGCAATGGCTTGTTGTTCCAATAATCGGGTCAAATGCGTGGCGATGCCCTGTTGGCGATGGTTCTTATCCACAAAAAGCGCATCCAGTTGGGCCATATCCTCGGTTAGGTGCGGGCGGTAGACGATAATCCCCGCCATCACATCCCCTTCAAAAGCTCCCCAGGCTTTCACCCCCGGCAGTGGGAGCACGTTTGCCCAGTTTCCCTGCCAGGTTTCGGCTGTTCGCGGGGGACGATCCCAGACACGTGGTTTGGTGATTAGTGCGCCATCCTGCCAGAGATAAATCAAATCTCCATGCTCCGAGACATCCACTTCCAGGATGTGCCGGTGAATTTCTGCTAAGGTAATTTCGCGGTAGGTGATCATTTTTCCTCATCATATTAGAAGTATTTTTGATCATCTCAATAAATCGGGGTTGACGGTTGTTATTGGCTGTAAATCCCTTCAATAACAACAAGACTCACAAAATATTGAAAAGATACATCTATTTTAATATCTGGTCTACAATTAATCCAACTCGCTAATCTCATTTCTAGACAGGATCTTGAAAATGAACGATATTACTCTTACTCTGCTTGTGATTCTGGCTACAGGCCTGTTGGTTGTGATCATTTTTGTGCTTGTACGACGTTACCGATCCGCACAGGAGCAACGTCTGGCGCAGATGGCGCTGGAGCGCGGTTGGATACTGGATGTGGTGCGTGAACGACTAATGTATGGTCAACGTATTCGTCATAAAGATTGGCAAATTGATTTGTTGACCCAATCCGGTGGGGGACCAGAGGCAGCAGGTTCCAGCAATGTGACAGCTTCCACCGTCTGGCATGCACCGGGATCGGGCAGCACCATCCTGATTGGTCCGCGCACGTCACAGTTCAACTTGGGTGGGTTGGGGGAGACACTCCTGCGGCAGGTGCTGCAAATGGCATTGGGTCCGGAAGCCGAGGGGTTGGTAGAAGTTCAGGAGGGCAGCGAGCCATTCCGGAAGAATTTCATGATCTGGGCTAGGGATCCCGAAGATGTGCGCCGATTGTTCTCACCTTTCCTGGAGTCAACATTCATGAATTGGTATAAATATTCTCCAACTCTGAAACGTACTGCCGCGGGATTGAATATTGAATTACGCAATATACGCCTGAAAAAACCAGAGGATATTGAAACCCTGGTTAAACTGGGGGATCTTTTGTTATCGCAGGAATATTAATCCCCCTGATAAACCATGGGATGATTTTTGAAAAAAGCCCACATCGTGCGGGTGGCATTAATATCATCACTGGTGTGCCCGACAATCCATTTAGGTAAAGGTTCACCGCCTGGCCAGGAATGTCCACCGCCATTGATGATGTAATAAACGACATCAGCATTTTGATCACAATGCGCGTATTGTATCCCACTAACTTCACCTTGAGATTGTAATGATTCAGGTACTATATCACAACCATTCTGTTCAGCCATGTGCTGCACCCAATCTGAGATTATTGGAAATGGCACATCAAATGACTCAGATGGACCGCCTTCAAAGGGAACAATTGGGTCAGCTGTGCCATGGAATATGATGGCTGGCACTGGACGGTCGGGAAGACAGTCCTCCCAGGATAGCACGTATGCACCCGCCACCCCGCCAAATGCAGCGATCCGGTCAGACAATTTGCAGGCAAGCTGAAACGACATTCCTCCACCATTCGAAAGCCCATTGGCATAAATTCGCAGGGGATCGATATTGTATTCTTTTTCAAGCTGGTCGATGAGCTCGGAAATGAATTGCACATCCAATACGCTTTCACCCTGTCCATTGGTTCGCCAGCGCAGTGGAAAACCAGTACCGCGTGGATACACCACGATGAAATTCTCTTCCTCCGCGAGATCATTCCAATGACTGAGATCCATCTGGTGGGCAGGCCATTCTGCAAATCCATGAATGCTGATCACTAAGGGTGTCGGATTGGCGGGATCATATTTCTCAGGGACATACAATAAATACTTTCTTGGTCCCTCTATTGTCACAATTTCACCATCACTGCGATTAATCTGGATAAATATATAGATCGCCAGGATTGAAACAACAATCAAGAGCAAGCCTGCGACATATATAAGTGTTTTCAGAATTATTTTATGAATTTTCATACAGAGAACATCTTAATTAATTTCTTTCCAATGGTAAAGCTGGTCCGCCAGGGAGGTGATTTCATCCCGCATGACCAATTTTTGAAGCCAGTGTGTTGGGATACCAGACTCCCCGTAGAATGCGCCGGCCACCTGACCACAAACCGCAGCAGTTGTATCGGCATCGTCCCCCAGGTTGACCGCTTTAAGAATGGCAGCTTCATAGCTGTCGGTGGTCCAGAAGCACCACAAGGCCGCTTCTAAACTTCTCACCACATAACCAGTACCCTGAATCTGGCTTGCTGCTTTTTCGAAATAATCCCCGTACGAGATTTCCTTTAACGTTTCTGATGTCAAGGGTACCAGGTCTCTTTCTATGAGCACATCCTGCTTCTTTTGTCCTTCAAACGCACGGTAAATAATGCCAGCCAGAATCTGGCAGGCTTCCAGGCACTCCAGCGCAGCGTGGGTGGTGCGTGAACTCTTGGGGGCGTAATGCATGATTGCCTCCAGATCCGGGTAGTAGAGCATAACCAACGGTGCCAGGCGCATAATCGACCCATTGCCGGCTGTTTGCGGATCAATACTTCCGCTGAAAGGATTGCTGGTTTTCTGGAAATTTAGCAAAGCCTTGCGTGTCGTAATGCCAATATCAAAACACTTGCCGGTGCTGCTCAAGTACCCATTCTGGTACCAGCGCAAATAACGCTCCATCTGATCCTGGGCATCAAAGCCATTTTTCTGGATCAGACTGGTTGCCAGGCACAATGCCATGGAGGTATCATCTGTCCAGGCACCAGCGGGCAAACCAAACGGTCCGCCACCGGTCATATCAGTCACCGGATCAAAAGAGCCCCTTGATTGAAATTCGACAGAAGTCCCGACTGCATCTCCTACAGCCAAACCCAACAAACAACCCCGAAAACGATCAAGCAGTTCCATGAAATCCTCCGATTTTTCCTCTGATTGTTTGCTTCATTATTCCAACTCCCCTTAGATTCATTGTAATAACTAGCATAGGCTGTGTCAACAAAAATCTTTAAGTTAAAGAAAATGGGCAGTGTTGGCTGCCCATTTTTGAATCATTTTTTGACGTAAACGCTTCAGCTGGCTCTCAGAGATTGATAGTCTCTGATGATTCCGCTTTTATTGTTCCGAAACTCCGATTAAAACAGCTCTGACAACGATGCGGAAATCATAAGTATCCGTTGCCTCATCATATCCCCGACAGGTGAGTAAGGTGAGCCATGATCTGTTTTCGGATTTGAATACAGACGTGTCATTGGGAGTCGTTTGTTTAGTTTCCCGTACTGAGTACGTATAAACCTGTCCATAGGCATAAATTTCAATGGTGTCACCCCATTTCAAGCTGCCTAAGGCAGCGAACGGTCCGGGGGTACCATCTGCATTCGAGACATGCGCTGTAATAGCGCTGTTACCATTCCAGGTGGGGAATGCAGTCCCTTCAAGGTACCCGGCTTGCTTCCCTAACCAGGTTAGATTCCACTCACCATCCTGTAAGGGGATACCAATGATGCCGGTATTCAGCCCTAACTTGGGAATATTCAGAAGCATTCCACCTGTTTGAGCGTAAGAATAATTGAACGGCATCTGCGGCAGTGGAGTAACCACACCTGGTTTGAAGCCAGTCATTGGCAATTCAGGTACGTTTACAACCGCGCTGCTGTTTGACCCATAAATATCCACATTTGAACCGGGAATGTAAGTGCGTTCCGTTGATAATGATGGATTGTAAGGGGATGCTGGTACTGGTAAGCTATCTGGTAAGCTGCTCCATTCCAGTGTGGCAGTATTGGTAGCGCTTTGACCTGGGCCTAGACTCGAGATCCTTGCTTTATAGGTCACTACAGTTTCCTGTCCGGTTAACCGGAACACATCCCAAACAACCTGCAATCTTGGCGCAGCTGTGTCGTCCAAGGATGTCGGTAACTGTCCGCTGGTGAACATTAATGAATCTGGAATATACGTCAATCCTACAGGAATGAGATCTTCCAAAACAACGTCATAAGCATTTACGTTACTATTTTCAGTGTGGCGAATTTCCAGAGTGAATGTCAATTCCTGCCCACTCATACCAGTTTGAGGATTTACCGATTTTTCAATCTGAAGTTCAGGTTCAACGATCTCAACTTCTTCGGCCTGGAGAGCAAGATTTCCGCCATTCCAGTTCCATTCGGCAGAATTATTCAACAATAGACCACGCAGATTTTCTACTGAATTCAGAACCTTCACACGATATCTTACGATTAAGAACTGATCACCCTCTAACTCGTTTGAGATTGTTCCAAAGGTCAGGGTTATTTTTCTACCCGGATCGGCAGGGTTGGCTGAGTCAAGCGGTTCGGTTTCAACCAGCATCGAATTACAGATTTGATCAAATGGATGTAACGTGTCTTCAATTAAACCCTCAGCAACAATTTCACAATCAACAAATGCCAGACCTCTGTCTAAGATGTCGGTCATGACCAAATCTTCCAGAATGGATTCTTCACCTACCAGCAAGCCCACTTCATAGGTGATTACATCACCGATGCGCACCGTCAACTCGGAACCAGGTTCAGGGCTGGGGTTATCCTCATTGTAAAGATCTCCAATGATGATTTGTTTGTATCCCATGCCAATCACATCGACGTCTGTGTCGGTGTTGTTTTCTTCGTCCGGGTCTTCGCCATTGGTTCCGTCATCACGCGCAACAACCGTATTGAGAAGACTGACAATACTTGGATCAAGTGGATCATCGACAAGCAGGGTCATGGTAAATGTTCTGCTATCTCCTGCAGCCAGATCGAACGCAGGCCAGGTGACCACTCCGCTATCCTCATCAAAAACGCCTGAATTGTCGGCTTCAACAAATGTTGTGCCGGTGGGGATGGTGTCAGTGAGTGTTACTCCGGTAGCATCCTGATTGCCAAGGTTACTGACAATGATTGTGTAAGTCAGAGACTCGCCTGGAGCTGTCTGGTTTATCCCATTTGTTTTTTGTACAGCAATGTCTGGGGCTGCATCCAGGGGAGTGACCTCATCATCAGAGTTGTTATCCGGGGTAGGATCATCCCCATTGCTGCCATCATCTGCGATCGAAACAGCGTTCTCGATCTGGGTAACCCCGGCTGGCAATGGATTGTCAAGTACAACCGCAAAGGTCAAAGTACCCGCAGGATCACTGGCAGGAACAGCACCAAGCGTAAGTGTACAGGTTGTACCGGCAGCGGCACCATCAACACAACTCCAACCAGCTGAGCTGCCGGTAGTCGTGAAGGTGGTGTTGTCTGGTACGGTTTCTGTGACCACCACACCGGTGGCATCCTGATTACCTACATTGTCATAAGTCAGTGTGTAAATAATTGTTGCACCCGGTAGAGTCGAACCAACAACATCATCAACCTTGGTGATGGTCATGTCCGGGGTGGCATCCACCGGGGTCACCTCATCATCAGAGTTGTTATCCGGGGTAGGATCATCCCCATTGTTACCATCATCCGCGATCGAAACAGCATTCTTGATCTCAGTAACCCCGGCCGCCATTGGATTGTCAAGGACAACCGCAAAGGTCAGAGTACCCGCAGGATCACTGGCAGGAACAGCACCAAGCGTAAGTGTACAGGTTGTACCGGCAGCGGCACCATCAACACAAGTCCAACCAGCTGAGCTGCCGGTAGTCGTGAAGGTGGTGTTGGCTGGTACAGTTTCAGTAACCACCACACCGGTGGCATCCTGATCACCAACATTGTCGTAGGTCAGTGTGTAAATAATGGTTGCACCCGGTAGAGTCGTATCAGCAACGTCATCAACCTTGGTGATGGTCATGTCCGGGGTGGCATCCACCGGGGTCACCTCATCGTCAGAGTTGTTATCCGGGGTAGGATCATCCCCATTGGTGCCATCGTCTGCGATCGAAACAGCATTGTTGATCTCAGTCACACCAGCCGCCAATGGATTGTCAATGATTACCGCAAAGGTCAGAGTACCCGCAGGATCACTGGCAGGAACAGCACCAAGCGTAAGTGTACAGGTTGTACCAGCAGCGGCACCATCAACACAACTCCAACCCACTGAGCTGCCGGTAGTCGTGAAGGTGGTGTTGTCTGGCACGGTTTCTGTGACCACCACACCAGTGGCATCCTGATTACC
This sequence comes from uncultured Anaerolineaceae bacterium, assembly GCA_942491385.1. Lineage (GTDB taxonomy): Bacteria > Chloroflexota > Anaerolineae > Anaerolineales > Anaerolineaceae > UBA6170. The sequence goes on along the minus strand of CALOAF010000005.1, from coordinate 188,727 downwards.
CACATTGTCGTAGGTCAGTGTGTAAATAATGGTTGCACCCGGTAAAGTCGAACCAACAACATCATCAACCTTGGTGATGGTCATATCCGGGGCAGCTCCTACAGGGGTATCTTCGTCATCGGAGTTGTTCTCCGGGGTAGGATCATCCCCATTGGTGCCATCGTCCGCGATCGAAACTGCATTGTTGATCTCAGTCACCCCGGCCGCCATTGGATCGTCAAGTACAACCGCAAAGGTCAAAGTACCCGCAGGATCACTGGCAAGCACATTTCCAAGAGACAGAGTACAGGTTGTACCAGCAGCAGCACCATCAACACAACTCCAACCAGCTGAGCTGCCGGTAGTCGTGAAGGTGGTGTTGTCTGGTACGGTTTCAGTAACCACCACACCGGTGGCATCCTGATCACCCACATTGTCATAAGTCAGTGTGTAAATAATTGTTGCACCCGGTAGAGTCGAACCAACAACATCATCAATCTTGGTGATGGTCATATCCGGGGCAGCTCCTACAGGGGTATCTTCGTCATCGGAGTTGTTACCCGGTGTGGGATCATCCCCATTGGTGCCATCGTCTGCGATCGAAACAGCATTGTTGATCTCAGTCACCCCGGCTGCCAATGGATTGTCAAGTACAACCGCAAAGGTCAGAGTGCCCGCAGGATCACTGGCAGGAACAGCACCAAGCGTAAGTGTACAGGTTGTACCAGCAGCGGCACCATCAACACAACTCCAACCAGCTGAGCTGCCGGTAGTCGTGAAGGTGGTGTTGGCTGGTACTGTTTCTGTGACCACCACACCGGTGGCATCCTGATCACCAACATTGTCGTAAGTCAGTGTGTAAATAATGGTTGCACCCGGTAAAGTCGAACCAACAACATCATCAACCTTGGTGATGGTCATGTCCGGGGTGGCATCCACCGGGGTCACCTCATCATCAGAGTTGTTATCCGGGGTAGGATCATCCCCATTGGTGCCATCGTCTGCGATCGAAACAGCATTGTTGATCTCAGTCACCCCGGCCGCCAATGGATTGTCAAGGACAACTGCAAAGGTCAAAGTACCCGCAGGATCACTGGCAGGAACAGCACCAAGCGTAAGTGTACAGGTTGTACCAGCAGCAGCACCATCAACACAACTCCAACCAGCTGAGCTGCCTGTAGTCGTGAAGGTAGTGTTGTCTGGTACGGTTTCTGTGACCACCACACCGGTGGCATCCTGATCACCCACATTGTCGTAGGTCAGTGTGTAAATAATCGTTGCACCCGGTAGAGTCGAACCAACAACATCATCAACCTTGGTGATGGTCATATCCGGGGTGGCATCCACCGGGGTCACCTCATCATCAGAGTTGTTCTCCGGGGTAGGATCATCCCCATTGGTGCCATCATCTGCGATCGAAACAGCATTGTTGATCTCAGTCACCCCGGCCGCTAATGGATTGTCAAGTACAACCGCAAAGGTCAAAGTACCCGCAGGATCACTGGCAAGCACATTTCCAAGGGACAGAGTACAGGTTGTACCAGCAGCAGCACCATCAACACAACTCCAACCCGCTGAGCTGCCGGTAGTCGTGAAGGTGGTATTGGCTGGTACGGTTTCTGTGACGACCACACCGGTGGCGTTCTGATCACCTACATTGTCGTATGTTAATGTGTAGATAATGGTTGCACCCGGTAGAGTCGAACCAACAACATCATCAACCTTGGTGATGGTCATGTCCGGGGCAGCTCCCACGGGGGTATCTTCGTCATCGGAGTTGTTACCCGGGGTGGGATCATCCCCATTGGTGCCATCGTCTGCGATCGAAACTGCATTGTTGATCTCAGTCACCCCGGCCGCCAATGGATCGTCAAGGACAACCGCAAAGGTCAGAGTACCCGCAGGATCACTGGCAGGAACAGCACCAAGCGTAAGTGTACAGGTTGAACCCGCAGTAGCATCGGGAGTGCAAGTCCAACCAGCTGAGCTGCCGGTAGTCGTGAAGGTGGTGTTGTCTGGTACGGTTTCAGTGACCACCACACCGGTGGCATCCTGATCACCCACATTGTCATAAGTCAGTGTGTAAATAATTGTTGCACCCGGTAGAGTCGAACCAACAACATCATCAACCTTGGTGATGGTCATATCCGGGGCAGCATTGATGGGGGTCGGATCGGTGCTGGTGTTGTTAACTGGTGTGGGATCGTCACCATGGGTACCATCATCACTGATTACGGCTGTATTGGATGTCTGAGTTACTCCGTTCGGCAGGGGAGTATTGACTGTAACGGAGAACGTAACGCTTCCATTTGCACCTGCAGCTAATGAACCAATGGTGAAAGTACAGGCTGTTGAGGCTGGTGATCCATCCGCGCAACTCCACCCTGTTGTGCTACCGGCAGCATTGAAAGTTGTATGAGGCGGTACTTCTTCTGAAATAACAACGCCGGTTGCTGCGCCATTGCCATCATTCCAGTAATTCAAGGTGTATGAAATCGTACCACCTGCTGTGGCTGTAATCCCGCCATCACTTTTTTCAATTCGTAAATCTGGGCCGGTTGTAATCAGATCAACCTCTGTGTCAAGCGAATATTCGCGTTCCTCAGCAGGAGTGTCTGGTAATGAAGAATATTCTCCAGTGACCGCATTGGTTAACGTCTGATCGAGTGCAGCAGATGATACCAGCACTTTGTAAGTAAATGAACATGACGCACCCAGCGAAAGTTGGTCCACTGTCCAGGATAAAGTGGGTGCCCCAGTATCAACTGGCGTTAAGGTGCCGCTTGTGCAGCTCCCACCAATAGAAGTGGCAACATAGTCCAAACCGACTGGAATTATGTCTTCAAGTGAAACGTTGAAGGCTGCGCTGGTACTGTCAGTACTGTGCGAGAGTGCTATTGTATACGTCACTTCCTGCCCAAGACCTGCCGGGTTTGGCAGGAAGGTTTTGCTGACCAACAGGTCAGGTTCAAGAATGGTGAAATCAACGGTATCCGTCAGGGTTTGTGGAGCATCATTTCCATCGGTGTAACCCATCCGAACTGAATTCTGTGGTGTACCACCATTCTGATTTCCAATCACATCAGCCACAACCACATCAAAACTGATCACCATCGTGTTTTCAGTGATGACGGATGGATCAGGCATGGTCCAGGTGAGTGTTACGGTAGCACTGCCATCGTTGGGAGTAGAAACACTGGGGACGGGGAAATCGAAACCAGTTTCACTAATATTGCCTGCGAAAATCAAACCGGCGGGCAATGTATCGGTGATGACCCAATCTTCAATCGTTCCTTTTGGACTGGTTATAGTCAATGTATAGCGCACAACCTCACCGATGGTTGCATCTAATTTATCGACAGTTTTAACGATAGTGGGTTGTTCGATCGTAAATGTTTCTGTATCCTCATCATAATAATCATTTAGTGGATCTCCGGAGGTTCCGGTTCTTTCATTTGTATCGGTACCATCCAGCGAAGTCCAGGTGACTGAGGCTGAATTTTCGACTGTTTCACCCACCTGTAAGCTGGTGGGTAATACTACATCAAAATTAATCGTCAGTGTAGTCCCGGAGGGGAATTCATCGATAGTAAAGTTGACCTGGTTTCCTGTGGTTAGATTTTGTAACCCAACCAGATTTGCAGGTGTTTGTGTGAAAGTAATATTACTGACCGTTGCATAAGCGAGATCACTGATGACCACATCAAAGGCCGTTAAGCCCGAGGTATTGGAAATAACCAATTGATAAGGTACTGTTTCACCCGCTTCGAATGGAGCATTGGTATTGTCAAAACTCTTTGTGATCGTCAATTCAGGTTCAACAATTGGCATAGTGACTATGTCCGATGATACCAGGGGATTGGTTCCAATTTGATATGAACTGGTATTTACTAAGTTAACACCAGACTGGTTACCAAATACATTTAACACCACCGCATCGAACTCAATCACCAGGATATTATTGCCGGTTCCAGGGGTTGCAGTGGTTATGATTTCACCGAATTCGATGACCAGATCCTGCCCATCTGTGCCATTTGTATCGGTAGCTGGTGTAACAGTTGGAGGATCATAAGAACCAATATAATTAGTTGTATCAATCGAAAAGCTGTTGGCCACGTAAGCCATGCCAGCCGGAATGAAATCCGTCACGGTTAAGGAAGGAATAGTACTTTCAGGCAACGTGATGGTTAATGCAAAGCTGGCAACTTCACCAATGGTTAAATTGTTCCCACTGGTGTGAGTTGCGCTTGTACCAGTCAGTGTTTTGGCAAAAACAACATTGTCGACGGTTACTAATGCGGGATCATCATCCGAATAATCATTGGCAGCACCACCACAATCTGTGGGATTACCAGTACGCTCACAATCAGAACCATTGAACGGAGAAGGATCAGTAACTGTCCCGGGCATACTGGTCCAATTGAGATCAGCTTCGTTTGTGATTATCTGATTGGGAACTACAGCCTGATCAATGGTTGCCTGGAAAGTGAAAACAGAGGTTTGTCCAGGAGGAAATACATCCCATCCAGCCGAAAATGTGCGTGTACCGCTGTCATAAGCAGGTGCTGTGGTTGGTGCTAACCCAATAGTGTTTGTAAAAGTTCCAGTTACATATGTCAATCCGGTGGGAAGTATATCTTCCAAGTCAACATCATAAGCGTCATTGAAGTTTGTGCCAGACTGACTGGTTACCGTAATTGTAAACGTGATGACGTCCCCTGCATCAGCAGAGGTTGGAACAGCTTCTTTAACCACGGTCAGCGTTGGTTCGTTGATGGTTACATTTGGAGCGCTGGCATTTAAGGTGGTGGTGGCATTATTTACAGAGAAGTTGGCTGCCACCTGATTATTGAGTGTGTCACTGCGATCATTGAAGGTGGTGTTGAGCACAATGGCTGTGTATTCCAATACAATGCTCTGCGGACTCGCCAAATTAGTGTTCTGAACGTTCCCGAACCCAATCCCCAAATTTTTACCGTCATTGGTAAGGGATATTGTCGCGTTACTGCATGAAAAACCATCAGTCACAGAGGAAACCAACCCGGCTTCAGCAGTAATGGACGAACAGGCAGCATATGCCAGTCCATCATCTAAGGTATCGGTAAAGTTCAAGTTGTTCAGGTAGACATCCCGAGGAATTGTAAATGTGATGCGATACTTAATTGTTTCTCCAATGCGGACGTCCTGACCGGTCAGCACATTGCCATCCAAATCAATCAATTGCTTAGAGAATACAATGTTCTCGATGCGTATGTCGGCATTAGCAATGGTGGCGTAATCATTGATACCACCTGACCCATCTCTTTCAGTAGAAGTTGCTGCATAGATAGAAATCTGTCCAGGGCTTCCATCCAGACTGGTCCAGGTCATATCAACGATATTTCTAATCAATTGGTCAGCAGAAACTGCCGGGGGATCCACCAGTAATAGATTGCCTTGAATGGTGATGGTGATGGTTTGCCCTACCAGTAGATCGAAACTGCTCACATTATTAAGAATCCAGCCACCAGCATCCGAGCCGGTCAATTGGAAGTTAAGTGGATCACTGCCAGTAACAGATGTGATGGTGGGGCTGATGATCAATGAGCGGCTATCGGTAGTGCTCACTTTTGGCAATGGATCGTTGACCCACACATCATAGGCATCCGTGGTGGGGGTGCCCGTGTTTCGGATGGTGATGGTGTAAATCACTGGCTCACCTGGCAGGCCAATGCTGTCGCCACCAATGGTAGCGCTTTTTGCTACAGTGGGTGATGGCTCGATAATGGTTACATTAGGTGCTGAACGGACGGCAGTTAATGCAGTGTTTCCGGAATATGGAATTGCGTAATTATTTCTTAAAATCCCTTGTTGATTTCCAACAACATTCAGCACGACCACACGGTAGTCAATGGTAATCGTCTCCAAGATGGCATTGTTGGTATTTGTGTTGGTAATGTTTCCAAGATTATAGCGAATAGAGAGCGCATTGGCTGATACTGTAGGATTTACAGCAGGCAATTGAGGAGTAATGGGGCAGGCGCTTGCAAACCCCCCAACTAAATCTGTTTGTAAACCTGTAGATGCTGTGATACTGAGACATTGCACAAAAGCCAGACCCGCATCTAAAGTATCTTGAATATTAAGGGTTGGAATAGATCCTTCAGGTACGGTTAACGTCACTCGATAATCGATGGTTTCGCCAATCACAGCCTGAAGGTTATTGTTGTTCAGGTTATTAATACCGGTAGAAATAATTGACTTGGCAAAGGTGGCTGCTTTGATAGTAACTGTCGCCGGATCGCTTGCCCGATAGTCATTCGCTGCCGCTCCACAGGCCCCTGCATCTCCACTACGTTCACAATCAAGATCAGTGTAATCAGAAGGATCCGTTAGTGTATCTGGTAAATTCGTCCAATCGATATTAGCAGTATTGGTAATAACTTGACCAGGTCTTACCGAAACATTGAGGGTAGCTGTGTAGGTAAGTGTGGCAGAACAACCTAATGGTAAATGGTCAACCACCAGGTCAATCAAATTCCCGGATGAATTATCGCTGACAATTGGTGTTCCACATGTTGATCCTGTAAAAGTCATTGGGGCAATAGCTGTCACGGTAAATGGCAAGGCACTTAAGTCATCTCTAATATGTGCTTCAAAGGCATCTGAACCACTTAAACCAGTATGGGATACAATCAAGCTGAAGGTTATACTATCACCTGAATCCACAAGTGTTATTGGGTTCGCGGTTTTGTTGGCCTGTAAGAATGGTTCTACAATGCTAGCATTGTCCGCACTGGCTGTGTCACTGCCACCATCCCAGGTTAAATTAACGGCATTGTTCAGGTTAATACCAGGGTTGTTTTCCAGGCTGTTGATGACAATTGCTTGATATATAATTGTTATTGTGTCATCGACAGAATTGTCGCGGTTAGCATTGGTGAGGTTGCCAAGGGTATAGGAGATTGTGCGACCTTGATTTGTTACAGTTGGGTTGGTGGGGTCATCACACGCACTGGTAAATCCTCCCGTTAAATCTGTGCTGATCCCATTGGAGGGGGTGATGGAATCACAGCCTACAAATGCCAGACCTGCATCCAGCTGATCGGTGAGGACTACAGAATTTGTGATTCCTTCCGGTATTTTGACAGTAACGGTATATTCTACAATTTCTCCAATGGTGACAGAATTGCCCGTTGTAAAGTCGCGATCTGTTGCGGTCAGGGCTTTGTCAACTGTTGGGTCAAAGATTGTCGCGTCTGCATCATCTTCCAATTCTTCAGGGATGTGGTTGGGTCCACCATCATCTGTACCGGCAAAGTTGAATAGCGTACTGGTGTTGGTATAGGTCTCACCAGGTTCAACATCCGCATCCATTGTGGCTAAATAAGTGATGACCGCAATATTGGTGCCGGTTGTATTATTCACATCATTGCTATCTTTTCCTCTTTTAATCGCCGCGTCGCTGCTGCTGGTATCTGTTAATTCAATTCCCTGGTCGAAGAAACCCGTGCCCAGGTCGGTGTATAGTAAAAGAGTTCCTGCGCCGTTGGTCACACATAGCGAGCCTGGTACGTACGTCATTCCTGCTGGTAATAAGTCCCTGGCTTTCACATCGAAGGCGTCATAACGGCCGGTGTTTTCCAGGAGGACTGCCATCATAACCGTATCCCCTGCATCCAGATTGCTGACATTACTATTGACTGGATCAGCGATTAATCCATCTGATGTAATAGAGCCACTCCATCTTGATCCACAAGATTGTGTACCATCGAAAGAAACTGGGCCAACAGTTGCAGGTGAAAAAACCGGTATAGGGTCATTGACTCTATCTGTCCAAACAACTCCTTTGGTAATATCTACCACCGGTTGGGTTAATAGGATTTGAACAATGTTATTCTGTGAATTGTCCCCGGAATTGGTAGAACTCTCTCCTACCTGTGCCTGATTGGTGAGAAATAGTCCATCAGCGAATGGATCATTACTAACAGTGACAGTAAACAAGAGATCAATATTCGAACTGCTTCTGCCAACTCCATCATCATTGCCATAAGTCCAGATCACTGAATTTGCAGCTGAATTGGTAGTTAAGGCTGGTGTTATCGAAGCACTTAAAAGATGGTAACTGTCATTAGGACCATAACAGGAATTCCCTGCAGCAGGTGTGCCACAAACAGTACTGCTAAAAGTAGTAACATCAGTAGCGTCAAAAATCGGTAAGGGGTAAATAATCCGTGATCACCAGATTTTCAAAATCGCTGGTGGGGAGGGAATATTGAACCCGGTAGGTTACGGTATCCCCTGGAGCGATCCGCACCGGGGAAGGTAAACTGGTACTGTTATTGAGAGCATAAATTGATTTGGTGATACTGCCATACGGAATTGAGACCGACGCTGCACTACCATCACTTTCGCTTTCTCCGGTTGGGGTGCTGGCATCATTGACCGATAAGAGGTTCCCAAAAATGGAAACATCATTGGATAGCACATCTCCCTGATCAACAGATGCATCGGTTGATGGGTAATCATCAACAAAATTCTCTAAAATGGTTGTTCTGAAAACAATTGTTCCGGTGGTTGCATCATTATCGTAAGTTCCACAATCAGGATCCAAAACCCCAGTGCCTGCTAAAGGAACACAACCGCCAATTAATTTCCCATCAAACGAGCGCGTTTCCAATTCCGAGGATACATCAAAACTGAATGTTGTTTCACCATCATTCGTTGCCGGATTAATAACTGTACACTCAGTGCCAACACTTGCTCCTGAATAATTACAAGAAACTGTAAAATTAGCAGCATTCAAAGCACTTGTGACTGATGCAAAACCATTTCCATTCACTGATAAAGTTGGTGCAAAATCGGGGTCAAAGTGCTGCCCATCGGAAATCAGGTCGGTGATGACAACATCATCAAAAGCAAAATAATCCGAAACCTGAAAATTTAGTGTGTATTCAAGGGTTTTCCCTGGTGTGGGGATTCCCCCTTCGACCACCCTGACGCCTTTTTGAATTGCGATTGATTTATCCTCCAGTGTATGTTCACAACCGCCCGGGTCTTCATCAACATTGCTTGTTGCACCCTCATCGCGCGGGTCAAGCGGATCCCAATCTCCGTCAGCGGTGACCTGGTTACATGAGGTGACATCATCGCCACTCGTCGGATTGATGACATTATTAGCGGGTGTGGCATTATCTTTGTAAGGAATATAATACTCAAAAATTATTTCCGCACTACCGCCTACGGAGGCAAAAGTGCAGGATAAACTACCTCCTGGGGTCGTGGTGGAAGGTAAACTGCAATTTGATGCAACAGGGGCGGTGCTTACCAGGCTCACAAACTGCATATTGCCAGGCAGTGTATCCGTAAGCACCAGGTTTTCCACAGTTTGTCCAGCGGCGATCGTTGCGGTGATGGTATAGCGACGGGGGTAATTTGGACCGGTAGCGGTCTCATCTTCCGGTCCGTTATAGGTTTTTACCAATGTCACTAATTTTGGGGTGGTCGTCGCCTGAACGCGGGTGCCAGGAATGGCCGGATCATCTGTTGGGTTATTCAACTCATCTGCTCCAAACATAAAACCACCATTGGCGTAAATGGGCAATCCAACACCCAGATCAGCATAATTACTTAAGTTGACATTTACCTGAATGACAGCATCGGGTTGATCAGAAACATACGATCCAAATGGGAGGGTCATTACAACCATTTCCCATTCAAAAGGTACGTAAAGCCCAGCTGGTTGAGGAGGGCAGGTGACAGGTAGATTGGTCAACGGATGGATAATGGATGAACCTGCCGGGCAGGCAATAACCTGAGTTGCAACAGGTTGACTTAAAAAGGTTGCACTATTAAATGAAATACCATCATTTAAGTCAGTTTCTGGGGGATCAGTGGGATTTAAACCATCCACACCGCTCAACGGTAAAAACAGATCAATATAAGGGCCATAACCGGTCTCCCCAGAATTATTAAAAATAAGTTCTATATTAAAATTTTGACCAATAAACGGATGGGTAGGGGAGTGAGACGCACGGTTGGTGTTGGTATAAACAAAGGCCTGGCATCGACCATTGGATTGGCATCGAATACCGGACTGGCTTCTGCCTGCATGAAATTGGATGAAACCAGAATTAATACAATCGTTAAAAAAGTCACTACACGTTCAAATTTTATACGTCCCATTGATCCCTCTTTTTCAATTTATTTTAGAAGTGAATAATTTCTTTCAGATTAAAAATTTCTAATGATAACTTATTAATTTTACCTTAAAAAAAATAATCCAAAAGCTTCATTTTAAGAAGAAAACCAAATCAATCCGGCGTCAACACTTCTGGTGGAACCGGGGTTAATGGTCGATCTCCAAACTGCCAGAAAAGACGCAGAGCACTTCCGCCGCCTTGCTGGAAATAATCGACCTGAATTGAATGGCTGCCTTTGGTTAATTCAGTTCTATATTCAAAATCGTTGGGTTGATTTGGTTTTAAACCTGCACCAACTTCAATGCTATCCAACAGCAGACGAGCCCCATCATCAGCTTCAACCCTGAATAAATAATTTCCGGCTTCTTCGATGTGCAGAGTGCCAGTAAAACGGACACTAAATTTATTTACGTCTATGATTGGAGACTGATCAGGCCAGGCAAGCAATAAAAATGGGGTTATTTGTTGAAACAACGGACTACCTTCCCAATCAAGGTTTGAATAATATGAACTCAATAGTCCATTCCTCGGTTGGGGAATGTTAAAAAGAGCAGTGGAAGGGACAATTTCAATCTCATTATCTTCGAGTTTCCAGGATAATTGGAAGGATTGGGTATGATCTTTTGGTTTAATGACCAGTAAATGATAAATACCGCGTCCAAGGTATGTTTGTCCACGCCAAAGATTGTTGTCAATATAAATTTGTACGTTTTCGCCAGCTAATAAATCGATATTTATTCCATTTTCTAAACGTAAAAAGCATTCCCATTCAATCATGGTAGACATGTTCCCGTTTGAATCCCATTCAATAAGATCAACTTTTTGTTCTGATATTGTACCGGAGGGACCTTTAATTCTTTGGATAACACCCTGAATTTCAGCCACTTGTTCGCGAGGAATTTCAACCTTTACATATAATGGATCGCCATTGGATAGATTGATCAGATCAATTTTTGCATCCGGGTAAATATCCAGGAAATAATTTTGCAGTAGATAGTAATCAGTATCAAGCAAAAAAATTGCATCCTGATTGGTATCGGGAATAGGCAAATTGACTTCTGGTAACAGTACTTTATAAGGTCGGTTTTCCAATGAGTTTTGACCTGTTTGGTTTTTTACTTCTGAATACATTAAATATTGCAATGGAGAAAACTCAGAAAATCTAGGGGATAGATAGATTGCTTTTTGCTCACGATATGCCTGAATAACTTCCTGTGCTATTCCATTTTCAATGGGGTTAAACCCACTAATCACACCGATTGATTTAGCTTGTTTATTAAAGTAGGTATTGGCTTCCCATAAAGATGCGCTACTTAAAATGATGATTATAAAAATAACTGGCAGATTATTTACCAGAGCAGGAAAGAATTTTGCACTGAATTGCTTGATGGCCAGGTTGAATGAACGGGCATATACATCAATTGATACTGCTGCAAGCATAATGACAGCCGGCAGTGCAGTAAGTGAACGATAAGATTGCGGGGACTCGTGATTTGAACTTAAAAAACTACCCGCCAATCCAATCACCAACCAGGTGATTAATAAAAATTTTCTGTAATCACGCAAATTTAATAAGGCGTAAACAATTCCAAAGGCAAAAAATAGACCTGTAAATGGGTCAGCCATGGGTTCACCCGGCAAGTTATGCTTCCCTTGTAAATCGCCGGTATGGTGGAAAAACTTCAGGATGTCTACGATATTATCCGTTAGCGGGCTGATACTATTTTGGTTTTTGATGTCTCCAAGAATACTGATCTGATTGACCCTATTATTATAGGTAAATGGATCAGTTATGTAAGTAACTAAAATTGGTCCAACAGCGATGAATATTGACAAGAAAAAGATTAAAATTCCAGTCCAGCTTTTGCGTAAGGATTCTCTCCAACCGGATGGGTCTGTGATAAACCAGTAAACCATAAACAAGATGATGGTGTAAAAAGCCAACCGGCTGCTTAGGTACGTGTACGTCATTAACCCGGTAATGATGCCGCTCAGCGCATAATCAAGAGGACGTCGGTCACGTAATCCGCGAAATAGAAAAAATAGTGCCAGAATTTGAAAGAGAGGTGGTGCCGTTTCGTTCCATCCCCAGCGACTCATACTTAAATGCCAGCGGCTGATGGACATTAATAGCATGGCTATCAACCCAGGAATTGGTCCAAACATGAGCCTGGTTAAAAAAAATACAGCAGGAATCGTTAAAATGGCAGGAATTAATGATATCCATTTTAAGGTCAACCAATTTGGACCAAATAATTTAATCATTCCGGCCATATAATAGATATAACCATTTGGAGTGCCATACCATCCTGTTCCGAATGGGGTTACCTGGTGACCTTCGAGGATATATAATGCATCCAACGCTGCATTGGTCTCGTCCACATAGATCCCGGGAGGAATTTCATTTAATCTGTAAACCCTTAAAAAAATTGCAAAGATAAAAATTAATATGAATGCAACCAATTCAAACCGTCGAAAATTGGGACTTTGAGGCCAAAATCCCCTCGACGAAGTGATCCGTTGAGAACTGATTCCGATTCCTATAAGTAACCAAGAGCCCGACAGCATCAAAATCATGGCCAAAATCCATAAGAAAACGGTCCCTTGCCAGTTGTTGATATCCGGCCATAATTTATAAATAATGAAAAAAACAATCAGTAAGGAAAAACCAATCAGCGAAATGCCAGTTTTTTTCCTTTTCCTTGTAGCCTCCGGGCTTATTTTCATTTCCATCTTGTTGTGATACAAAATGGGTTCGATTTTATTAAGCAAGAAACCTGCAACAATCATCACAAGTATTAATAATAGCCACGGCCATATCTGATCTTTTAATATTTCATGTCGCAGCGAAAAAACTGAAATCAGACCAACGATTAAGGAACATCCTAAAAGGGTGATCGTTTTCATAAATTCTTTTTTTGATAAGGGGGGATTTGATTTTCTTTTCATGATCATTCTTTATTGGAGATTATTGGACTATGAATAACAATCATTTTCGCATTTTAATTTGATATCGTCAATAAGGCCTGAGGAGAAAAAATTATGATTTAAGAAATTTGATTGAAATAATAAAAAAAGAGGGCAGCAACTGCTGCCCTCTCTGATGGGTTACGATCTTTTACTTTACTTTATCTAATGAAATCCCTAATGCATCAGCCACACCCTTGCCGTAAGCCTGGTCTGCCTTCAGACAGTTACCGATATGACGGATCTTGATGAATTCAGGTGCATCTCCCATGTTCCGGGCGGTGTTTTCAAACAGCACCTGCTGCTGTTCTTTGCTCATTATGTTGAAGAGCAAACCTGGTTGGGTGTAATAATCAGAATCATCCTCGCGGAAATTCCAGTTGTCAGCAGCTCCGTGTATATCTAACGGCGGCTCCTTGAACTCAGGTTGTTCCTGCCACTCACCATAACTATTGGGTTCATACGCCAGCGTCGCTCCGGCGTTACCATCCACACGCATTTGTCCATCACGATGGGAAGGATTGGCTGGTGCTTTCTTGGGTGAATTGACCGGGATCTGGTGGTGATTGACACCCAGACGATATCTTTGTGCATCGCCATAGGAGAACAAACGTCCCTGCAGCATTTTATCTGGGGATAACCCGATACCGGGAACAATAGCAGCGGGATTGAAGGCTGCCTGTTCCACATCCTGGAAGTAGTTTTCGGGGTTGCGATTTAGTTCCAGCACGCCTACATCAATCAATGGAAATTCTTTCTTATACCAGACTTTGGTCAAATCGAAGGGATTGTAAGGCATATTTCGAGCCTGTTCTTCTGTCATGACCTGGATTTGCAATTTCCAGCGCGGGAAATCCCCATGTTCAATGGCATCCATTAAATCACGTTGATGACTCTCTCGGTCTTTGCCGACGATGGCTTCAGCTTCTTGGTCAGTCAGGTTTTTGATACCCTGTTGAGTCTTAAAGTGGAATTTAACCCACACACGTTCATTTTCAGCATTGATCATGCTGAAGGTGTGACTGCCATATCCATTCATGTGTCGATATGAGTGGGGGATTCCACGATCACTCATGGTGATGGTAACCTGATGGAGTGCTTCGGGAAGCAATGTCCAGAAATCCCAGTTGTTTTTGGCAGAACGGAGGTTGGTATGTGGGTCGCGTTTGACCGCCCGGTTCAGATCCGGAAATTTATGCGGGTCACGCAGGAAGAAAACGGGGGTGTTGTTGCCAGCCAGATCCCAATTGCCTTCTTCCGTGTAGAATTTCATTGCAAATCCGCGAATATCTCTTTCAGCATCCGCAGCGCCACGTTCTCCCGCTACTGTTGAGAAACGCACAAATACTTCCGTTTCTTTGCCAATTTCAGAGAAAATTTTTGCTTTGGTATATTGGGTGATATCGTGCGTCACCGTGAATTTGCCAAATGCGCCTGATCCTTTGGCGTGCATACGTCGTTCCGGAATTACTTCGCGGTCAAAGTGCGCCAGTTTTTCCAGGTACCAGACATCCTGCATTAACATGGGGCCACGCGGGCCGGCGGTCATCGCGTTTTGATTGTCCGGAACAGGTGCTCCAGCAGCGGTGGTTAGTTTTGTCTTTTTTTCTTTCATTATTTCCATTCCTTTTCATTATTTTTATTTTTGAATACACTGGGGGCATAACCCCTTGAAAAAGATACTTTTTTCTTTGATCGAAAATTGATCAAGATCATCCAATTGAAGTTGGTCTAACTCTATTGCAAAATTAAAGATGCAGCCACAGTTTTCACATTTAAAGTGACCATGGTTTTTGTTAGTTACCTCATAGCGCATCTCGTTTTCGTCAATGCTGATAACCCGAGCCAACCCACCCTCAGTTAGTGCATGCAATGTGTTATAAACTGTGGCTTTTGATAATGAGGGAATCTCTGGAGCCAGGCTGTGATAAATCTCTTCTACGGTTGGATGAATATCGTGATGATAAAGAAACTCCAATACCTTAATGCGCTGAAATGATGGGCGTATATCGTGTTGAAGTAGTTTTTCTTTGATCTGTTCGAGTTGAATTTTCATATTATTTTATCAATTCTAATATTAGAATTATTATAAAATAATAATACATCTAATTTATTAGATTGTCAAGTGACTACTTCTAATTCAGCATCCCTTTTCAGTTGGGTTATCCACGTGATTCATTAAAATAAACAAAATATGAAAGTAGCCAGGAGAATCGAAACCTCCTGGCTACTTTTGAATTCTTTAAATCAAATACTTAATTTTGATCAGAATTTCTTCTTTTCCTCACTTGATAGGAATTATATTGAGTAGATTTACGATCACCTTCCTGCATACCTCTTTTCATCCGTTCGGAAATGTTGCGGTATTCATCCTCCTTCTCTGAAGAGAGGTAAGGCTTGTTGCTCATGATGCTTTGATTCAAAAGACGATAAGCGCTTTCACGCTCACCCAAACGCTCCAGTTTCAACGCTGCGGTAGTCTTATCGGCCAGCTCTACAGCGGCATAGCGTTCCATAATCGCATGTTTGATGGGCTCTTTACGAACGGCATCCTGATCTGCGTATTTGAAAACGACCTTTGTGTTGATTTCCAGCACCTGACCAAATTCATCTTTAGCGATGACTCTGGCTGATACGGGGATTTCAGTTGTTTCATCGGAGGGTGGGGTCAATAATCGTACATAAAGCTCAAGATGTTGGTCTGAGAATAAATTCCCAGCAAAGATTTTTATTTTTCCATCTTTCTTTTCATGAGCCCAGTCGCCAAGAATTTGAAAATCGACATGTTTGGGAACATCCAGAATAATTTCTACATCAGCGGCTGTAATAGAAGAAAGTTCATTGAATTCGCGCAAAAAGATATCGGGGATTCCCATGGGTGTTTCAATATAATAAAAGTTCCCGCGGCCTTGATTGGCCATAGCTTCTAAAAGGTGTTCATTGAATCCATGCCCAACACCGAAAGTAGAGGTTGACACACCTCTATTTGCTAATTCACCTGCATGCATGGACAATTCTTCCAGATCAACAATCCCCACATTCGCCAGCCCATCTGTTAATAAGAGGGACCGATTAATGGAAGTTTCCTCAGCTACATTTGCCACTTGCTGACAACCTTCCAGCCAACCGCCACTTAAATTGGTGGTTCCGCCAATGCGGATATTCCCGATTTTCCGTTTCAAATCGGCTCGATTCTCCCCGGTCATTTGAATACCAGGGGAAAGAACTTCCACCTGGTTATCATAAATCACTAAGGCAACACGATCTTTTTCTTCCAGCCGATCAACAACAAAAATGGCAGCCTGTTTTACATACTCAAGTTTTGAACCGGACATTGAACCACTTTTATCGATGATCAAAGCCAGATTGAGGGCTGCACGATTGGTTTGGGCGTTGGCTGTAGGAGCCTGAATGCTGATCTCGAGAATACGTTGGGATGGCACATCCCGTGCAATCAGTGTTTGCTCAGATTCTAATTTAAGTTGGAGAGATTTTTTTTTCATGATTTACCTCAATTATTGTTTGTTAAATATTTTTTTTGCGTACGTAATCAACTGCTGAACACGGATATTCGTTTCGGTGTCTGCTGGATAGCGCAGTTGCAGTTCAACACCAGGGGAAAGGATGATGCGTTGCCAGTTCTCGATATCAGAGGGATCGAGAGGCAGGGGGGATTGTGAATATGAGATTGTTTTCTGGTTTTGTAAAGCTGATTTTTTGGATATTAACTCATTTGTCCGATAGCGGGTTTGTGTTTCCAGGATATTTGAAATGTAATTCAAAGCATCCGACCCTTTCTTCTTACTTCCAGGACTTTCACTTCTTTTGACACCCTCCTTTTTTTCAGTCGATACCTGTTCCATTAATCGTTGTGTGACCTGCTCATCGCTGAGTGACAACATGATTTGCCTAATTTCTTTCAATGGTAAGTAGGCTGCTTTCATGCGCAGAATTAAGTCCAAACGTTTTTTATGGTTCTCGTCATAGTACGCGTACTTTCCATCACTATCCGGTTGAGGCAGTAAGCCTTCACTGGTGTAATAGCGGATCGTTCTTACGGTCGTTTTCGAGAGCTTGGCCAGTTCATTAATTAAATAGCGTTTATTGTCTAACAAATCCAATCACCTTCTTTCTCCGTGATTAATATAATAACAGTATTACGTAATAATGTCAATATACAATTTTCAAGATGGGAAAGAATAAAAATTTTATAATTTTTATTAGGTTTTGAGCGAAAATCAATTAAAAAAATACCAGTTAATTTCAGGCTGGTATTTTTACAATAAACCCCTAAAAAATACATTATAGATTTTTCTGATCGTACAAGACACTGATGATATACACCAAAAATGGAACAATCACACAGGCTGCTTGAATATACCAGAGTAGATCTTTTCCGATAGGTGGCAAATTACCATTTGCAGCGAAAGAAAGCCACATGAGTAAGACGTAAACCATTACAATCGCAACCCAAAAACCCCGGTAGCCGGCACGATAACGAATAAGTTGATTGCGTTCATCGTGTTCTTCTATTAACAATCTTTTTGCGGATTGATTGTCATGCAGAGCTGATCTGTAGCGGACAATCATCCCTATTCCGATACCAGCCCATAAAATTCCTAAACCGGTAATGATACTGAGACTATAGGGGAGATATCCAAAGGTTATTTCGACTATTATCCCTACACCAAAGAATATTATCCCTAACAAGACGAAAAACCATCCCCAACGGATTTTATTGTTGATCCAATTTTTGTGATTATTCATTTTTATCCTCCTCCTGCTCATCATTCTTCGGATAAAGAAACAAATCCTCAATTTTCAAGTGAAACTGGCGTGCCAGGCGAAAGGCCAGCAGAATAGATGGGTTATAACGCCCGTTTTCCAGAGAAATGATCGTCTGCCTGGAAACTTCCACCCGGTCTGCCAGTTCTTGCTGGGTCCAACCCATTTTGTTCCGCAATTCTGCTAATTTGTTTTTCATATGCTCCTATGTAAAGCTAGTTTAACATATAATAACAAAAAAATATCCGAATGTCAAGTAGGCTTTACATTAATGCAAATATATTTATTCTTCATTGCTGGTATCAGGTTTCTTAAGAAACCATTGATGATTTTTAATTAATAAAACAATGGGTGTCAATGTAATCATCACAATAATAAAATCACTTAAACCAAAATCATCCATGATTGTCAGGAGAACAATAAAGAGTAAAAAAGCGATTGAAAGAAAATAAGCGATTTTAATTCTGCAGCGTAGCAAAAAAAATAAGATCAATAAAAAACCAGCAGATAAAAAAGATAACCCTGCTATGATCCATTTATAAGTATCTGACTCAGGCAGCGCAGGGTGGAGATCTGCAGCAACAATAATGGACAATGCTAACCAGATCAATGCACACACCAAAACAAATGCCAATGTAATTTTAACAGAGATCCTCAAAAAGCGTCACCTTTCATTTATAAGATGATGGAAGTTCTATATTATGTACGTTGCTTCCATATTTTTTTCTGGACGTACTCATCACCTCCCACGGCAATCAATCCAATCCCAATCGTATCGATAAACCCATGTGTAAAAATCACCAGCCACAGATTAAAGTCACTGAGGATGAAGATGATTCCTAAAATTGCACCGACGATGCCGGTACTGAGCATGCCACTGGTACCTTGATACCCATGAGAAAGGCCAAATACAAGCGACGTAAACACCAGGTTGATGGTCAATGCCAGGATTCCAACCCCCAGAATGTTTCGGATTTCGGTCATTAAATATCCCCGATAAATTCCTTCTTCAATCACTGCCACCAGAATCCAGACCATGATCATCCATTGAAAAAATGCCTTCCAGTTCCCTTTGACGGATCCAATGACACTATGATCATGTTTACTTCGGGTGATTTTCTCACTCAAAGGTTCGATCAGCACCACGGATAGGAGCTGAATGATCAATCCCAATCCCAATCCGAAGCCAATTGTCATTAGCCAATTCTCAGGGAATTGAAAACCGATCTCTGCCAGTGAAACATCACGGATCATCAGATGCAGAACAATGATGATCACTGCGCCTATAATCCCTAATCCTGGTTGTTTCTTCAGTCCGGTATAGATCAGGAGGATTGAAACCACCAGAATGATTAAAACATTTATTAAGAAGGCAGAAATGTCCATTGGAAATTCTTGGTTATTGGACCTGGTCCAATTAAATAATGATTAAAATTATTTTATATGAAAAAGAAACAGAGATACAACTGGTTTATTAATCTTCTCCTTGATAAGCTTTTTGAAGCAAATTAATATCCAGCTTTACCATATTTAACATAGCCTTCATAACTCTTTTATATCGTTCTGGATCTTTATCCTGCATAAGCTCACCGAGAATAGTGGGGGTGATCTGCCAGGATATGCCGAACTTATCTCTCAGCCAACCACATTGCACTGCTTCACCACCCTCCAATAGCCGATCCCAGTACCAATCGACTTCTTCCTGGGTCTGACAATCAACCATGAATGATATGGCAGGGGTGAAATTAAATTCTGGACCACCATTTAAAGCCAGAAACCCGCGCCCTTCCAGCTCGAAAGGGATGGTCATCACTTTTCCGGGCTCTCCGCGACCTTCCTCATTGTAAAACGCCGGGTCTAGTACCCTGGAATTCTTAAAAATGGAAATGTAATGCCAAACCGCTTCTTCAGCCTGGTCGTCAAACCACAAGCAAGTGGAAATTTTTTGCATTGGTTCTCCTTTTTTATTGATGGTGAGAAGCGTACATGAAATTATTCAGTCAGGAAAGAAAATTGAATAATGTTTGGCTGATGCTAAGCATCCTGATCGTCCGAAGAGGGTTCAATTGCAACGATTACCATGCCCTTTGCATAGGATTCCAACTCTTCCAGTGATGGGGGTATGGTAAGCCCTTCTGCTTGCAGGATCCTTCCAATCATTTTGGGGTGTCTTTTAAGCCTGATTTTTAAGAACTCAACAATTTTGGTCGAATCTTCGATAATGGTAGCAATTCCTGTGAATTTTTTGGATTTTAAAATGAACAACAACCTGGGGGTTTTTGAGAATATTCTTAACCCAATCAGCCTTCTTACCGAATGAGGAACCCAGATAGATATTCCCATCGATTTCTTCATATTGTAAAGGGGTAACCCGAGCTTTCCCTGTTGTTCGTCCAGTGGTAGTTAGCAGCAGCACAAATTTACCTAATAAGCGACCAAATCCTATCGCATACAAGAATTGAGGGGGATAGCGGATCAGTTTAATAACCGGTTTTGGTAGTTGTGTGAAACCCGGCATAGTTAAATTCATTTCTTCCATGGCTTTGGAATCATGAATGACGTGGAATTTTTGTATTCCACATAATCATGCCCAAAGCGAATTTCCAACTCTTTTTCTTCTACCTTTTTGATCCAAAGTATCAAAAGAAGCAAGAATAGAATGACTACAATTATTGAAGACAGAGAACCTACAAGGATGGCCATTCCAAGATACATGCAGATTGCCCCAAACCCCATCGGGTTGCGGCTTTGTTTGAAGGGTCCATCAATCAATAACTTTTGAGTGGCCATCATAGGTAGAGGTGTCCCTCTGGCCCGGGTTAATTGTGAAATGATTGACCAGAGTGCATAGGTGGCTCCGACCAGAACCAGAACTCCCCCCAAGACCAAATTGACAATTCCAGATGAAAATGATGGAAATCCTAGTAGTTTATCTAGCGCGGGCAATCCTTTGGTGAGAAGAACAGGGATCAGGAAAAGGAATAATCCACCCGCCAGGAGGGTGGCAAGAAAACGATGGTTGAAACTAAATTCCTTTTCCGACCATTTGATGATTCTTTTCATGATTCCACCTCTTTAAAATATAAGACTATTTTACATATTACTCAACGCTTTTTATAAGCGACATAAATATCTGCTTCAATCATGACACCATTTTCGTAATAATGATGCGTGAAAAAAAGGTTGCCGGCTTCATCTAGCGTCGGTTCACCAGCGAATTGTGAGACGATTAACTCTGCCTCCTGCCAATCCCCGTTTTGCTGAACGGATCGAAAGATTGCCGGTGTCCCTTGATACGTTCTGGTGAACCAGAGTTGTGACCCATCTGATGATACAAAGGGTCTGCTGTCGGACTCCTGGGTATTCACTGCTTCAATATTTTTCAAATTAACCCATTGATCACCATCCCTGGTGATCACCCAGATATCATCGCTGCCTTTGCCATCCGGTCGATTGGCATGAAAATAAAGATCATTCCCATGCAAATGAACTTCTCCAATTCCAATGGTCGTCATCAAATAATCACCGACATATTTCCAATATGTCCATTTTTCATCAATCCATTCTGCAGTAAAAATGTTGACACCCACATATCCTTCCCGGGCGGAGGCAAACCACATTTCATGATTCTGAATACTGACCGCACCATCCAATGCCAGAACTCCTGGTCCCTGTAACCAGACTCTTTGAGGGCTATCCCAACCACCATTTGTTTTTTGGGTTACCCACACACCTGAAACTTGATCCAGGATTGATTTCTCGGGAGGGATCCTCACATCGGGTGTGAAAAAGAAGTAGAGCGTGTTTCCATCAGGCAGGATAAAAGGGGAATCCTCAGCACCAGCTGTGTTCACAGGGTAAGGCAGCGGAATTGGTTGATTAAATTCGCTTGAATGCAGAATCGGTGGATAAGAATCTGATTCCGGGTCCCGTTTGGTAATATCAGCTGGAATCTTATCTTCACGTTCTATAATGGGATATTCGGTGATTGAATGATCTTTAGATTGGCAACCAGCAATTACAAGTGCAAATAGCAGAACAGATATTACAAAGATCGGAATTTTCATTTTATTTCATTAATTCTTAAATCACCAGTAATATGCTGATAATTCCACAAATGATGATAACCACAAACATCCCCAACCATACCCAATTACCTTTCTGGGCAAAGTAACCGGGGCTGACAATGGATGTGTAAAATAACATGCCCATAGCTACCAGGAAAACTGGAATCCCCCAGGTGGGATTTATGAGCAGACCTATGCCACCAATGATTAAGCAGAAAGCTGTTACCATCTCTGCCGCAATGTGAAAAAGAATCCGTATGGGTTCAGTTTTAAGTTCTATGATTTGTTTATTGATATAGGACATCATCCATTGACCGATCATGCCAACACCGACAATTATCGAGTAAATTGCAGCAAATTTCATGTTTACTCCTGATATGATATTGATTAAATGGGCGGAGGACATCAAAGTAATAAGTTTTATTGGCAACAGAAAACTTATTGAGTGGATTTTAATTTTACCCAATTAACAAGATACTTATAGGATTTTTGATAAGTAGCTATCAATAAAAAGTGGTTATCATTGCCTTTCTCTAATTCACAAACCAGCGTTTTCGATCCAAAAAAGGATCAATATTATCAGAGCAGCGACAGGCAGGACAACGATCCAATCATTGACTTTAAGGAGTTTTGGCAGGGTGATATCACCATAAAAACCCTTCTTCAGAATACCACGATTGAGTTTGGGATAGATCGCTGCGAACAGTCCGGTACCAATCCAGATACCAGCCAACCCTCCTACCAGTGCATCCAGATAGCCATTCCCAATTGCACCTGCTATTGTGCCAGGGCAATAACCCAAAAGAGCAAACCCAATCCCAAATAGCAGCCCACCGATGACATTCATTCCCCAGGAGCCAGATTTAGGGTAAAGCTGAACCCAACCCAGGTTTTTCATCAGGTAAATGCCCAGCATACCGGTAACCACAGCTGATAACATGATTTTTAGAACGGTGAAATCTTCCAGGAGGAGCTGCCTAACAATCACGTCATATTTGGTTGCCCCACCTTTTTGGAGCAAAAAACCAAATACCACACCAAATGCCAGACCCCAAATTAGAGGAGATCGAGTTTCATTAGAAATTTTTTTTGGTCTTGTTCTTCCCATCTTTACCTCCTCCTATCCAAATACTCTGAAAACCAGTAGCGCTGTGATGATGCCACCGATAAAGAAAAAGATAGCTGAAATCCAGCTGGATACAGCCAGCTGCAAAGTACCACTGATCCCATGCCCACTGGTACAGCCATCAGCCCAGCGTGCACCAAAACCGAGGAAGATCCCGCCAATAATGGCTACGAGTACCCGAAAAATAGGTGTTTCTCCAAAACTGGTTGACCACACTGCTGGTGTCCAGATCAATTTAAAATCACCGGATAACAAAGCTGAACTCAGGGATCCAAATACGATGCCGAGGACAAACATCCATTGCCAATCGATTTTCAATTTCACCTTTTGGTAATAAGGTTTTGTTTCAACTTTTTTTCCTCGAAATAATCTTTCAATCATTCCACTGGTGCTGGCAAAGGAGGTTGAACAACTTAGTGGTTTTCTCAGAATGAGAAAACTTAACCAGCTGAGCACACCAATGGCAATGCCAACCACGTAAGGTGACCAGGTGACTTCCCTCAGGTAATCCATTTGAAGATTTCTCCTTTCATTCTACTAAGTCCCAATGTGGTTTCACATCAACAATATCAGAATAATATCTGGAACCATGCGGATTTGCACATACTTTGCATTCTTTGGCGTATCCTGCTGCACTGTAACCTGTCATCCCACCAGCCACATTGTAGAGGTTGGTAAACCCATGTTGTGCCAGAATACTGGTTCCCAGACTGGATCGGTTTCCGGAGCTACAAATTAAGATCGTAGTTTCATCCTTTTTCAGCCCTTCATACCTGGTTCGTAGATCAGCGACTGGAATATTAATGGCACCTTCGATATGGCTGTCCTCAAATTCTGCTGGTGCTCTCACATCAATTAATACAAATTCCTTATCACCAACGACCATATCATGTAAATCCTCTGCGGATATTTGGTGTATGCTGTTTGTATCCAGACCTGTGGTAATCCAGGCGGTTATACCTCCATCAAGATAACCTACAATTCGATCCACGCCTACCCGACGTGCCCAGGTATTGCTTTCCACAGCTTTATGATAATCATCTGCTATGAGCAGGAAATCTTTATCCGTTGGTAGAACCCAACCTGCAAAGGTGGGAAAATTACCATTTAAATCCAGATGCCAGGAGTTTGGAATATGTTGGCTGCCAAATGCCAGATACGCCCGCGAATCCACTAACTGGATGTCTGGTTCTTTCATCTTTTCTTTGAACTGTGCAATAGTGAGTTCTTGCATGATGGGAAGTTCAGAAATTCTTGCAGGTCCATCTCGATTGATATCACTGCAACGACTAAAATGATCGGGTGCTGGTGGCATATCTTCCGTCAGTGACTTGATAAATTCATCCTTGTCTTTGATTTGTAATACCGGATTGTATTTTCTTTCATACCCAATGGTTGTAAGATACTTGGCTCCCATCGCACGACCACACAAAGAACCAGCCCCGTGTGCCGGGTAAACCTCACAATAATCAGGTAGTTTCATTAATTTATCGTGCAGGCTATGAAAAAGTTTTCCAGCCAATTCATTCGCCATATCAGGGAACAAATCGGGTCGGCCAACATCCCCTACAAACAATGTATCACCTACGAATACACCTATTGGGGTCTCTCCGCGTAACTCATCAGTAACGATATAACACAGATGTTCGGGCGTATGACCTGGTGTTTCAATAACGCTTAACTTCATATTCTCCAGTTGAATGGTGTCTCCTTCCGATAGGGCGACATGATCAAAAGTTCCCTGTGCCGATTTTGCCATATAGATCTTTGCGCCTGTCTTTTTCGCCAGATCCATATGCCCCGAAATAAAATCAGCATGCAAATGGGTTTGTAAAATATGGGTGATCTCAACGCCCATAGCACGTGCTTCGCGTATGTACACGTCTACATCCCGTTGTGGGTCGATAACAGCACAGGTTTTTTGACCGGCAAGGATGTAAGAACTGTGGGCAATTTTATTGATGAAATAGTGTTTGATTAACATGGCATTTTCTCCTTTATGGTTTAAATTTGGTTTATCAGGATTGAAAATAATGACTAAATCATAAAAAAATAAAAATAAGATACAACAATGATCAGAAATAATAATGTCATACCAATACCTGCTTTGAAGTAATCAGCATTGCGATATCCGCCGGGAGACATTATGAAAGCATTCACCTGGTGAGTGGGAAAGATGAATGAGTTAGCAACGCAGATAGCTGCCATCAAAGCCAAAGGTCGCGGATCTAAATTGCCAATTCCAGCCATCCCTATTACCAGAGGAGCCAGAACTACAATTGCACCAACATTGGACATGAATAATGAAAACAATGTGGCCAGGATACCAATCATGAGGATCAGTAGCAGAGAATGTTTTCCTATTGCCAGCGACATCAATTTTTCTGCCAGAAACGCAGCTGCACCTGTCTTTTGCATGGCAATACCCAGGGGAATTAGACCAGCCAGTAGAAATACAACTTTCCATTCAATCGACTGATACATTTCCTGGATACGGAGCACACGGGTTATCACCATGGCCATCGCACCACTAAAAAATGCCATTGAGATCGGAAAACCGAACAGTGTCAACACGATGGCGATAGCAAAGCAAGCAATCGCTATCCAGGTTTTGGAGTGCTCAATCTTTTCTATATCATATGGAGTTGCAACAACAAAATTAAAACTTGCTTTTAGTTCGTTGATTCTTTCCCATAATCCATACACAATGATGGTGTCACCAGAAATAATTTCGCGATCAGATATATCTCCCCTGATTTCTTCCCCTTTGCTGAATAACATAACTGGTTCCACAGCATAACGTTTTCGCAGGGAATATTTACGAATTGTTTTTCCAACCAGTTCTGAACGATGTGGGATAATTACTTCTGCAAAACCAGACAGCGCGGGATCATGCAAATTCTCAAAATGATTAGAGTCCTGGTGAAGTATCAATTTATTATTTTCAGCAAAGTTTCTGACTTCATCTTCGTTACCCAACAATGCCAGCTCTTGCCCAGCTTCAAATATTGTCTCACGCCAGGGAGCATAAGAAACTTCTTCCCCTTTGCTTAAGCCGAGGATATTTATCCCTGGTTTCTCCCAAATTCGGCTTCCCTCAGTTGTTTGCCCGATTAATGGGCTGTTTGTTCCAATTGAGTAATGCCAGATATGGTGTGGGAGATGTAATGCTAGAATCATTTTCTCCTGATCTGATTCATGGGAGAGCTCATTTTCCCTGTGGGGAAGTACATATTTTCCGAACAGGAAAAAATAACTGATTCCAGAAAGAATCAAAAGGATACCAACAGGTGTAACGCTAAACATTGGATAGGGGGCAAGATTGGCATTCATCAGCAAATCATTAATTAAGATCAAAGGTCCAGATCCTACCATGGTTAAAGTGCCACCGAGAATAGCCGCAAAACCAATGGGCATAATCAATTCAGGCGGAGAAATCTTGCTGCGGCGGGAGATATTCAGAATACCTGGCAGAAACAATGCAATTGCACCGATATTTTGGATTAATCCAGACAATGCCCCAACAGAAAGGGACATTAATCCAATGATCCTGGGTCTGTCTGTTCCTACCTTTTCTAAAACCAACTTTGAAAAATGATCCATCACGCCTGTTTTCTTAATACCCCTGCCCATTATCATGACAGCCATCATAACGATGACTGCATTGCTGGAAAAACCTGATAACATTTCTCCAGATGTCAAAATTCCAGTCCAACCCAGGCAAAGCATACAAATAATCGCTACAATATCAATTCGAACAATTTCAAATATAAGCAATACCACAGTGGCTGCAAGAATGATCAATACAGTAACAATTTCAAAATTCATTAATTAAGCCTGGAAATTTCATGGTGTTAAAGATTGACTGCCAAATCAATCATCCCCTGTATGTAGGCAGATATGTAGAATGAGGTACACAGGTCAGGCAGTCATAAAGAATACTTTACATGATTATAGCGAATTTTAAGAATCAGAAACACAAAAACGCTCTTCAAATTAAAAGAGCGTTTTTTTAACTATTTTTTAACTAAGATAATTCGTAAAACGATCCGGTCATTATGCACCTTAAATTAACACTCCCAGGATTATCTTAATATCTGAAAATCGCTTAAAAAACGTCCTGAAAACCTCTAGAGCGTTTATTTTTTCTTTGCTTCTTTTAATTAACAACTTCGCAATTTGTTAAATCCTCACCATTTATACAGGTATCATTTCCAGGACCACCTTCAAGCCTATCATTACCTGGACCACCATCCAAAAAGTCATCACCATTTTGGCCTCTAATGTAATCATCACCTCCACCACCAATAATACAATCGTCACCATTTCCACCGCGAATGTTATCGTTTCCAGAACTACCAAAAATCAGATCGTTCCTGGGTCCGCCATTGATATCCCCTGCTCCATAGATGATATCGTCAAATATCATCCCTCTACATTGTTGGGGGATGAATTGATTTTGATCGATTGGAAAGGTTGTGTCCATTGCGTAGGAAACAGGAACCGAATTGGCTGCAGCTAATGCACCAAAAGTGCTGGTGAGAATCAGGATTACCAGTCCAATCATCGATAAGTTAAGGATTTTTTTCCGAATCATGATACCTCATACATCCAGGGTTGGAGGATCGTACACAGTGACCTTGTCCTCAATCCTAAATAATTTTTGTAAGGTTTCATCTGCAGAAACAGGTCTTCCTAATAAAAATCCCTGTGCAGAACTTGCCAGATGGGATCTCAGGAACCATAGTTGTTCTTCTGTTTCCACGCCAACAAAGTCAATTGCCATCCCCAGGCTGCGGGCAGCAGC
This sequence comes from uncultured Anaerolineaceae bacterium, assembly GCA_942491385.1. Classification (GTDB taxonomy): domain Bacteria; phylum Chloroflexota; class Anaerolineae; order Anaerolineales; family Anaerolineaceae; genus UBA6170. The sequence goes on along the minus strand of CALOAF010000005.1, from coordinate 160,815 downwards.
AATGGTACTGATTGTAATAGCATTCATCTCCGGGTCATTCAATCCCGTGATCATTGCCAGACCAAATTTTAAATTCTTAGCCTGAAGTTTTGCCAGGTTTGCCATGGATGCTTTTCCGGTGTAATTATCAATGGAAATGCCAACACCGATTTTTTTCAAAGCATTGAGGATTTTTACACTGCGATCCAGATTTTCTAATAAAACGCTTTCAGAAAATTCCAATTGTAAGCGGTCGGGTTCCAGCTTATGCTCCTTCAGGCTCCGTTTGACCAGACGGGGAAGCTCAGGAATTAACTGTTTACTGGATATATTAATGGCCATCGCGATTTCAGGAGTACCAGCGTCATCCCATGTCTCCAATTGTTTACAGGCAGTTTGTAAAACCCATTCGCCTATTTGATAGATTAAACCAGTTTCTTCCGCATCAATAATAAAAGATGATGCTGGCAGCGTGCCTAAACCTGGATGATTCCAACGCAATAGAGCTTCCACACCAACAATATTGTTTTGATTGATATCGAAAATCGGTTGGTAAAATAGTTCAAACTGATTTTCTTCCAGGGCTTGTCGCAATTCCGTTTCAACACTTTCGATTTGTTCATGTTCAGGATCTGGTATGCTCTCAGTAAATTTCAAGCGATAAATTGTATTATCCTCTTCCACCAGATAGGTGTGCGTACCATCCGGATCGTATTCATGCAGAATGACACTGTTATTGCGTTCAGCAAGCCGCGCCAGATCTTCAAATTTCTGAACTTCGACGTCTCCACGCCTTAGGATGGGTGGTTGTTTCTGAACATTGACGATCATGGGGCTATAACGTAGTTGAATGCCAGAGGATTGGCTGGATTTGCTCATCTTTTCGGTGGAATACATCAAGAAAGCAAGTAATCCGGCGCTCAACACAAAAACGATCGCAGATGCCCAGCGAACCCCGCCGACTGGGATGTTTAGTCCGAGGAATGCCATCGTTTCAGGTGTTTCGATCCAGTTTCGCAACATGCCTTCTGAGGTTGGATGTAATGGATCCTATTCTTCGGTTCCGCCAGCATTGGAACTGACCATCCATAATCCAATCTCATTGAATCTGAAGTTCAAAGTAGGGGAGAACTGATCTTCCAAAACGAAACCGCCGACATATCCATTTACTTGCGTGGTTGGGATGATGGCTAATGAAAACTCAGAACGTTGCAAACCGGTTTTCTCCCTCAACTGGTCAACAATCCCGGCTGCCTGACAGACATTCAACATTGCTTGTGATCGAACGGAAGAACCTTCGAAAGTACTCATTGACTGCAATTGAATCGTACGCTTCCAGCCCGTAGTATCACTGATGATGGCTGTCATGGATTGGGTGCCGACGACTTCAGCCAGCGACTCACTTACTAAAGAATACTGATAATCAACTTCAATTTCACAGGTAAGTTTAAAGAAAACCGGGGAACCGGATTGAATGGTTTCACTATCATAAACTCCTTCTGGTGCAGGAGCGCTATATTCGAATTCTCCGGTGTGAGTATAGAAAATATCCCGAGGAATATCTTTTTCAACTGGTTTGGTAAACGCAATCACACCGGAAATAATGGCAATAATTAAGAAGATTCCTAAGGTGAGAAAATATGTTTCTCCGGATTGACCCAGCCGTTCGGCATTGATCCATTTGTAAATGCCTGAACTCTTTTTGGGTGTGCGTTTCCAACTTTTTGTTTTATCTTTATACCAGTTAATCATCAGTATTCCTCCTAGAAGGCTCGCAAAAAAGGCAATATAGATGGGTTTGCGCAGCCAGTTAATCACTTTCCCCATCTTTGGGATACGTATCCAATGTTTACCAACAATTTCTGCCTGCGATGGTTTGAAGCCATCTGTCCAGGTGTTGTTATCTCCCTGGAGCACAAAACGATTTAATTCTTCAGCGATAATACGGTGAATGACATAATTACCCATTTGCAGGTGTTTATATGCCACAATATCGCCAACTTGATAATAATCTGCACTGCGTACGATAATCAAATCTCCCTGATGGTAGCCAGGTTGCATGCTATTGCCGTCCACAATTACCATGCTGGCTTGCCCGCCTAATTGTGGCGGGGCAAACAGGACCCAACCCGTGAAAGCGACCACGAGTATGGCTCCGGACCAAAAAGCTAACCACCATTTTTTCTGATTTGTCATACGCACCCATTTATCCATCCGTTGGGCGGATTTCAAGAATTGGCTCTTGAAATCCGCCTCAACCAGAATCTTTGGAGATCCGGTCCTGAAGGTAATAATGAATGATGCCCATCAGGAACCAAAATCAATCTAATCGTAAGCTACAACTCGTAAATATTCAGCTGTCTCAATAGGCACAGTTGTGTTCATTCCACAAGTCCACACATTTGGGGTACCAGTCTCCGTACATGTTTCTAATGTGCCAGCAGTGGATAAAGTACTAATAGCTGCTTGTACATTATTTGCAGCTGCATCTAATGTGAAAGTAACAAAGGTAATATTAGGACCAGAAATTGTGTAATGGATATTTGTAACATCATATCCACTAATATCACCTTCTCCGTCTCCAGCATAGGAATCAGCAACAGTATTTTCAGCTGCAAAAGCATAGGTAGATCCAGCCAATACGAACAGTAACAAAGTTACCAACAACACACGTGAAGATTTTTTGAACATATTTTTTCCCTTTCTATTGATTTGATTGAATACAATTGAAATTTGACGACATTAAAAAATTAAAATCACCTTGTTTATAAAATCATCCTCCTCATGATTGAATCTCCGGACTCGCTTATTTGATTGTTTTCCGGGCACGTCGAAAAAACTTACTGACTCGCAGATTTAGGTGCAAGATGCATGCCCAGCAAAAGAAATAGTGGTTAGGAAACGGTTATAAATTCGAAAAAAAGTCGCTATAATATCGAAAATGATGGATAAAAAGAAAGTATCATATTTTTTAGTCAATATTTGATTGGAAGATGATCCCTGGAAATGGAAGGTTCCTAGCAGCCTGTCAATTTAGAATAATCCTCAAGCTGGTTGCATCTGGATGAATACTAATATCCTCCAGGCGTTCAACTAGAAAATTGGTGCCAGCATCGTTTAATTCATTTCCGGAATGTGTAGAAGTGACCCCAATGACCTTCATGCCAGCTGCTTTTCCGGCTTTCACGCCGATGGGAGAATCTTCCACAACAATACAGCCCTGCGGAGTAATCCCTAAGTTCTTTGCAGCGGTCAGATAGGGTTCTGGGGAAGGTTTTCCATGTGTGACATCATCCGCTGAGATTATGAATTTCGGTATGGGTAACCCAGCGCTATTCAAGCGTGCCTGCACCAATTCATATCCGCCGGAGGTAACAATCGCCCATTGATCAGGTGGAAGTTGACTCATCAACGCTTTTGCACCCGGGATGGCTAACACACCTTCTGTATCCAGGATCTCGAGTGCTGTAAAGGAAGATGCTTCTTTTTCAGCATCCAAATGGGGGGCTACTTTTTGAATGGTCTCGATCGTCCGTACACCATGGGCATTTTCAAGCACTTTTATAATATCGATGTTATGTTTTTGTGCCCATTCCCGCCAGTGACGTTCGATGCAGGTGGTTGAGTCAATTAACACCCCATCAAGATCAAAGAGGATTGCATCACAATCAATGAAGAATGTTTTATTTGGCATAATCAACGAAATTTTTTCTATAACCGAGTCTGTGGAACCTGGATCTGAAACCCAGATAATTCTTGGATGTTTGATTATTCTATCAGGTAATCCTCCTGGGCTTTCTTTAATTTACCCAGATGGTCTTTGAAATAATCCTTGTTCAAGAAATCCAACCCCCAATCAGGAGCATTCCGGGTATGAACCCCAATATGCCAGAGATAGCGTGCACATACAAAAAGCGGAATGGCATTCTCGTCAATCGGATTTAGAGGTCTCATCTCTTTATATCCATTCAGAAAGGGTTCCCAACGGGCAGCTACCGCATCCTGCAAACGGCAACACCACAAAAATACAGCCAGATCATAAGCCCGAAAGCCATATCCTCCACAGTCAAAGTCAAAAAAGGTTAATGTGCCGTCGGTGGAGACATTGGCGTGATATCCTTGCAAATCCCCATGACAGAATCCCAGCTCTAATGAGCTTTGGGGTAAACCCAGAATTTTCTGTCGCAAAGTTGCCGCGAATGATTGCACGAAGTTCCAATCTTCTGGACGATCCAGAAGGAAAGGAGCAATGGTTTTCAATGGTTGCTGAGTAAAGAAATCCAGATCCAATTGAAAGCGCAGGTGCGGGCTGTGAAAGTCACCCAGCGCATTGTGCATGCTGGCAACCGCCTGCCCATATTCCCTGGCGATTGTTTCAGGTTCATGCTCGTATGAGATTTCATGACCAGGTGCTTCTGTGAACAGGGCAATATACCGGATGCCTTCGGGAGCATTCACCGGGCAGTAAAATTGATTTTCCAGGGTTGGGACAGGTTTTGCGGCCGGAAAGTTCTTTTCTTTGAGGTGGTTGAGTACATCCAACTCATACTGGATGTCTGGCAGCGTTCTCCAATTCTTTCGGTAACTTCTTAAATAGTAGACCACGCCATTTTCTGCTGTGATGCGATAGGTGTGATTGAAGCCACCTGAAAAAAATTCACATTTCGCATTTGTGCTTAATCCAAATTGAGGGAAAACTTCGCTGGAAATTGCTTGTGGGGATAATAAAGAGGATGCTACCGGAAAGCGATCAAGCATCTTACTCCTTTAGAAAAGATTAGTCTGCATCAAAATAAATTGGATTTGAAATTAAGGCAGGCAGGAGCGGCAAACCGGGCAGGAAAGCCCGCAGCACTTCTACCCGGGCGAATCCAGGTTTTTCCATCTTGAAATTCATTTCAAAGCTGCCATTTTGCGGCGCATCCCAAACCACAGGGCTTTCTGTGGCGGTTACTACCCTGACCTTATCACCAGCCAGTAAATTAGTCAATTTAAACTTGAATTGAGCGACATCTTTCCAGGAGACACTATCACCCATGATCGCTTCATCACCAGCTGTCATCTCCAACTCGGGACCATTGGGTGCAAAGATGAAGTAGGCATGCCCGGCTTTGAGGGCTGCCAGAATATCACTGACCCCATTTGACTCAGAAAAGACGCATGTGGTGGGACCTCCTAAAAAGATGAAAGGAGTATCACGATGATAATCACTGCCAGCACAGGCCGGGATCTTCTTGCCGGCAGTTAATAGCGCTTGCCATAATCCCACAGCTTTCAGATTGGATTCCCGCATCGGCCCATTCCAGATTTCCAAACAGTCAAAATGCAGCTTTTCCAGATCAAACTTAAATTCACAACCTTCTTCGTATGGATGGTTAATTGTGATGAGTGCCCCGCGTTCATGCGCGCTTAAGAATATCTTCTGTGTCTCCTCCAAGGAATTGGTGGCAAAACAACCATCAAAGGGTTTATCGACTCCCAGAAAATTGGAATGACCATCGTAATGTGTCCATTCCACACCCGGAATCAAAGTGATGCCTTCTACCAGGGGTAAAGCAGCTTTGGAAACCATTTGGTTATGGTCGGTGATGGCCACAAAATCCAATCCATTTCGTTTGGCTTTCCAGGCAAGCTCCTGCATGCTGTGCACACCGTCAGATGCGAAAGTGTGCGTGTGCAAGTCCCCTTTTAACAAGCGCAGACTTTTAGCCGTGATTTTAATTTCGTAAAAAACCTTAACCCCTGCAGGTTCGATCTTATAAGCACCTACCAGTATTTTCCACTCTCCCGGGAGAATGGGGCTAGGTTTATATCCAGGTGTTACCAGTGTTTCACTGACGAAGAAGGTTGTTTTATCAGAACCTGACATGCCGATCTGTTCACCATCCGGGCTAACTAAACCAAAATCAATGATATTAATCTCAGGTTTATTTTTGGCGAGAAAGGCCTCAGTTTGAACTTCCTCCAGATCGTATCGGGCATACTGATATCTGATCTCAATTGATTCTGTTCCACGATCGACATGAAAAGGCAATGTAAAATAGGTGCTTTGTTTTGAGTGCTCGATAAATTCATCAATGGAGATTATTTCTTCAGCAGGCATGGTACCCTCCAATAAAAATCCTACTCTACGCTGTAGGTTCTAAAACCTCATTTAAAAAGCGTAGAATTTGCTTGTCCCAGAAAAACCAATCATGACTAGCATCTTCATCATGAAAATGAACGTTGAATCTAGCTGCCTGACAGGCTCTATGGAAAAATACACTCAAGGGATATAAATCATCCTGTTTACCACAGGCAATATAAAGTTCTGGAAGTTGGATATTATGCTCCACAGCATTCCTGACCCATTCAGCGGGGTCATGCTCGCTGCCTGGTAATTCTTGAAAATCGCCAAATAAATGCAAAAATTCTGCTTGACGGGGTTCATCTGCATTATTTAGAATTGCCAGCGATAATACGCCGGAAAAACTGGCTGCGGCTTTGAATAGATCAGGTCTTAAGAAAGCTGCCTTAAATGCGCCATAACCACCCATGGAGTTGCCCGCAATGAAAGTATCTTCCCGCTTAGGAGTTAGATTGAACACATCGGCCAGATATTGGGGCAATTCTTCTACCAGATAGGAAAAATAAGACTGACCGTTCGGTTGATTTGTGTAGAAACTACGACCTGCGGATGGGATGACCACGACCAGGCCATAGGCATTCGCATAGGTTTCGATGGAAGAAAAGCGTTGCCAGGCACTGCCGTCATCACTGAGTCCATGCAGAAGATATAATACTTTTCGATCCCGAACGGGGATACCATTGATTTTTCCCGGATCAGGCAGAATAATGTTGACAGGTACATTCACACCGATCGTTTCCGGAACATGATCTAATCTAATGAGTGCCATTATGCATCTCCTGCCGGGTGAAGCTCTACCATTGGCTCCGTGGGATCATTTTTTGGAAAATTCACGAAGAATGAGAAACCAAAACTGATCACCATCAACACAAATGGGAATACGGTTAATAGAAAGCGGGAAGCGTTGGCTGGATCCGGTCCGGGGTTATTACCACTCTCAAATTTAAAAATGACGAAGATCAAGTAGAAAGCGAAGCTGGTGAAGAGGCCATTCAAGCGGTTCATAAAACCCAAAGCATTTGAGATGATGCCTTCCCTGCGTACATTATATTTCTTGGTATCTTCATCCATGATCTTGGCACCAATCAGGTCCATGGTTGTAATCACACCAGCGAATCCAAATCCAACCAGAGCGCTGCCAATGATGGCAGTTGCCAGTGAGTTGGCAAAATAGAGTGGGATGAAAGCAATCGCTAATGCAACCAACGCCACCCGCCAGACTGGAATCAAAGAATATTTCTTTACCAATCTCGCCCATACGACCACACAGGCGATGGCAATGATCAGGACCGATGCAAACAGAAAAGTGGACTGATTATCCGGAATCTGTAAGGTATATTTCACAAAGAAAGGTAAAGAAGCCAGCACCAACGCCATGGCAGCGCTATAAAATGCGTTGGTAAAGCCTGCCAACCAAAATTTACGGTTGGTAAACAAGCTTTTCAAACTGTCCCAGAATTTGGGTTTCTCCTCGTCCTCATGAAATTCAACTTCCTTCGAGGTGAATGACATGTATAGGATGACCACACCGCCTAAAATGCCATAAACAATGGCAGTGTTACTATATCCAATGGCACTGGTCACCATAGGGGTGAGTGCAATACTGATGATCATTGCCACCAATTGGAAGGCCTGACGCAGCGCATTCGTTTTCGCCCGGCTGGCATCCGTCCGGAATAATTCAGGAAACAAAGCCCCATAATTGGCGTTGATGACCGAGTCGAGTGTCCCGGTCAGAATATAAAACAACATGGCATACGCAAATAATGAATTGCCTGAAAGAAAAGCAGGAGTGCTGTAAAAAGCAATAAAACATAATATCAGTAGGGGAGTCCCAATTACCAACCAGGGACGCCGTCGTCCCCAACGGCTGCGGGTGCGATCGGATAGAAAACCATAGACCGGGTTATCGATTGCATCGATAAAGGCATACCAGAATAGGATGGATGAGAGTTGCAGGGTTGTCAGACCCAGGCGATCTACATAGAAAATCGCGGCATAGGTCTTAAACATATTGATGGGAATAGAAGTACCAAACATCCCAATAGCATAATTGAAGGACTTAAAGCGGGGATTATTCATTTTACAGCGCCTCCTGATTAATGGATCAGTTCAAGTCTACAAGGTGAGTTTACAGATACCCTGATTGTATAATAAATTTTTTCAGGAAAAGCTTTTTTTGGAATTGAATTGACGTTCCGAATTGGATTGATCAGAGGTTCTTGATCAGAATGAAGGCTGGATTTGCTGGTCCCCAAATGGAGTCAGATTCAAACAAAGGGCTGAACCCCAGGGCAAAATAAAATGCCCGTGTGTGGGCATAATTAAGATCTGGCTGAGATGAGGACAAGGTTTTCACATGTAACCACTTTCCATCACTGTTTCGGCCTTCTTCTTCAACCCGTTTTACCAATAAACTTCCGATTCCCTGTCGATGAAAATTCGGATGAACTGCCATGAAATGAATCTCATAAGAACCGGGAAATGGATTTTCCAGCGTGATAACCCCCACCACTTTTGATTCGATCATCGCCACCCAGGATGGAAACTTGTTCAAATTTTCCAAATAGGTTGCATTTGCTTCTCGTATGCCAAACCAATCTGGTAAAGCTGCAATGATATCAGCACAATCTTGTTCAAATTCTGAAGAGTAGGGTAGAACAATGGTTTGAGACATTGTTTTTCTCCTTTTGTTCTTTTCATTTTTTTCTGGTTCGTTGGTCAGCCTTTAAAATATTTTCTTCCATACGAAATAATACAATACGCCTGATGAGATCATAGGGCATTGGCTTTTCAAGAGGAAATTGTACCGAGCCTTTCCCGCCTTTGAATTGAGCTAATTCATCTTTGAATTTCTCGATCCCGCTGGGAACCGGATAGAAACCGATGTGGTTTTTAAAAACCGCAAAATGAACCAGGTTCCCGTGCAGATAAAAGGTGGGCATCTGGTAACTGATTTTTTCGGTTGCCTGTGGGGCAGCTTCCTTGATGACTGTCCTAATCTTTTGAAGGGTTTTTTGAATATCCTCTGGGTATTGATCAATATACCCATCAATTGTCTGATAGGAGGGATTCTTTTCCATATTATTTCCTTTTTCTATTTATATTTGAAAGGGTCTCATGAATTATTGCATGAATTAATCCAAATACAAACAGATTAGGTTATATAAATTTTGATATTTTGCAGACGCTGTACGATTGAGAGAAAAAAATCAACATGAAAAAATAATTGTCAACGTTGTCAATTCAAATTATAATTATTTTATTAGCTTATTTACCATTTAAGATCATCACTGTTTCTCAAGTAATCCTCCCTCAATAAAGGAATATCGTTTTCTATGAATAATCATTCCATCCACCATCAGCCAAATTTTGAAAATTTCAAAAGAGCGATAAAAACAAAAAATCCCGGACCAGTTCCTTTTGGGGATTTATTTGCCGATCTTGAAGTAGTTGGTCAGTTATTAGGTGAAAAAGGAATTGACTATTATGGTGAAATGATGATTGAAAGAAATCCTTCAATCTCGGACCTTAAAAATTTAGCGGATCGCTATGCAAGTCAGGTAATTCGTTTTTGTCTTAAAACTGGTTGGGACTATGCTTGGGGATTTAGTTTTATTCCGTTTGAAGGATTGAGAAATTTTGAATCAAGTGAACAATTGGAAAATGATGACCGCAGAAGAATTTGGACGAACGATAACGAAGGCCCCATTAGTTCTTGGGATGATTTTTACAAGTATCCATGGCCTCGCGATATTGAAAAAATTAATCTTTCCGTTCGACGTATGTCTTCCCTGGTTCCATCAGGCATGAAAGTGATGGTGATTCCTGGTGGTATTTTTGAGTGGACCACCTGGTTGATGGGATTTGTGCCTTTCAGTTATGCATTGGCAGATCAACCTGAACTGGTTGACGCCGTGATAGCAAAAGTGACTGAACTCGTTTTTTCTGTTGTAGATGATATTATTGATGAACCCGGTGTGGGTGGCATCTTCATGGGAGATGACTGGGGGTATGCAACTGGTACGATGATCTCAACAAAATTAATGCGCGAAAAATTCATTCCACCCCTGAAAAAAATCGTGGATCGCGTTCATCAGGCGGATAAATTATTCCTGTTACATTCCTGTGGAAAAATGTATAAATTAATGGATGATTTGATCGCGATTGGTGTGGATGGGAAACACAGCTATGAGGACAAAATTTTACCAGTGGAACAGGCTTACCAACAATATGCAGATCAGATCGCTATTATCGGAGGCGTGGATGTGCATTTGCTAGCTTCGGGAACCGAAGAACAGGTGCGAAAGCGAACTCGGGAGATTCTGGAAGCTTGTGCACCTGGCGGTCACTATGTGCTCGGTACTGGAAACTCAGTGGTCAATTACATGCCTTTAAGCAATTACCTGGCAATGTTGGATGAAGGCAGAAAATGGAATTCGGAGAAATGGTCTTAACGCTTCATCAAAATTTCTCAATTTTCTTCACGATCAACATCAATGAGCAGAAGGATTTTCAGCTGACAATATTTTAGAAGATAAATTTTCCGCCCAACCCTTTATATCACCCCAATGTCTGGCATCATTGGCTGCTAAATTATGGAGGGGGAAGCGGGGTAGCGTTAAAAATTTGTCCAGAAAACGCAATTTCACAGGATCGTATTTTCCACCAAACATTACGGTGGATATAGGTTTAAACCATGGAAATTGTTTGAGTTCATTCTCCAATTGGTTTTGTGTATCTGTTAATTCCTTTTCAGTATCACCTATCGGACCAAGGGCAAAGAATGCAACCGATTTTCGGGAGAGAGTGTCTTGATTCTTCAGTAAGAAATTTTTCGCATCTTTTAACATACTCCCAACATAATATGGTGCCCCAATGATGATGAATTGATATCCTTCAAGTGAGTCAACTTTTTTGCACGGAAGTACGTCTACATCAAATTCACTTTGAATAAATATTTGTCCAATTTTTTCTGCAACCTCTTTGGTAGATCCATAACGCGTGGCATAGGCAACCAAGACCGATTTTGACATGATATTCTCCTTTCTACACAAACATCAGGAATAATTGCTAATCTAAGACACAATTATTTGAGCAAATTGAATAATTCATTTTATTGATTTCATACCTGTAATGGATGGAGATCGAGTTCAAATGATTATCTCATCTCTTATTATTCTACACATTTTATGATCGAAATTAAAAGGACTATAGCAATGATTTCAGCGAATTAAAATCCAAATCAATGAATGGAATATCATTTTCGATATTGATTTTTCGATTAAGCATGAATCGCTTTGCCCAGCTGTCTTCAATATTGTTCAGGTCAAAATCCCTTTGAATGACTGCATATAACTCAATCTCGCGCATTTTAAGGAAATTGGGAATTTCTTTGAGCAAATCAAGATCCAATGAACAATGCCGAATGTACCCATGCAAAAACTGAAGCATGAATTCCTTCGTAAATGCCTCCTGATCTTTCGCACTGGTCACAATATAAAACAAAACAATGGCAATATCATTGATAAACCAGCTATAGCAACAATCATCAAAATCAAATAAGGTGATCAGACCTTTCTCATCAATAAATAAGTTGCCACCATGCGCATCCTGATGGATTAATCCATAAGAATCGCTGTTCTTTGGCAGATTTTTTAAATGCGCGCAAATAGCCCTGTATTTTTCGTGTGCTAAGAATTCACTTTCTGGTAAAAATTGTCCCACAAAATCGAAAATTGGATCATCCCATTCAGGACGTTTTCTGTTCGGAAGAAAGGGTTGATATTGCTTGGTGAGGGCATGCATTTTACCGATTAATTCACCGTAACTTTCATAAAGAACAGGAGTCCATCGATCCCACGGTGGTTCTCCTTGTGCTTTTTCAAACGCGGTAGCCAGGAAATCGCCACCTTTTTCATCATCAATCGCTTCAACCAGGCTGCCATTTTGAGAGAGGATTGCTCTGGAGACGGAAACGCCATGCTCAGTAAGATAATTAATCCAATCAACTTCAGCATGAATTAACGTTTCGTCCCGGCGTATGGAGTGGGATATGCGCAGAATATAGGATCCCGAATCATTTGAATATTCATAGATAAAGCTTTCGAAGCTGTCGAGGATTTTGATCTGGTCCTTATGAATTCCAAATCGCAGCATTGCTTCCACTAATATTGCGTTCGAAAATCTGTCTTTAATTCTTTGTTCCATGCCTGGTTAACATCCTTAATTTTGTTGACGTATTCCTGGGTATTTGAATTAGAACCCAAGTACCAATTTTATCAACTCCAGGTTCACAATGAAATCATAAATCCCAATCCCAATTAATAATACCCCACCAATCACATTAATCAATCTTGAATGGGTCGCCAGCCAGCGTGTAATCGTTCTTTGCAATACACCAGAAATTAATGACAAAGCTAGAAGCGGCAAGCCAAATCCTAACCCAAACCAAAGAAAAACACTCAGCCTGCTGATAGCCTCGGCTGAAGTAAGGGAGATTGCAAAGATGCCAACCACTAACGGTCCTGAACAGGGTAAGGCAATCGGGCCATATAATAAGCCATAAACAAAGGCATTAAAATAGGGATTTTGCATGACTGGAATCTTGATTTGAGGGAGCGCTTTAAAAGGATTCTTATCCAATAAGAGCAAAATGCCTAAGGTGATTAATAACAAGTCGGCGATTGGAATAATCACTGACAATGCCCGACCAACTGAGATGGATAGCAAAGCGATCAGTAGACCCAGTATCAGCATCATCGTCAATACCCCAGCCAGAACAAAAAAACCTAAAAAGTGCCGGCCTTTTCGCAGACGATCCGAACTTGCGCCGCTCAGATACGCGAGATAACCTGGATAGAGTGGAATAATACATGGACTGGCACTTGCCAGCAGACCTAATCCTATGGATGTAAGAATTGCTTCCATTGTTTCCTTTCAGTGTTCACAACCGCTGAGATTATTCCCAGCGGTTGTGATTTTTATTGAATTACATATTCTCAGATAAAAATGGATTTATAAAATCTTTCAGATCCTCAGCACTCTTGATACCAAAAGGCATAGGGTGTGCCTGGCCATTTCGGTCAACAATTAAAATGGGGGTAGAGGGTGGGTTTAGGAATTGCGCACCGTATAAATTGGCAATTTCACGGGTTACTTCTTCTGTAGCAACTGTATAAATCCAATCAAAACCATTATTTTCAATATATGCTTTCAAGTCAGCAGCATTTTCATTAGTGTCAATATCGAGACCAATCGACACCAAATCTTCATTCATACCGATTAATTCGTGCAGGATTTTGACCTGCTCTTGTTGTTTCTTACAATTCGAACACCACATTGCCAGGTTTTCTATCAAAACGACCTTTCCTTTAAAGTCGTTAATCGTGAATGTTTCCCCGCTACTGACATCTGTAAATGTTGTACCAAACCAGGCAGTTTCCAACATCATTTCATCATCGGATTTGTCCATCATTTCATCATCGGATTTGTCCATCATCTCATCAGAAGATTCATCCATTATCTCATGAGAAGATTCATCCAGCATTTCATCTTCAACTTTCTCAGTCATTGCATCCGTAGGTTTTTCCATCATTTCCGCTGGTGTTTTTACTGCCGGAGCACAGGCAGAGAGAATAAAAGTTGCTGAAATTAAGATGATTACCAATTTCTTTATCATTAGAGCCTCCTAAAAAATTGTTTTTCTTCATCATACAATTGAAATATTACGTAAATAGTGAACAATTCTTACAATTTGATGAAGAAAGCGTAAGATTTATGCAATAATAGTGTTGTAAAATGATTCTAAAGAGAACAATATGACAAAGATAGTAATTGTAGAAGATGAACCAAGTATCAGTGAGGTAGTGAGTCTGTATCTAAGAAGAGCAGGATATGAAGTGTCCAGTTTTTCAGACGGGTTATCAGCATTAAATGAATTAACCGATCGATTGCCAGACTTAATTATTCTGGATGTGATGTTGCCAGGTATGGATGGATTTACTCTCACCAGAAAATTACGAGATCAATCAGATGTCCCGATCATTCTATTAACTTCACGCCGGGAAGAAAGTGACCGCATCGCAGGTTTGGAATTAGGTGCCGATGATTATGTCGTCAAACCCTTCAGCCCGCAGGAATTAGTGAGTCGTGTCAGAGCTGTTTTACGCCGGGCAGGGTCAACTGCGGAAAACACGGACGAAGGAGCGTTGGTTTTTAATGACCTATTCATTAATCCACAAACACGAGATGTTACGATAAACGGACAAGCGATTACTTTGACGGCCAAAGAATTTGACTTGTTATTCTTCATGGCTCAGCATCCCCGCCAGGTTTTCACCCGGGACCAATTGTTGGAGAATATTTGGGGGTTTTCTCATTATATTGATCCAGGTACGGTCACCGTTCACATACGACGATTACGAGAAAAAATTGAGAAAGACCCAACATCGCCGGAAACGATCGTGACAGTTTGGGGGATTGGATATAAATTTGAACCTTAAATCTCAGCGCCAAAATAAATCCCGACCGATTATCTTTGCTGGGGGCATCATCATTGTGGTGGTCCTTTCCCTGCTAATCTTTTATTGGTTGATGAGCCCTCCTATGGGGGATCTGGAACATATGGCCCAATTTCTTTCCTTTACAGCCATTATCTCGATCGGTATTGGTTATGGTGCCTATCGCTTAAATTGGATAGAAAGAGCCCCATCATTGCGCTGGGTGCTTTTAGGAACCTATATTCTTGCCAGCTTATTAACCTTTTTAAATGTATGGTTGACCGCCCGTTTAATGTTTGCCAGCGAGCATGATTTATTACTGGCGACAGTACTTTTATTATTTGCAGGTGGTATTGCTGTGGTTTTGGGTAGCTTTTTCACCAGTACATTGATTGCCCGGATAAAAATACTTGAAAGTGCTGCCAAATCCATTGAGGGTGGCAATTTATCGTCACGCGTTGAAATACCAGGAAATGATGAAATCGCAGTTCTGGCTCAATCTTTCAATCAAATGGCTGAAAAGATCCAAACCGCCGATCAAAAACAAAAGGAATTAGAATCCCTGCGGCGTGATCTGGTAGCCTGGGCAGGACATGATTTGCGCACACCCTTATCCTCTGTGCGACTTTTAGTAGAAGCATTATCAGATGGCTTAATAACCGATCCTGAAATAATGTCCGATTATCTGAAACAAACGAAAATGCATGTGGATTCCCTAGCTTTGTTAATTGATGATTTGTTTCAGATCTCCCAATTGGATGCAGGCGGGATTCCTCTGATCCTTGAACCAGCCTCTCTTTCGGACCTTATATCTGACACTTTGGAGAGTTTTTCGGGCGTCGCCAATCAAAAAGGAATCCTGCTGACTGGTTCAGCGGGGAAAGATGTGGATCCAATAAATATTGATGTTTTATGGTTAGGTAGAGCCATAAATAACCTGGTGAGCAATGCAATCAGGCATACACCAATGGGGGGAAGCGTTTCATTGTGTGCAAACAGCACTGGGGATAGGGTCAACATTTCAGTTCGCGATACCGGTGAAGGAATATTACCAGATGATTTACCCCATGTGTTTGAGCGTTTTTTCAGGGGGGAAAAATCCAGAACCCGAACCGCCGGAGGTTCTGGATTAGGGTTAGCCATTGCGAAAGGCATTGTAGATGCTCATCATGGAGATATTCAGGTAGAGAGCAAACCTGGGCAGGAGACGGTCTTTACAATTAAGCTTGCAAAGCGTTAATAATTCTTTCATCAGCCTGTAAGACATTCGTAATATCAACTGATTAGAATTAAAATAGAAATTGGAGGTAGGATGCGCTTTTTATTCTTACTGGTATTTGTTAGTGCATGGATCATGAGCGGATGTTTCCCTCAGCAGGTTTCAGAGCTGGAACCAACCAATGTTCCATTGCCGGATCTGGGCAACGCGCCTGAATTAACCAACGAAATCTGGTTGAATTCCGCTTCGCCACTACGATTGGCTGATTTGCGTGGTCAAGTCGTCTTGATTGAAATGTGGACATTTGGTTGTATTAATTGTAAGAATACTATTCCTTCCTTAATTGCCTGGCACGAAAAGTACTCATCGGAAGGTCTGATCATCATTGGAAATCATTACCCGGAATTTGAATATGAATCTGATATAGAAAACCTGAAAGAAGCAGTTGACGAACTCAATATTCCGTATGCTGTTACAGCTGATAACCTGGGTGAAACCTGGAAAGCTTATGATACTCATTTTTGGCCAACCATTTATCTGATTGATAAAAAAGGTCATTTGCGATATAGACATATTGGTGAGGGGCGATATGAAGAAACTGAATCAGCAATTCGCAGCCTGCTGGAAGAATAATGGCATAAAATATAAACACGGAGTTAGGCCTGAATGGAATCAATCAAACAAAAAACAAAGCCGAAAATCAAAAACAAAGTAAATTCTAAATCTTCATTTAACTGGCTGAAACTTGGAATTCACGCGGTAAGTTTATTTCCTCTTATCGAACTCGCATATAAGGCATTCGAGAATCAATTGACTGTCAATCCCATCCAGTTTGTGGAACAATTTTTGGGTAGGGCAGCGTTGAATTTACTGATTCTTGCACTGGCAGTTACTCCCGTGATTACCCTTACAGGTTGGAAAAAGATTGGAAAACATCGCCGGGCTTTAGGTTTGTATGCTTTTTTCTATTTTGCCTTGCATTTTATTGTTTTTGCAGCAGTTGACTATGGATTTGATTTAGGTGAAATCATAGGTCTGACAACTCAAAAGCCATTCATTATTGTCGGTTCTCTGGCAGGTCTTTTATTATTATTGTTGGCAATCACATCATTCAAGTTTTGGATGAAATTGATGGGGAAAAGATGGAAAGGCTTGCATAAAACCGTTTATCTGGTCGGGGTGTTGGTAATTTTACATTATGTCTGGGCGGTAAAAGGGTCAATTGCAACATTAAGTGGGGACACCGTGCGTCCAATCATAATGGGCTCAATCGTTTTCATCCTGTTATTGATGCGAATACCGCCTATCAAGCGCTGGATAATTTCAAAACGTTCTAAAAAATGATTTTTCTTACGAATATCCAAAAAATTGAGCAGACTAAAAAACTCCCAAATTGGATCACCTATTTTTTACTTGATTTTTCGATTGGTTCTATAATATTCTTTGTCTGAAAATTATAATTTTTATTTCCTTGTAAGGAGCAAAAATGTCTGATTTTACGAGAATGCCAAATTATGATATTCGTAATGATGGAATTGGTCCCTATTGTGTTTTTTATTGTGAAACTTGTGGAAGGGAGTATCGCAGCACACCGGATGTCGCTGGAACGGTTACCAAGGATCTGGGCAAACAGGTTGCCAGCGGACTATTAAGAAAAGTTCCCCTGTTTGGTAATACGGTTGCCAATACAGTTGTTGGGGAAGATCCACGGTATAGCATGAATATGACACCAGCTCAAGTTGAAAAAGCCTGGCAGCAAGTTCAGGTCAACTTTCGGGAATGCCCTACCTGTTTACGAGTTGTTTGTCTTTCGGACTTTGATACCCAAACTGGATTTTGCCGGGAAGATAGCCCCAGAACGAATGAAATTTCTGAAGCGCGTGGTGAACAAGCTGGGGCAACTCTAAAGGGGTTTGCAAGTGCCTTTGGTCTGGGTGATGTGGTTAAAAATGTTCAACAGGCTGCCAAAACTGCTCAGAATGCAGCCAGTCAGGCCGCTCGTTGCCCAAATGATGGTGTTTTGGCAGCACAAGGTACAAAATTTTGCCCTGAATGCGGTGCACAAATGATTCAACCAGCGATACAAAAATGTCCTCAATGTGGTCAGGAGACTCATGGTGCAAAGTTCTGTCCAAATTGTGGGACAGCAGTAGAAGTTGCACTGAAGCTTACACATTGTCCAAAATGTGGAACAGAAACAAAAGGAGCCAAGTTCTGTCCAGAATGTGGAACTAAAGTCGGGTAATAAAAAATTCTTGGTCTAATTTACTCCTGGTAATTTGGTGAAAAATGACAAGTGATTGGTATCTTCATAGCACCAATCACTTGCACGTTTTTTCTATTCGATTTACACTAAAAAGTGGATTTTATTTCCAATTCCATCAAGGAGAATTCTCTATGCAAAAACAATTGAAAGCACATATTGACCGGCTGAAAGCAGCAGGCGCTACCTACGTGGATGCGCGTTGGTATCCTGTGGAAGAAGCCAATTATTTGATGATGTGGAACGGCAATCTTAAAGAAACAACATCATCACGTGAGAGTGGACTGGGTGTCCGGGTTCTGTATAAAAATGCCTGGGGCTTTTCAGCATCATCGGATGTCAGTAACCTTGGTACCCTTTTTGATACAGCATTTGATAATGCCAGGGTTGCAGCTGAACGGGTGACATTTCCTGTACGTCTGGCTGAAAAAGATGCCATTCATGCATCCTTCTCCAGCCCGAATCGAATTGATCCTTTTGGCGTATCATTGGCCGAAAAGATTGATTTCTTGCGTAGCATGGATGAAAAACTCAATCAATCCGGTGTCGTTCAACGGGTTAGTGATATGATGTTTGTGCGCAAACAAATCGTTTTCCTTGATTCTGAAGGAAGCGAAATTGAAAAAAATATTATCGAAGCATTTCCTTCTATTCAGGTGATGGGGGTGGATTCCGAGGGAGAATCACATAGCCGCAAATATTTACCCGATCGAATGGGTGATACTCGTGGCTGGGAAACACTGGATATGCAGGTTTTTAATGAAAATGCAGAGCGAATCGTCCGTGAATTAAATCAGGTGCTGGTTGCTGATCCATGCCCAAAAGAGGATCGATCTGTCATCTTATTACCCGGCATCATGTTCTTACAGACACACGAAACGATTGGACATGCGTTGGAGCTTGATCGTATATTAGGATATGAGCTGGCATTTGCTGGAGGTTCTTTTGTGACCCTCGATGATTTCGGAAAACTGAGATATGGATCCGAGAAACTGACAGCTCGAGCGGATGCCACATTAGTAAATAGCCCGGGTAGTTTTGGTTATGATGATGATGGTGTAGCAGCCCAGGATAATCTATTGATCGATAAGGGCATCCTGGTTGGGGCAATCACCGGTCGTCAGATGGTCGAAGAGGCCAATGCACGCGCCAAACGCGAGATTTTTGACGGTAGTAGTGGTGCCAATCGTGCGACTGCATTTTATCGTGTGCCGATTGAAAGAATGACGAATATTAATATTGATCCTGGTGAAGATGGTACCCTGGATGACATTGTCCGAAATACCGAAAAAGGTATCATCCTGGATGGCGATAAAAGCTGGTCGATTGGTTCCAACCGGGAGCAATTTCACTTCTCCTGTGATATCGGCTGGCTAGTGGATGATGGCAAAGTTAGCAAGGTTGTTAAGAATTCCACATACAAAGGCGAAACAGTAAAATTTTATAATTCTCTTTCAGCAGTGGGTGATCAATCTACCTGGAAGGTTCAGTATGTGGATAACTGTGGGAAAGGCCAACCCAATCAGATTATGCAACTTGGTCATGGTGTTCCGGTTTGTCGATTTGATCATGTAAGGATAGGAGAATAATCATGAAAGAGAAAATATTACAGACTCTGACCTCTCTGCGCGAATACGCTCTCTCCAAAGGGGTTGAAGCTGCATTCCTTTACCATGAAGAGGATAGTTACCTGATGCGGTTTGCCAACTCAGCCATTTCTTTGAATACAAATGAACATCTTATCCGCTTGGAAATTATCGTATTCGAAGACCGACGCAGAGCCAGTTATGAGATGATCACAGATTTGAGCAAACTGGATGAAATGAAACAAGGCTTGGACATTGCTGCTGAAATGGTCAAGTTCGCAATGCCACTGAATTACCAACCCTCGATACCTGAATTTAAGGAAGACTACACTGATGATCAAGGATTTGACGCAGCCTTAGCGAATATATCGGGTGAAGAAAAGTTAGCTTACTTTAATGAAGCTACCAGAGATTTGGAAACAGACAAGATTACGCTATCCGGTATTTTTTCCTCAGGCATAAATACCCTGGCACAAATCTCCACAAAATCAAAATTCACCCAATATCTTCAAACCTCGGATGCTCAGGTAACCATTGTGCTGGCTCATTCTGAGTTAAAGTGGGAGGTAACAGCAGAACAATCTGCTCAGAAAAAAGAGGATTTGAAACCAGAAGAATTACAGACGGAACTAACCTTCTTAATTGAAAGATATAAGAACGATCCTGCACAGCAAATTCCTGTCGGCAAATATGATATTGTATTTGGACCTGCTGCGACTGCTGAAATGATCAGTTTTATGAACTGGATTGGGTTCAATGGTGGTTTAATGAAACGTGGATATTCATTTCTGACCGAAAATCATATCGGAAAGAAAGTATTCTCAGATAAATTTACATTGGTGGATGATCCAACTCGCCTTGAAACTTATCCTTTAAAGCGTGATTCAATGGGGATTGAACGAAAACCATTCCCTCTCTTTGTGAATGGTGTTTTTCAAAAATTCACCTGGTATCAGGACGATGCTGACGAATTTGATGCGCAAGCAACCGGTCACAATGTTCCTCATAAAAGTCTGGTATTAGAAGGTGGGGAAGTAGATGTTGATAATCTCATGGCATTAGTCAAACTACCACGTGACAAAGATATTCTCTATATCCCATTCTTACACTACATGAATATTGTTAACCCATCCAAAGCATTAGTGACTGCCAGTTCTCGTTTTGGAGCACTATTACTTAAAAAAGATGGATCCATTGTGGTGCCTTTCAATGTGCGCGTCACACAGAGTTTGTTGGATATCTTTGGGGATAAAGTTGCTTGGATGTCAAAACAACAAACGGTTTACAATACCTCTTCGAGTTACGGAGCTCGTAATCCGGTAGCGATTGTTCTGCCGAAGTTTGTACGAGTGAACGACCTGGAGATTTCTCACTCAAATCCCTCGTACTGATCATTTGATAATAAAATCAGGTAAAACAGAAGGGTACGGTGAAAATTCCGTGCCCTTTTGTTTTAAATTATTTTTAAAGTTCTTTTCAATCGTCAAATCAGAAATATCGATTTTATATCCAGCTGTTGTTAATCCATCCACACCATAAAATATAAAGTTGGATAAATTAATTACTAAATGGAACCAATACTTTGCCAGCTGCATTAACAATCGGATATGCGATTGGTGAGGATGTTAATGCAGGGTGGGTCCCCATTTGGAATTGATAGATATCGTGATCTGTCATGCGATGCATGATAGCAGCACTTAGTAAATTAATCATTTCACCAACTGTTTTACCACCGGAAATGGCTCCGCCAAGGAGCACACCAGTATTTTTGGCAAAAATCAGTTTTACCTTGGTCATGGTTGAATTAGGCATGCCACCTGGATGAGTATCTGGAGCCTCAGCTCTGCCGACTAAATATTTTATGCCAGCTTTTTTGGCGACACATTCGGTCAAACCTGTTACACCAAAGGCTCGACCATTAATCATGGTAGAAAAAGAGCTGATAACACCTGAGTTTTGGTGCACAGGTGAATACAGGTTTGCACCAGCAATTCGAGCTTCTGAAGTTGCAACCGATGCAAGCATAACGCCTATGGTACGCCCAGTGAAAAACGATTGCTTTTCCGCACAATCACCACAAGCAAAAACATCAGGGTCGCTGTGAGTTTGCATATAATGGTTCACTTTAATCGCGTTTAAAACACCAAGTTTGAGACCACAATTTTTCGCCAGCGCAGTGTTTGGAAAAGCGCCTATACCTAGGATGACCATATCTGCCTTTATTTCAATGCCATTGGATAGTTTGACGCCAGTAACTGCAGTATCACCTAGAATTTCTAAAACTTTTGTGTTGGTCAACAATTTAACACCTGCGGAGGATAACTTCTCCTCCGCTTCAATGCAAAACTCATCATCAAAAGCAGCCTGTAGACAATGAGGTAAAGCTTCCACAACAGTGACATTTATTTCGCGTCCCTTACGACATTCATCGGCAAATTCAACGCCAATAAAACCACCACCGATGACCACCAGATCCTTGATGGATTTCATCTCCTCATTTAGTCCATCAAGATAATCATATTCTTTCTTGACTGGATAGACGTTCTTTTTGTCAACACCTGGAATTGGTGGAATAACAGGCAGAGAACCGGTTGCGAAAATAAGCTTGTCATAGTTTATCTTTTCCCCATTGAATAAGCTAACAATTTTATTCTCTCGATCTACTGAAATTGCCTCAGATTTTATTAATTCAATGTCATTTTTTTCAAGTAACCCATCGGGAATCACATCGTTCTTTGGACTATTTACGGTTCCATAAATGTATGGGATCCCACATGGGATTAGAACAGTTCCTTCCTTACGAACCAGAGTAACTTTCTTATCAGGATAATGTTGGCGACTACTGATACCAGCAGAAATTCCTGATAGTCCTCCTAAAATCAAAACATCGGTTTTTTTCATATTAATCTCCTATCAATAAAATTTTGCAATGGGTAAAAAAGGTAAGTGACTCTCTTAACCAGATTGGTCAATCCTTCGTGCTCATACTTTATTTTGCTTTCCAATTATCCCACCAATAACACAAATTTTAGATGAATATGAAATTAAAGTGACAAAATACTAATATATATTACACATTCGACATATCACAACGGATCTATTACAAATCTCTCTGGAACTATCTTATGAGACTCATAATTTTGGATATGAATTTACTTAGAATAAGAATTAATGAGAGTTGATGAGGTTTTCTTCTGAATATATAAAAAGGTGATAGCTTTTTAGAATAATACACCTTGTGGAAGAATCAACCAATACAACAAAAATGCCATGCAGGTCGCGGTTAGCCATGGACGCTCACTGATCGCTTGGATTGAATTACCATACGTAATCACCAACCACAATATGATTAACCCTTGTAATCCTCCGATCATGCCAGAAAGGGACCCAATGGCAGCCATCAAGATCGTATAAACAAAAAAAGGAAAGAGCCCAATCAGCGTTTGGGCAATTTTTGGCAAAGGTTGATCAGGCAAAATTTGTGTTTCTTTGATGCCAATCCAGAATCCGAGGGCAGTGATTGGTGTGAAGATAAACAACCATAACAAGCGGAGATTTGCTGGAAATATAAAAAACCAGCCTGTGCGTGCAAATATCACCGTAAATAAAGGAATGATTAGCGTGATACCAAAGGTTGGAACTAATTTGCTCCGATTCCTCATAATATTTGAAAACAAATTGTGAATGTCCTTTGAGAAATTTATCTTTTGATTCAGTTTCCCTTCAACCCCGGGCATTTTTCCACCCCTGTAAAGCAAGAATAGTAAAATTCCATATCCACCGATAAAACAAACATAAATCAGATTTAATACAGGTTTTCCGATTGGAATAAAAAAGAAAATACTTCCCAGAATGGCTGCGATTGGTATCGCGCCCAGCCATAAGATGAGTTTTCCCCACAGGAATCGCTTCAGGTTCGTGATCTCAATCGGGGAAATTATTCTATTTAGAGTTTCCTCTTTCGCAAACCATCTCCTGAAACTGATTAATACAATAAAAATTCCAACCAGACTTATGAACCAGGATAAAATTCTGATTGTTGGCAATTGTGAATCCAAGATATTGATATCAAATTGACTTTGAATCCAGGTATTCATAACATGAATAACCCTAGACGAAAAAGGTTCATAATTATGGAAAAGAAGTGGCAATATTGTTTGGTACCTACTCGGATATTTCAAATTTAGTGATTGATAGTTCCCATTTTTCTGATCGAAAATACCAGCAGTAAGCTTGCTGAAAAGCAATTCTGCACTTTTCGGGGTCAGAATGTCATCCCATTCGCCACTGATCATCAGGATGGGAGTTACCGGATTTGTTTCATCTAATGATTGTATCCATGGCAAATTGATATCTGAAATTCCGGTAAAAAACTCAGATTGAACATTGCTCGATAGATTTATCTGAGTTCCCAGCAATATCAACCCAGCAAATTGGTCTGTCTTCAGCGCTGTTGTTTGCAGAGCCACGCGCGCACCTAAACTATGCCCCAAAAGAAAAATCTGGTTATCATCTAACCTGGAAATTCTTTTAAACTCCTGAATCATAAAAAGGCTCTGTCTGGCAAGGTGGTCTGTACTGGCGTTATCAAATGATAACGTCCCGGATGAGCGTCCATGACCACTAAAATCGAACGAGAATACATGCCAGTCATTGCGAGCAAACTCGCTTGCAAAACTGGTCATGGTAACTTGGTCTGAACCGAACCCTTCAAGCAGGATTACTCCGTAGGGTTTTAAACCCGGGTAATAAGTGGCTGATAACACATCTTGATTAGGATCGATGATTCTAAGTGATTGAGGGGGTGATAAGAATTGGCTATCCTGTAATCTGATAAAAATTAATGGAACAAAAGCCAAAATAATTCCAATAATTAAAAAAGGCAAGGGGGGGAAGCGTCTCTTCATTTAAATATTGTATTCATTTTCTAATTCACTACCTTATAAATCCCATAGCAAATATCATCGGTACAATTCTGTTGAATTGAACAATTCATGTATAATCGTGTCCAGCCCAAACCTGAAACCAAAGAAAAATTTCATCATTGGTGATTGTTTTGGTATATACTAAACAACAAAATAGTAATCATCACGTTCGTGAACTAATTTTTATATTATAATCATTCGTCCAACTGTTCATTGGAAAAACTCAAGTTCACCGAAGAAGCCGGTTAGAAGAAGTGATGTTTGGTAATCAAACCATTATCCGCACAAGAATAACCTCACCACATCGAAGAAAAGATCTGGTAAATCGAACGCGCTTAAATCAATTATTAGCAGATATGATTGAAAAGCGCTTAGTCTTGGTATCGGCACCTGCTGGATATGGAAAGACTTCGTTGCTGATTGACTTTATTGGTCAGACGACTCTACCGTTTTGTTGGTACACAATCGATCGGTTAGATATTGATCCCTGGCGTTTCGTTGCTTATTTTGCGGCCTCTATCCAAAATCGTTTTCCCGCATTTGGCAAAAGAACAGCTGCTGCATTATCAGGTGGACAAACAAAATTTGATGCTGATTTGATTGCTTCAGTGTTTATTAATGATATTTATGAAAATATATCAGAACACTTCTTAATGGTTCTGGATGATTATCATCTGGTTAATGACAGTCTGGAAATTCGAAACTTCTTCGATAGATTGTTAATGAATCTGGATGAAAATTGCCATATTATCCTGGCTTCTCGTACGTTGCTCTCCCTCCCTGTGTTACCCAATTTGGTCGCACGCTCAGAAGCGGATGGTCTTAGTTATGAGGAATTGGAATTTATTCCAGAAGAGATCCAACAACTTTATCAAATAAATCAACAGCCAGCGCTTAGCATAGAGATGGCAAACGAGATCCAACTCCAAACAGAAGGTTGGGTAACGGGAATTATCCTTACCAGTCAGGTAAAAGAAGAAACAGCATCGCTCCGTGCTCGTTTAAACAGGGTTTCAGGTTTTTCTTTAGGAAAATATTTTTCACAAATACTAGACTATTTATCACCGGATCTGCGTTCATTTTTACTCTGGTCCAGCGTTTTAGAAGAATTTAATGCTGACCTCTGTAAAGAGGTAATTAGCCCTGTGATCGCCAGCGATAACACACCCTGGCAGGAATGGATGAATGAAATTCAGCGGGAAAACCTGTTTACAGTGCCGGTGGGGGATCAGGGGGATTGGTTGCGCTATCATCCTTTGTTTCTCGAATTCCTGCAAAAAAAGTTCAAATTTCAGCAACCAGAGGTCGAATCAGCTATTCAATACAGTTATGCAAAATTTTCCCTAGAGAATAATGAGTGGGAGAAAGCCTTTTCGATCTACCGACGATTGGATTCACAAGATGATCTAATTTTGTTGGTTGAGGAAGTTGGCTTAGAAATGATATTAAAAGGAAGAATTTCAACTCTCTCTGCCTGGCTGGATTCTCTCCCAACGGAAGCGTTAAATACCCGACCCTACATAATTGCCCTGCAAGGGAATGTGGCTATGGTATTAGGAAATACCAACCTGGCGATTCCGCTATTTAATCGTGCAATTGATTCCCTGGCTATTTCCAAAGATAAATTAAAGTTAATTCAGGCATTATCCATGCGTATGGCTGGTTTGAGAGTAATAGGAAAATTGGATGATGCGAAAAAAGATGCTGAAGAAATCATATCATTGGCTGGGGAAGATCCACAATTCCTTACGATGAAAGGGGAAGCCCTGCGTGGCATTGGTCTGTGTTATTTTCATCAAGGATTATTACAAAATGCGCTTGAGAAATTGGAAAAAGCACTGAATTTGATGCACTTCATCAATGATCAAAAAAATCAGGCAATTATTCAACTTGAAATCGGGATAATTCATGAGAGTTTAGGGAATTATTCAAATGCAAAAAATAAATATTTAATCGCTTTGGAGTATTGGAAATCCTTAGGGAACTCGTTTTGGCTATCAAATATACTCAATAATTTAGGCGTTTTGAATCAATTGGCAGGCGATTATGTTGAGGCAAGCCAATCATTTGAGGAAGCCTTAGATCATGCGCGCTCGTGCGGGTATGCTCGGATGGAAGCATTCATTCTTACCGGCATAGGGGATATTTTTAACGAAGTCCAGGTAGATGATCAGGCAATGCAGGCGTATTATATGGCGGAAGTCATCGCTGACCGCAGTCAGGAACATTTTTTACAAGTGTATATTAAAATCCAGAAAGCAATACTATCAGCTTACAAGGAAGACTTCAATGCAGCCTACAATAATCTTAATCAAGCTCACGATTTGGTTGGTCACAATGGCTCACAGATGGAAAAGCATTTAATTGATTTAGAGCATTCGGGGATAAAAATACTGGAAAAGAAACCTTTGGAAGCTTTACCTAGACTGGAAAAAGCATGTGCATTTTTTGAAATTGGCGGTCATAAAGTACAATACGAAAAAGCACATTTGTATCTGGTGTTGGCAAATATTTCCATCAACCAACCTGAAAAGGTGATTGAACATCTTTTACACATATTTTCCAGCTTAGGGAACCAATATCCACCTGCAACGATGTTGGCCAGTGCTGCCAGATTTATGAAGCCGTTAAAAGGATACACACCTGAATTAATGCAAAGTGAATTTGATCAATTCATAAATCAGATTGAACAATTTAAGGTAAAAATACCTGGATTTCGTCGTGAATTGCGAAAGAATTCCCGTGCGGTTCCTTTTTCACCTCCAACGATGTTAATTCGATCTTTGGGTCGAATGCAAGTTGATCTGAGTAATCATCAGGTTAGCAGTTCTGAATGGCAAACCCAGGCCGCCCGGGATATGTTTTTTATGCTTTTAGCCCATCCGGAAGGGATGACAAAGGAAGAAATAAGCTTGATATTCTGGCCAGATGCGACCATGGATGAGGTAAAATTCCGCTTTAAGAATACCGTTTACAGACTGCGGCGTGCTGTGGGAAAAGACAGCATTATTTTGGATCAAAATGTTTACAGATTCAATAATAAGCTTGATTATGAATACGATGTTGAGCTTTTCCTGCGGGAAAATGCGCTTGCAAATCAGGTTCATGAACCTATTGATAAACTTTCACATTACAGGGAAGCGATCAAATTTTATAAAGGTAACTACTTGTCTGATATTGATGAAAACTGGGTTTTCAGCCCACGCGAGTATCTGCGACAAATCTTTCTCAATATTCTCTTGCAAGTAAGCAACATTTATTTCAATCAATCAAATTATGATCTGGCATTAGATTATTGCCATCGGGCGATCAATGAAGACAATTTACTGGAAGATGCCTATCGCCAGGCGATGAGGATATATGCTGCCATGGGCAACCGGGCGGCTATGGTTCAACAGTATCAGCGCTGTGTGGAAGTGATGGAAAAAGAAGTCAACGCACCTCCTTCTGAGCAAACCCATGAACTTTACGAATATCTCCTGAATTAGCACAGCATTCTAAAAGATTTAAATTTCTTATTCCGGTCATCCTGTTACTGGAAAATATAATTTGTTCGACAACCGAAAAGAATTATTTTTTTGAGTGAAAATGGTTACAGATTATCCTGGAAATGAAACCGATTTAATGCCTGATTTGAGACCAGGATGCATGATAATATGTTTTCAACTTATATTTTAAAAGGAGTTTAATTATGTTTTCTTCAATTTCCAATAAACTGAGTGTCGTTCTCCGCACCATTGATGTTCGCATGTTGGTCTTCATTTTGATGTTAGTCTTGTTTGTCATTGGCGCTGGCGCTCCAAGTGCAACTGGTCTGAACGGTGGATAATCGATCAAGAAGTTTATCCTCTTCATTATTCAATTTTTTATAACTGAAGGATAGATGCCTACTGGTTATTCATTTTTATTATGATTTTGACCCTTGCAATCTTCATTGGTCTGCTAGCGACATTTGTCCGAAGCAGGCTTACAAATAGAACCTTAAAATTTCCAAAACTTCGCCTTGAATGGTTGGTTTTTGTAGCGGTAATCCCGCAAGTACTCACATTCTACATCCCGATTGTGGGTCAGCAGATACCCGAATCAATGATTCCAGCGATCCAATTCATCACAATGCTGGGCTTACTCGTTTTTACCTCCGTAAATTTATTACGTCCTGGTTTTTGGATGTTAGGCCTCGGTTTATTCAGCAATTTTTTGGTTATTTTCTTAAATGGTGGTTGGATGCCAATTCTACCGGAAACATTGCATCGCATGGTTCCAACCAAACCATTAGAAACTTGGGAAGTAGGTACCCGTCTGGGTACGACAAAAGATAGGATTTTCGCTTATGGAGACGTTAAACTGTTTTTTTTATCAGACCAGTTTACAATGCCTCAGTGGTTTCCATATCAAGTTGCCTTCAGTTTAGGCGATATTTTTATTACGATCGGCGTTGTGATCTTATTATGGTCGCTTAGCCGAAAACGAGAGGAGTAAAGTATGATTCCCTTAGCTCAAATTAATGAAATTTCAACAAATCATCATCCAGTGAAAAAAATTCAAAATGAAGATGTCAAAGCAGAATTTGGCCGTCTGATTCATGCAGCCGTGATCAATAAGCGCTTTCGAGAAAATTTATTAAACAATCCATTAAATTGTATTGACGCTGGTTATTGTGGAGAAAGTTTTAACTTTCCTAATGAATTTAAGAACAGGATCAGAAAAATTAATGCCAGATCATTGGAAGAATTTTCAAGCCAGGTAATTAATTTATTCAATGTGCCATCTGTCTCTGAAATGGTCCCTGTTTATTGCAATTAAAAGAAATTTAAAAAAACAAATTATGATGATGTATCCTCCCAACTCGGAATATCCAATAATTGAACAAAAAGATCAAGATGAAAATCTTTGGGTTCGAATATTACAAACACAAAATTTGATGATTCCTATGGAATTAAATACAAAAGAAAGGATTGTCGGTCTTTTTGTCTTTGAAAATCACGACTTACCGGTTGGTGGACAAAAACATCTTCTGGACATTACCGGTACACCATTTTCAGCTAATTTAGCGAGCATGAAGGTTTTTTATGGACCGATTTTACCTTCACTACAAAAAAATTATGAAACGGCATTAATTAAATTAGCCGATTCAATTGATAAATGTGACTCCAGCATGCACAGTGATGAAACATCATTGTGGGCACTTCGGATTGCTGAGCATATGGGGTTACAGCGCGAAGAAATAAAACAAATCAAATTGGCATCTAAACTTCATGATATTGGAAAAGCTGTGGTACCGAGAGGAATCTTGACTAAACCTGGCCCGTTGTCCAAGGATGAATGGGAAATTATCCGCCGTCATCCCGGATATGGAGCAACGTTAATGGAACCAGCGAAAAGCCTCGACGCTGTTCGTCCACTGGTTCACGCCCACCATGAGCAATTTTCCGGTGGGGGTTATCCGGATGGACTGAAGGGTGAGAATATACCTTTAGGCGCACGAATTATTGCTGTTGCAGATGCTTTTTCGACAATGACAATTCGCCGGATTTATCGCAATTCAATTTCTCCAGAAGCAGCCCAAAACGAATTAATTCGCGGTCGTGGAACTCAGTTCGATCCGGATGTTGCAGACCATATGCTGGCTTTATTATCCGGAAAGAATAAATAATACCTTTTATTTAAAAATTCAATTTCGTTTAAATGGGACTATTTGGGTGCCCATCTCACTCAGTTTCAGATTCCATTTCTCCATCATTTAGAAAGCAACTAAATTTATTTTGGAATTTCTCAACCTCGTTTCTAACTGCAAGAATTTAGAAGATTTATTTTACAACTTTATTAATCTCAGTTAGGACGTTTTCGACTTTTTCCTTTGTGATCCCAAATTGAGCCGCTTGAGGGGTGGCTAACAGTGCTTTTAGAGTCATCCCTTTTGCCAATGTGACCATGGGGTTTGTTGATACGCCAGGTAGATATTTTTCGATAATCGATTTTGCCTGCGGGTGGTCTAAAAGTACTCCAAGTTTTGTGTCTAATGTGAATTTCATTAAATTCTCCTAAAATATTTTGCTTAATTCTCTGAACTATTTGATTCTGTTGTTGTTTCTGATTCTATATCAGATTGTTCATCCGATTCATTTTTTTCATTAATTTCTTCCGGTTTTGCCTCTGTCATGACTGGAGATTGTTCATCGATTTCTGGTTCACTCAATGCCATGCCACTGGCGGTCCCATGATATAGTTCATAACCCTGGCTGAAGATAACAACCTGTGTTGCCAGTAACCATAAAAAGAACAAAACCAGCACAAATGAAACAATATTTATAATATTCCCCATTTTACTTTGAAATCCAGTCAGCATAGCGCTAAGATTGTCTGTTGATGCTTTAGATTGACTGATCATTGTTTGATATTGGGACAGACTTGTCGAGATTAAAGTTACATTTTCTGACAGGAGGAACATGCTATCTTTAACCAGCTCCAGATTATTATCAGCTTTTTCCAGGTTGGTTGACATATCCATAAATGTATCTGGCATATCCTGCATACTATCGGATAGTTCACTGAGGGAATCTGCCAATGATATTTCGGGGTCATAAGGTTCTGGAGCTGGAGGCATTACAGCACTTAAAAATGGTGTTGCTCCCAGGATGGTTTGTAATACTTCAAAGGATTTGATTGCGCTTTCCAGAGATTGTGCCGCACTTTCGGCAGCATCAAGAGAGCTGGTAGCGGTTTCGATGGTATTCGGAAGAGTTTTACCCATGAGTTCATTGATCTGGGTGATGACTGGTTGTGTATCTTCAACAGTTACAGTAGTTGAAACCAACAGATCTGAAAGTGCATCCACACTTCCAATGGTTGCTCCGAGCGCATCATAGGTGATTTCCAAAGTTTTTTGACTGGTATCTACACTGCTGATGAGTGTATCAATCGTGGAATTGATCATAGTGGTGAAAATCGGTTTAGCAGCCCACAATCCCACTAATCCTGCAAGGCTGAGATTAAACCAATAACACCTGCGATCATTACAAAAACACCCAGAATTCTTCGCAAGAATTTCATTGTCCCTCCCATTTATCTTTTTGATAAAAAAAAGGATATTAAGTTGATTATCCATCGCCAATCTACTTATTCCCGCATATCAAATAAAATCTTATTTTGATTGGAATCTACCTGTTTAAATTTGTCAATAATCGACAAAATTTATTCTCTTGGAAATACTCCTTTTCTCAAGAATTTTGGATCTCCTTCTATAAGAAGACCTTGATCTATTGTTTACAAAAAGAAATAATTATAGGTCTTTAAAATAGGTTGCCAGTGCCAACAGGACAAATCCTGCAGCCACTAACCAGAAAGACCAACCTGATAGTACTGGAATGGTAACGAATGGGAAATATACCCAGGACGCCAGTATGACAGCGATCCACCAGGTTCATTCTTTGGTCTACTAAGTCTCATGTTATCCTCCATTGGATAAAAAAGTGATTTTTTTCGCCTCTTAGAATTGGTACCTTTAAAATAACAGAACTGTTAATATAATTGTATTCATTTTTTCGATGATAGATGTAATTTCAATACATAGAATTAATTACAACAATTTTTCGTCATGGATTATGGGCTTGTGATTTACAAAAAAAAATGAAATCTCAAGAAAATTTAATGGTCAGAAAGTCAGTTGAAATTTCTTTTAAAGGCAAGTAGTTGGCTTATAAATCTTATTCTTTAATCAATGGTAGGAATTATTTAGGTTTTATTGGGGATAAATATAGCTTAAATTTGGTAATCTTTAGTTATAAAAGGAAAATAACTCGTCATTCTCTCTGAGTATTTATTATTAAGGGATTGGTTGGTATTCTTCTAAAAATTTGATAGATAAAAAAGGAGATGTATTATGGATACTTCTACAATTGTTATTGTTATTGTGGTGGTGGTCATTCTTGGTATCATATTAGGTTTGATTTTTTCTCGTCGTCAAAAGACGGAAAAACTTCAAAATAAATTTGGAACTGAGTATGATCGCACTGTAGAGAGTTTAGGTGATGATAAGAGGGCACAAAAAGAGTTGGAGGATCGGCAGAAACATGTTGAAGAGTTGAAAATCCGCCCGCTTACTGAAGTGGAGCATGAGCGATATCTGGCAGAATGGGCTTCTGTTCAATCAAAATTTGTTGATGAACCAGGAGAGGCAATTGTCGATGCTGACCATTTGATCATGGAAGTTATGCAACTTCGCAACTATCCAATATCTGATTTTGATCAACGGGCAGCTGATATCTCAGTTAAATATCCTAAAGTGGTAAGTAATTACCGTGCTGCTCGAGCAATATCCATAAAAAATATTGATAAAACAGCGGATACTGAAGAATTGCGGACTGCAATGATCCATTACAGATCTCTTTTTGATGAACTTCTCAAATCAGAGAAAACTATTTAAAGAAGAGGAGAAAATGAGATGAGTGAAGTACGATTTTATAACGATGGAAAACCGATAGATAATGTTGGGAATTCTGAGGAAGAGAACAATCAACAGGATAATCCTGTTCTTTTAAATAATTTAGATTCCCAACAAGAGTTATCATCTCAAGTAATTCCGAGTGATTATACAGATGATCAACTTGAACAATTGGAAGATACTATCGTAAATAAAACCCAAGAGAATGAACCGACCTCAATGAGCGGGGAGGTAATACGAGATGTTCCAAATGTGCCTTTGATGGAACAAGAAGCCTCTTTTTTTGACCGGGAGGAATCTGAAAAGTTTAACCAACAATGGATGGAAATACAAGGGAAATTTGTTGATGAACCTCGTGTTGCAGTCCAAAAGGCTGATGATTTGATTTCTGATATGATCAAGCAAATTACAATGATGTTTGATAAGGAATTGGACACATTAGAGACTCAATGGAATCAGGGAGATGAAGTTTCAACTGAAGATCTTCGTATGACTTTACAACACTACCGCTCATTTTTCCATCGACTGGTGGATTAAATTAAGTACACAAAATTTGTTAAAGAATAAGACCATGAATAAAAAGACTTGCCCTAAATATTTGTGGCAAGTCTTTTTATTCATCTCAGGTTAATCAACCTGTGTTTCGAGAATTTCGACTTCCTCGAAACAAAAATGTCAACACTAATCCGGCAATAAATCCACCAATGTGAGCCATATAGGCAACGCCTCCTGTTTCTCCAATGCTGGACATTGAGCCAATCCCACTAAATAGCTGAAGAACAAACCAGAAGCCAATGACAATCAGTGCTGGAACTTTTATTACACCCCGCCCCTGTAAAACCCTTACACTCCCCTTTGGGAATAATATAATATAAGCACCAAGTACACCTGCAATTGCTCCCGATGCTCCTAAATTTGGAATATCTGATCCAACACTAAAAGCCAGTTGAGCAAAAGTCGCTGCGAGGCCGCTCAGCAAGTAAAAGATGAAAAATTTGGTGTGTCCAAACCGATCTTCCACATTGTCACCGAATATCCATAAATAGAGCATGTCTTCCCAGGTGCAGCCATCCACCATACATGAACATGGATGTGAAAAAAGTTAATAGAAACAATTGATTAGCAAGGAAGCGGCTGGAACAAAGCACATCATGATAATATCACCACCACTTAATTGCACAATGAAAAACAGGATATTTAAAACAATCAGGGCATACGTGACCACTGGTACTATTCTACGGGAACTATTATCATCACCGATTGGTAACATTTATTTCTCCTTTGTCATAAGCGCCGTCTTCGCCTGGAACCAGAAAAAATACCTAGAACGAAAAATACAAGTGCCACACCAATCAAAACGCCAAGATTGTAAGGAACCCCATCATTATGTACTTCGTACATTTGTATATTTGAATTGATAATAGAAATACCAGCGTAACAGGTGAGATTGCACTACAGATTCAGGTAATAAACCTGAGATGCGATTGAATTCATCGGTCGTGTTCAAAGCGGATTGGTGCCGAGAATTCTGAAGTTAAAAGGCAGGCACATCAATTTGACCAGCAAGGTCGAGTGTGTAAACTGGTTGTGAGATCCTAAACGGTTGGTTTGAGCTATGACATTAATGGAAGGATTAATGATGGTCATTCCTAGAATATAGCTATAAGTAAAGGATATAAATAATTTTTGGTCATCTTCTAACCTATTTGATTTGATAGGACTTCCGATTATATAAAGTCTGATCGATTATTTTTCCACCGACGTCTGAAAAAACCAGGAAAACCAACAATTGAAAAGAAATCCAATTGTTTTGAATTTGATTAAAGAAAAACTCATTTCATTAATGCGAATAACCTGTTATTCACTATCCTAAAACTTTGGGCTATTATGTTAATAATCTATTAAATTTCTATATTGTATGAAATAATAGTAACATCTCAATAAAAGGGGGGCGGCGTATGTTTTTTGATGGCTGATCTATATTTCCAGGCATATACAAGTTACAATACAGAATAATACTTTGAAAAAACGATAGGAAACTGAAGAAAGAAATGGATACAATGGAAGAAAACAAGCAACAGGAGAGTGAACATACCCCTCCACAAACTGAAAAAAAGAGCCAACCGGAAGTGCTTCCGGAAGCCAGGTTAGCTGATTTAACGAAGAAAATGCGTCAGGCAGTGGAACTGGCTGGCTGGGATGAGCTCCTGCCTGTTCAGGCAAAGGCTATCCCTTACCTGTTTTCACGACGAGATATGATGATTCAATCCCACACAGGCAGTGGTAAAACAGGGGCTTATTTGCTTCCCATGCTTGAAATGATTAATCCCTTGCAGAACGCTGCCCAGGTGTTGGTCATGGTTCCAACTCGTGAATTAGCCTTGCAAGTGGCTACTGAAGCCGAATTATTTGGTCGGGGGATTGGAGTGCGCTCCATTGCTGTTTATGGAGGTGTAGGTTATCGTGACCAATTGGACGCCTTCAAAGCTGGTGCACATATTATCATTGGTACACCGGGTCGAATTCTCGACCATCTCTTGCGTAGGTCGCTATCCCTGAATGATTTAAAATTTCTAATCCTGGATGAAGCAGATCACATGTTATCAATGGGTTTTTACCCGGATATGCTGCGGATGAAAGCTTATCTACCAGACCAACTGATCAATACTTATATGTTCTCAGCCACCTTTCCACCCCAAGTGATGCGTGTTACCAGCGAGTTTTTACGAGATCCGGGATTTATTAATCTCAGCAGTGAGCATATCCACGTGACAGAAACAGAGCATGTATACTACAAAGTTCCAGGTATGGACAAAGATCGCAGTCTGGTACGAATTCTTGAAGTTGAGAACCCACTTTCAGCGCTTATTTTTTGTAATACCAAGGTACACGTTGATTACGTCACCACTGTTTTGCAGCGTTTTGGCTATGATGCAGATTTGCTGACCTCGGATTTGTCTCAATCTGCTCGTGAGAAAGTGCTCTCCCGCGTTCGTCAAGGGTCACTACGTTTTCTGGTAGCCACTGATGTGGCTGCGCGTGGTATTGACCTTCCGGAGCTTTCACACGTCATACAGTACGAACCACCGGAAGATCCCGAAGCCTATATTCACCGTTCCGGCCGGACGGGAAGGGCGGGAAGTAGTGGTACCGCCATCACGTTGGTAAATATTAATGAACAATCCGACCTTTTGCACATTGGTCAACGGTTTTCGTTAAAGATAGAAGAACGTGATTTACCGGATGACGCCATGGTGGAACGGGTGGTTTCAGAACGTGTGATCGCCCTGCTGGAAGCACGCTTGCGCTCCCGTGATAAATTGCGAACCGAAAGAATGCAGCGTTTCCTGTCCCTTGCTAATAGTTTGAGTGAAACGGAAGAAGAGACCGGTTTGCTGGCTATGCTGCTGGATGACTTTTACCAGGAGACTTTTTATCCACCGGTCGTTCCAACTTCAGAAGATCGAAAGAATCGGCAGGCAAAAACTCGGCGCTCAAACCCACGCTCAGGGAATGAGCAGGATCGAAAAAATAGATCATCCTCAAAGTCCCGCAGCGGAAGGCAGCGTTCTCGGTAGCTTCAAGCGACCCGTAAGAAAACATTGACCGACTCTAACTCCAGTGCTTTCTTCATAACCAACTGGGAATTAATGCAATGTTTCCCGTAAAAACGACAGAGTTCGTTTCCATGCCAGGGGCAGTGGCAATAGGATCAAAAGCTTGCGAACGATCCGGTTCACAAAACCAATGACCAGTTCCCGGATAGGTATAAAACTAACCAGACGGCCTGCTTTTCTTAATCCAGCTTCCAGTTCTTCAATGTTGGAAAGGGGTTCAAATTCATCCATTTCAGCAAAATGGCCAAGAAAAGATGCATTTGAGCCAGTAAAATCTACCGGGCCAGTGCCATAATAGACAACCACCGAGCGAATATTATCCAGGGGTTCTGGCTGATAGATCTAAAGCAAAATAAGCTCCCATAGAAAACCCGATCCCGCGATTCCTTTCGAGGAATGGGGAGAATTATCAACCAGAAATTTGATGGCAATATCCAGGTTTTCATTGGTTTGATCCTCATTCAAAGAATTACTCAATGTTTCTGCCGCAGGAATGGTGTCAGCCAATTTGCCATGATACAGATCTGGTGCGTAAACGGTAAATCCTTCCTGCGCTAATCGGTTACAGAAGTTCTTGATCGTTTCATTCAATCCCCACCAGGCGTGTAAGACCAATACCTGTCCACCGTTGCTGGTTTTTGGGATTGCTAGATGACCTTCGGATTGAAAAATTTCCATTTTTATCTCCAATTTATTTCTTGATTTTAAGAGGTTATTTATTTATGACAAAGGCTCATACACGTAAAAAATATAATCTTGAGGCCCGGTTTTAACTCCCATATCATGGAGTAACCCGAGAATTTGTGCGCGATGATCCGTACCTTGATTCACCACTTGCAACAATACTTGCCAAATCATCAGATCTTTATCCTCTCCTTCCATAGGTTTGTCAAATAACATATCATCTCTGAGTTCAGAAAGATAGCTGCGAATATTTTCTTCAACAATATCCCAGGTGGAGCGTAATTTCTTGCGATCATCAAATTGAAGTGGATTTACTTCCTCTGGAATTTCTACCCCCCGCAATCCACAGAACCAGGCATCTTCGACATCCATCAGATGAACAAGATGGTTACGAACCGATCCAAGTGAATAATCGCTTTTTTGTGTGAATTGTTGCTGGGATAAATCATTGATGTACCAATTCCATGTTTTGTGGTTTTCGGCAAAGTGGTAATCATAAAGTTGTGAAATAATTGTTGTGTTCATTGTTTCACCTTCTCCTGAAAAATTGGGTCCGAAGTTATCTGATCATTCTAACAAATCTAAAAACCAACTTTAAGTTTTCATATAAAGTTTTATATTCATTTCTCTTTGGTCAGTTAAGTTTATTACTCTGACCTTTCTTGCTAGATAAGGATCATTCCTGTGTAAATCATTAATAAAATAACATTCCAGTTATTTCTTGAGAAAGGAATATGCGAAGGACCTTAGAGAATTTATAAAGACCGCAGGTTTGGTGACAGTCGATGCAACCTTCGTGGCCTGCAAGGCTGAAACTTCGTCAAAGTCAGAATCTGCAACTCCACTCCAATGGTCAAAAAACTATCTGGGTATTCAGGTTCCAAATAATATCCAAAAGGATGGGAATGGCAACATTAATTCTGATTGCTGAAAACGATCTCAAACATGTTGATCAAATAGGATTGGGTTTCCATCAGGGTCGCCAAAAACAAAACTTGCTGGTCCTTCTGTACTTTCATCTGCTTCGGTCTGAAATTCTATGCCTTGTTCTTTTAAATGGCTCTGGAGTTCACGGATATCTGTGAACTTACCGAGTTCGTTTGCATCTTTGTCCCAACCAGGATTAAAAGTTATGATGTTTTTCTCAAACATTCCTTGAAAAGACCAATCACACAATCACCATTTTTCATGATAAGCCAATTTTGAGTTTGATCTCCATGGAAAGTTAAAAAAACCAAGTTTTTCATAAAAAAGCCCTGGATGCATTGATGTCTTTTTACCGACAAACTAATAGAAAAAGCGCCAAGTTCAATTAAATTATTTCCTTCTTCTGCCAAATTTATTCAACACGATGCCATCGCAAAGGTTTGGTCTTTTCCCTTATCAAATTGCCCTTTGCCTCTTGATCCAACTGGACAGCTTTTTGCCCACCATCCTGCTTTGCTGCCACCTCGGTACAAATCCCTCAGGAAGATATTGGACTACTGCTTCCCGAATTTCCGATTGGTTAAACCCGAGAATTAGAAGGAGAACTTTCCACATTTGCCTGGAGCATAGCTTCGTACATTTGCTTGCTTACGCGGGTTGTGTTTCCCGGTACATTGACATTTTCAATTGTTATTTTTTTTTTTTTTTTTTTTTTTTTTTTTTTTTTTTTTTTTTTTTTTTTTTTTTTTTTTTTTTTTTTTTTTTTTTTTTTTTTTGTTGATTTTAACACCCTTCCTTTTTATATTAAAAACAAGATAATTTTTTCCGAAATCAATAAATATCGGTTTGGAAAAAATTATAGGTTCTGATTCAAATCAATTTGGGTTATTTTTGCCCTCATACGATTATTCCTTGGGTTGTGCTCAAGTTCACAAAGGCCAAGAGCTTCCATTAAGGGTGGAATATATACGCCAAACCTGCCACGTAAACCCTTCTTTAACCCGTACCAACCAATGACCGGATTGGTCGGAGATCTTCCCCAGGCTTCAACGGTCCCTTCCTTCGCGGGTTTCTGCTCATCTGTACCACCAAGTTCGACCCAATCGCCAACTTCTTTCAACATGGCATGGAGATCATCGATACAACGGGCATCATAAGACAATACGGTTTTTCCTACAGTGCAAATAAGCATCTGTATACCATCTTTTTCCTCAACATGCATTGTGTATTCAGATTTTCCAGGTGGTGTCTTGAGAACCCAAGGGTTATCCTTTGTGCGTTCAAGTTTTGTCATAATTTACTCCTAACTACTAGGATTATTTTACAAAGTCAATATAAATTTTATCAATACCAATATAGCATGTTCGGACATAGTTCACAAAAAAAATAAAGCGCCTTTAATCGCGCTTGTCACCAGAAACTTAGGTGTTTCGACTTGGCATAATTGTATAAATCTTATTAATCTAAAACCTCAATCTTGTACACTTAAGGCTCACAGGGTGATCCAGTGGTTAGTGGGCTGACTTACTCTTTCGTTGATCACGACCAACGCATATCAATGGGATATCATGTATCCATAATCCAGCGACCGTCAAGATTACGCTTTGATAATACTAACTTAATTGCATCATTTTCTGTAGAATAACTTCCAATTACCTGTATTTCAAATAATATTATATCTGTTGGATTAGTGATCTAAAAACTTTTTTCTCGTTTAGCTTTCCTAGTCATTTAATCCCTTTCCTTCAATATTTGCTGTATAGATTTTTCAAACCTCGCCACTGTGCTTTGGATTGTTTTGGGGAGGAAAAGTAAGCAAATAGGCTCTTTTGACGACCTGGGGTTAGTGATTCAAAGGCTGTTTTCAAATCAGGCATTTCATCCAAAACCAATTGAAATTCTTCTGTCATGTTCAAAATTCTGCGGTCTTTTAAAAATCCACCTTCAGACCGGCTTTTTCCACTCAATTGCTTCCTTAATGTAATTCTTTACCCAAGAATGGACTCAAGCTGAACTATTTCATGTAAGTTGTGAAGCGGACCTGTCGGGCAGCCTGGACATTCTCCGTTTGAATGATGAGAATATGATTGGGATCTTTTAGTAAAGCCCTTTGACGAATAAATCGCACAATATTCTTTGAAACCATGGATTAAAACGATGTTTTTTTCCTGAAACGTGTAGCAAGGAACACCCCACTTCAATTCTTCGGTCAGGTCACAGCCCAGAATGATTTCTCTTAATTTCTTTAAATTCTTCCTGCCAGGTCTTTTCTCGGTTTATAAATGCATTCACTTTCGGATTATTTGCTACTATTTAATTGTTTCTCCATAATTATTATCACAAGGTAATTCTCTAATTTAACATTTCAAGGAAATCAACACACGTTTCAACAGGAGTTTGGTGGTAGCGGGGTCAAAGGAAGGCTGCGAGCTATCCGCAAAGTAATGCTGGTTACTGATAAAGAAACATTTGTCCATTCTCAGCTGATTCGATGAGTTCCTCAGGCAGCTTCAATGTCCCCTTCGTCCACAAAATAGGGGTCAGCATCCATAGCACATCCACTGGTAATTCTTTTGTCCAGATCGCTACAACTCAGTGTGAGGAACACAGGAATAGAAAAATAACGCCCCTTGGGATCCTGGTCTGGTTTGTGCCAACATCTGGAGCAGGGATACACCGAGTGAGAAACTGGCATAAACCAATTTATTGAAAGTTCCTGTACAACTCGTTTTCCACGGTCCATGAAATCCTCAAATCCAATTTGTTCGACATATCCCATCCCATCCTGAATGGAATTGAAAGTGCGACTCGAATAAATCCGGTGTATGGACAATATGGCCGGCATGTTTCAGTTGATCTATGAAGTCTGTCACACCTGGTAATAATCCTAGTGCATGATGGGAATAATACAATTTCACCCATTTTCTAACTCCTCCTTGTTACTCCAATCAATCCCTAACCAATTTATGCTTGAGTAGTGCCCTTGCTAAAATATATAATTGAACTTCTCATAAGAACATACTTGAGACCTCTTCAAAGAAGATTATCCTAATTCTAAGAAAGTATTTACTGTTTTATTATAACCTTTGAAATTTTGAAATAGTAGGAGTTCTTTTTTTATTCGTTATTCAAAGTCAAATCAAGAAGTTAAAAACAGCTTTACAATCAGGAAAAGCCATATTTCTTAGAGATTATCGAATTGATTAGTGAATTAAATATGAAGCGATTGTTAAACTCCGTCCAGAAAATTGGATCAGGTTCAAAATGCGGGATGAAGGTTAGTATCATGTGGTTGGATTTCCGCCATACCACCAGATGCAGGAAACCGGACACACTTGTCAACAGGATGAAAATCACGCCAAACAACTGATTTGGTTCGACTGTCGTTAGGAATTTTGCCCAGAACATGGTGTGAATCAAACCAACGAAGGCAGCAAACAGGGTTAACCCAATCAGACGGTAAGCAAGACGATGTTTTGTGGGATATAAATCCCAGGCTTCGAAAAGGTAGATCCAGAGCAGTTGTTCTGTGGCCGCATTGAGAGGTGCCCAGATCAAGGCTGTGATCAATATGCCAATCGTGTTGCTTTCTAAAAAGATATTTCTTGCCAGGTAAGCGCATACCAGGCTGCTAATAATAACGCCTACATTAATATAAAAGAAGATCGTTATATGTTTTGGAAATGGATTGAAATATCCTGTTGAACCACGTCGCCATTTGACCAAACCCCATGCCAGACCATAATATAAAAGCATGGGTAGGAGTGCACCTGTCCATCCGTAAAGTTGACCTGCGATGATGGGTAACAACAAAGCGATAAGGGCAGCCAATCCAAGATCACGTTTTTTGGGCTGCCATTTGGTTGATATATTCGTCCTCTGATTTGATGCCATTTTTCTCCTAATAAACAATATCCCGTTTTTCTAAAGTCCCTGACCACCAGCAATCATCCCAGCCAATTTTATTCCATGGGATTCGGGGTGTAGGAAAACAAGACTATATTCCTCCGAAACGATCAGTTATAATCTCAACTTCATCTATCTTTATCAACACTTTATAAATGCGGACTTTCTTCATCATCATTAAATTGGCTATCTTACAAATCCCCATCAATATTACAAATACCTATTCTCTTCGGATCGTCAGGTTTGGTTACGCTTTTAGCGATAAGTCCGTCGTAGTTGAGCTATTATTGCGCAGGTGTTATTGGCAGGTGATGGGTAAAGTTTATCATGTATCATTGAAAGACTACACGTTCTCTAGGAGTATGCAATTTCTCCACGCCGACAATCGAAGTTGTTACACCCATCGTTAAATATATTATCATTTGGATCATCGAAAATATTTTCAACTAAAATCGCTGCCTCGTCCGGATTTGACATGAATAAGGGTTCCAGCATTGCTGCAGGCATATTGCTTTTCAAAAGAACGCCAGATGCAAACCAATCCAACCCGAAAGGCAAAAAAAGATCTAGTGTTTCCGACAGTGCCGCCTTCGGCTCTGTCATCATCATCTGGAAAATAGAGCGCCATTGGGACCCCACTTGGGTCCACTACGCTATTTGTATGTATTGATATCAGAATTGTCGCTGCTTCACTATTGCAAAAAGTATAACGATCATTATTATCTTTATAAGAATCATCTGTGCGAGTTAGTACTACTTCAGCCCCTTCGTTTTCGAGCAACCATTTTAGACCGTATGAAACATCAAGATTGATTGTGCTTTCAAACAAACCGAATTCATTGTTAATAGCACCCGGATCAGAACCACCATGTCCTGGATCAATACATATTTTCTTGCCTATAAGATCACCGCTAGTGGCTGAGATTGAGGAGGTAAATAATGCACACATTACTGTTACCCCTAAAAATATTATAAATAAATTAAATAATTGGGGTTTTAATTGATTACTTTCTGTGGAATTTTTGAGTATAGTTCCCTTTTATTAATTATACGAGACTCTGACATAGCTACAATCCATTCTAAAAATGATGGCAGGACCTGGATCATCTTTCCGAACTAATTATTCATGGACGGAAACTCGAGAAAACTAATCGATAGGTTTGCAAGGATCAAACATTGTTTTTCAATGTGAGTGCCCAATGCAAAAAACCCTGGATGCCCAATTCTGCAAATATTGAAAACTCAGCCTGTCATCCTACAGATCCAGAACCCCCCAAATATCTCTCTACTGCCGTTCAGAGTCCTCCAGTCGACAATTCAGCTGCCGGAAAATGCACGCTCCCAGGGACCATATCCCAAGACATGAAATAACCCGCTGCATTTGGTTTCGATCAGTTGTCGCTGTTTGAGAATCAAGACACCAATTAGTATGATCCCAGGTGGTCAAACGCAAGTCATTCAAGGCAACTTGAAGAGAGCATAGCAGCTTTTATCGGCCATGGTCGTACTCTACTGGATGTGGGTCCTTGAAACCTGACAGGTGGAGGTGGAACAATTGAAACTGTAGGGACGGTTACCTCAGGATTTTCAGCGTCTGGTGTATCTACTCCAGCATGGCCAGTTTCATGGTTGGCGAAACCTGACATAATAATTGACACTGCAGGGAGATTACCACAGGGCGGGTATTGGTAGGTGAGTCCAATTCAAAATGATTTTCGCGTTTTTCATTTCTCCACAAAACCTTAAATCACGATTTGACTATACGGTGTAGCGGCTATGCCAACTTTCCGGGAAGGAAAGTTCATTTGCATAAACGAAACGAATAAGTTGTCCATGGTGTTGGATTTCGTGCTCAAGGAGATTGAAGACGAGGTCAAGTTGTACGTCAGTCAACTCCTTGAAATTAATTTCATTCAATTTCATGTCAGTTTCTTCCAAAGCTTCAAGCACAGATTTCTTAACTTTTGGAGTAACAAGACTACACGAGAATCCTTGCCATTCACCCATTTCAATTGCTTTAATATAACTTTCACGTGCACCGACGATACACCACAATTGACTTGAAATACGATTGGATGGCAGGTTTGGTAAATCTAAATTCAAAGACATTTCATCAAGATGTATGACAAGATCATGTG
The DNA here is from genome assembly GCA_942491385.1 of uncultured Anaerolineaceae bacterium. Classification (GTDB taxonomy): domain Bacteria; phylum Chloroflexota; class Anaerolineae; order Anaerolineales; family Anaerolineaceae; genus UBA6170. The sequence goes on along the minus strand of CALOAF010000005.1, from coordinate 116,503 downwards.
TTAATTTGAATGCCCGATTCAACTTCGCAATTAATTGCTGGTTCATGTTCCCTCTATTACCATATCTTTAGCCATTTTTGCTTCTTGCGCTGGCAATCCAATCGAAGCCTGTAACATCATGCTGCCCGAGAAAAAGACTTAGCTGTGCAGCATGTTCCTGAACATGCCGCATACTGTACAACTGAAGCTCAACGAAAGTGGGTTCCATCCATTCGAATACGCACTTTTGTTGCGCTCTTTCTTCGCTGAGTCCATCAAGTGTTGATTGACATTTATCGCGACAGGTACTGAGGTACGCAAGAATTTGTTCTTTTGTGTAAGGCTGGTCCGGCAACATCTCACGGATGAAAGGAGGAGGGGGAGTAAATCTTTGTATAGATCCTGTCAGATATAAGTCAAGCCAAAAAATTGTATGATAAGCAACAAACCAGAACTGTCCATATCTTTCATCTTCCGGATCCTTCCACACTACACCGGTCCAGAGATGATCAGGACAGAAATTTATCGCATCACTCAGCATATCAATTGCAGCCCCAAACTGGCTCCAAATACTTGTTCTAAATTCGATTTTCATCATAAGTCTCCTGAATTTGCTTATTAATTTCAGAAAAATGATTGTATTGCCAACAATAAACAATCATCTGATTAATACTTCCGTGTTATCCATGGTCGGCTCAGGTAGAAAAAGGTCTTTAAAGGAGATTTTCCAAAAAAGAGTCGAACAAGATTGAACCGAGGAAAAGACCATAAATGAACCCTTTATTGACCGAAAACAAGTTCAAATGATAATCACTATTCTCATCTAAATTTTACGGTAATTTATAAAAAGTTGCCAAAATTTACAAAATCTAAACTTGCAAAGGTGGTCCCAGTAATTCCATCCCATGAGAACGCCATAATTCAGGATCTTGTGGAGGCATTGCATTCGCTTTTGTGACCTCCCGGAAGAAAGATTCCATTTTTCCGGCAGGCATGAAGGCTATTAATATTCTGCCACGATGGTTGCCTGTATAAGCCCAAACATGTGGAATCTTTCGCGGGGCTAGCACAGAATCTCCAGGTTGTAATCTAAATTGTTCTTGCCCAATTTCGAATAAAAACACACCTTCAACAGCATAAAACCATTCGTCCTGGTCGTAATGCAGATGTTTGGCCGGGCCTCCTTTCTCGTGAAAAGTATTTTCGATGATGAAGATACCATTGCTGTCTTTTGGCGTGACTTTGAAAGTAATTCCGCTGACACCAAGCCCACGTACCTCTCCGAATTGGTCTTCATTTGCGCTAACGCGTAGGATTGATTGTAAATTAGGGTGAGAATTAGTTGTCTCTTCCATAAGAGGTTCCTCTTGCCTATTAATTAACCTTAGAACGAATTAATTATACGGACACTTAAAAGGCTACCGACAAACTGTATAACCAATTAAAAGAAGTCTGTGATCCGACAATTAAACATGTCTATAGCAAGCATAAATATTTACCGAACCTTTCAGAACCCGAATCTATGAACTAATTACTAAATCCAAAATCAAGAAAACTACTCGATTAAATTCACGATATCATTCGGCACAAGCAGAGTTGATTTCACAGTTTTCGGAGAAAGAATTAGAAGTAAGCGATGATGGCTTTGAACGATTTGTGAAACTATGGGAACAGGAACACAAGAAGTTGCGAAGCGATCAGTAGAGGTGAATCTCGCCACATCAGCATCTTAAAAGTATGCGTTGGCGGACTGGGCCTGCGACCCGTGGCGGCAGGAAGAGCGTAAGCCGTGATAAGATGTCTAAAAAAACTTGTAGCCAGATAACTGCTTGAGAAGGTACAGAATGCCCTTTGCGTCCGCTTCAGGCTTTGTTGGCCAGTTTTTATGATAACAAAGCCATGAAAACTAATGGAAAGTCAATAACGATATGAACAATCATTACAAACAATAAATTTCGTTGCCATAAATATAAGCCTGTAAGTGCAATTCCAAGTGGCACAACAACACCAACGATATGCGCAAAATTCCACCCGATTGCATGAATCGCCACAAAAAATATCAGACTTACACCTGCGCTAACCCATTTATTATTTGTACTATTTAGCAGGCGCTCTAAAGAATAACCACGGAACAATATTTCTTCGGTTACGCCCGCTGTAATTACACTCATAAGCAAAACCCACCAGGGAAAACTTGAAGTGACTTCTGAAACAGTTCCTGCATCTGTTGATGGAATAACTTTGCTGGCTAAAAACGTTAATACGGGAACTAAAAGCGATAATAAAATACCTATGCCGATTGCCGCAAGAATCCATTTCCACGAAAGAGGTCGCCACCCGATCGTTGCCAATGATGATTTTTCGACTTTGAGTGTATAAAGCAACATCCCTAAAGCGAAAATCCAAAATATACCTAAGTTCATCAATGTAAGAAAGGGCTCGTCAATGTTTGGTTTGATGAAAATTGGGTTAATCAATCAAACATAGATTGCAGGAACTGCAAGAGATAACCCCAGTCCAAGGATCGTTATTGACGAAGACGGCTTATTGTTTTGTTCTTTCTGCATTTATATCTCCTGAGTTTTTTGAATTAACTGCCGACTATTAATTATACGGATTTCTCATATACAGCAATTATTCCGTATAACTATCCATTTTATTTACAATCTACAGCAATAATGTTTGATTATTTTTATTTGCAAAACTATGTTTTTCAACTTAATTATTAAATAAAGCACTCCTTGAAATCAAAAAAGCTTCTTGATCAGGTTCGTGATCCAATCCTTCTTAAGCATTAAGCCCAATAAAACACTCTCCTTTTCTGGAGAGCACTTTGATTGTTCTGTTTGTTTTACCCCATCACCAGCCGGAACTTATGCGAAGCGCACAAAGTGTCCCATACATACGAATCGATTCCCCTAGAGGATTCTAACGCGATCCGTAGGGAGATGTGTGAGTGGCGATCTAACGGCCTGCGTCAGCCGTTTGCGTAGCGCAGCGTAGCAAATCGGCCGGACGCTGTGTTAGGCCGCGTCCGCACAACTTCGCCCCCAGGTAATTGGATCCGTTGCATGAGGACGACGGTTTGTGATGTCTGCTTCCAGCACTTCGCTCGGCTTCGCCAAGGAAACGTCTTTCCAGGTGATGCCAGAAAGCGGAACTTTCACACGCCAGTACCACGGCGAACTACTCCTATCTTTTCGCTTCCAACTGAGATAGAGAAAGCGAGCTTCCGGAGTGCCATGCACGAACGGGCCGCGGAAAGCAAGTCTCCCAGTAGAATCATCAATGCTGGCTTCGAGATCGCACTCGAAGAACATCGAGCCGTCTTTCTGTTTCTGGCCCGTATGCACAGCTTGGGCCTTGTCTTGCATTCCCACATCAAGTGTGCCCTCTTCCAGTGGTATAGCCGGCATCGTTCTGCAAATCAACCGAACCTTGAGCTTCTTGAATTCTGCCATGTAAATTCTCCGAACCGAGTCGAACTCGGTTTTGTTTCTTACGGACACGCTTGATGCCCCACCGGTCTTGGTCGCGCGGCCTAACTATTAATTATACAGACTCTTGAAACACAGCAATTATGCCGCATATCAAACGAAATGAAGTGAGTTAAACTGCAATTACACTTGATGATTTCGAATAATCAGATGCAATCCAATCTTAAAATATTATATAAGATTCTTTTGGAAAAACATTGATGAGCGATCCATTAACCCTAAAACCAAGAAAACTACTCGACCAGGTACACGACACAATCCATCTCAAGCATTACTCCTAATAAAAAACGTCCTCCAGAAATGGAGAGCGCTTTGATTTTTCTGATTTTTTTACCCCATCACCGGCCTGAATTTATACCCATACATACGACTCGGTCCACGCTGGAGAGGTAAGAGTAATGGTCTAGCGGCGAGCGTTACATTTGCTGGGGCGGGCGTGGACTCTGCTTGCCTGCACTGTGCCGCAGGCACATGTGGAAGCAGGAAAAACTCGAAACCAGAAAAATGGACGAAAATACCGCAGAATCGCCGCTTTCCACTGCACGCTTTGTTAGGCGTTTTTAAGTTGCAAAAGACTCCTTAAGCATGGAAATGGCTAAGGATTTCGTCCACGACGCTGACAAGCGGCTGTGTCGCATCGATTACGATGCCATTGCTGGGTATGTCTTCTTTTGTTGCGTGTAAACGTAGGATGAGTTCCCGCTCGCTCTTGCTCTTGCCCCAGTCATCATCAGGGCGGTTGTCGAGGCGTTCATTGAGTGTGTCTACATCAACGTCTAAGACGAAGACTTTATCAAAAACGTCGATGAACTCGTTGAAATTTCGAGAACCGCCACAGAAGAAAGTGACTTCGTCGTCCTGATTGGCTGCCAACTGCCTTACTTTTTCGACATCCCAAAGATTACTTGCGTGTCTGATTTCGGGGGATGAAAATGTTATGAGCCTCTCACCAGTCCTTGGGTCTGTGTGTTGGCGCAGGTCTCGATCACTATTTAGGGCTGCGTAACCGCGCCGGCGCAGCTCGTGACATACCGAGGTTTTGCCCGTACCGGAGACTCCCTCGATAAGATAATTTCTCTTACCCATTGTCCTTACCTCTTTGGTGTGTTTGTTGGATGATTTGACATATTTAAGCCTCTTCTAATCGTCTACTCTAAAATTTCCTATAGCGTGTTCACATTCAGTCTGGCGAAAGGCTAGAATGTAACTACTGTTTGTTCGACTCAATGACGTAGAGATCTGGCCTTCCGTGGGATTTCGCTAAACGCCTAACTATTAATTATATGGATTCCTGATACGCTCCAATTATGGCATAGAAATCAAAAACCGCCTTCCTTGCGGAAAGCGGTTCTGACGATTCGCAATTCTCTATTCTCAACTTACGCAGCGATTCCCTGCGATATGCAGAATGTTTTACATGACCAACAGACTCGAAACACTACTCGATCTTTTCGAGATCTGATGCAGTAATTGTTACCATTTCGCCTTCGTCAACAGGAGGCTCCTGCCTGTTTGGATACTCTTTCATAACCCATCGCGTATACTCCTCAGGGTTTGGATAGGGTTCGTCCGGAGATCGGTTGACTTCATCTACTCTGACCAGATATGCGTGGTCTTCATTGGAAAACCACCCGGGCACTTCTATTCGCTTCTTGATAAAACCGCAAAAACGCTCAAAGGCTTCCTCGTCTGCCGGTTTAATCTCCGAGACACCCCTTAGATATTCCCGATATTGGGATAATGAAACAATGGTCCCAATGCTCCCCTTCGTCAGCCACGTATACAATTTCTTGTGGCTTAGCCCAACATCCACCGAGACTTTGCGAGTACCTCTTTTCAGGCGAACTCTGTCACCCGGCTGTAAGTTGGAGAGATTAAAGGCCTTTTCTATTACTCCCAGATTTGGGAGTTCCAGATGGAAATCAAGCGACCCCGTGTCTCCGGGGACATGAAAGATCGCTTTGCCGCAAAGCCTGGTTTGACCTTCAAGGTCGTCAGTTGATAGGGTCATGAGTATGGGCGTTACCTTATCAACATCCAGGGAACTGTCTTGAAGGTGACGATATGTGAGCCACATTTGCAGCGAGGATGCCAGCGAAAGATCTTCCATGCCCCGGTTTTCAAACATGAAATCCAAGACCAACGCTTTTTGCCCCCAATCAAGTTGCAGGGTGTGATCCCCCTCTGCAAAGATGACCCGAACTCGCTCCAGGATGAAAACGATACTCTTATCGAGGAAATCAAGCTTTGCAAGGCTCTTTTTTCCAACCAAGTCTGCATGGCCTTGTGTAAAAACGGGTTGATTTCCTTCATAAGTCAACCAATAGAACCGAACCGGGCAAAGAAAGCCATCCTTCACACTATTGTTCCAGTCAGAGTAAAAAAGTTTTCCGCAGTCTATTCGGGCTTTCCCAGGGGGGCGTATGGCTTTTTTCAAAATCAGCCCAATACTCTTTGAATGAAATTACTGTCCCAAGCCTCCCCTTATCCACTTTGATAAAAGGTTCCCATCTCCAATCGTATTCGATAATATCCTCTATGGTACACACTTCGTCACCCGGTTTGAGTTGTGAACCTTTGATCGCCATGGGTGGTCTCCTTACAAATAAATAGTGGTATCTTTGGACAGTCTGACGATCAGTAATACTGATTTCTGATACGCTGCAATTATGACATAGAAATCAAAAACCGCCTTCCAATTTGGAGGGCGGTTCAAGTTTTCATCAATATAGCTTCTAATGCAGCATTACCGGGCGGAATTTATATCCATAAATAATAATCCCCCGGTCATCCATATCCGTCCTGATCTTGCGGGTTACCATTTCGACTGGCATCCCGATTTCTACACCCTGGTCGCCCAGATCGGTCAATTGAGCGGTCACGACTGGACCTTCTTCCAGTTGCACCAATGCCATAGTGTAAGGAGCGGACTGTTCGAAACCTGCCGGGACACTGGTTAACTGCGTAAAGCTATAAACCTGACCACGACCGCTGAATGAAAATTGGGTTTTGGCTTCTCCACCGCAATAGGGGCAAACATCGCGCGGAGGAAAAATCTTAGATCGACAATGGGGGCATTCTTCTCCCACCAATGCGTAACGTTGTTTTTTTAATCTCCAATGACGTGGTACTTCCATTTTTTTGATACTCCTTTTCATCCATTGTGATGATTGTTACAAGTTTATGCGTTAACTTCTATCAAATCCTATCAAATTGGTTGAAAATCGTTATATAGGCATTCTTTCCAACACATGCGTGACAGCCGTGGAGGCTGGGCCACCCAAGCTCTGCACCAATGCCAGACGAGCATTCGCAATTTGATTTTCACCAGCTTCAGCGCGTAATTGCAAAACTGCTTCCACCAATTGGTAGGCTCCTGTAGCACCTAACGGATACCCACGTGCTTTCAGACCACCCATGGTGTTGATAGGCAAATCACCTTTCAAAGTCAATCGATCACCTAAAGCCATTTTCCACCCTTCACCACGTGGGGCAAACCCGGCAGCTTCCAAAGTGAGTACACCATAAATACTGAAGGCATCATGCAGTTCAAAAAAATCCACGTCGCTGGGTAAAATCCCCGCTTGTGAACAGGCATTTTCTAATGAAACACCAGCCGCTCGAAAAGATAATGGGTCGGGACGGTCATGGAGCGCAAGGGTATCAATGGCCACATCTGATCCAATCACGCGCACCAACGGATGCCGAACTTTACTCGCAATTTCCGGTGTGGTGAGGATCAAAGCTGCTGCGCCATCGGCATACGGGGCGATATCAAAAATATTCATCGGAGAAGCGAGCAAGCTGGCTTTCTCGTAAACTTCAGGCCTAATTGCTTTTCGGTAGATTGCATTGGGATTGTTAACGGCGTTGGTATGACCAATGAGTGGAAAAGCGCCAAATGCCATACGGTCGGTGTCGGGATTTTCATACAAATAACGTTGCATCAACAATCCGGCCTGGCTGGTCATGGTCTGACCGGTATATACTTCATAATCGTAATCCATTACCAGTTTTGTCGGTTCATCCATGCTGTCACCAGAGAGATCGGTGAATTTTTCCATTCCCAGTGCCATGGCAATGTCAACCCAGCCGGAAGCGACTGCCAGATATGCTAATCGGAAAGCTGCCGCTGCTGAGGCTTCTCCGGCTTCTACTGTAAATGATTCAATACCCTCCAAAAAAGAGTTGTCGGTAACCAATGCGCCTAAGTTTGCCTGATGGGAAGCAACAGATGCAATCAAATTGCCGATATAAAGTGCTTCGGGAATTAAGCCACCCGCATCTTTTTTGGCAGCCCGAATCGCTCTGGCAGAGATATTTCTCAGGGACAAGTCCCAGTGTTCTCCAACAGGTATCTGACCGATACCTGCAATTACAACTTCTCGCATGCTTCCCTCCATTACAGCATCGTCAGTTTTCCACGCTGACGCGCATAGGTCGCGTAATCAATCTCAGTCCTACGAGCAACGTAATCTTGAGTTTTTAAAGCTGCATCGCGTCTTTCCAATATTTTATCTGTGACAGTCAGATCCATGGCATCGGAACCAGCACCAGAGCCAAACGAAACCAGCAGGATTCTGTCGCCTGGTTCTGCTTCATCGAGAATGGCTGTCATGCCAATCATGGCCGCAGCAGCGTATGTGTTGCCTATGACCGGTGAGAGTAAACCTGTTTTACATTGCTCTTTCGAAAACCCCAACATTCCAGCAACGCGTTGCGGAAATTTTGTGTTGGGTTGGTGAAAGACAGCGTATTTATAATCGGCTGGCGTGGTATGGCTGGCTTGCATTAAGTGCTTACCTGCTTCGGTAATATGTTTGAAATAGGCCGGATCACCGGTGAAACGCTGACCATGCTCAGGATAATTTTGTTGAGGTCTACGCCAAAAATCAGGCGTATCCGTCACATAGGAAAAAGTTGAATTTATAACTGCTACAGATTCCTGTGAAGGCCCAATGATATAGGCAGCGCCACCAGCAGCAGCGGTGTATTCCAACGCATCACCCGGGCGCGCCTGGGCAGTATCCGCACCGATTGCCAGTGCGTATTTCGCCATTCCGGATCCCACGAAGCCCATAGCAGCTACCATTGCCTCTGTTCCGGCTTTGCAGGCAAATTCCCAATCACCAGCCTGAATGTGTGGTGAACAACCGATCGCTTCACCAACGATGGTGGAGGATGGCTTGACTGCATAAGGATGTGACTCACTCCCGACCCAAACAGCACGAATATCAGTAGGATCAATACCTGCTCGTTTCAATGCATTTCGGGATGCCTCAATTGACATGCTGATGGTATCTTCATCAAATCCAGGAACGGCTTTTTCCTTGATGGGTAAACCTTCTTCATCACCTGCTTTCCAAAGTCGGGCAACTTCTGAAGCTGGTAACCGATAACGAGGAATATAAACCCCGTATCCTACGATTCCCACCGGATGCGTGGTTTTTAATAAGATAGGATCATTAGCAAAATCATTCATGGTTAAATTATTTTCTCCATTCTGCCAGAATTTCTTGGGCGCGTTCCACCCGTACATTTTTTTCCTGCGCTAATTGGGTTGCCAGGCGTGAGATTTCCTCACCATCAGCACCCGCTGTAATGGCCACCTGTCGGGCATGCAGGCTCATGTGTCCTCGTTGAATACCTTCTGTGGCTAATGCTCGTAAGGCGGCTAAATTCTGTGCCAAACCAGCTGAAACGATAATCTCAGCCAATTGTTGTGCGTTTTCAATCTTCATCACTTCCAGGGCGGCTTTGGCTGTGGGATGTACTCTGGTAGCGCCACCCACGATGCCAATCGCCATTGGCATCTCGATCGTTCCTACCAGATTGCCTTCTTTATCGCAGCCCCAGGTGCTCAGGCTGGTATATTTGCCGCTGCGGGCTGCGTATGCATGCGCGCCGGCTTCCACAGCTCGCCAGTCATTACCAGTCGCAATCACGATGGCATCAATGGCATTCATAATACCTTTGTTGTGAGTGGCTGCGCGATAAGGGTCGATGGCTGCAAACGCCCAGGCAGCGATGATCCCATCACGAACTTCTTCGGCGGTAAAATCACCAAAAGCCAGTTTCTCTTTCGGGATTGTTACCCGAGCCCTTGCTAATCTCCGATCTGCCAGATTGGTTAGAATGCGTAGATGTACTTTGCCACCACTTAAGGCTTCAATTTGTGGAGCCAGGGTTTCTGCTGCGGTATTGACTGCGTTGGCACCCATGGCATCACGCACATCAAAGATGAGATGAACCACCAGGAATGCACCGATGGGGGAGTCGTCAAACTCGCGCACCTCAATGTCACGGGGTCCGCCACCATATTTACTGAGTACCGGGTCAACTTTTCCTGCTATTGTTAGCAGATCCTGCTTGGCTTCCAATATTCTTAATCGGGCTGAGTGCACTTCATCCAGGTCAATCACCTGGATTTGAGCAATCATTTCTGGAGCAGTCGTGTGCGCAAAAAAACCCCCTGAAGAGCGAGCCAGTTTTGCCATGTAAGATGCGCTGGCAACGACAGAGGGTTCTTCCAATACCATCGGGATGAGCACTTCACGTCCATTGATAATGAAATTTTGAGCAATTCCCAAGGGCAAACTAAAAACGCCGATCACATTTTCGATCATGTGGTCAGCCTGTTCAATCTTTAACCCATTTTCTCCACTTAAAACAGATATCGTTTGAGGATCTAGATTCTGGTTTTCTTGTAACCATGTATGACGTTCATCAAGACTGAGGTTGTAAAACTTAGCTTTTTTGTCACTCCCCGGTGTGGGTACCATGCTTCCTCCGGATTATTCACCCATAATGCGTTTACTTGGGCAAATTGTAGTAGACAAAGTCTGGCAAAACCTATCAACTTCCTTTTTAAGAAATCTCTTCTTTCATTTTTGAACAACCACTTTAGAACTCATTATTTGGACATGGCCAAATAAATAGTAGGAGATCATCTTTGTATTGCAAAGCAAAATCTCTAGTGAGTGATTCTGGTTTGAAAATCTATAATTTTATAGAGTGAATGTTTCACCAGGTGTAAGCACATGCACCTGGCATTTCATTTGATCTTCTACCTTATTTGCCCATGCCTGCCCATCCTGGGCAATCAAATCCCAGGTATTAAAGTGGATGGGGATGACATTTTTGGGCTGCAACATCTTTACCGCGCGGAGTGCATCTTCCGGGCCCATGGTGTAGTTATCCCCAATCGGAATAACCGCCAGGTCAATCCCTTCCTCTCCAATCAGCTGCATGTCACCAAAAAGACCAGTGTCGCCTGCCAGATAAATCTTTTGCTGTTCGTTGGTTGTTAGTAAAAACCCGGCCGGGTTGCCTCCGTAGGTCCCATCCGGAAGAGCAGAGCCATGCAATGCCAATGTGAGTTTTAGGTATCCAAATGGATATTGGAACCCACCACCCAAATGCTGGCCATGTGTTTTATTGACACCTTGTTGAGAGAGCCAACTCACGATCTCAAAATTCGAGATCACTTCTGCATTGGTACGTTTGGCGATTGATACGCTGTCACCGACATGATCACCATGCCCGTGAGTGATGAGGAGATAGTCAGCTTGAACTTCATCGGCTGTGATGGGGGATGCCGGGTTTCCACTGAAAAATGGATCAATGATCAGTTTATATCCATACGTATTGATGCCAAGCGTTGCATGTCCGTACCAGGTAATTTGTGTGCTCATATTTCCTCCTGAAATCCTATTCAACCACAAATTCAAATTCTGTGACGATTACTTCATTTCCTGCCAGATCGTAAATTTTAATCAAGACGGTGTGCTTTCCAGCATTAATGCTAATAGGATAACTATACGGCATTTGAGTACTCTTGCCAACTACTTTTCCATCCAACCACCACTCAACCCGCTCGATGCCGGTATTGTCGCTTGCTTGCGCCTGTAAAGTGATGGTGCCCTGCGAGGATCTGGGTATGGTTTGATTCGCTGTTGGATAGATAATTTTGCCAGTGGGGAGTGTGTTATCAACAGACACCTGGATGGTATGTGAATCCACCTGGAAGTTCTCGCGAATCACCATTAAGCGCATGGCATACAGACCATCTTCAATTTCATTGGTATCCCATTCCACAATTTTCCGATTGGAGATTTTTCGGGTGTTATCTTCACCAATCTGCAGCCAGGATGCGGGATTCAATCCCTGACCGATCTGGATGCGATAACTGGTCATATCACTGGTTTGCACAGTACCCATAATGTTCACAACCCCACTGACATACTGATAGTTAGCCGGTGATGTGATGAGTGCATCTTTCAATGGGTCAGGTGCCTGGATCAAATCATAGTCCTTGGGGGGTATGGCGATGTTGTTCGCAGCTGCCCAGGCAATTGCATCATCAGGAACCAGCATATAGGTTCTGTTTTCCACCATTTCAGCAGGAGTAAATACTGTAGCCAGTAAGCCTGTTTCGCGATTAATCTCGTAACTTTTGAACAGATTATCAATTGAAGCAGGCTGGGTTCCATCAATGAAAATTTCATTAATGGTAGTGGGGCATTCTCGTGTTGGCAGCAATCCCGACAAACTACAAACCACAACATCGCTGATACCAGTGGGTTTTTGCCAATTTTCTACCGGTAAATTCTGGTGTAACCATTGCATCATGGCATACCAGACACCGCCAGCGATCTTCGGATTTAATCCAATTTTCTCATCACCAACCTGACCGAACCAGATTACACTGACATATTGGGGTGTATATCCAGCTGTCCAGATCTCATCATTTCCAAAGGTAGAACCAAATTTTGCGCCGCTGGGCCTTCCAATTTCCAGCAGATTTGGGTATCCCAGTGTCGCCCGGCGTTCATAATCATCACTAAGAATATCATGGGTCAAAAATGCGAGTTGCGGGCTTAGGATGGCTTGCGAGTCTGTTTGAAAAACATCCAGCGTTAATCCGCCGGTCAATTCAACATCTCGTAATACTTTTGGCTCTATCAAACCATTGCTGGGATTTTTTAGTCCATATCTGACGCCAAGGTTAGCAAAAATGTTGTAAAAGTCTGCTATTTCCAGAATTGTGGCACTATCCCCAGAGAAAAGAATTTCCTCGGCTTGATCAAGGTTACTGATGGTATTCAAGCCGAATGAATTTGCACTACGTGATACTACATTGTTTCCAATTTGACGATAGAGCCGGTAGACCCCAGATAAATAATCATTTGCCAGTGCGCTGCGGAACCGTAAAGGACCTTGATAGTCTTCGATTGGCAATTGGTAGTTTGAAAAATTCTCAGATAGGTTGAGTGGAATATCCCAAACCTGAGTGCTGGGAGAAAACCCTCTGGCGAACGCATTGACTGCAATCAAAGGTGTCAGAATTGAGCCACCTTGTTTGGGTGTATTACTGGATGATTCAAATTCCTCATTGAGGTTGCCAACCATGGCAAGGACTTCTCCGTTTTTAGGATCCAGAATTACTCCACTACCTGTCAATTCAACACCGCGGACCGTTTCATCAAACAATGAAGGTAGAAATCTCTCAGGGGCACAGTTGATCTTTTCAGTATCGGATCCCATCACACGGTTCAATTGACTGAGCAGAGTACAACGTAATGCTTTTTGAATTTCACTATCCAGGCTGGTGGTAACAATTAATCCACCTAAATCTACCCGCTCTCTGCCATACAATTCATATAGTCTGTTTATCACCAGGGAAGAAAAAGCGTTTGCAAATGGCTCCAGTTCCTGAACCTCAGATACCATTTGTAATTTGGATTCCCTGGCAGTTTTGAAGTCTTGATCGGTTATGAACCCTTCTTCATTTAATTGAATCAGCAGACCAGCTTGATTCTCCAGTGCGGCTTGGGGGGCATCCAGGGCATTGAGTGCCGGGGTTAAAGAAGTAGACACCAGCAATGCTGATTCCGCCATATTCAATTGGTTGGCAGTTTTGTTTAGATACAGGTGTGCAGCAGAATCAATCCCGATCGTATGATGGCCATAGGCACTGCTGTTGAGGTACCACTCCAGGACTTGCGCTCTGCCATACTTTTCTGTAATCTGGGCAGCCAGTAAACGCATCCGTAAAATCCGGTTTAAATTCTCTGGTTCATCCCAAAGCAACAATTTTTCAACCAACCTCTCGGCAATGGTTCGGTCTGTGGTTGAGGAGAGCAGGTTTTTGTTGTAACCAGGACTGCTCCAAAAATCGGGTTGATAAACCGCCACTGTGAGTTGGACAACATAAGGGCTGATAAATTCAGGTTGGTTGGGATCCAAAGGGAGAAAGCGTCGTTTCGTACCAGCTTCTTCCATTCGGAAAAATTCATTTTCTCCACTCTGATCTACCAGAATTGTAGGCGATAATAAGATGCCGTTTTCAGCATCCAGATAAGCAGGAATCCAATCTGTTGATGGCAAATCTTTCGACAATTGCGTATAAAAACTACCGACAATCACCGGAATACTTGCTACGGCAATTATCAACACAATGAGTGACACCAGGCTTACCTGACGGAGCGACCGCCGCGTTTTGACAGGTTTACGAGATCGTCTTCTTTTTCTCTCTTTGACAATGAGGATTGTTTGTATGCGTGATTTCATTGGATCAAAACAATCACTTTGTTGGTGTGATTGTGGCTGTACTAGTTGGTTTAATAGTCCGTGTAATGGTTGGTGTTAGGGTTGATGCTACCACAGTTAGGGTACTGCTGGTTGGTGAAGGCGTTTCGGTTAGCGTGGGAGTAGTTGTGTAATACTGCAGAAGGTAGAACTCGGCAGTGGCTTTCCATTGCGGCAAAATGGCTTCGGGGTCCAAATCTAATAGACGTTCCCAATCACGTTTGGCGACATCATTCTTGAGAGCTTCCAATGCGAAAGCACGGGCGAAATACATTCGTGCCAATTCTTCATCATTTTCAGCCAGTTTCTGACATTCACTGGCTTGCTGATAGGCATTTCCTGGTTTATTCAACGGAAAATTCGCTTCACTGAGAATGATGCAGGCTTCAAATGATTTAGGGGCTAATTTGAAAGCCAGGTTGAAATCCTCAAAGGCCTTTTCATATTCTTCCATTTCGGTGTAAACCAAGCCTCGTTGTAAAAATCCTTCAGCATAAGCAGAATCTCTTGAAAGGATTAAGTCCAATAAATCGATGGCTTCTTCAAATTTATCATTGGCAACATACGCTTTTGACAATAAAATGTCTGCACCAGGATCAAAGGATGTGTTATATCTGGTGTAAACCAACAAAGGTTCAAGAGATGCTTTTGAATTGCCGCTTGCCTGATATACCAGCCCCAGGAATTTATAGGCTTCCAGAAGGGTCAAATCTTTTTCCAAGGCTTTTTGTGCAAAGTCGATTGCCAGATTATAGTCATTTTCGGTCAAAGCGACACGACCTTTCGCCAGATCGAGCAACGGGGAATCAGGCAGAAGATCCTCCACATCGTCAAGGTAATCACGGGCTTTTTCGATTTCCTCTTCCTTTAGATAAGTGTGTACCAGAGCCAGGTATGCTTCGCCATAATACTGATCGAGATCAACACTAACAAGCAGGTCTTCAACAACCAGGTCTACAGAATTATCCAGTAGCAAGTTCACCAAGGCCCTGCCAAAATATCCAGGTGCAAAATTCGGATCGATATTAATTGCCTTTTCGAATGCTGTCAGTGCATTGGATAACTCGCCGGTTTGGCGGTATGCTTCTCCCAGATGGTAATACAGGTCTGGCGCATCTTTTTGCGATTGAAGTGCCTGGTTGAAATACTTAATGGCTTGCAACCAATCATTTTTCTGATAATTACGCATAGCGATACTATATGCCTCAATAATTGGATGCGGTGTAAAGACATACATAGGCGTGGGAGTATATGTACTTTCGAGGATATTCCAGGGAGCAGTAGGTTCAATGATGCGAGGTACGAGGGTTGCAGTCGGGGTTGAACTGGCAGGATAAGTTGGCGTCGGTGCAGCCGTTCCCATGGCAGCCAGGTTACGATCTTTCAATAACCATAAACGGTTGGAGCGAAAAGCCATCACAACCAAAATGATTACCACCACCAAACCGGCAGCAGAAAGCCCCAGTTTTAACCAGGGAACCTTCGCTGGAGGTTTTTCTATTGGTCCGAGGGGAGGTAATCGCCACTTTTGTTTCTGATCCTCGTAAGGGATCGTAAGAGTCTCATCAAGTGGCAGATCCCCGAGCATTATCAGTCCTCTGCGAGCCATCTTGTTTTGTGGGTCGAACTTGAGGGTCTGATTGAGACAATAGCGCCGTTCTTTCAAGCTGTCTACCACGGCACTCATCCACAACCAGTATTCCGGATTTTCCTGATTTTGTTTTAAAAGGCGTGTCAGTAGGTCTTTACCGCGAGTTTTTTTACCATCCTCAATAGCGGCTATAGCTTCCTGAAACATTTTTTCTTCGGCGTTCATCATGTATTGAGTTTAGCATAGCCATAATTTCAGGACAAGGGATTGGGTAGGGAGAAATATCACAAAATTTTCATGGTATCATACCAGCAATGAAATCAAATTCAACTTATCAATTAATCCTCATCTCTTTGATGTTTTTCCTTGCCGGTTGTGTGCCATCAGGGCAACTGTCATTACCGGACAGCGTCTTCACCAGCACACCGGTAACACCCACTTTTGCCTCTACCCTAACCCCTACTATTACTCACACACCAACACCACGCCAGACACCCACACTCTTACCTTCCCCAACTTCAACGCCAGGTGTGCATACTATCAAGTCAGGGGAAACATTATTAGGAATCGCCTGGTCATATAACGTTTCGTTGGATGAACTGAAATCCTTAAACCCGGATGTCAATCCCAATATTATGGTGGTGGGAACTGAACTGCTTATTCCGGTAGCAACACTTTTGCCGACCAATCTGACGCCAGAACCTACCCCCATACAACTTCCTCTGGAAGGGTTAAATTGCCTTCCGGATGCAGAGGGTGGTGCCTGGTGTTTAGTCTGGGTCAATAATACTTCTTCTGAATCCTATGAAAATGTGACCGTAGGCTTTAACCTGGCTGATTTACAAGCCTCACAGGTATTTTCCAATCAAAGTACTGCCCCTCTAAATATCCTGCTGGCGGGTGGGAAAATCCCTGTGGCTATCTATTTTTCTAGCCCAGTGCCACAACCATTTCAAAATAGCGCTCAGTTTATTTCTGCCATCCCGTATAATCCGGACTCTGGACGTTATCTATCAATAGATGTTGAGGTCAATGCTGAAGAATTAACTCTTGATGATCAACTTATCTCCATTTCAGGAATATACTCAATGGACGAAGATGCATCCAATATCACAATCGTTGCTGTTGCCCTGGATGATCAAGGTAATATGATTGGTTTGCGGCGCTGGCAATCTGCATTGACAGAACCTGTCAGGAACGGTGAATTTCAAATTGAATTAGCTGCTGTCTCAGGCAGGATCTCGGATTATCGCTTATTTGCTGAAGCACAACCTTGATGAATTACCAGATTAGATAACTATCTTTGACACATAATGGTTCACCCCCTGGCACATTCAGGCATAAAGAATATGTCAAGACACTACCATTCTGTACTCGTTTAAAAGCAGGGATGGTTATATAACTGATGCCATATTGATCTGTAGGTGGGACGTTATATCGATATTCATCCCCATCTGGCAATGTGATTGTTAAATCCGACTCAATATTTTGTAATGGCGTGCGATTTTCAGTTCGGAGCACCTGTATTTGTAATTCCTGTTCCTCATTTAATGAAACATGCGCTGATTTTTCCTGAATTTGGATGGTGACTGTTTGAGCATTAAACTCAAAGTGGATTACCTGTTCTGTTTCAATATTCATGGTCTCGAGGAATTGTTCCCCTAATGGCACCATCAAAACTTGCTGATTTCCCGGTAGATAATCCAGGCAGTAATTTTGAAAACACTGCCTTATGTGGTCCCCTTCCTCAAAAACTTCACATAGCGGACTGCCTGAAAGTTCCCTGCCTCCATGTTTAATTATAAATTGGTCAAAAACAGAGGGAACGTGGAACCCATTCGGGCTGTTAACGACATAAAAAACCATGTTGTCATTCAACGAGTAGAGTTGTGGGCCGGGCACATCTTGCTTTACACCCAGACGGACTGGCACATCTAAGAGGTGAATTGTTTCTGGCAAGGCAGGATTTCCAATGAATACTGCGTTCTCGTAAACCTGTTGGATCAGACCAGGTTGAACTTCAATTGGAGAAGTTAGGGGTTCACCAAAGGCATCCAGGTGTTCAAATCTTTTCAGGAAATTAAGAAACGGCATGCTGACTGTCGTGGCATAAATATTGACTGATGCGCCTTGCCTGGCAGTGAATTTACACTTTTCATTACAGTTATAAGCCCCATACGCTAATAATTGAACCTCATGGTCAGATCCACTCATCTGCCGGTAGAAACCAACGTTTTCAAAATACTGTTCAATCCTTTTTTCCTGTAAGTTGTAGCGAACAGGTGTGAGTTGCTTTCCGGTGTTGGTCACGCCACCAAGTTGCGTATAAAGCGGCAAAAATTCTTCATAAACCTCGGGAATTTCGGTCGAATTACTTCCTTGTGATGATCCTTCGATGTTTAACATTGCTCCAACGGGGAAGAAAAAATACCCTTGATTTTGTGTGATTTCCGGGTTGAAACACAACAATGCGTTTTCTGTATATTGACATTGATTCTCATCCCAGGAGACGACTGTTGATATGACAGGGCCAAGAACTTCACTACTCCCCATTTGTCTATAAAAATCCCGAAATGTCTTATCAATACCATAGACTCTATTATTTGATCCACCTATTTCATTATTACTACAGGCTGAGATGGTGAGGGACAATAATAACAAAGCATAAAGAGGTTTGGTAAAAATGGATTTTATCTTAACCAACATCTGGAAAACACCTTTAATAAAAAGGAATGAAATACTTATCCCCAAAAAGTATATCAAATTCGGCATTTAATCACAATCGACGGGATTGATAAGAACGGTCAACGAAGTTAATTAGCGTTCTTAACCCGCAATTTTAAATCAGATTCGTATGTGTTCTGTAATCCGATTTCTAAGGGAATCATGGGATAGAAATTTAATTTTTCGCGAGCCAGAGAAATATCGGCGCACATCCGGCTGGGACCCCCATCATTACGAGTGTTATACACAACTTCCGGGGTTTTTCCAGTAATTTCTGCAACCAGACGGGTAAGCTCCCGCACACTTGTTTCTCGACCACTGCCGAGATTGATGGTCTCATGATTAATGCCATTGGCGATAGAAGCAGCCATAAGACCATTGACCACATCATCAATGTAAATATAATCTCTGGTTTGTGATCCATCCCCGTGTATAACCAGGGTTGAGTTCAGGTGTGCTTGCTTAAGAAAGTACGGGATGACCGGTGGATGGGTAGGAGGCATTTGCTGTCTGGGTCCATAAGCATTGAAAATTCGCAGGTTAACAGTTTCAATACCCCATAATCCACCAATGGTATGAATATAATATTCTGCAGAAAGTTTGGAAACCGCGTAAGGGGATCGTGGTTGAGGGATGGCAGATTCTTTTACCGGTTGTGATGATTGGTTTCCATAAATAGCACCAGAAGAGGTGAAAACCACTCGGCGTACCCCAACATCGCGCATCGCTTCCATCAAGGTTACTGTGCCCCCAACATTTACAAGATTATATTCCCTGGGATACAGCACTGATTCGGGAACAACAACCCGAGCAGCCACGTGATAGACACAATCGACATCCTGCAATAACGTCCATAATTTAGGCCGATCATTGATATCTCCCCGGATAAATTCAACATCTGGCAATAATCTTTCGGGATCGCCCGTAGAAAGATCATCCAGTCCCCGTACGTAATGACCCTCTTCAACCATTTTGTTCGCTAATGCTGAGCCGATAAATCCAGCAGCGCCAGTAATAAAGATGCGCATAATCACCTTGTGTATAAGAATAGTATGAGATTTTATCAGACTTACTAAGATTTTTGAGCTATGTAAGTGTTCGGATATTTTTGTTGTTTTAATTATTGTTTTAACAATATCTCGAAAATTTAAGGTTCACTCATTATAGCATAACCAGGCTCTAATTAAATGAAAACCTCAGATTCAAGAAGTTGTTCGACTATCTTTGTGGATTTCCTAATTATTGGTTTACTCATATAATTAGTGGGATGGAGTCGTTTAAAAAAACGTATGAAACATATCATCGAAGGATTTAGTCCATTATCAGGAAAAAATGACATCACGACCGCTATTAGAGAAGTGATTAAGTATTATGGGGTCAACCTCAGCGAGGAGATGCTCTTTGGTTTAGGTGCAGGTTTACATTTTTATTATTTTAATATGCGTAGTTTGCCACATCCAGTGATTGGTGGCAGGATGCTTCCCCGAAAATTTGAAGAAAACTTATCCCAAAATAGTCATATTAATATTCAAATAAAAAAAACAGAAGATGAGAAATCAGCCTGGAACTTACTCAGGAGTAGACTCATTTTAAATCATCCTGTTATTGTTTATGTTGAAATGTCAGAGTTGGACTATTTACACATGCCTCCAGATCAACGCTTTGGGAGCCATTGTGTCACCGTTTTTGGTTTTGATGATAAAGAGGAAGTTGTTTATATCTCCGATCGTGATCAAGTTGGGTTTCCTATTACTGTATCTTCCCATGAAAAACCGCAAAGTTTTCACATTCTGCCAATGGCTGAACTCTCCAAAGCAAGAATATCCAGATTAAAACCTTTTCCGCCTGACAACATCTGGTTGGAAATTGAATGGAATTATTACCACTTTCTAACCCGTTTTCAAATCATTTCTGCTATTAAAGAAAATATGATTCTATTTCTGAATGCACCGAACACCAATGAGGGACTAAGAGCGATCCAACTTTTCGCACGCTCCATGGATAAATGGAAGAATTGGGGTGCAGCAAGATTGAATCGAGCAGCTCTTAATGCCTTTATTATGATTGATCAAATTGGCGGTACTGGAGGAGGGGCTTTCAGGAAGATGTATGGGCAATTTTTGTTGGAAGCAGCCCACCAGGCTGCTGCGCCAGCATTAGGAGCGATTGGAGAGCAATATTTATTCCTGGGTGAACAATGGGATGATGTTGGACATTTGTTTTTCAATTTGTACCAGGGCGAACAACCAGACATTCTCGAAGATATCAAAAAGAAAATCAATCAAATTGCGGTTGTTGAAAAAGGACTCGCCAATCAAATACTTTCAGTTATTAATGCAATTAGTGTGTAACTGAATTTTCCTGAAAATTTTGCACACAAACTCGCAAGGCAAGAATGATAGCATTCAGACTGGTTTCTAAACTCATGGATGGAGAAATCCGATCGTTTTCAACCACTTGCTCTGGTAATGGCGGCAAATGAATAAATCCACACAGGCATTTGTGATCTTCAAAACTTGAAAAATACAGACTGCTGTAGAAAACCTGGTTGCACAAATATGCCCCAGCAGATAAGGAAATTTCAGCTGGTATGCCAGCATTTTTGAGTTGATTGTGGATGAGGCTGACCGGCAATGTTGAGAAAAATGCCGCTGGGCCATTGTCCAGCACAGATCGATCGAGGATTTGGTTTCCTGAATTATCCGCAATCCGAAAGTCCATCCAATTAATGGCTATTTTTTCGATTGATATAACAGGTCGAAGAGATGCTTCCCCCAGAAGGATTATGATATCAGGGCGGTTACGCTGGATATTGCTTCTTATCCAATCAACTGCTTTTACGCTATCAACAGGTAGTATTTCCCGAACCAGGTTGTGATCTGAAAATAGATCAATTGGAAAGTTTTTAACAACTTCCGAAGATGGATTTTTCGTACTTCCGTTAAATGGTTCAAATCCAGTTAGAATTATGTTCATTGATGTTCCTTTGGTTGTCAATATAGAGCGTATTTTCAAATTGATTTTAACTGATTTTCAAATACCTGGTCAATTGTCCAGGACATTACTCTCTTTAGGTACGAGAATCATCCTGCACTTTCGCGGGTTGCTTCATATTCAAGGATGGACTAAAGTATTAGAAATGTGAAATCGCAATGCAATGAGGGAAGAAATGGCATAGAAATGATCAAATTAATGATTGCTGACGATGATGCCAAGGTTTGTTCTGCAATCAACCTGTTATTAGATCAGGATAAAGCCTGTTGGGAAGTCGTTGGTGAACCTCATACAGTGAACGAGCTGTTTTTATTGGTTGACCAATATCTGCCAGAGTTATTATTGTTAGATTGGGAATTGCCAGAAGAACGATGCGAGGGGCAAAGATCGCCATATTTTTGTATTGAAGATAAAATTCGTCATTTACGGGAAATTAATCCGGGAATGTACATTATTGTTCTTAGTAGCAAACCTGAGGTAAAAAAGGAGGCGTTAGAAGCTGGAGCGAATAGTTTTGTTTCCAAGGGAGATCCGCCTGAAATCTTTCTGAATGCGCTATATGCGACTTGTGGAGAACCTTCCATTTATTTTGGGGGTCAAAAGAAAAAGAAGACAGAAAATAATAATTTTGCAACTATTCTATTCTGATTTAACCACGATGAATTGAAATTTATCGGTTGTGTTTTGAAAAAACATCTCCCTGGTAGGCGATTTTTGATTTATTAATAGAACAAGCATTGCGTATAGATACAGTGTGATTTAATAAAATTAAAATGTTCTGCCCGAAGAATATGTTTATAAAATTTTGCCAGATGAATATAATTAATCGGGAAGGTAGTTAAAAAACATGTATATTATATTTCTTCCTTTCATTAAATTCGGAGGTTTTTATGTATTTAGCAGCAATTGACCAGGGTACCACCAGCACTCGTTTCATCATTTTTGACCTGTCTGGGAAAATCATTGCATCCGAGCAAAAAGAACACCAGCAGATCTACCCACAACCCGGCTGGGTGGAGCATGACCCTTTGGAAATATGGCAAAATACGCAGGAGGTGGTTACCAACACGCTGCAGAAGAGTGGTATTCGCACCAAGGAAATCGCTGCGGTGGGTATCACCAATCAACGCGAAACTGCTGTCCTTTGGGAGAAATCTACAGGCAAATCAGTCCATCCTACAATTGTCTGGCAGGATACCAGAACGGATAAAATTTGTTCGCAATTGGCACAGGATGGGGGGCAGGATCGCTTCCGTTCCAAAACTGGACTACCTCTGGCGACCTATTTCTCTGGTCCAAAAGTTAAGTGGGTCCTGGATAATTATCCTGAAATAAGGGAAAGAGCAGAGAAAGGTGAAATTCTCTTCGGAAATGTTGACACCTGGTTGATCTGGAATCTCACCGGTGGACCAGATCATGGATTGCATATTACGGATGTGACCAATGCCTCGCGTACGCTTTGTATGAATCTCGAAACCTTGGATTGGGATCCAGAAATTCTGCAGATTATGGGAATTCCACGGGTGATGCTTCCACAAATCCGTTCATCCAGCGAAGTCTATGGTCAGATTAATCTCGGTCAGTTGTCAGGTGTTCCTATCTCCGGAATTCTGGGGGATCAACAGGCAGCCCTTTTTGGCCAGACCTGTTTTGATGTGGGTGAAGCCAAAAACACCTATGGCACTGGTTGTTTCATGTTATTGAACACGGGTACGAAGATCGTACAATCGGATAATGGGTTATTAACAACGGTGGGTTATAAAATTGGAGATGCTCCCGCCATCTATGCGCTTGAGGGATCCATCGCCATAACCGGCGCGTTGGTGCAGTGGTTGCGTGATAATCTCAACATCATTCAGAATTCGAATGAAGTGGAACCGCTGGCAAAAACTGTTGATGATAGCGGAGGCATTTACTTTGTCCCGGCATTCTCTGGTTTATATGCTCCATATTGGCGCAGCGATGCTCGTGGGGTCATAGTTGGGCTTACTCGCTACATTAACAAAGGACATCTGTCACGGTCGGTATTGGAAGCTACAGCCTACCAGACTCGCGAAGTGTTGGATGCAATGAACAAAGACTCCGGGGTTGATCTGAAAGCGCTCAAAGTTGATGGAGGGATGGTTTTTAATAACACTTTAATGCAATTTCAGGCAGATATACTTGGTGTACCGGTCATTCGTCCGATGGTTGCAGAAACAACGGCTCTAGGGGCTGCCTATGCAGCCGGATTGGCTGTGGGTATCTGGCAAAAGGTGGATGATCTCAGGGCTAATTGGGGAAAGGATGCAGTTTGGCAACCACAAATGGATGTGAAACAAAGAGAAAAACTGTATGCTGGTTGGAAAAAGGCAGTTACCAGAACCTTCGATTGGATAGATTAACGATAAGGTCTGAATATGTTATGATTGTGAAATTAAATACAATAAAAATATCTCTTTAACAAATTTGTCAGGGTATTGTGATGGGTATTTACTCATCATAATACCCCCAAAACTTTGACCAAAAAGATGTTGCCGATGGAGAAAACATGGATAAACCACAAGCGATTGTGATTGGAGCCGGATTCACTGGTGTGGCGGTTGCTTATGATCTGGCACAACGTGGGCTGGACGTAAAGATCTTGGAACGTGGACCGCTCGTTAATGGAACCTCTGGCAGAACGCATGGGCTTCTGCACAGTGGTGGTCGTTACGCCGTGGATGACCAGGAATCGGCTATCGAGTGTATTGACGAGAATATCATTTTACGAAAGATCATCCCACAGGTTATTGAACCAAATGGTGGTCTTTTTGTAGCACTCAATGAATCTGATATGGCATATCGGGCAGCATTTATTCAGGGTTGTACCGAATGTCGTATTCCAATTGAAGAACTGAATCCCCAACAGGCCTTAACCCTTGAGCCAAATCTTAATCCTAAACTTCTCACTGCCTTTATAGTCCCTGATGGTACTTTTGACCCATTGCGTTTAGCGATGGGTTTTGCTGCATCGGCCAATGAATATGGTGCTATTTTCTATTTGTTTTGCGAGGTTAAGGATTTTATTCTGGACGGCAAAGGAAATGTTAAAGGGGTTAAATACTCAGATCGGTCAAATAACACACAGAAAGAAATGTATGCTGATATCGTGATCAATGCTGCTGGGGTATGGGCAGGGGAAGTGGCCGGGCATGCCGGCAACATCAACCTGCCGATTAAACCCACGCCAGGGGTTATGGTGGCATATGACCAGCGTTTGTGTCAACGCGTGATCAATCGTCTGGATGAACCAGGAGATGGTGACATTATCGTACCTCAGCGTCAGATGATCACAGTAGGTACTACCTCCTTTGAAGCGGAGAATCAGGATTATATTCCGGTCTATGATGATCAGGTGAAATTGATGTTTGAGCGTGGGTGTGAACTACTACCTGCCATCAAGAATACCAAAGAAAGGGGTGCTTTCATGGCATCCAGGCCGCTTTTGGATTCGGGCACGAAAGGTCGCAGCCTCACCCGTACCTTTAAATGTTTTGACCACAAGCAGACTGATAACGTCGATGGTCTGGTCACTATCACCGGTGGAAAAGCCACCACCATGCGCCTGATGGCCGAAAAGACAGCCGATCTGGTTTGTCAGAAACTGGGAATGAATGTGTCCTGTCAGACGGCCGATATGCCTATCGTTTCTTATCGTAAGTTTCACTTTGCCCAGAAACAGGAGGTTGCATGACTCAAACCTGGCAGGTAACTTATGAGGTTTATCGGAAAAAAGGCAACCAACCATCTCATTATGACTATTTTGAAATGACAGTTGATCCAGATGAATATGTGTTGGATGGGATCGAAAGAATTTGGGCTTTTAAAGATCGTTCACTGGTGTTCTCGCACGCCTGCCATCACTCTACGTGTGGGGCCTGTGGCATGCTAATCAATGGTGTAGAAAAACTAACCTGCATTACATCGGTTCGCTCGGTGACAAAAAATGGTGGGGTTATTCGTGTGGAGCCCATGCGAAATTTCCCTGTCATTAGTGATTTATCGGTTGAAATGACAACCTTTTATCAGCGGATGGAGAGTGTTGGACAACAACCAGTTGTGTCAGTTTCTTATGAAGATAGTAAAGGTAAATTTGATCCTGATGATGATTTGTTAAGATTATCCGATTGTATTGAGTGTGGGTTGTGTATCAGTGCCTGTCCCATTGCGTTAACAACCTCTGATTACATCGGCCCCGCTGTTCTGGCGGGTGCGCAACAATCCGGGGATCTTAATCCCTGTGTTCTGGACCTGGTTGACTCTGAAAACGGTGCCTGGAGATGTCACAGCGCCTATGAGTGCACAGAAGTCTGCCCATCCCATGTTGAACCTGCCTGGCGGATTATGAATTTACGCAAACAATTGGTATCCAGACGCATTAAAAAATTCTTTGGTGTGAAATAGGAGAGTAGATGGAAAATCATCCTTCAAAACCAACCAACTTGATCAAGTGGTTTGATCCGCGGTATCGTTCTCTGGGATCCTGGGCATTCATTCTCAATCGCCTAAGCGGTCTTGGCCTCACGCTTTATTTGTTTCTTCATTTAATAATGCTGGGTCAATTAGCAAAGGGACCGGAAGCCTATGATGGGTTTATCGCCCTGGTAAAAAATCCGATCTTCCTGGCAGGCGAATTGTTGGTGGTGGCTGCAGCGCTCATTCATGGATTGAATGGAATCCGGATTGGCATAACCAGCTTTGGTTTCGCAGGCGGTAAGCAAAAACAACTTTTTATTGGATTGATGGCAGTTGCAACCATCGCGATCCTCTATTTTGCTGTGCGTATGTTCACCCATTAATCAGAAAGGAGATAGATATGAAAGATGGATTTGATGTTACATCTCGAATGGGTGAAGGTGCTGGGCTGTGGTTTCTGAAAGTTCTGACCGGGTTTTTGGTCATTATAGTTATGGTAATTCACTTGATCGTTAACCATCTGATTGTCGCCGGTGGTTTGTTGAGTTATGCGGATGTTGTGCAGTATTATCAAAAGGCTATCGTTCCCATTATGGAGATTGCATTCCTGATCTTCGTGGTTACACATGCTCTCATCGGATTACGAAGTGTACTACTTGACCTGCATCCATCCAATATTTTTCTCAAATGGATCAACTATGGATTGGGTGTGTTAGGAGTTGGTTCGATCGTATATGGCGTATGGTTAGTGCTGGTGATTGTTGGTAGAGGGTAAGGACGCAATTTTTTACTGCGTTTCGTATACACCTATGTCATAAGCCAAACCAAATGGACGTAAATTACCATCAAAATCCCTGTCTACAATATCAATCGTTAACCCAGAATTGATTGCCGGGGAATTTTCTTGCAGCCGTAAATCAAGACTTGCTGTATTTACAAACAACGGATCTGCTCGAATAGTACCTGTATTTAACTCGACACAATTAGGGTAATCATTAGAACATTCTGTCCTACCCCAAGTCAGATTCCGATCTACCGTGATCTTTGAAATTGCGGAGGGAAATGCCAGGGTGATTTGCCCTACCCATTTAGGGCCAAAGTCGACAATATTGTTTTTAATTACGATGTTTTCAATATTGGCAGTAGCGATGTAGATACCAGCACCACCGTTTCCTATGCTTCTGAAGATTGTATTATTATAAATAAAAATATTCTTTCTCAATCCATCCCCACCTGCATTGGAACCAGCGCTATGAAGGAATACACCAGAACACGCAGAATCGATAATAATATTGTTATAGATGTTAATATTCTCAACAATACCACCGCGCTCTGAACCGATGGATACTCCCCCCGCATGTTCTATCCTATTAGAATAAACATCTACATTATGAAGCGATGGGGTACCATTTAGTCCTGCTTCCCAAGCGTCCAGGTATATCGCACCATCCTGATAAAAGCTATGAACATAATTGTGATGAACGCTGCCATCAAAGCTTGAATTCTTTATATCAATTCCGACAGCTCCTAAATAATTGTTGAAGTTTTCAAAATAGACCTCATTGTTTTTTACTTCAAAATTTGAAACATTGGAGATTGTTATGCATTCTTCGTGTCCATATGGCATCGGTAAATTGCGTGCATTCACAACAGTATTGTTGTCAACTGTAATATTAGTGCTATGCCAAACCCCAATACCGGAAGAAACACTTTCTTTAGTGTATGTATCTTCTATCAGAATTTGGTCACCAAATAATACTTTGATGGCTTCATCGTTTGAGTTTAGAACCTTTAAATTGGATAATATGATATTCGAGGCTAACACTCTTGGGTTATAAGTGCCAAGAATATAAACACCCATATCATTTGAGTTTTGAATGGTAAGATCTTGAATTTTTATATAATGTTTATTTTGTAAATGAATAAGCCCTTCTTCAGAATATGAAAATTGGATACTGGTTCCATCCAGAATTACTTTTTCATTTGGATAAGCAGCGTAAGTAATGTAATTTTCACTGGAGCCTGAGTTGCGAGGAATTATTCTCTCATTGTAAGTGCCACCACGAATGAGTACAGTTTCCCCAGCGACAAGTACATCGGCTGCTTTTTGGAGTGATTTCCAGGGATGGGAATACGTCCCAGGATTATTATCATTTCCTGAGGTGGATACATAGTAATTTCCATCCAGTTCCTCTTCAACAGTCGCACTGACAGTTTTGTTTTTATTCATTGTTATGACCATTGGATTTGTTGTTCCGGCAACATCACCAGACCAACCAGTAAAGACAAAACCAGAAGAAGCAGATGCTGTGAGTGTAACTTGTTCACCAATATTGTACGGACCCGAGGGATCAACCTGGATTTCGAAATTTTCCGCAGGGTTAATCGTTAATTGCACTTTATTATTTTCAGTTTGGATTAGTGGGAAGAATAAGATGTATGGTGAATCTGAAATTTGCAAGGAAGAAGTGTCATTAATTGCATCTTCATGATTTATCGTTTTGTTAAACCCACTTGTTTTGGCAGCATTTACTTCTCCCAGTGGAAGGAGTAATAATGTCAAAATGACTACTAAAATTATTAGATTCTTTTGTGTTTTCATATATTCCTCATTACAACCAAAAAAAAAGACGAGTCTGAAAAAAATCCAGACTCGTCTTTATGATTGGGTGCATCATAAGATAATTCGGCGGTCTGGCAGCCATTTCCTAACGGTTTTAGGCCCATAACTTTGCGTCCCCGACTTTCGACGGGTTTGCCTTTTTCGTTTACATATCAAATATTAACATACACCAATCTTGTTTACAACTTACAAAAATGTAATGTTGAAAAGTCCATTCAATAATTTATTGGGATCACTCTATCTTGAATTTCTTTCCTTTTCCAAAATATCCTGAACCCATTAAATATTCTCAATAAAATCATTTGAGAAAATCCCATGAACGAAAAATGATCATTTGCAAAACAGTAACAATATTGTAACAATTTAGTAATGATTC
The DNA here is from genome assembly GCA_942491385.1 of uncultured Anaerolineaceae bacterium. Classification (GTDB taxonomy): domain Bacteria; phylum Chloroflexota; class Anaerolineae; order Anaerolineales; family Anaerolineaceae; genus UBA6170. The sequence goes on along the minus strand of CALOAF010000005.1, from coordinate 87,692 downwards.
AGTAACAGGATGGTTTTACCCGATATTGAATCCTAAGGGCATTTACTTTATAATGTTTAAAGACATGTCTTATAAACAATGTCGAATATTATTATTTTAATGGTTTTTTTATTATAAAATGGTAGCGTTGATCTGAAGAACGAGTTTGGTCGCACAGCATAGGGAGAGTATGCAGAGATCTTCAGGGAGCTAATTGCGAAACCGACCTGGAATAGAGTAGAAATTTATTGGGTATTTGTTATTTTGACCAGAGGGTTTTCTTGGTTAGGACTCGCTATAAATAACAAAATCATAAATTTCTTATAGACATTACTACGGTGCAAGAAATTTATTGGCAACGGAATGGCGGAGCTTGCTTTTGTATGGTTGAGAGAATTGAATGAAAAAATTTAGATTCCTGATTTTTTTACTTACTATTTGGCTAATTGTCTTTTTTAATGTCAAATATTTTTTCAATTTATTTGAAAACAATACTGCGGCTTATATTATTGTTTTGGTGATTTCAGTATTTATTATTCTCATTCCTGTTACGATTAAAATCCCTGGATGGTTAGTTGTTTTCGTACCAACCGTTATTTTCATGTTACTGAATATAGGAAAGGGTGGATTTGAATCAATCACTGCCATCTCACTAACTTTAAGTGAGTCAATTTCGATCATGGCAACACTACTGCTTGCTTATTGGGTTAATTTATCTTTACATAAAATTTCAGAATCAAACTTAGAAAACTGTAACTGTGCTAAGGAAAATATTTCCACTCAAGAAGTAAATGGTCTTGGATATATCTATAGGGAAGTGCGACGCTCAAGAAACCATAATAATCCCTTAGCGATTTTAGCAATTGAGATTGATGATAGGAACCAAAATCCAATCTCCAATAAAATACGAAATATAACTAAAATTGCGAAGAATAAAGAAAAAAATCTTGCAGAGATTGGGAACATACTTATTAATGAGTTAGAAGATATTGCAATTATTGTTCAGGGAGACGATCATTTTCTGATTGCGTTACCGGAAACCAGACCTGAAGATATTCCTTTTATTACAGATCGGATTCAAAAACATGTACTCAAGCAGTTAAATTTAAGGTTGTTGTTTGGGTCAGCAACCTTACCAAGAGATGGGTATACGTTTGAAGGCTTAATTGAAAAAGCTACCATGGAAATGAATGGTAATCTTGCTTCTCATTATTTTGGGGATTTGAAGCGAAAAGCTTCAGAACACTCTATAGTAGCTAATGAATAAATTGGATGAAAAAATGGACTATATATTACTAAACCAACCTCGTGTAGAACCTCATAAAAAATATTACACAACCATAAAAAAACTAATGGATTATGCTATCTCCATTTTATCGTTACCAATCACTTTACCCATCATGGCAATATGTGCGCTTTTCATTTACCTGGATGACCCCCAGGGACCGATTTTCCTGTTTCAAGAACGAATAGGAAAAGGGGAACGCCCTTTTAAAATGTGGAAATTTAGAACTATGAAAATCAATTCAGAGAATGCACAATCCCGAGCTTTCATGAAAGCCTATGTAAGAGGGGAATTATCTTCTGACGATAATGAAACAACAATTTTCAAACCAATTTCATCGGATAAGATCTTTCGAGTTGGCCGTTTTTTGCGTAAAACAAGTCTTGATGAATTACCTCAAATATTCAACATTCTTAAAGGTGAAATGAGTATCGTTGGTCCACGACCAAATGTGCCATGGGAAGTTGAAGAGTATCGTCCTTGGCATCATGAACGGTTGGAGGTTCTACCAGGCGTAACCGGGTTAGCTCAGGTCCGCGGTCGAAGTAGTATAAAATTTAATTCCCTGGCACGATATGATATTGCTTATATTGAACGCAGAGGTTTTTTGCTGGATCTGAAGATACTATATTGGAGCTTTATCACCATCATAAAGGCTAAAGGTGCAAAATAATTTCGCAGCAATTTCTGTTAAATTGCTTACACCTGTATAATACATAAGAACCTGAATGATCTTTTTATCACTTCCAGGTTTATTTAATAACAACAAAACCACCGGAGAAGTAGACACATGGATTTAAAGAGTTATCTTGCCATTCTCAGAGGGAACCGATGGGTGATCATAATCACAACAGCAGTAACCTTAGCAGTTGTGATTTTTATTACATTCACGATGACTCCCACTTATATATCGACGACCACTTTACGAATTGCGACATCCTCATCTGGTGTTGTTGGTTATTCTGATTATATGTATGCTGACAGGCTGATGAATACCTATACAAAATTAGCTACCAGTAGACCGGTTTTGGGTGAATTGTCAAGTGAGCTGAACCTGGAAACTTTACCGAAAATAAAAGTTGAGACGATTCCGAATACTGAGCTGATTAAAATCACTGTGGAAACCTCAGACCCAAAGGTCGCGAAACAATCGGCGAATACATTAGCAAATATTTTAATCATTCAGGGACAGCAACTTTATTCTGGCGGAGGAAAAAGTGTTCAGGATATTTTAAGTGAACAATTAGTTCAAGCTGAAAAAGAATTAACAGATGCACGCCATGAATACGACACTTTTGTATTAGAAAATCCCAAAGAGACAACTCAAATTGAGTTATTAAATGAAAAAATAAAACTAAAGGAAAGCACTTATACGTCCTTGTTAGACCAATATGATGAAGCACGTCTGAAGGAAAGAATTCGGGAAAATATTATCACTGTTGTTGAACCAGCAAATGAACCTGAATCTCCGGCAAAACCCAATAAACTCATGAATATTGCGCTTGGTTTAATCGCTGGTTTGGTTGGTGGGGTTGGGTTGGCATTTCTATTTGAGAATCTAGGTACCCGTCTTTACACTTCAAAACAGATTGAGGCTGTCGCAGAATTAAATACGATTGGAAAAATCCCCGCATTACCACGAAAGAGGTTGTTTCGGTTATGGAAAGCCAATGATGAAAGTAAAAACACTTCATTTAAGGAAGCTTTCCGCCGTTTGCACATACAAATTGTGACACAGAACCCAAAGAAAGAAGCGGGAGATGCTTTAAAAAACCCTTTTGATAACCAGTTCTGAGCCTGGCGAAGGAAAATCAACCATTTCTTTCAATTTAGCAAAAGCAATTGCTCAATCAGGCAAAAAAGTGATTGTTGTTGATTGTGACTTACATATTCCAAAACAACACATCATTAATGAATTCTCTAATGATGTCGGATTGAGTACGATTTTGAATGAAGAAACAATTTTTAATGAGACGGTTCAGAAAACCCAGTATCCTGGGTTACACGTGCTTACAAGTGGACCTCTGCCACCACACCCAGAGAAATTGTTGGGATCGTCTCAGATGAAATCTCTAATTCGATTTTTATCAGAACAATATTATTTGGTGATTTTAGATACACCCGCTCTATTATCTATCTCAGATACTATTTCAATTATGCATAATGTTGATGGAATTTTATTGGTTGCGAGACGAAATGTTATTCGTGAAGAAGCTCTGAGAGAGGCTTGCAAACAATTGGCAGACATAAATGGACCTTTGCTTGGGCTTGTTGTGAATGAAGCTGAACGGATCGGCTCCTATTACTATGATCGTCATCGATAAACAATACAGGATTATTGTTCTGCATTTCCCATTTGAAATTAACCAACCAATCAGGATATTGGACTAATAGATGGGTTCTCAATCTGATCCACATATTCCTATCACTCCAGTTGGAAAGGCTTCAAAAAATTCAATTAATTCAGATAGCCAGAATATCCTGACTGCAGCAAAGGGGGGAGGGGTATCGTTTGTCGGCAGAATTTTCGAATACATTGTCCGTTTTGCTTTTGGGATTCTCATTGCCCGTGTCGTGGGAGTTGAACAATATGGTCTATACACATTAGCCATCACTGTTTCACTTATTGCTACAAATATTGCAATGTTTGGACTCCAGACAGGTATGGTTCGGTTTTTACCGGCGACCATTCGGGAAAAGGATGACCAGGCTACCTGGGGAATTATTCAAGTCAGTGTTGGGATACCATTAATCTTTAGTATAGTTCTTTCACTTGGGTTGCTTTTACTTGCTGATAACCTGGCAGTCTTATTATTTCATGATCCTCGTATGGCTCCTCTTTTACGGATTGCCAGTTTGTTAATTCCTTTGGATACATTATCATTTTTGGCATACGTCATAACGATCAGTTACAAACAACCCAAATATAGTGTTATTGCTAATAACATCCTTTCTCCTTTGATAAAACTTCTAATGGCAGCTGCCTTTTTAGCCATCGGCCTATCAACAGAAGGAATACTAATTGCCCAGGTAATTGCCTCTACTGCTGGGTTATTGGTGCTGGTATACTTTGTTAATTCATTATTTCCACTGATACGGCCACTAGGATCAGCATTTAAGAACATAAGAAAATTAATCCGCTATTCCTTAACCGTTTATTGGGGCTGGATTGTTAACACTTTAAGTGCAACCTTAACAACACTGGCACTTGGTTTCGTGGGACTGGCTAGTGGGGTGGGGGTTTATACGGCTGCTTCTCGTTTTAGTTTGATAGGAAGTATGTTTTATTTGTCGATTGGAAATATTTCAACTCCAATAATTGCAGACCTTCACACTCAGGGCAACGCTGCTCAATTGAAAGCTTATTACCAAACAACTGCACGCTGGTTGATAATGTTCAATATGCCCGTTTTTCTAACTTCGGTCCTATATGCAAAACCTCTGCTGTGGATTTTTGGTGATGATTTTACTACCGGCTTTACCAGTATGATCATTCTGGCATTTGGAACACTGGCATATACCAGCACCGGATTAGGTGCCAATGTTCTCGATATGACTGACCATCCAAAAGTAAACAGCATCAATTCTCTCATTATGGTTTTTATTCTAATTTTTTTGAATATATTATTGGTTCCACGTTGGGAGGTCCTTGGAGCTGCTTTGGCAACATCCATTTCGATTGTGTTGGTGAATGTAATCTGTTTGATTGAAGTGTGGGTTCTGCTACGCATGCATCCATACAATCGTAGTTTAATAAAACCTTTACTGGCTGGATTAATAGCCGGATCGGTTGCGTTATTTATCAATCACTTTTTTACTCTCTCATATTTGCCTCAATTAATTATAGGTGGAGGGATACTTTGGTTAGTTTATTCTGGTATGTTGTTACTATTAAAATTGCCTGAGGATGATATGTTTGTTGTAAAGCGCACATTTGCTAGAATTCGAATTAAATTACCTTTCAAGCATTTTTCTGCAAAGTAAAAGCTTGGAGAAGGCTAAATCTAATATGTCAATTGTGGACCGAATTAATTTAGAAAATAGAAAATCATTTCATTGGAATTTGAATCAATTTATGGCTATTGGGTTATCAATAGGATTAGGTTTGGCGCTAGGTTATCTATCGTCACAAGGAAATTGGCTTTATGCCATTATTCTTGCCTTTTTTGGTTCCCATGGCAATTATATTTAGTTCGCGACCATTTATTGGAATTATTCTTTGGCTTGTGTTTATGCCGTTATCTTCTGCCTTACCGAATCCGGATATCATGTATTGGTTTATTCACCGTATCTTGATTCCATTCACACTTGTTATGTCGATAATTCCCCGCCTTGTGAATACCTCAAGTCAACCTCCTTTTCGGTTAAAGTTACCCGATATTAGCTTATTGATGTTAGCAGCTTATATTCCTCTATCATTATTACTAACAGACAGATTGTCAGGTGACTTGGTGAGACATTACCTTGACCGTATGCTCATTCCAATTTTGATGTACTTTGCATTACGCTTTTCCGTTCTTGATAAAAGAAATCAAAAAATGTTGGAATGGACTGTTTTTTTCGTTGCAGTGATCCAAAATTTGGTAGGAATCGCATCCTGGATTGTTCCTTCATTATTACCTTATGTTTGGCGTCACAATGTGGGATATCGCACTGCCGGCTCTTTAGGTGATCCAGCAGTTTTTACCAGTGTATTGATGTTTTGTACGGTGGTGTTAATTAGCGCTGCGATGAAGCGTAAGAATGACTTAATCCGATTACTGTATTTGCTCGTCAGTGGAGTGAGTTTTATCAGTGTGTTCATCTCCCTCGAGCGAGGATCTTGGTTAGGTGGTCTGATCGTAATTATCAGTTTAGGGATTTTCCATGGTAAAAAATTTATCAGGTTAATCATTGTTGGTGGTTTTTTTGTTCTATTGCTTAGTTTCAGCCTACTTTCAAATCAAATTTCAATGGCTTCAAATAGAATTGGTGAACAACATCCAATTGATGACCGCATTGTAGTAACGGATGCAATGATCCAGATGATCATTGATAAACCTGTTTTAGGATGGGGGTATGATTCACTCAATTCAAATCTGGCGAATTATTACCGGCAGGTAGGGTCTGCATTCATTGTTTTTGGTTTTACTACCTCCCATAATACTTTTCTAACGATTTTTACCGAGTTAGGATTGGCAGGAATCTTATTGTATTTATCTCCGTTACTATGGTTAATAATAAAAAGTTTCAAGTGGTTGCGCGGAAATCCAATAAAGAGCTCCAACCAAATGTTTTTAATCACTATTTGGATAAGTTCAATACAATATTTTATTGTCAGCAACTTCATGGACATGCGTTTCTTTCCTATTGGTCTGACATTGTGCTGGATGATACTGGGAATGATCGCCAATCTGTTGGGAGAGAAATTGGAGGGCGATAACAACTATCCAGTTTTGAACCCCGAGGAGTATTCCAAAGGATTGCCAGTCAATGACTCATTGATAGAAAATATAGGTATGAGGTGAAAAAAATTAAGGTGGTTTTTCTGGGTGGGTATCCATCGGATGCTGAAAACCTGCGTGGTGGGGTGCAAGCAGCTGTATCCTACTTGCTAAAAGGATTAGCCAGATTAGATGGTTTGGAATTACATGCGTTGGCTCTACAGCCATCTGGATGGAAGGGTCCAGATCGATTCGATCAAAATGGGGTTGAGGTTCATATCATTCCTCACTATCCGCGTTTTGAACGTTTACGCAATTATCGATTATTTCAATCTGCTGTAAATGAACAATTTTCAATCATCCGACCTGATATTATTCACGCACAAGAGGCAGGTTCGGAAGCATTGGTCGCATTGCGATCTGGTTTTCCCACGGTTGTAACAGCACATGGGATACGGGCAGAAGATTCCAAATTTATTTCCTCTTTCACTCGTCGCCTGCGGTTTTATTTCGATAGTTATCTGACCGAACGATCGGTTATTCAGCAGGTCAAATATTTGGTTGCCATCAGTCATTATGTGACTGATTATTTTTCTTCACGATTTCGACCTGATATCCATTTAAAATATATTCCAAACGCTGTTGATGATCTTTTTTTTGATAAAGTGAATGTGGATCATCACGCTGATATCTTATTTGTTGGGCGGGTGGTTGCACTTAAACGAGTTCATGATCTGGTGCAAGCCTTTGAAATTATCCACCGGCAATTACCACAATCCAATTTGCGAATTGCTGGCGATACTACCTCAGATCCAGGGTATGCTCAATCAATTCGATCTCAAATCCAACAGGCTGGTTTAGAGAACCGCGTTCAACTGCTTGGTCAACTGAATCAGGTAGATTTGTTACAGGAATACAGGAATAGTGCCTTGGTTGTGTTGCCCTCAGCGCAAGAAAATTATCCACTGGTCCTTGCCCAGGCTATGGCTGCAGGAAAACCAGTGATTGCCACACGTGTTGGTGGGGTTCCTGATATGCTGGGATTGCAAGGCGAAAGAGGCCTCCTAATTGATGTTGGTGATGCGAGTGGCTTATCTCAGGCATTTCAACGATTGCTTATGAATTCTGAAGGAAGATTTTTGATGGGACAGGCAGGATACAATTATGCTCAAGAAAATTTCCGTCCCGAGAAAGTAGCCCAACGAACTTTAGATTTTTACCAATCCATTTTTGAAATAGAACAGAGAAAACGTGAATAATCCAATAGGAACGGCGATAAAGGGTAAAGGCATAAAGACTATGCTATCTCGTGTGGGGTCATTAACCCGTAGATATGGCTTTACAGACAAAAAAATGGATTCACAGTTAGCCCAATTAATAGATTTATTACGGGAATTTGACTGCCAGGCTACATTACCAGTAACGGCTACTGCCTTGGCACGTCATACAACTCTTGCTCGAAAAATACAATCAGAGGGGATTGAATTGGCGGTTCATGGTTTTGCACACATAGATTATTCTCAGCTTTCTCTGGAACAACAGATTGCCCATTTTCATCAAGCACGCCAAATTTTCGAAAATGCAGGTGTGAAAGTAACTGGATTTCGCAGTCCATATTTGCGCTCGAATTCTGACACAGTAAAAGCATTAAAAGATTGCGGCTTTTCTTACGATAGTAGTCCAGCATTGGTCTGGGATGTAGCAAAAAAATGGGAGACCGATTCTTTCAAGCATGTAATATCCTTTTATGGCGCTAAATCTGCATCAAATTTCCCATCCATTCCACAAATAGATAATGGAGTAGTGAGAATTCCCTATTGTCTTCCTGATGATGAAGCGTTGATAGAGCGATTAAAATTGACAAACAAAACGGAGATGGAAAATATTTGGTTGGCAATGCTGGAGAATATTTATACGGCTGGAGAATTGTTTACAGTTGGTTTGCACCCGGAACGAGTGTCACTATGTAAGGACGCACTTAGGGCTTTATTAATGAAAGCGCGGCAATTATCTCCTCGTGTTTGGATAGCCAGGCTGGATGAGATTGCTGAGTGGCACCATGAGTTAGGTAAGGCATTCATGATAGCCCAGGCGCAAGATAAAGGCGGGTTCAACATCAAAATCCACGCTCCATCCAGAGCAGTATTTTTTTCCGCTCAATTGATATTCACTCAGCGAATAAACCATGGGCAAAGGGATATCAGCAAATATTGAGCAATGAATTTACAATTCCTTATACTGAAAAGCCATGGATAGGTCTTCCACCACAACGGCCTGAGCCATTGGAATTATTTTTACGTCATCAGGGATTTTTGACAGAAATCAGTACCGAGCCAGCTCAATTTTCTTACTATTTTGACCAAACAACATTCAAACCAGAAGATGAACGCACACTCCTTTTAGCCCTGGAAGACAAAAATAAACCATTGCTGCGCTTAGGAAGATGGCCAGGAGGGGCACAAGCCGCACTGGCTGTAACAGGAGATGTGGATGCATTCACCATTTGGGATTACGGAATGCGCATAATCAATCGATGAGAAAGAATGAAATGATGACTTTTTCAAAATTTAGATTTCTGGTAGTCTCAGACTGGAAGCAAAAATTATGGGCTTGCTAAAAGTAGATAATAATATAGCCATTGGAGCTAAATGTGTTGTCACAGAAGGTGTTCCGGGAAAGATAATCTCTTGTGAAGGTTTTTTTTGGCATGTTTGTAATACAGATTATGATTTATTGATCAAATAACTATAGATTATTACAATGGCTGGATTGGTCACAATATTATGAAAAGTATCAAATTCAAAAAAAACCAAAATAAATTCACATTCAGCATCAATTTAGAATGGATATTGAAGTGATCATATGCAAAAATTCTTAACTCATAAGCAAAAAATTTGGGATAATAAAAATTTTTTAATTATTTTAACAATTACATTATTAGCAGGTGCAATTAGATTATTTCAATTAGGTGATCACAGTTTTTGGTATGATGAAGCAGCAAGTGTTGGGAATGTACAACAAATTTTAGAATATCCTCAAGAAGGTCCCTGGGGGCCATTTTCATTTGCAAAAAGAGAAAGAGTCCCCCCTCTATATTTTTTTGTAGTAGTTCCATTTTATCTTATAGCAAATAATGAATGGATATTACGATTACCGTCAGTTATTTTTGGGATCTTGTCTATACCTCTGATCTTTCTTTTAGGAAGACTACTAGTCAGTAAAAATGTTGGATTAATTTCCGCAGTTCTTTTAGCAATTTCCCCCTTTCATATTTATTATTCTCAAGAACTTCGCCCTTATTCGTTGTTTCTTTTTTTGACAATATGCGCATACATTTTATTTTTACTAGCCATTAGAGATAACAACCTCAATTATTTTTGGTTGCTTATTATAACGATTACACTTGGTGTTTATACCCATACTTATATGGTTTTTGTACTGGCTCTCCTTGATATTGTGTTTTTGCTACAATGGAAAAAATACCGTCATTTTCTTAATAGATGGTTACTAGTTCATATTTCAATCTCCATACTATGCATCCCTGAAATTTACATTCTTATGCACCACATTTTACTGGGTAACACACATCTTGCAGATTCATATAACGCCATTCGATACATTCCAGGAACAATTTACATATTTACATTTGGACGTTTTTTCTTTACTAATTTTCCCAATATCATATTTATTATCATCCAGGGGATTATTTATGGTTTTGGATTGTTCATTCTTTTATTTTATATTGCAAAAAATAGAAAAGAATTGCGAGTGAGCCAATTCTTATTATTCTTGTTTTCTGCTTTTATAATTTATCTTGCGATATTTCTCATTTCAATAATAATAATCCCTCTATTTGATGAGATGAGGGTGCATTATTTAATTTTTCTCTTACCAATGTATTTAATCCTAATTGCCTTTGGAATATCTGTAATACCCAATAAAGTGATAAAGAATTTTTTGATTATTACAATTGTATGCCTGCATATTATCATTAATTACCCATATTTTTTCCAGTGGAACTTGGTTGGAAGAGGAAATTTTCGAGATGCTGCAGCTTTTATTGAAAAACATTCGAGCGGGGAAAGATTTGTATTCCACACAGATGACAGATCTTTACCTTCGATCAATTACTATCTTGATGGCGAAAAACAGCAATTTTTGATAAATTCCAAGGATATGACAGAAATTTATGATCAGGATCAATTTTGGTTGGTTATTTTTAATCCTTCGAGTGCAGTTAGTTATATGGAAGCTTCTGTTAATCAAAATGACCTATCAAAAACTCAATTTTCTCCAGAAAAATCTTGTAAAAATTTTCTGGATGATAATAAATTTGAAATAAACCAATCACAATCTTATGAAGGTAAAAATGAGTTATTTATTTGTCATTTTATCCGGAAATATCAATAATGAATATTCTCCACATTAAGGGTGGTCATAAAAGAATATATCACTCGAAGATAATGATAAAATATTTAGATTTTTGTGATCTACATTTATTAACCTCAAGAGAGAATATTCTTGAAGAAATTAGAACTTGGTAATGTTTGATTTCAACTGGATATGGTCAATAAGATTTAAGGGAACAATATGTGAAGATATTTTTTGGTTGAAATGGTAAAACAGATTATTATTTGACGACCAATTAGAAAAGGATTATTACAGTGGCTGGATTTGTTGCAATTTATGATATTGATTCCTCTCCTTTTCTGCTCGCAGAGAATTTTCAAAAAATATTGAATTTAACTTGCCAATTTAAAGACTTACCAATCCCTGATCTCCAAGCCGTCGGTCAAAACTGTATTGCTTCAAAAATTGATTCACCTTCATCCCTGCACCACGGTATTGTTTTTGATGAACCAACTTGCTCCTGGATTATGGCGGCTGGCACTATTGTCGCGTTGGAGGGGAATAATGATCCAACAATTCTACTTAAAGAACTATTGATAGATTTTGTAAAAAATGGTGCTAAGTCTCTCGAACAGGTAGATGGACATTTTGGGTTGGTTATCTACAATGGTAGAGAGCAAAGTTTGTCGATTATTTCTGATCCGATGGGGCTATTTGCATTTTATTATGCCCGTAAAGGACAGCAGGTTCTCATTTCTACTTCGGCTTTAGCAATTGCACAACAAACACAATCGAAAGCGGATCTATTAGCGATTGAATGTTTTCTTAGGTCAGGAAGAGGACTTGGAGAAAAAACCCTCTGGGATGAAGAAAAAAGAGTTCTTCCAGCTACATTGATCAAAATAACCTCGGACAAATTTGAGGAAATGGAATATTGGTACCCTAAAATTGATGAAAATATAGCCAATCTTTCATTGAATGAAGCATTAGAAATTGCCGATGAAAAAATTTCTTATGTATACGATAAACTTTTTTCCCGCGAGGAGAAAGTATGGGCAGATCTTACGGGGGGATTTGATACCCGTGTAACGGTGATGTATTTGGCAAAACTTGATATTCCTTTTACTGCTTATTGCGTTGGTCCTTCCTGGCACCCCGATGTTAAGATTTCTGAGGAAATTTCCAAAAGTATGGGGTGGGAATACATTAATATGCCTTTACCAGAGAATTGGGATCAGGAACAGCTTTCATGGTTTCGAAAAGCTACAATGTTTGGCGATGGGAATCTTAATGTTGTTGAGTCTGCAAGTTCATTACGAATTCAATATGGTAATTCACTTTTTCATAATGTTCACGTTGCAGGAGGTGGTGTCGAACAGTGGAGGTACCATGTTTTTGGATCAAAAAAAATTATTCCAACAAAAAACACACAGATAGATTATGAAGATATTATAAACTCAAGAATTTTGTATAACATTCCTTTAGATGTACTGAGATCGAATCGTAGCCTGGAAGTCAAAAATGAAATTAAGGATTATTTAGTTCAACATCAAGAAGGTTATCTCGATTGGGGTGTATTAGCAAGAACAGATCTATTGTTCATGAAATACCGGCACCCAATTCACTCTGGCGCATACTTGTCATCTCAATCAAGTTTCGGTCGTACCTTTTTGCCTTTTTGTTTTAAAGAATTGCAAAATTATTGTTTATCTATACGACATTCTTGGCGTTTGAAATACCATTATACGTTCATCCGCAATTTGATTGAAAAGAATTCGCCTGCTTTAGCCAAAACCAGAACGGTCGTAGGTGGCCCAGTAGGGCCAATCCCGTTTATCCAATAGTCACAAATTTTTACCTCTCGGGAAGTATTTGATGGATCATTTTCTCCACAAATCAAAAATAAATCTTATTAGTGATCAATCTAACCACACACCAATCCCTAGTGGTAAGAAGTGGTTGGAATGGGCAATTTCTGAAGATTTATTGAACCCATCTAAGATGTTTTCTGGTGAACTTTATAATTCGTTTAACCTTTCAGAAATTATTTCTCAAGAAAGAATAGGGTCAATCCAGTCGGGGGAATTTCTTCAAAAAGTATTAACAGTAGAAATGGCATTGCGCGAAACCAATACAGGAGTATAAAAGGTCTGAATTATGCAGGGAGAAAACTCGAATAATTTGTTTTTCCTCACAATATCCCAATCTACCAACAACCCCTGTACTGAAACCTGAAAATTTCTTATTGATAATTTTATAGTTTTTTTACAGTGATTGATATGCAGGTGGAAAATAAGCTTTTTTTGTTTGACAAACTATTCATTTTTTTTAAAAAATAGGGGAAGGGGAATGAACAATGGAAAGGTGTACTAAATGTATTTTTGCCAGTGAAATACCAAGGAATCTCCATTGGTGAAAGTGGAATTTGCAATTACTGTGCCTCTTACCAAACGAGGAATTATCGCGGAAAGGAAGCCCTAAAAGAGGCGATCCTGACTTTCCAACCAGCTACTATGGAAAAAAGTAAAGAGTACGATTGCATCATTGGTTTAAGCGGTGGAAGAGATAGTTCGTATTTACTCTATTACCTAACAAAAGAATTAAATTTAAGAGTCGTTGCCTATTGCGTGGACAATGGTTATATGCCGCAGCAGACCAGGTTGAATATTGAACGAATGGTTGAAATATTAAATGTGAAACTTATTGTAGAGAAACATGGCAATCTAAAAAAATGCCTGAAGCATCACTTGGAAGCCTGGTTAGAGAAACCCTCCGCAGCAATGGTGGGAATGTTTTGCACGGGCTGCCGATATGATATTGATACTGGGCTAGCGAAATTTGCCCGAGAAAATCATATTCCGGTGATTGTAAATGGAGGAACTCCAATGTGTCACTCCCCCAAAACCCCATATCGGCCATTCAGACCGAGAGGCTATGAAGCTGAACCTCTAATTAAGACCTGGACGAACCCGACGATTAAATCGAAAAAATCCAAATCAAGAAGTTTCCAGCCTCACTTTCATTATCCGCGAATCATCAAGAAAATGAGCTTGTGGAAGAAATACGTTGTAGGTCCGTCTCATCCAGCCCTAAGTTTTACTTCAAGCGGTCTATAAGGGGGGCTAATCCCGATGGCTGCAGATGTCAACTACGTGGAGAGGATCTACCGCGTATAGAAAGAACCGAGGAAATGTTCATTTTCGTTTCCAAATGATCACATGGCCCCTTTGAGGAGTTTAGCGCTGTCAAAATGCTGTGAGAAGGTTCTACCCCCCGGGTTCCCCTAACTTATATTACAAAACTGTTGGGGTTATAAGATGTGCTACTCTTGATCTGACTCAACTAGTGGGAGAGGCTCTATATGGGGTAGCCGGGGAATGTTCCTTATTCGGTTATCCAAGTCTCTGGATGAGTTGGGGCCCTACAATTTTCCAAGAAAAGAACAAGACTGGGCGGATTGAATGGATTTTTCTTGTAATCAGGTAACTAACGATCTGTGTTTTTTTGATTAACTTGACTGGATTCATATTATTTATGATAGACTGCTTCTTGTAGATATTAGCAATCGGCCAAATTGCAATAACCAAGTGATACCAAAAAAATGTGCTATATCGGATTTTACATTCCAAAATTATTGAAAAGGTAGATCAACCAGACCAACTCATTCTCAGGTCTATTCATTAAGGTGAGTTTTGGAATGGGTGGTTACGGTTGAAATGGCATTATGCGAAGCCAATACAGGAGTGTAGAGGTCTAATCCATGCAGGAGAAAAGTCGAATACTTTATTTTTCCTCCCAATTTCCCAATCCACGTAGTCCAAACATGGGAATTTTTTCCCTCCAACGTGTAATTGCTCTGCAACATGCTGGCTGTGAATTGTTGGTTGTGAGTCCATTGCTCATGAATCCACCCCCCGAGTTGATAAGTAAACCCACCTATTTCACTCAGTGGATTAATTTGCAGTCTCAGGTGCCTGCGGTAATGCTGTTTCACGGGATAAAAGTATATTATCCCCGCTGGGTTTGCCCTCCAAGAAAAATTTTTGGTTGGAACGTGAGCAAGTTTTTATTTTGGCAGACACGTAAAATAGTCAAACAATTGGCAAAGACCTTTGATCCAGATTTAATCCTTTCATCCTGGCTTCCGGATGGTGTAGCCGCGGTGAAATTTGCCGAACAATTCAAAATTCCAATCATATCAATAGCGGATGGTACGGATGTAAATGTATGGCCTGAGCAATATAAAGGATGGAACAACGCCCGGGAAATCTTGAATAAGAAAGTTACCAATCTGATTTTTGTTTCCAGCGCATTAAAGAATGTGGGGGCTGAAAAAGGTTTATATGGGAAAAAGAATACCGTCATCCATAACGCAGTAGATACTGACTTATTTAAACCAGATCCTTTAGATGATGAAAGAAACACCTTTACAATTTTAGGCGTTGGAAGATTAGTTAAAATGAAAGGCTTTCATATTCTACTCGATGCGGTTTATCAGTTAAAAGACATGGTTGAAAAACCACTAAGAATAATTCTGGTTGGAGATGGACCGCAACTTGACGAATTGCACCAAATGGCAAAGGATAAAAGTATATCGGAATCTCTGGTGATCCTGCCACCAATGACACAAGAAGAGCTCGTAAAAATTTATCAACAGGCGGACGTATTCTGCCTTCCTTCATCTTCAGAGGGGCTACCCTGCGTTGTGATTGAGGCAATGGCGTGTGGGATTCCCGTTGTAGCAACAAATGTTGGTGGGGTTGCTGAAGTAGTCGATGATCAGTCTGGAATATTAATTCCTCCTGGAGATTCAAATGCATTAAGTGCAGCATTAAATCAATCGTATCATGTCAATTGGAATAGAGAAGCGATTCGAGGAAAGATCATTAATAAATTTTCTTGGGGGATATGGACAAAAAAACTACTTGCTCTGATCAATTGAGGTACTAATTTATTCATTCATCTAGTTGGAGAACCATGGCAGCTTTTGCTTTTTTATCTACATCAGATCACTCAATACAATCTACAAAATTTACTCGTTTCCTAAAATCAGTAGCGAACTATAAATCCCTGGAAACACCTGAAAAATGGTTAAAAGGTAAGCATTGTCTGGCTGCAAAATTAGATGCCCCTTGTAGCCTCCACCGTGGATATACCCAGCATGCTCTTACCGATTCATGGCTGCTGGCTGTTGGAACTGTTGTTGATACAGCTTATGCTTCCTCTGATACAACTCTATCCAGAATTCTGGATGATTACCTGAATATGGGAGATAAAGTATTTTCAAGATTAGATGGCCAGTTTGCCCTGGTTCTTTACGATGCTGTAGCAAAAGTAACTAAGGTGATCACTGATCCATTTGGTATGATACCAATTTATTATGGGAAAAAAAGTAATCAGTTTTATGTCTCTACCTCTGGACTTGCTATTGCTAGTGAATTGCAATCCGTGCCTAGTGATTTTGGAGCAAGGGCTTTTATATTGTATGGATCCACCTTTGGGGACACGATATGGCAAAATGTTCATTTAATCCCTCCCGCCACTGTTTTGAGAATAGATGGAATTACAGCTCGACAATCGACGTATTGGTCATTTGAGGTTGATAAAAACATCTCTCAATTTTCTGAGCCCCAGGCTGTTGATTGTATAATCGAGAGTTTCACAAATAGCCTTCAACAAATTTTGAATTCCGAGGGCAAAATCTGGCTCAGTCTGACGGGAGGATTGGATTCCCGTACAATGGCTGC
Organism: uncultured Anaerolineaceae bacterium; assembly: GCA_942491385.1. GTDB lineage: Bacteria > Chloroflexota > Anaerolineae > Anaerolineales > Anaerolineaceae > UBA6170. Next base: position 70,908 of record CALOAF010000005.1, on the reverse strand, counting down.
ACTGGCGGATTTTACAAAAATACCTTTTAAGACTTACTCGCATGGACCTTCAGATTCGCGCGATGTTTTTCTTGCCGAGCACATCAGTCAAAGAAAAGAATGGGATTATGAGTATTTTCGATTGCCAAATGATTGGGGTATTCAGAGAGCGAGCTGGTTTGACCTTGTATTAGGGCAAATGGATGGTCATCTTGATATTATTAAAATGAGCCGCACCATTCGTGAACAAACAATCAAAGCACAACAAATTGATGTCTCATTATGGGGCTTTGGGGGTGAACTTCACCGCGGTATTTACTGGAAACATGAGTTCTTTTTATCGAATAACAATACGAACCTGAATTATGATCGCTTAATGGACTATCGTGTGATTCCCTCAAACGTTTCTATAATAAATAATACAAATGCTTGGAGTCCGGTTCTGCGGAAGGAGATCATGAGCAGATTAAGCACTGTCGGGGAACAGAATCCAGATTGGCCTGTTTTTACCAAGTTGGATATGATCGGCACTTTATTGGAAAGGCATGTTTGTGGGACGACAATCGCGTCAGTCTTAGGGCAACAAAGAGTAATCCTGCCTTTTAATTTAAAAGAAAACATATTGCGCAGTTTTTCGATTAATTATCGATGGAGAACTCACTCCCGTCTGTTTCGTTCAATATTGGAACGAATAGCTCCTGACCTGGCTGATATAGATACTGCAGAAGGTGGGCCAGCTGCCCAAATGAAATTTTCAAATATAAATCGGTTTATACCCTACTGGCTAAATTCCGGAGAGAAATTGTTATGGCGTGTTGGGTACAAAATAATGGGGAAACCCATCTGGAACAGAAGTGATACAGGTACATCTGGCAAATCCTATCCTACCGGTAAATGGTTACAAGAAACGCTGAATGTGTTAGAGAGAAGATCGCTCTTAACACCAGGCGACATGGTGTCAGCAGGTCTATACGACCAATCAAATTTAAAAAATTTACTATCAACCTTGCAGACAGGATCTCTACAAAGCGAAGCCATCCTCGGACGGATTCTTGGATTAGAGATGGCAATGCGTTCAGTAAACTCCAATGTTGAGTCAGTAAGGTAAAGAATAATATGATCCGAAACAACGAGATCGGGTAATATCAAAGAAAAATTGGAATCTACCAGCTACATTGTTATTACTCCTGTGAAAAATGAAGCTAAATATATTGAATTAACAATCGAATCGATGATCCACCAAAACATCAAACCATTAGTTTGGATCATTGTGAATGATGGCTCAAATGATGAAACTGAGATGATTGTTAAGAAATATACCGATGATTACGATTGGATAAAACTCATCAACCGTCGTGGAGATGATGTCCGCAGACGCGGTCAAGGTGTCGTTGAGACATTCTATTATGGTTTTGAGAGTATTGATGAGAAATTTGATTATATTGTCAAACTGGATGGTGATGTTTCCTTTGAACCTGACTATTTTGAGTCTTTAATAAAAGAATTTTTATCAGACCCCTTGCTTGGGATCACAGGTGGAGGTTTATTTGAGAAACCAGATGGTGTCAATTGGAAATTAAATACGACTGAAGATCATGTGCGTGGTGCTACCAAAATGTACCGGCGGGCTTGTTTCGAAGCGATAGGTGGGTTGAAACCTTCCATGGGATGGGATGGGATCGATGAATGGACAGCACTTTCGCAAGGATGGAAGGTACGTAGTATATTGAGTTTGAAATTTATGCATTATCGGTATACTGGAGCTGCCACTGGTTATTTAAAAAGTTTTTATGAACAAGGATATGGCGCTTATCGGATGGGTTATCATCCTCTCTTTATTATAGCCCGTGGGATCAGGCGAATGACCGATCGTCCTTTTATCATTGGAGGATTGGCATTAATTTGGGCATATTTAGTAGCCTGGTTACGCCAGGAAGAATTTTTAGCAGAAAGAGATGTGATACGATTTATAAGGAAAACGCAACTGCAAAAACTGATGGGTTTAATTAAAGGACAACCTATCCATTCATAAAAATGGTTGGGTACATCTGATTAATATTGAAACTACCTTTGGTGAATCAGTTTGTAGAAATTAAAAAAGGAAGAAAATTGAAATTAATTGTAAAAGATCTTATCAGATTCGTTATTATGGTATTCATACTTTCGGGTTCATCAATTGTTGAAGATCTGAATGGTTTTTTTTATTTTAAAAATGAAAATTCTTTACGGAAAGGAATATATTCGCCTGGATTAGGGAGTGTTTTGGCACAAACACCTGCATCTTACCCGGTTCACTCTGGTTTCCCAATTATTTATGACCGATGGACCGAAAGAACCAGTGCAACGATTGCTGATATCAACAATGATGGCAAAATGGAAATACTTCTCCCCACGTATGATGGAAGAATTTTTGCCTTCAATGCTTCAGGAGCAACTTTGTCTGGTTTTCCAATCATTACTGGTGCTCAAATACGTGGATATCTGACTTTGGGTGATCTAAATAAGGATGGTGATCTTGAAATTGCAGCTGGTTTGGACTCACCGAACAGTGGTGTTGCTCCAAGAGTAGGAATTTGGAATCCGAATGGCACTGCATATACAGGTTGGCCAATAACAACTGAGTGTGCAAGTTCTGGCATTTCTTGTAATATCTCTGCGATTGTAATGTCAGATGTGGATAAAGACTCATACTTAGAGGTAATTGCAGCTACCAATAACCGTATTATTCCAAGTGATCCTTTTCGAGGCGCACCAAACCTATATTTATGGGAAAGCAATGGTAATCTCATGTCAGGTTGGCCTAAATCAGATGATCAGGACACAGCGATTATTGGACAGATTGCTGTTGGTGATTTAAGTTTGGATACATACCCGGATATTGTTACCGGACGGGATTATAACCGTCTATTTGCATTTAATCGTTCAGGTGCCAATTTAAACAACTGGCCACATCACGTCTGGTATCCGTATGATCGGAATATTTGGACCGATGATCAGATTGAATTCCCTCGCTCCTCACCCGCTCTGGCAGATCTAAATCAGGATGGGTATCTGGAATATATCATTCCTGGTCACCGGCGTGGAGCCTCCTCATCAACATATTCATATCCAGAATTATTGGTATATAATGCCAATGCTACACGATTCTCCGGTTGGGAAACGCCTGCTCAAGGGTCTAGTTTAAACTGGGTAAGTAATACTACCAGGATGATCGAAGCACCAGCGATTGCAGACCTCAATGGAGATGGCAAACCAGAAATTATTCTTGCCACTCAGGATGGTTATGTCCGAGCTTATAATGCAGAAAAGCAGAAATTATGGGATTATAACTATTATCAAGGAAGTCAGGTTCACACCAGTGAGGTGGTTGTTGGTGACGTCGATGGAGATGGAAAGTATGAAGTCGTTTTTGGAACATTCTGGCTGGATCTGGTTACCAAAGGAAATGTTGGAATTTACATTCTTAATCATGATGGAACAGAAAACGCCAAATTATTATTGAACTCAATTGGCATCTCCAATACACCTTCTCTGGGTGATCTAGACGGGGATGGATTAATTGAAATAGCAGCAGCTACATATGACGGTTATTTGTATGTCTGGGATACCCCTGGACTGGCATTACCAGAGCGATTACCCTGGCCAATGGCACGTCATGATTTGCAGCGCACCGGCATGTATAAAGATATTTCACCAAGTTTTTCTCAATCCAGTAAAAGAACCAGCACTTCAAATGCCATAGTTGGGGAGACTGTAACTTACACAATACAGTTGGTTCGTACCGGGTCTACTCTGGTTGACACGATCACCCTCACTGATTTAGTTCCATCTGGACTGAGTTATGTACCTGGCAGCCTATCTTCAACAGCAGGCATGGTTGATGCCAGCGATGCACCGAGACTCAGGTGGACAGGTGCAGGTTCTTTATTTGATCAAGGTCAGGTTACGATAACTTACCGGGCAATAGTGACGACAATTATTCCAACCGGAATTAAGAATACAGCCACTCTTGATGCAAGGAGTGCTGGTGAGTATCATTTTAGCTCCACACTCATTGCGAATGGGAAAATTTTTTATTTACCCATCATACACCGTTAGTTTCAAAAGAAAATAATTAGCAAAATTGTTGGATATCGTTGGGAAAGGATTATGACGCAAAAAAGCAAACAGGTTAAGAGACATTGCATGGTGGTATTTGCTACTTATCCTCTGGGAGAAACCCGTGTCCAGAGAGAAGCCGAAGCACTCATCAAAGACGGATACGAAGTGGATGTGATTTGTTGTCGAACACAGGGAAGCCTATCTGTTGATCAATACAAAGGGGTAAAAATCTATCGTGAGAAATATAAGGGTCTGCTGAAATTCTGGAAACCAGGCAGTTTGGGGGAAAAACTCTATCAATATCTGTTTTTTTTCATGACCTCAGCACACAGAATTACCAAACTTCACTTTCAAACACACTATGACTCAATTCAGGTGCATAACCTTCCAGATTTTCTGGTGTTTGCTGCCATTATACCGAAATTATTCAATGTGCCAATCATTCTTGATCTGCATGATTTGATGCCTGAATTTTACGCCAGCCGATTTCAAAGCGATCGATCGATCTTCGCCTGGTTAATTCGTTTGCAAGAAAAAATGTCTTGTCGTTTTGCTGATCATGTCATTACAGTCAGCGAACATTGGCGTCAGTTATTGATCCACCGTGGAGTGCCAGGAGAAAAATGTAGCGTGGTGATGAATGTTGCGGATGATAGTATATTTAATTCCTCAGAACCAGTTCTACTTCCGCAGCAGAATGAAGTCGTTTTTCGGCTTATTTACCATGGCGCAATGGTAGAGCGGTATGGATTGGACCTCATCATTCGTGCAATTGACCAGGTAAAAGATGAAATTTCAGGGATCCATTTAACCTTGATTGGTTATGGGGGTTTTCTCCCTCAAATGAAATCCCTGGTTCAAAATCTGAATTTAAATCAACAAGTAACTTTCATCGATTCAGTCCTGGCTGAGGAACTTCCTCAAGCGATTAGAAGTTGCCACTTGGGAGTAGTCCCTTATCGAAATGACGTTTTCACTGATGGTCTATTACCCACAAAATTATTGGAATATGCTGCATTGGGTATGCCAGCGATAGCTTCCCGAACAACCACAATAGAATCCTATTTTAGAAATGCAAATGTGGAGTTCTGTAAACCAGATAGTGTAGATGATCTTGCTCGTTGCATATTATTCCTTTATCGAAATCCGAAACGATTAACCGAATTGGCTCAGGGAAGCGAAAAATTTAACCAACGCTATAATTGGAAAAATACCAGTGAAATATACGTGAACCTGGTAAATAAGCTCACATTAAATAATTAGGGAAAACAATGATTTCAACTAGTAGCAACTTTTCTAGAGAAAAAATAAGAAATGAGACAAAAAATGCCTGAGGCAATGGAAGTTGTCCATCATTTGGATGAAAATGCCTGGCATGATTTTGTTTTCCCAAACAAGTATGCAAACATTTTTCATACGCCTGAGATGTTTCAGGTATTCAATTTAGCGCGCAATCACCAACCAAAACTTTCAGCAATAGTAGATAAAGATAAAAAAATATTGGCGCTTCTGCCAACTGTACAGGTTACAGTATTAAATGGCTTGTTGAGGCGTATGACAACCCGCTCCATTTCCTACGGTAGCATACTCAGTTCTACCGATCCAGTCGGAAAACAGGCTTTAGATTTATTGTTACAGGCATATTCTGAAGAAGCAGGGCGAAGCTCACTCTTTTCAGAACTTAGGAATTTGTCGGATATGAGCATGTTCCAAAAGGAATTTTCTCAAGCCGGATTTGTCTATGAAGATCACTTGAACTATCTGATTGATTTGAATAATTCACCCGAGCAAATATTGCAAAACATTGGATCAAGAACCCGCCAACATATCCGCCGCGGATTACGAAAAGGAATTGTTGTTGTAGAATGCATGTCTGATCGAAACCAATTAAATACTTGGTACGATATTATCAAAATGACCTATAAAGGGGCGCGAATTCCATTGGCTGATATTTCATTATTTGAAGCGGCTTTTGACATTCTGTATCCCCGCAAAATGATTAAATTCTTATTGGCGCGAATCGGAACTGAATATGTTGCCGCCTCAGCTGAAATGCTTTTCAAAGATGTTATATATGGTTGGTATGGAGGCATGAATAGGGAATTCTCTAAATATACGCCTAACGAATTATTGATGTGGCATATTCTTGAGTGGGGTGCATCCAATGGTTATAAAGTTTATGATTTTGGTGGGGCAGGTAAACCCGAAGAAGAATCTGGAGTGAGAGATTTTAAGGCCAAGTTTGGCGGTCAATTGGTTTGTTATGGGCGTTATACCAAGGTTCATCAGCCGAATTTACTTAAATGGAGCGAACGAGGCTATAAAATATTCCAACAGATGCTCGAATTTTTTTAGGAGAAAATAAGATCTATATGAATCCATTTGGCAGGTTGGCTGAATATCTAGAAGACTGGAAATATCTTTTCAAGCGCGATGGGATGAGGTTGGCTTTTCGTGAGATGTCAACTGATATCGCCCGCCTTCCATTCCGACATCTCCAATTTAAAATTCTTGAATATTCACTAAGTGACCCATTGCCAGAAATTGCCCCTAAAATCGATCTAGTGATTCGACCTTTTAAATTCAATGACTTGGAAAAGGTGAAATATTTGAATCGACCTTCGGAGGCGAAGCAATGCGAGCGGCATTTACATAATGGACATAAAGGTCTGGTTGCCACTTATCAAGGTGAAGTGGCTGGATACGCATGGGGTGGCCCCGATATGAAGCCAAAACTTGAAAAAATACCCATTCAACTGAAACCAGGGGATGTTTTGTGCACGGATGTTTTCACAGCGCCACCTTTTCGCAGAAAAGGAATCCAGACAGCATTATCGCTAGCTCGTTTTCGACTATTCAAAGAATTGGGCTTTCAAAAAGCAGTCTGTTATATTGAGGCTCGAAATACACCTTCTTTAATTGTCTGGCAAAAAAAGCTGGGTGCAAAAATTACCGGAAAAATCGATTTTCTACGCATATTTTCCTGGTACCGGATTCGTTCGATGGATTAAGGTATTATTTCCTGGTCATTAATCGGAAGAAAATAGTTGATTATCTGCTGCCAATATTTAATGAGAGTTTAAAAGTAAAGGTTAAAATGAGACATTTCGCCTTACAGATATACGAAAAATCCACAGGACGTAAAATTTTATCTCGATTAAATGAATTAAACCAAACCCAGTGGTTGAGCCATGATGGGTTGGTAGCATTACAACAAAAAAAGTTACATAAGGTGGTTGAATATGCCTATCAATATGTACCTTTTTACCAGCGTATTTTTAAACAAGTTGGCTTTCATCCAAATGATTTGCATAATGATCCGGGCAGTTTTTCCAAGCTACCTATATTGACCAAGGCGATAATTCGTGAAAATTTTGAAGAACTGATAACTACCGATAGTGACCGACGAAAACAGATGAATAAATTGGCTACCTCTGGATCTACCGGGCATCCATTAATCTTCATGCAGGATTCTGATTTTCGGGATTATGTAACCGCAGATATCCAACGGCATGTAAGCTGGGCAGGGTGCGAATTAGGAGAACCACATGCCTTTATTTGGGGTGCCAGTACAGAAATGAATATAACAAAAAAAACGCGTGCAAGAATTATCGATATTATTTGGAACCGATTTCTGATGGATGCCTTCATTATGACCGAAGAGAGTCTAACAACATTTGCAAAACTAGTGTCCAAAAAAAAACCAAAAATCCTTTTTGGCTATGCAACCGCGATATATCGGTTTGCGCAGTTTATTCGTAACAGCCAAAATCAGGATATAACTTTTGAAGGTGTCATCACCACTTCCGAGACAACCCTTGAACCCGTGCGCCAATATATTGAAGAAACATTCCAATGTAAAGTTTTCAATCGTTACGGTACGCTTGAATTAGGTGGCGTAGCTTGTGAGTGTGAAGAGCATACCGGTTTACATATCAGTATGGAAAATAATTATGTTGAAATTATAAAAAATGGTTCTCCAGCTACACCAGGAGAAGTAGGTGAAATAATTGTTACCAATTTGAATAATTTGGGCATGCCTTTTATCCGCTATAGTATTGAGGATGCCGCTGCCTGGTACAGTGGAGAGGATTGTCCTTGTGGAAGAGAAAGCCAGATGATTGAAATGGTAGAAGGACGGCTGGTGGACTCGTTCCAAACCAAGGATGGCCGAAGGGTATGGGCAGGGTTTGCTGGCGCAGGCTTTAAATGCCTGACACATCCAACGATAAAGCAATTTCAGGTGGTACAAAAATCATTGGATCGAATGGTTGTTCGCCTGGTCAAAAATGAAAATATCCCTGCGGATATATTGGATGAGATATCAACAGTAATCCAAACCACATTTGGGCAAGAGATAGTGGTTGATTTTGAATTCCCGGAACAGATACACTCTCTCGAATCCGGAAAGCATCAATACGCTGTGTCCGAATTGAATAAATAATTCACTGCAAATTTCCAAAATCATCAAATCTTTACAGAGGTATATTGAAAATGTCATTACAAAAGACCAACCTGGCACGCGGCGATTACAGCATATTTGGATTCACGCGGGACCCGTATTTCATAGCACAGCGATTGAAAAAGCAATTAGGGATTAATCCAAAAACCTTTCAGATCGGTGCACAGGGTCAGATGTTTTTTTACAGTACCTATGGTGATGTGGCTGAGTCACAAGAAGGATTGGTGCTTAAATTAGGATTTTTGCGCTCGAAAACCAAATCAGCGCTGAATGCGCAGCAATTACTTGAGCAAAAGATAGTCGCACCCGGATCAATCGATACGGATAAATTTAGCGGCAATGGACTGGTAGTGGGACTGAGTAAAACCGAACCGGTCTTCTCAGCGTTTCAGACATTGATGGGAGTACCCCAGCTTTATTATTATGAGTGGGATGATGGCATTCTATGTTCGGATGTATTGCGAATAATGACCAGACTGATACCGAAACGTGAAATAAATGAAGCCGTTTTACCGCAGCATTTTTTATTTCGCTCTGTGTACGGTTCCCACACCTATTTTCAGGGGGTGGAGCGGATAATACAGGGGCAATATATCAGGTGGCTGGAAGGAAAAATAGAAAAAAGACGGGTACGCAGTCTGGATGTTGTTGCCACCGAAGCCGAGTACATACGAGACGATGATAAAGCGTTGAATTTGTTGTACGAGTCCCTTCAGGACGTGGTTGGCGACTATGTCAACCAGATAGAAACAAAAAAGCAGGGATTGGCGACATTGCTATCTGGAGGGGTCGATTCAACCCTGGTACAGTATCTGGTCAATGGTCATACGACACAGAAACCGTCGCGCTCGATCAGTTATGCAATTCAAGTCCCATCGTTTGAATTTGAGATTGAATATGCACAACAAGCCAGCCAACTGTTGCAGACGGAGCATACATTTGTAAAATACACCCCCGAAGACTACCCTGGATTATTGATCAGAGCGATCGAAATACTCGCGCAACCATTAAATTTGGAAATTGAACCCAGTATGTTAGCAGTCGCTGAGTATATCCATGCGGCTCAATGGCCTGAAAGGTATTTTTTCACCGGGGCTGGGGGGGACACATTTTTTGGTGGAGATTCAACGGTCAAATTAAAAGGTTTGGAAATAGTACGCAAAATTCCGTTTGCGGTTTCATTGCTCAGAGGTCTGGGATCAGTTTTACCGCCAACATCAACGCAAGCACGCGTGCTATTGAAGGGTGCCAATATCATTGAAAGTGAAAATGACCCTGACTCCTTTTATTCTCCATCGAATTCAGTAATGGTGTACATCTCTGACGAAAATATGGATATTATTCACCATTGGTTTAGCGAGCAGGAATTACGAGAAGCATTTGCTGATCGGAGAAATCTTGTTGCCCAATATTCAAAAAGCCAAAATTATCTCGATAAGGTTTACTTCATCGATCAATTTACAGATCTCATGGAATTGGGAGCACATAACAACCAATTATTTCTGGCGCACCACCTGGAACAGGTTTCTTCCATGTATGATGAAGATTTATTGCAAACAGCTCTGACGATTCATCCGGATCTTCGCTACATCAAAGGGTTCAGATATAAGCACCTTTTGAAGCGTATATTAGCACAAAAAACAAATATACCTGTTGCTTACAAACCGAAGGGCGATTCAATTGCCCATAACGACCTGATTTCGTGGATGCAATCAGGTTTCTTGCAGCCAATCGTGAATGACATTTCCCGGCCTGAATTTTTGAGCGAAGTTGATTTTAAACGCCTGAAGCAAAAACCAGATTATTTAACCTGGACATTGCTTAATTATGATCTTTTGAAAAAACATGTTATTGATAACCATCCATTAAAAGGAGAGGCATGACAGCCTCAAGTTTCAATGCGCCAGAGGGCGATTACAGCATATTTGGATTCACGCGGGACCCGTATTTCGTAGAACAGCGATTGAAAAAGCAATTAGGGATTAATCCAAAAACCTTTCAGATCGGTGCACAGGGTCAGATGTTTTTTTACAGTACCTATGGTGATGTGGCTGAGTCACAAGAAGGATTGGTGCTTAAATTAGGATTTTTGCGCTCGAAAACCAAATCAGCGCTGAATGCGCAGCAAATTACTTGAGCAAAGATAGTCGCACCCGGATCAATCGATACGGATAAATTTAGCGGCAATGGACTGGTAGTGGGACTGAGTAAAACCGAACCGGTCTTCTCAGCGTTTCAGACATTGATGGGAGTACCCCAGCTTTATTATTATGAGTGGGATGATGGCATTCTATGTTCGGATGTATTGCGAATAATGACCAGACTGATACCGAAACGTGAAATAAATGAAGCCGTTTTACCGCAGCATTTTTTATTTCGCTCTGTGTACGGTTCCCACACCTATTTTCAGGGGGTGGAGCGGATAATACAGGGACAGTATATTAGGTGGCTGGAAGGAAAAATAGAAAAAAGACGGATACGCAGTCTGGATGTTGTTGCCACCGAAGCCGAGTACATACGAGACGATGATAAAGCGTTGAATTTGTTGTACGAGTCCCTTCAGGACGTGGTTGGCGACTATGTCAACCAGATAGAAACAAAAAAGCAGGGATTGGCGACATTGCTATCTGGCGGGGTCGATTCAACCCTGGTGCAGTATCTGGTCAATGGCCATACGACTCAGAAGCCGTCGCGCTCGATCAGTTATGCAATTCAAGTCCCGTCATTTGAATTTGAGATTGAATATGCACAACAAGCCAGCCAACTGTTGCAGACGGAGCATACATTTGTAAAATACACCCCCGAAGACTACCCTGGATTATTGATCAGAGCGATCGAAATACTCGCGCAACCATCAAACCTGGAAACCGAACCCAGTATGTTAGCAGTCGCCGAGTATATCGATGCGGCTCAATGGTCTGAAAAATATTTTTTTACTGGTCTGGCAGCTGACAGCTTGATGGGCAACAAAGAATCACAAAAACTGAAAGCTATCCACTATCTCAGTAAAATCCCATTCATACTTCCTATATTAAAGGGTCTGGGATCAGGTTTCGCCTGGAAACCATCTTTATCCCACACGTTAAAAAAAGGGGCAGGAATCATTAAGAGCGAAGATGAAACGGATTCATTTCTCTCGCCACTGAATTTTTTCCATATGTTTGTTTTCAATCAAGATTGGGAAGTGATGCGCAAATGTTTTGGAGATGAACTACTTAAAGAAACATTAGCTTTTCGAAGAGATCAGGCTGGAAAGCATTCTTCCAGTCAGCATTATCTGGATAAAATACACTTTATCGATCTGTTTACAGAAACATATGAAATTGCAGTTCAACGACAACAGTTATTTCTTGCTCATCATTTATTTCAGGTTGACCCCTTCTCAGATGAAGATTTAATAAAATCTATGTTCACGATTCATCCGGATATTCATTATTTGAAGGGCTTTAAATCTAAATACCTTTTGAAGGAGCTTTTTGCTCAAAAAGTGAATGCAAAAATGGCAAACCAACGCAAAGGTGGATCCACTACCCCTGAAGATTTGGTGACCAGAATGAGATCCGGTTCCCTAAAATCATTGACATCTGAAATTCAGAGGCCTGATTTTATGAGCAGAACGGAATTTGAAGGCGTTATTCAGAGATCTAACTACTTTCTTTGGCATTTACTTACCTTTGATGTTTTTAAAAAGAAATTTATTCAGATCGAAAAACAAAAAATGGTGTAGCTCCAATTCTTATTTTTATCATATTAGTCTATGGGTGCTTCCACCATAAATTGTTCCATCAATTTTAATTAATTTCTTGGTTTGCAGGTGACCCAAAGGAGATTAAAGACCTAGTAATTTGCAATTTTTTATAGGGCTAAATTTTTAGAGAAAAAAATTAGATGTGTTTCACCTAAGCTATGGATATGGTTTAACATATTTGTAACCGCACTGTAACAATTTCTCAACGATTTAGAAATGGTTGTGTACAGTATCTATGTTGAATCGATGTTATTATTATTGTATAATTTACCTTATTAGTATTAATTAATTTATTTAATTTTAAATAATTCGTACCTACAATTTAATAGGGGAGTAATGATCTGAAGATTGAGACTGGTCGCACAGCATGGTGACAACATGCGTAGGTCTTCAGGGAGCCAAATGCGAAACCGACCTAAATCTGGGAATAAGGTAGGTTTTTTTGTTTAATACTACCTTTTCTGGTCAGAAAAGAAAATGTTCTTTAATTTTTTATTTGATTCTATGCAAATGCGTAACCCAGGAAAAAACAAGTTTGGTTTATGGAGGGATGTTATGAAAACACGGTATTTAAATATATTTGTAATGGTAAGCATGTTGATATCTTTAGTCTTGAATGTAATTCCTGTTTCAGCTCAGGAAGATCCATTCCCCCTACCGGATAAGGATGGAGACTCATTATTAAATGATTTGGAAATAGCTGGTTGGTATAACCTGGCTGGAGGACCATTTACGACGGATCCGAATGATCGGGATAGCGATAATGACGGTTTAACAGATGGCGAGGAAAAGCTCTTTGATACGAACCCGTTGGATTCACATAGCCCCGGAATCGCAGTGAAGTATTTAGAAAACTATGAAACCAGTCAATATTTCAATACAACGGATCCGGCTTATCTTTCCATCAAACAGGGTGGTGACCAATTCTTAATGGAAGAAGCTGTTGTTGTCAGGCGGGGAACAAGTTTTACAATTGCAGGCCCTGCGAGTGGCACACTGACTCTCACTGGGACTGACATGACACCCATCATACCCGTTCGTGATCCTGCCAATGGGGGTTGGTCAATCACGATTCCAATGGATGGAACGGTAGGCACCTATACAGCTACGGTAACAGATGGAGCATGGACGAAGAGTATGCCTGTGTATGTGATTTTTGAAATACCGGATGATTTATCGCAGAATGAAATTAATGCTTATATGTATGATGGTGACCCTGAAAACAAAAAAGATGAGGTAGTACCCTTCTTCCGGATGTGGGATTGGGATTATTTTAATGAACACAATACCAATCCTGGTTGTCCATATCCCTCCGATCCGAATTATCCCTGCTCCGATTGGCCATATCATACAGCATTTGGTTACGCTCAGGCGTACTGGACGGAACAGTTTACCAAAGCAAATTTCGTCGACAACGCCATCAAAGGGATCCATGGGAAAACAAGTCAAGCCGATGCGACATATACTCTTTCCAGGTGGTTTGATACAGAGTTTCGTACTCAACATGGCTATTTGCAAAACAACTTTACGAGTTCTATGTATAGATGGTGGGATGAAACTGGCTGGACTTCCACCGGCGGATATTGTGAGACAACGGCTACTACATATGCATCCATGCTGCGCTCAGCCGGCATCCCTTCACGTGTATTTCAAATTGACTATAATAAAACCCGTGGTCATGGTGAAAGTGGACAATTTGATAACACTTATGAATATGACACCTCCACCATGATGTGGTATGAGGGGCAATGGTATGCGCAACGAGCCTATAGCGGAGCCAGTGATGATGGCACATATTACCCCTGGAACAAAGGCGTTACTGCGATTACGACATTAGATGTCTGGAGTCAACCTGCATCTCCTGGTTATTATTACAGTGATAGGTATGGTGATGGTATTTTCGCTGTAAACGAAGAATGGGATTTTCAGATCGGAAGCAACGCAGGTGGCACCGTCAATCAGGTTTGGCCGATTCCATCCGCTGAATGGTCTTCTATCAACCGTGATTATCAGTGGGACAGCAAAAAACCACTCCAGATTACCCAATCTCCGGATGTTGATGTGTTCAACTATCTATTTTTTAATGGTGATAACTGGCAACCATCAGAGTGGAGAAGACCTCCGGTTAGTCTTCCCACAGGACGGGATGAAAACCAAACTTATATCTTGCCGGATGGTGTTATTGATCCTGAAAATGAATTGGAGAATTGGCCACAAGGCCCGAAACCTATCGCTTGTAGCCCAGCCACACCTCCAGCAGAATGTGCAGCTTTCTTAGCTGCTTGGACTCCTGAAAATACAATCAATTTGATAGAAGCTGTTTCAAATACAGTTGAAAAAAGCGGGAATACGATATTCATTCCGTTGGTCAATAATCAAAATTCTACGACAGCCAATATTAGACTTGGGAACATAGTAACAGACACCGGGATTGATAAAGATGGGGATGGCTATTTCGATGGATTGGCAGTTAAATTTGAAGTGATCAACCCGGTAGAAAGAGATATTCAATTTGGTGGTTTTTTGAATGTTGGAACAAGTAAATTGCGAGGGGCGACAAGCACGATTACACTCAAACCAGGAAAACAAATTGTTGAGATAACTTTTAATGGGATTGAGATTGCGGACAGCAAAGCAAATGGCCCATACATGTTAGAAGCATTGTGGGCTGCTGAACCAGATCAGACAGATCTGGCTTTTATCGACCCCGAAAAAACCCTCGGCTATCAGTCATACTCTTATTCAACACAGGCTTATGATCACACCCAATTTAAGACTCTGGCTGCTACCATTGATTCCGATGGAATTTCTCACTTAGGTATCGATTTAGATAAAAATGAGTTATTTGAATCAATTGTTATCCAAATCCCATTAATTGTAGATATCCCAGGAAGTTTTACTGTTAATGGTGATCTATATGATGGGAATGGTGATTTTGTAGGAAATGCAAGCTGGACTGGGATTGAATCCGAAGCAAAATTACAATTCAATGTCGAAAAGACTTCACCACCCTACACACTTGAACATTTGAATCTGAAGATCACCAATGGCGAGTTGTTGGATTCCCGCTTTGCTCCCAGTTATGAAGTAGATGACATGGATGGTCTGATTCAATCAGGCAATATCTCATTTGGAAGCATAAGCATTGATGATCCATCATTAGCCCAACCGCTAGATGTCGACCCCACCGGTATATATACAATCACACCTGTTGATACAAATGGAAATAGCCTTGCCGAT
The DNA here is from genome assembly GCA_942491385.1 of uncultured Anaerolineaceae bacterium. GTDB lineage: Bacteria > Chloroflexota > Anaerolineae > Anaerolineales > Anaerolineaceae > UBA6170. The sequence continues at coordinate 55,378 of CALOAF010000005.1, read as the reverse complement.
ATTTTGCGCGTTCAAGTTGGTGTTACTGTAACTGGAATAGGCGGTGATTATCGGATTGAAGGGTTACTGGAAGATAATTATGGAACTGAGATCGCTTGGGCAGTAAGTGATCCACAACCTTTATCTGTTGGCAACCAAACAATGATATTGGACTTCGATGGCAAAATGCTCTACGATCAACTCCCGTTAACTGGAACGCGAGCGTTTAAATTGGTGGCTGTAAAGATCTTCAGCGGAAACCTGAGTGTGGCAACGCTGGAGAGTGAAGCAAAATTTGCTACCGTTACTCCGGCGTATGCCCGAAACCAGTTTGAATCTTCCAGCCCCGCAGTTACATTGTTTCAGGATGATCTGGAAACTGGGACAAGCAAATGGTCAGCAGATTCAAATTGGTCCCTCAATAGCGGAACCTGGAATAGCTGGGCAAAATCCTGGGTGACTACCGATTCAGGTTCCCTTTCATTTGCTGCCCCAATTGATTTTTCGGATTATGCCGGCCCGGTGCTACATTTTGATCATGCTTATCGATTAGGATCAATCAATGATGAAGCTGAATTGAAAGTTTCCACAGATGGTGGTGGAACCTGGGCAGCAATTGAAACGTTTAGCTGGAAACGATACTACACCGCATTGGTTGACAGAAGATATTGATTTAAGCGCTTTTGGTGAGATGTCGGATGTGCGATTTCGGTTCGAAGCAACACGAGCAACTGCGAATGGTTTATTGTGGTACATAGATGATGTATTTATCAATGCCTGGCCAGCTGTTAAAACTGCTTCATTTACCTATCCAAATGAAATATTCGCAGAAGTGCCAGCAACCTTTACAGCCAGTTACACATCCATTAATTCAACGTTGCCGATGACATACACATGGAACTTTAATGGCGTAGAGGTTATTACTACTGATCCCACTTACAATTATGCATTCCCGGACGCTGGGGATGTTTCGGTCACCTTGACGGTCTCGAGCCCTTACGATAGCGCTTTCACATCGGAGACAATAACGGTAATCCCCAAACCCAATCAGGCAATTTTGAATGTTATCCTTGTTCCTGGAGGAGGTGGTACAGTAACACGTGATCCTGATCAAGTAGCCTATGATTTTGGTACAGAAGTTACACTGACAGCTGTGCCAAATACGGGATATACTTTCGGAGGTTGGAGTGGTGGAGGATGTAGTGGTACAGGCACATGTATTGTAATAATGGATGAGGATACGACCGTTACAGCCAACTTTAATATTAACACATACACTTTAAGCTACTCGGCTGGAGCGAACGGAACTCTTTCAGGCGACACAATGCAAACTGTCAACCATGGAGCCAGTGGCACAGCAGTCACAGCGAATGCTGATACTGGCTACCACTTTGTCGATTGGAGTGATGGTTCCGCTGAGAATCCACGCGTTGATGAGAATGTAACAGCAAACATATCTGTAACGGCCAATTTTGCCATCAACACCTATACATTGAATTACACCGCAGGAGCAAATGGTTCTCTTTCAGGTGACACAACACAAACAGTCAACCATGGATCAGATGGAACAGCAGTTACAGCGATTCCTGCTGCTGGTTATCACTTTGTCGATTGGAGTGATGGGTCATTCGATAATCCTCGTACAGATACGACCGTTACAGAGAACATTTCTGTGACAGCTAAATTTGCTATCAATACCTACACGTTGACCTATCTGGCTGGGCCGAACGGTTCACTTTCTGGGATCACAACCCAAACAGTCAACCATGGAGCCAGTGGTTCGGCAGTCACAGCAAATGCTGATACTGGCTACCACTTTGTCAATTGGAGTGATAGCTCTACCGATAACCCACGTACTGATGAGAATGTAACAGGAGATATTTCTGTAACAGCCAATTTCGCCATCAACACTTACACCTTGCAATATAGCGCTGGAACGGGAGGTACTCTATCAGGTGACACATCCCAAACAGTTGATTACGGGGTAGATGGCACAGCAGTCGAAGCAGTTCCCGACACAGGCTATTACTTTGTCAATTGGAGTGATGGCTCGACCGATAACCCACGTACTGATGAGAATGTAACAGGAGATATTTCTGTAACAGCCAATTTCGCTATCTATACCTACACTTTGACTTACACTGCTGGAACAGGTGGAACAATATCAGGTGACACATCACAGACCGTAAATTACGGGGAAGATGGCACGGAAGTTGAAGCCGTTCCAAACACCGGCTACCACTTTGTGAATTGGAGTGATGGCTCCACCGCAAATCCACGCACGGATGAGAATGTTACAGAAAACGTATCTGTGACAGCGAACTTTGCGATCAATACTTACACCTTGACTTACACCGCTGGAACAGGCGGAACAATATCAGGTGACACATCACAGACCGTAAATTACGGGGAAGATGGCACGGAAGTTGAAGCCGTTCCAAACATCGGCTACCACTTTGTGAATTGGAGTGATAGTTCCGCTGAGAATCCACGCACGGATGAGAATGTTACAGAAAACATATCTGTGACAGCGAACTTTGCGATCAATACCTACACTTTGACTTACACTGCTGGAACAGGTGGAACAATATCAGGTGACACATCACAGACCGTAAATTACGGGGAAGATGGCACGGAAGTCGAAGCAGTTCCCGACACCGGCTACCACTTTGTGAATTGGAGTGATGGCTCGACCGATAACCCACGTACTGATGAGAATGTTACAGAAAACGTATCTGTGACAGCGAACTTTGCGATCAATACTTACACCTTGACTTACACCGCTGGAACAGGCGGAACAATATCAGGTGACACATCACAGACCGTGATTTACGGGGAAGATGGCACGGAAGTTGAAGCCGTTCCAAACACCGGCTACCACTTTGTGAATTGGAGTGATAGTTCCGCTGAGAATCCACGCACCGATGAGAACGTAACAGCAAACATATCTGTGACAGCTAATTTTGCCATCAATACCTACACCTTGACTTACACCGCTGGAACAGGCGGAACAATATCAGGTGACACATCACAGACCGTAAATTACGGGGAAGATGGCACGGAAGTAGAAGCCGTTCCAAACACCGGCTACCACTTTGTGAATTGGAGTGATAGTTCCGCTGAGAATCCACGCACCGATGAGAACGTAACAGCAAACATATCTGTGACAGCTAATTTTGCCATCAACACCTACACCTTGCAATACAGTGCTGGCGCGAATGGCACTCTTTCGGGTGACACATCTCAAACAGTTGACTATGGAACCAGTGGTTCGCCAGTCACAGCAAATGCTGCTGCCGGTTACCACTTTGTCGATTGGAGTGATGGTTCCGCCGAGAATCCACGCGTTGATGAGAACGTAACAGGAAACATATCTGTAACAGCCAATTTTGCCATCAATACCTACACGTTGACCTATCTGGCTGGGCCGAACGGTTCACTTTCTGGGATCACAACCCAAACAGTCAACCATGGAGCCAGCGGTTCGCCAGTCACAGCGAATGCTGCTGCCGGTTACCACTTTGTCGATTGGAGTGATGGTTCCGCTGAGAATCCACGCACCGATGAGAACGTAACAGCAAACATATCTGTAACAGCCAATTTCGCCATCAACACCTACACCTTGCAATATAACGCTGGCGCGAATGGCTCTCTTTCAGGTGACACAACACAAACAGTCAACCATGGATCAGATGGCACAGCAGTCGAAGCAGTTCCCGACACCGGCTATTACTTAGTAGAATGGAGTGATGGTTCCAATGAGAACCCACGCACCGATGAGAATGTAACAGGAGATATTTCTGTAACAGCTATTTTTGAATTGGTACCTCCTGACTGTTTTACCCTTACCGTGAATCACTCTGGAATGGGAACAAATCCTGTAGCTAATCCAACCAATTCGGTCGGTTGTGAATTAGGTACCTACCTGGCAGGAGAAAACATTTTATTGAGTGGCGCAGCACCTGACACAGGCTGGCAAATTAGTAGCTGGACTGGAACAATCAATAACAACTCAATAGCAACGACGAATTCAGTCAGCATGCCCGCGGCGGATCATACGGCTGGTGTCAATTACACACAGATAACTTATTTGTTGACGGTTGTACAACCGATAGGAGGCAGCATTACTCCTGAGACATCAGAATATCTTAATGGAGAGGTAGTGAGTCTAACGGCAACACCAGATTCAGGCTATTATTTCGTGGAATGGACTGGAGCGTGCAGTGGCAGTGGAAACTGCAGTGTAACTATGGATGCTGATAAGACAGTTAGTGCAATCTTTGAGAGATACAAATATTCACTTTACTTACCATTGGTAATCAATGATTGATCAGGGACAATAAGCCCTGAACTGGACAGGATGATCATTGTTCCGGAATAGGTAGTGATTATTGCAAACTTTGAAGTATTTCAATTTTAAGTATTATCCAGGACACATTCCTGGTAAATGATACGGAAAGAATGGATTTGATCCAATCTGCATAAAACCATATTTCAATGAATGAATTGAAATTGATTTGAACAGATAATTAACAGCCCATAGTTTGTTATTTCTCAATACAAACTATGGGCTTCAAAATAGAAGATACCAGCGAGCTGACTTTTTTCCATAAAGCTATAATCTTAGATAACATAGATATATTTTTTGAAAATCTTAGAAGGGTCCTATATGTATCCATATCCATTCCAGTGCAGACCTCTCGGATAAGGTACAAATAGGTGCTGGTACCAGCGTTTGGCATCACAGCAAGGTAATAGAAGATGCCCAAATTGGACGGAATTGCATAATTGGAAAAGGTTTTTACTGATGCGGGAGTAATCATTGGGGGATAATGTCAAAATTCAAAATTTCGTCTCAGTTTATCGAGACTCACTACAAACAGATAGAAAAAATTATACTAATTTGTAACACTTTGTTAACAATTCAAAATCGATTTTAAAATTATATAACAAATCTTTATTGTATTATTATTATTATTTATAATTTATATATAGAATAGGGATTTTAATTTATTTGTACTACAATGAATACGGGGTAATGACTGAAGAAGATGGTCGCACAGTGGAACATCGTGGTCTTCAGAGCCAAATGCGAAACCGACCTTAGTATCGGTAGAAGGTTTATTTTTAATTTATAATCCTGTCACATTTTTATCGTTTTTTAATTCAGAGTGGTCACCCAAAAAAATTTGGTTTTGGAGGGATAAAAACACGGTATTAAATATTTACTCATCCTTCCCCTACCGGAAAGGATGAGATCTATAAAAAAATTGGTAACCTGGCGGCCCTACGACGGACCGAAAGAGAAGCGATAATGACGGTTACAGATGGCAGGAAAAGCTCTTTGAACGAACCCGTTGGATCACATAGCCCCGGAACGCAGTGAAGATTTGAAACTATGAAACCGCAAAAACGGATCCGGCTTACTTTCCATCAACAGGGTGGTACAATCTTAATGGAAGAAGCTGTTGTTGTCAGGCGGGGAACAAGTTTACGGTGCAGGCCCTGCGAGTGGCACACTGACTCAATGGGATACATGACACCATCATACCCGTTCGTGATCATGCCAATGGGGGTTGGTCAATCACGATTCCAATGGATGGAACGGTAGGCACCTAGCAGCTACGGTAACAGATGGAGCATGGACGAAGAGATGCCTGTGTATTGATTTTTGAAAACCGGAGATTATCGCAGAATGAAATAAGCTTAATGATGATGGTGAACCTGAAAATAAAAAAGATGAGGTATACCCTTCTTCCGGATGTGGGATTGGGATTATTTCAACCAGCATAATTCAAATCCTGGTTGTCCTTATCCCTCCGATCCGAATTATCCCTGCTCCGATTGGCCATATCATCTAGCCTTTGGCTATGCACAGGCATACTGGACGGAGCAATTTACCAAATCAGCTTTTGTTGACCATGCCATCAAAGGGATCCATGGGAAAACAAGCCAGGCCGATGCAACATATACTCTTTCCAGGTGGTTTGATACGGAGTTCCGTACACAACACAGTTATTTACAAAATAACTTTTCGAGTTCTATGTATAGATGGTGGGATGGCACCGGTTGGACTTCCACCGGCGGATATTGTGAGACAACGGCTACCACATATGCAGCCATGCTGCGCTCAGCCGGCATCCCTGCACGTGTATTTCAAATTGACTATAATAAAACCCGTGGTCATGGTGAAAGTGGACAATTTGATAACACTTATGAATATGACACCTCCACCATGATGTGGTATGAAGGGCAATGGTATGCCCAAAGAGCCTATAGTGGGGCCAGTGATGATGGCACATATTACCCCTGGAACAAAGGTGTGACTGCCATCACAACATTAGATGTTTGGAGTAAAAGTAATCAACCTGGTTATTATTACAGTGATCTATATGGTGATGGAATTTTCACTGTAAATCAGGATTGGGATTTTCAGATTGGTAGTAATGCCGGCGGCACGGTCAATCAGGTTTGGCCGATTCCAAACGCTGAATGGTCTTCTATCAACCGTGATTATCAGTGGGATAGCAAGCTACCACTCCAGATTACCCAATCTCCGGATGTTGATGTACTGGATTATCTCTTTTTTAATGGTGATAACTGGCAGCCTTCGGAGTGGAGAAGACCACCGGTTAGTAGTCCCGAAGGACGCAATGAATATTTAACCTATATCTTACCGGATGGAGTTATTGATCCTGAAAATGAACTGGAAAATTGGCCTAGAGGTCCGAGACCGATTGCATGTAGTCCAGCCACACCTCCAGCAGAATGTGCAGCTTTCTTAGCTGCTTGGACGCCTGAAAATACAATCAATTTGATAGAAGCTGTTTCAAATACAGTTGAAAAAGGCGAGAATACGATATTATTCCGTTGGTCAAAATAAATCTACAAATAGACTTGGGAACAGTAGCACCGTTACATTGAAAATGTTATTTCGAGATATTGTGAGTAACAGCTCGGTTGAAAAGATTCAATGATTTTTGGGTGTTGAGGAAGAAAATTCGGGGATCAACAAGGACAACTCTAAACCTGGAAAACAAAAGATAATTTTAATGTATGAGATTCTCACAAAGCAGATGGTCCAACACAGTCGAAGCTTTGTGGGCGTAAACCGGATCAAACATATTATAATTATAACCCGGAAAAAACTCTTGTTTACCAGGATTATTCATATTCAACAAATGCCTATCAATTTTCCCAATTTAAGATTCTGGCAGCAACGATTGATTCCGATGGAATTTCACACTCGGGTATCGATAAAGATAAAAATGGTTTATTTGAATCAATTGTTATCAATATCCCATTAAATATTGACATTCCAGGAAGTTTTACTGTAGATGGAGATCTTTACGATAGCAAGGGAGATTATGTGGGGAATTCCACCTGGACAGGAATAGATGCTGCAGCGCAACTACAATTCGATGTCAAAAAGACTTCTCCACCCTACACACTCGAACATTTGTATCTGACGATCACTGATGGTGAGATGTTGGATTCCCGCTTTGCACCCAGTTACGAGATCGATGACATGGATGGCAAGATCGCGGCTGGTAATATTACCATTGCAACTCCCAGCAGTGGTGATCCATCATTAATGCAGCCAGAGGATGTAGATCCCACAGGTGTATATACGATCACGCTTGTTGATACCAATGGAAATGCTCTCAATGACAAACTGCGTGTTCAGGTGGGTGTCACGGTAACAGAAAGCGGGGGCAATTATCGCATTGAAGGCTTGCTGGAAGATGAATACGGTAAAGAGATTGCCTGGGCAGTGAGTGAACCCCAAGCTTTGGTAGTTGGCTCCCAAACAATGACACTGGACTTTGATGGCAAGATGCTCTACGATCAACTTCCTTTAACAGGGAACACGAGCGTTTAAACTGGTAGCTTTAAAAGATTTTTTTCAGTGGCAATTTGAGTGCAACAACTCTGGAGAGTGAAGCAAAATTTGTCACAATGACACCTGCTTATGCCCGCAACCAGTTTGAGCCTTCTAGTCCAGCCATTTCCTTGTTCCAGGATGATCTGGAAAACGGAACAGGCAATTGGTTGGCAGATTCTTGGGGGCTTAACAGAGTACCTGGAATAGCTGGGCAAATTCCTGGACGACTACCGCTACCGGCTCACTGTCCTTGGTTACCCTATTAGATTTTTCGGATTATGCAGGTCCAGTGCTCCATTTTCAGCATGCATATCGATTAGGCTCGGTTAATGACAAAGTTGAATTGCAAATTTCAACGAATTGGTGGAATACCTGGGATTCTATTAAAACGATTTAGTGGAAACGATACGACACCTCATTGGCTGACAGAGGATATTGATCTAAGTGCTTATGGTGAGAATCGGATGTACGGCTGCGGTTCGAGGCAACCCGAGCCACCCCGAATGGTTTGGTGTGGTATATGGATGATGTATACATTAATGCCTGGCCAGCTGTTAAGACAGCTTCATTTACTTATCCGATTGAGGTAATTGCAGGTGAGCCAGCAACCTTTTCAGCCAGTTACACATCCATAAATACAACGTTGCCGATGACTTACACATGGAACTTCAATGGCGAAGAGATCATCACAACTGAACCCACAACCAATCTTACCTTCCCGGAAATAGGGGATGTTTCGGTCACGTTGACGGTATCCAACCCATATGATAGTGCGACCATAACCCAGACAGTAACAGTGTTATCTTATTCGGGCCAGGCAATCCTAACAGTGGATATAGTCCCGGATGCAGGAGGAACCGTAAACCGTAATCCAGATCAAGTTGCCTATGATATTGGTACAGAAGTTTCCCTGACAGCGATTGCTTCTTCAGGTTATTCTTTTGATCATTGGGAAGGGGATTGTACCGGTACTAACATATGTGAAATCACAATGGATGCCGACAGAAGTGTAACGGCTTATTTTGAACCATATGTGGAAACGTTCATGTTGACTTATACAGCTGGAGATAATGGTTCTCTTACAGGTACCACGACACAAACAGTGAATTACGGAGCAGATGGCACACCTGTTCAAGCAATACCAAATACTGGCTACCACTTTGTGAATTGGAGTGATGATTCCACCGAGAATCCACGTACGGATGAGAACGTTACAGCAAACATATCAGTGACAGCCTTTTTTGAATTAACACCTCCTAACTGTTTTGCACTAACCCTAACCCACACAGGCGAGGGAACTAATCCAGCAGCTAGTCCGAACAACTCAGAGGGTTGTGAGACAGGAACATACTTGGCAGGAGAAAATATTTCATTGATCGGTGCAGAACCTGACAGTGGTTGGCAAATTAATAGTTGGATAGGCACAATAAATGATAGCAGTACAGCGGCAATCAATACAGTCAGTATGCCAGCGTCTGCTCATACTGCTGGAGTAAATTACACTCAGGTCACCTATACCCTGACGATAAATCAGGTGACGGGTGGCATGATCACGGTCGACCCGGCTGGTCCATATCAGTATGGGGATGAAGTGACCTTGACAGCGACGGCAGATACGGGCTACACCTTCACGGGTTGGACTGGTGCTCTAAGTGGAACGGTTACCCCAACCACATTAACGTTGGATGGAGACAAGACCGTCAGTGCGACATTCACACAGAACGCCGTAACCTGACGATAAAACAGGTGACGGGGGCAGATCACGATCGACCCGGCTGGCCATATCAGTATGGGATGAAGTGACCTGACGCACGGCAGATACGGGCTACACCTTCACGGGTGGACGGTGCTCTAAGTGGAACGGTCACCCCGACCACTAACGTTGGAGGAGACAAAACCGTCAGTGCGACATTCACACGAACGCCGTAACCCTGACAATAAACCAGGTGATGGGTGGCACGATCACGGTCGACCCGGCTGGTCCATATCAGTATGGGGATGAAGTGACCTTGACAGCGACGGCAGATACGGGCTACACCTTCACGGGTTGGACTGGTGCTCTAAGTGGAACGGTTACCCCAACCACATTGACGTTGGATGGAGACAAGACCGTCAGTGCGACATTCACACAGAACGCCGTAACCCTGACGATAAACCAGGTGATGGGTGGCATGATCACGGTCGACCCGGCTGGTCCATATCAGTATGGGGATGAAGTGACCTTGACAGCGACGGCAGATACGGGCTACACCTTCACGGGTTGGACCGGTGCTCTAAGTGGAACGGTCACCCCGACCACATTAACGTTGGATGGAGACAAGACCGTCAGTGCGACATTCACACAGAACGCTGTAACCCTGACGATAAACCAGGTGATGGGTGGCACGATCACGGTCGACCCGGCTGGTCCATATCAGTATGGGGATGAAGTGACCTTGACAGCGACGGCAGATAATGAATTTGGATTCTTCCATTGGTTGGATGGTGCTGAAAACATAATCAGCACATCTAATCCGAAAATACTAACTTTAGAAAGTGACAAAACTATTTCTGCCTACTTCCAATCGGGAATAATCCGTGAATCCTTTGACTCTATAACAAATTGGGTTGCTAAAGGTAAAGGAATGTTATCGCTCGAAACATCGGATATTGTAGAAGGAACAGGTGCGCTTAAACTCACAATGCCATCAAAAGCAAGTTCGCTTCAAATTACCGAATCTGTTTCTTGGAACTTGTCTGCTCCAGATGAACAGGGTAACCTGCGATTTTGGTTGTTTATTGATCCAGAAGATTCACCTACAGGCTTGGAAATCTTACTTTCAAATGATCCTTCAATAAAGAATTATTTTAAAGCTACCATTCCACTACTGGATGGCTGGAATTTGATTGAACTTACGTCTGGTGATTGGGAAGCTGTTGGCAGAACTGTATCCTGGTCGAAGCCAATAGTTAGATTAGCATTTAATTGTACTGGTTCTGGTGAGGAATATTACATATTGGATGGTCTAACTACAGGAGGAGTAGCCCAAATAATTGTATTTGCTAGCTATATCGAACAAATAGATTTAATTCAATCAGAACCAAAACCAATTATTTGGATAACGAAAAAATGGTTTGAGTATTAGAAACTGAAAGCCCATATTTTGTTCTTTTTTAATCCAAAATATGGGCTACTCATAAATTAAGTAAATTGATGGATTATTACTCAAGTTAGCATGCTACATCAATCTAGTCTTTCCCATAGTAGTTAAACAAAACTAAAAGTATTGGCAAATTTCTTATTTGAAGTCCTCAGGAGGCAACTTTATCTATCTATATCCATTCCAGTGCAGATGTCAGGGATAAGTCACAAATTGGTGATAGTGCCAGCATCTGGCAGCATAGTCAGGTAAATAGAAGATGCCCAAATCGGAAGGAATTGCATAATTGGAAAAGGTGTTTATATTGATGCGGGAGTCATCATTGGAAATAATTTCAAAATTCAAAATTTCGTCTCAGTTTATCGAGACCCACTACAACCAGATAGAAAAATTAGACTAATTTGTAACCATTTGGTAACAATTTAAAAACGATTTAGGAATGGTTGTATAGCGATCTTTTATTGAATTGATGTTATTTTCATTGTATAATTTATCTTATTTGTAGAAATTAAGAATTATTATATTGATTTACTCGTATCGACAATTGAATAGGGGAGTAATGATCTGAAGATTGAGATTGGTCGCACAGCATGGTGACAACATGCGTAGATCTTCAGGGAGCCAAATGCGAAACCGACCTAAGTATGGGTAGAAGGTTTATTTTTTATTTAATTTCAATCCTGGTCAGGTAACATTTTTTTTATAGTTTTTTCAGATATTGTACAGAGTACACACCCAGGAAAAAAACTTAGGAAAGTTTATGAAAGGAAGTTATGAAATCACGATATGTAAATATTTTCGTAATTGTAAGCATGTTGGTATCATTATTTTTGAATGTATTACCAGTCACTGCTCAGGAGAATCCATTTCCTCTACCGGATGTGGATGGGGACTCATTGTCGAATGAATTGGAAAACGAGGGTTGGTATAACTTATCAGGAGGACCCTTCAATACGGATCCAAATGATCGTGATAGTGATAATGATGGACTAACGGATGGTGAGGAAAAGTTGTTTGATACCAATCCGTTGGATTCTCATAGCCCCGGGATTGCTGTAAAGTACGAAGACAAATTTGCTTCACCCCAATACTTCAGGGACAAATGATCCGGCTTATCTTTCTATCAAACAGGGTGGTGACCAATTCTTAATGGAAGAGGCTGTTGTTGTCAGGCGGGGAACATCTTTTACAATCACAGGCCCAGCGAGTGGAACCCTGGTTCTCACCGGAGCCAATATGACGACGATTACACCAGTTCGAGACATTGCCAATGGGGGTTGGACAATTACAATTCCAATGGATGGGACGGTAGGCACCTATACAGCGACGGTAACAGATGGGAATTGGACGAAGAGCATGCCCGTGTATTTAATATTTGAGATCCCAGATGGTTTACCCCAAGATGAAATAGATGCCTACCTATATGATGGTGACCCTGAAAACAAAAAAGATGAGGTGGTACCCTTCTTCCGGATGTGGGATTGGGATTATTTCAATGAGCATAATTCAAATCCCGGATGCCCTTATCCTGGTGATGAAGATTATCCCTGTTCTGACGAGCCATATCATCTAACGTTTGGCTATGCTCAGGCATACTGGACGGAGCAATTTACCAAAGCAGCTTTTGTTGATAATGCCATAAAAGGGATACATGGGAGAAATAGCCAGGCTTCTGCAACATACTACCTTTCCAGGTGGTTTGATACAGAGTTCCGAACACATTCTGGTTTATTACAAAATAACTTTACGAGCTCTATGTATCGATGGTGGGATGGCACCGGTTGGCAATCCAATGGTGGTTATTGTGAAACCACTGGCACAACATATGCAGCGATGTTACGCTCAGCTGGCATCCCAGCAAAAGTAATGCAGGTTGATTATAATAAAACGCCAGGCCATGATGAAGGTGGACAAATAGGAAACACCTATGAATATGACACTGCCACCATCATGTGGTATGGAGGTCAATGGCATGCACAAAAAGGTTATAAGAGCCCGCTTAATGACGAACCATCGTATTACCCCTGGAATACAGGTGTTACAGATATCACAACATTAGAAAACTGGAAAAAAGACGTAGCTTATTGGTTCGGTGATAAGTATGGTGATGGGGTATTTACAGTAAATCAGGATTGGAATTTTCAGATAGGCAGCGAAGCAGGCGGCACGGTCAATCAGGTTTGGCCGATTCCAAACGCTGAATGGTCTTCTTTCAACCGTGATTATCAGTGGGATAGCAAACGACCCCTCGAAATCACCCAATCACCTCATGTAGATGTATTGAACTATCTCTATTTTAATAATGATCCCTGGAACCCATCTGAGTGGAGAAGACCACCAGTTAGTATTCCCGAAGGACGTAATGAATATTTAACCTATATCTTGCCGGATGGAGTTATTGATCCTGAAAATGAACTGGAAAATTGGCCTAGAGGTCCGAGACCGATTGCATGTAGTCCAGCTACACCTGCAGATGAGTGTGCAGCCTTTTTAGCCAGTTGGACACCCGAAAACACTATTAATTCAATCGCGGCTGTCTCCGTGCCAGAGGAAAAAGGGGAGAATACAATAATCCTTCCTTTTGTTAATAATCAAAGTTCTCAGAAGATTGATTATGAAAGTTCTCCGAATGCTAACATTGTATTTGGAAAAATAATATCAGATACAGGCATAGATCATGATGAAAATGGTTATTTTGATGAATTAATTGTTAAATTTGAAGTAACAAGCTCGGTTGAAAATGATGTTCAATTTGGCGGTTTTTTAGATGTTGGAGGAAGGGAAATTCGGGGATCAACAGAGTCTATTACTTTGAAACCAGGAAAACAAATCGTTGAGATATCTTTTAATGGTATTGAGATTGCTGATAGCAAAGTAGATGGTCCATACAAAGTAGAGGCTTTGTGGGCAGTAGAACCGGATCAAACATATTTAGTGATTGTAGACCCAGAAAAAACCCTTGTTTTTCAACCATACAGCTATTCAACTCAGGTTTATGATTACACTCAATTCAAGATCCTGGCAGCAACGATTGATTCTGATAGAATTTCACATTCGGGAATCGATAAGGATAAAAACGGTTTATTTGAATCAATTGTTTTCAATATTCCATTAAATATTGAAATTCCGGGAAGATTGACGCTTACAGGCGATCTGTATGATAGTGTGGGTGGTTTTGTGGGGAATGCCACCTGGATAGGATTTGATACGGCAGCGAAATTACAATTCGATGTCGAAAAGACTTCTCCCCCCTACACACTCGAACATTTGTATCTGACGATCACTGATGGTGAGATGTTGGATTCCCGCTTTGCACCCAGTTACGAGGTCGATGACATGGATGGCACGATCGAAATTGGTAAAATTTCCATTACAACTCCCAGCAGTGGTGATCCATCATTAATGCAGCCGGAGGAAGTAGATCCGACAGGTGTAAATACGATCACACTTGTTGATACCAATGGAAATGCTCTCAATGACATACTGCGTGTTCAGGTGGGGGTAACGGTAACAGAAAGCGGGGGAAATTATCGAATTGAAGGCTTGCTGGAGGATGAATACGGTAAAGAGATTGCCTGGGCAGTGAGTGAACCCCAAGCTTTGGTAGTTGGCTCCCAAACAATGACACTGGACTTTGATGGCAAGATGCTCTACGATCAACTTCCTTTAACGGGAACACGAGCGTTTAAACTGGTAGCTTTAAAGATTTTCAGTGGCAATTTGAGTGCAACAACTCTGGAGAGTGAAGCAAAATTTGTCACAATGACACCTGCTTATGCCCGCAACCAGTTTGAGCCTTCTAGTCCAGCCATTTCCTTGTTCCAGGATGATCTGGAAAACGGAACAGGCAATTGGTTGGCAGATTCGTGGGCGCTTAATATGAGTACCTGGAATAGCTGGACAAATTCCTGGATGACAACCTCAACCGGATCATTGTCATTGGTTACCCCATTAGATTTTTCGGATTATGTAGGTCCGGTGCTTCATTTCCAGCATGCATATCGATTAGGATCGGTTAATGATAAAGCTGAATTGCAAATTTCAACGAATGGTGGCAATACCTGGATTCCAATTAAAACGATTGGTGGAAACTATACGACACCTCATTGGCTGACAGAAGATATTGATCTAAGTGCTTATGATGAGATGGCGAATGTACGCTTGCGTTTTAAAGCAACCCAAGCCACTCCGAATGGTTTGGTATGGTATATGGATGATGTATACATTAATGCCTGGCCAGCTGTTAAAACCGCCTCATTTACCTATCCAAACGAAGTCGTAGCAGGGATGCCAGCTGCTTTTACAGCCAGTTACACATCCATAAATACAACGTTGCCGATGACCTACACATGGAACTTCAATGGCGAAGAGGTCATCACAACTGAACCCACAACCAATCTTACCTTCCCGGAAATAGGGGATGTTTCGGTCACGTTAACGGTATCCAACCCATATGATAGTGCGACGATAACCCAGACAATAACAGTTATACCGAAAGTCTTTCTGACTGTTGAGGTTGTGCCTGTTGGAGGAGGTTCAGTAAACCGAAATCCAGATCAAGTTGCCTATGACATTGGTACAGAAGTTACTCTGACAGCAGTGCCAAACACGGGATATACATTTAGCAATTGGAGTGGTGGAGGATGCAGCGGTACAGAACCATGTATCGTAATAATGAATGAGGACACGACTATCATAGCCAATTTCGCCATCAACACCTACATGTTGAACTACACTGCTGGAGCGAATGGTTCTCTTACGGGTGAAACAACGCAAACAGTCAATCATGGAGCGGATGGTACGGAAGTCGAAGCAATTCCAGACCCAGGCTATCATTTCGTAAATTGGAGTGATGGTTCCACCGAGAATCCACGCACGGATGAGAACGTTATAGCAAACATAACCGCCATAGCCAATTTTGCAATCAACACCTACACGTTGACAGTTGATCAACCTACAGGAGGTAGCATTGCTCCAACAACAGCAGATTATGATTATGGAGAGGTAGTGAATCTGACAGCTACGCTAGATACAGATTATTATTTCGTTGAGTGGACAGGTGCTTGTAGTGGCAATGGAACCTGCAGCGTAACTATGGATGCTGATAAAATAGTTGGTGCAATCTTTGAGCAATATAGCAATTTTATTTACTTACCATTGGTAATCAATTAAGAATCAAGGACATCAAGTCCTGATCCGTACAGTTTATACTATGGAACGAAGATGATATTGCCTTCATTGGCTGATTCAAGTTGGTTTCTCAAAACATGGAGAGAAAATTGTTTTGCTACTAATTAAACTTTCTTACTCGCCACTGTGAATGATAAAAAATAATGGATTGTTGGGAATCGTTCTCCCGACAATCCATTATTCCAGAAAGGGCATTGAATACTGGAAAATTGGTAATTTTACAACCACTGGTATTATTCAGGACACTTCCCAGAAAAATTGTGCAGAATGAATGGTATTAATTCAATCCGCTGAAGACTTCCTTTTATTCAATGAGCAGTATTAGATTTGAGCAGGAGGAATGGACAGCCTGAAGTTTGAATAGAGTAACTACAAACTAAAGGTTTCAATAATAAAAATTATTACCACGCAAACTTTTATTCTTAAAGCTATAATCAAGTAGGAACAATGGTATATTATTCATTGAAATTATCAGGAGGCTCTTATGTCTATCCGTATCCAATCCAGTGCAGATGTCTCGGATAAGGCACAAATTGGTGATGATACAAGCATCTGGCATCACAGTCAGGTAAGAGAAGATGCCCAAATCGGAAGGAATTGTATTATAGGGAAGGGAGTCTATATTGACGCAGGAGTCATCATTGGGGATAATGTCAAAATTCAAAATTACGTTTCCGTATATCATGGGGTGATCCTTGAGGATGGTGTATTTGTTGGTCCACATGTTTGTTTTACCAACGACATGCGTCCAAGGGCAATCAATCCTGATGGAAGTTTGAAAGCAGCGGATGATTGGGTGCTGGGAGAAACAATTATAAAAAAAGGGGCAGCACTGGGAGCGAATTGCACAATTCGTTGTGGTGTTATCATTGGAGAATGGTCAATGGTCGGGTCTGGCAGCGTAGTGACCAGGGATATTCCAAACTACGGTTTGGTAAGAGGAAACCCAGCGCGTCTTGTGGGGTACGTTTGTCCTTGCGGGGAGAAACTCATCCAAAAAGACAGTTCGAAACAAATGTTCCAATGCCCTAAATGTAATTTTGAGACATGGATTTTTGAAGAAAATAAACGGTAAAAGGAGATAAATAGTTGATACCCATTTCAAAACCTTATATCGGCCAGGCTGAGAAGCAAGCTGTTATGGAAGTCCTTGAATCTGGTATGTTAGCACAAGGACCAAAAACGGCAACATTGGAGGAAAAATTCACTGAGGTCTGTCATACGAAGCATGCAATTGCTACCACATCTGGAACCAGCGCTCTGCATGTTGCATTACTTGCTCATGAAATTGGACCTGGAGATGAAGTTATCACCACGCCTTTTACATTTATGGCTTCCGTTAATGCAATCCTTTTTGTTGGCGCAACACCAATATTTGTCGATATCGAAGCTGACACTTATAATATCAATCCAGAAGAAATAGAAGCTGCTATTACACCAAAAACAAAAGCTATTCTGATAGTACACCTGTATGGATATCCCTGTAACATGGATGCGATCATGAATATTGCTGAAAAACATGGTCTAGTCGTCATAGAAGATGCCTGTCAGGCAATAGGGGCTAAATATAACAATAAAGCTGTAGGATCATTTGGAACAGGGTGCTTTAGTTTATATGCGACCAAGAACATCATGGCAGGTGAGGGGGGAATGATTACAACGAGCGATGAAAAGATTGCTCAACGCTGCAGAATGATCCGCAATCATGGCATGCAACGCCGCTATTATCACGACATGCTCGGATATAACTTTCGAATTTCTGATTTACATGCGGCTATTGGATTAGTCCAGATAGACCGATTGACTGATTTCACCACAGCTCGAAGAAAAAATGCAGCTTTTTTAAATACTCATCTGACCAGTGTTATTACTCCTCAGTGTAAATCCGGATATGATCATGTCTGGCATCAATATACAGTGCGTGTGAAACAAGAAGTCGACCGGGATGCAGCAGTCAGTTGCTCTTCATCAAGCGGGTGTCGGCACTGGCATTTTTTATCCGGTTCCTGCTTATAAGCAAACTCACCTCATTGAGATGGGTTATGGAAATTTATTTTTACCGGTGACTGAGAAAATAACCAAAGAGGTTTTTTCACTTCCGGTTCATCCACAGTTAACTGCAGATGATCTGGAGAAGATTGTCAGGGAGGTAAACAGTTTATGACGATTAAGACTTGCGTGATAGGTGTTGGTAGCATGGGTAGAAACCACGCCCGAATTTATTGGGAAATGCCGGATGTAAGTCTTGTTGGTGTAGCAGATGCAAATGAGTCTTTGTCCGAGTCGATCGCTCATCAATACTCGACGAATTGTTATACAGACTACCGCAAAATGTTGGATGAGCAGCGACCTGAGGCAGTTACGATCTGTGTCCCGACCAGTTCGCATGTGGAAGTTGGTTTGGAAGTGATTAAACGGGGGATTCATGTTCTGGTGGAAAAACCGATCTCTTGTACTGTTGATGAAGGAAAAATATTAATCGATGCAGCTGAGAAAGCAGGCGTCAAATTAATGGTTGGTCATATTGAGCGTTTCAACCCCGCAATTACCGCATTAAAAACACAGTTGGCAGGCAATAAATTAGGCAAGGTATTCAAGGTTGAAGCGCGGCGAGAAGGTCCGTTACCCCAAAGAATCAATGATGTTGGTGTGATCATTGATCTTGCAGTTCACGATCTTGATATTATCCGGTATGTGACACAAAAGGAAGTTACCCGCGTTTATGCAGAAACAGTCAGTGGAATTCATAGTCAATATGAAGATTTAATGAGCGGACTAATGTGTCTTTCCGATGGAACAGTAGGGAACCTGATTATCAATTGGATTACTCCCACAAAAATTCGTGAATTTTGTGTCACAGGCGAATTGGGGATGTTTAAAGTTGATTATTTAACCCAAGATTTATATTTTTATGAAAACTCTCTAATGAATGAGTCGGAGTGGGCAACTTTAGGTTTATTGAGAGGGGTCAGAGAAGGCAGTATGCTGCGTTTTCATATCAATAAAAAAGAGCCTTTACGGGCTGAACAGGAAGCCTTTATTGCTGCAATTCAAAATGGGGCTAATGTTCCTGTTACGGGACAGGATGGATTAAAGGCTTTGGAGCTTGCGCAGGCTTTGGTGACTTCTGGTAAAGAGCATCGGCTTGTGTTTTTGAACAATTCCTAAAGACCAAAATGGGTCCAATTATTTTCTACCCTGCTTCTTGAGCTTTATCTGATCAGCAGGTAATTCGACAGGTAAATTTCGCCCTTGGTTAAGTAATTTAAGAAACACCCGCACACGTTCACGCCCAGGTAAATTTGTATCAAAAATGGCCTCATAGCCGGTAAAAATTCCGGATTCAATATTTATTTCATCACCTGATTTCATCTTCTTAATATATTGCTCAGATTTTATTTCAGAATTTTCTATCCTTTTTAAAATTTCGTTGATAAAAGAGGCTGGTACAGTGGCTGGTATGCCATCGAACGAAACCAATCCCGTACCAAAAGGCATCCATTGGAATGTTGAGAAACCAACTTCATCAAGATCTACACGAACGAACATATAACCTGGAAAATATGGTTGAGTTTTCCTTGCTTTCGGATTAACCGGTTGAACTTTAATACGTGGCAATAGACATTCAAATCCATGGGCAAGTACTTGCTGGAAAAGAAGTTCTTCTTTTCTGGGTTTACTATGAAGTACATACCATTCAGTAGTTGCCACTTAAATCCCTCTATTTTTATTTTTACTGGTCACAAGGATGTGTTAATATAGATGATTAGAGAAAAAAGATTCTCATTTATTGGGATTTTTATTATATATGTTTAATCATTAAAATAATGGATCATTTGTATGGGAATGAAAATCAAGCCACTTATCTCTTAATACCATTTATTTCTTTGTTTAGTTAGGAAAATTTATGAAATTTTCAGGTTTTATAAAGATTGTAATTATTGGTTTATTCATTTCCACAATTTTTATTCTTATAGACTTTGCCTGGCTTGTAGCTTTGCCGAAGTTGAATATTTCCTACGGCAATTTTATTATCCCATTATTTTTGTTTACATTCTTTCGTATGGGTTTCTATTTATATTGTATGATTTTTTATATTGGGATTAATTTTCGACAACGAAAACAACAGGTTAAATCATATTGTTGGGGATTATTAATTCCAAATTTGCTGCTGTTAACGTTTGGGTTTTATGGTTTTTATATCGAACCGTTTCGTATTACTGTAAATCAGGTGGAAATCCCTATAAAGAATTTAGAACAACCAGTACGAATTGTTCAATTATCTGACCTGCATGTAGAAAACATGACCAAACGAGAGCAAGATGCCATCACATTTTTAGTCGATATCAACCCTGATGTGGTCGTAATCACCGGCGATTTCGCCAATCTCAAAGGAGCTGACGATATCGCTACAGTTAATTCACTGCAAGATTTCATCAAAAAAATTCATGCACCATTAGGAATTTTTGCTGTGAATGGAAATTATGAATCGATAAGGGGATTAAAATCAATGCTTGCTGAATTTGATATTACAATTTTGGATAATGAGATTAATTATTTATCCTTACCGGGCAGAGAGATTGCAATCGTTGGTATTCGGTTTGAAGAATGGTTCGGCGATGAAGACCCACTGATTGATCTAATGGGTCAAGTAGACCCTGATGCTTATAAAATGTTACTGTACCATACTCCTAACCTTGCCTATCTGGCCAGAGATTTAGACGTTGATTTATACCTGGCTGGCCACACACACGGTGGACAGGTGCGATTACCTTTTTACGGTGCAATCATTACAAATACCAAGTATGGTAAGACGTTTGATATGGGGAAATACCAATTGGATGACATGATCATGTATGTTAATCGTGGATTAGGCCTTGCTGGTGGATTAGCTCCAAGAATTCGTTTCCTCGCGCCACCTGAAATCCTGATTATTGATTTAATCCCAGAAAAATTAGGGTCACCAACCCAAAACACAACTTTCAAATAGATTGTCAAATGCAAACTGTTAACGAATTAAATTTTCTTCACTTCCCCAGCGCATAAACCACCGCACACTTTATTGACACGACCCCTAAATTAGGTATAATTGCCTTGCGATACTGGCTCACTAGCTCAACTGGCAGAGCAATTGACTCTTAATCAATCGGTTCAGGGTTCGAGTCCCTGGTGAGTCACCTGAAAAATGGTGGGGGAACGCGCCGTTACCCCCTAACAAATAAGGACTTGCATATAGCAGGTCCATTACTTATTAATGAATATTCAATAACTCGAAACAACCAACTTTCATAAAATTCTTATTTTTGGTATAAATATTCACATCAGAAAGATGAAGGATTTGTAATGAAGAAAATTTCAGTTATGTTCGTATGCACAGGTAACATTTGTAGATCTCCGATGGCTGAGGCGGTATTTAGAGACATGGTCGCCAAAAAAGGACTGGCTGATCAATTTTTCATTGTTTCATCAGGCACTGGCCGTTGGCACGTTGGTGAACCTCCCCACATAGGTACCCGTTTAATACTGAGTGAAAATAATATCGATGTAGGAAATAAACGAGCTCAACAGTTGGTGTCAGAAGATTTCTCAAAGTTTGATTACATCGTCGCAATGGATCAAGAAAATATTGAAAATATTCAATATAGTTTCAAAAAAAAGGTGAAGCTCTTACTGGATTTTGCTCCCAATGGTTATCCGCACAATGTGCCAGATCCGTACTATGAACATAATTTTGATGAGGTATTTAGACTGGTAAATGCAGGTTGTGAAGGTTTGCTAACCTGTATTATTGAAAACGAAGGTTTATGACCAGCCTGCCATTTGCTTTACAATCTGCTTTAACTCGGTCGCTTGAAGGAATTGGTGACCCAGGTCCAATCATTGATATACGACCTCAAGGTGGTGGATGTATAAATCATGCTTCCCAGTTGGTGACAAAGAAGAGGAAATATTTTCTAAAATGGAATCCAAAACCTTTGCCGGATATGTTTACCTCAGAAGCGAAGGGTTTGCAATTATTATCCACAGTAGAGGCTATTCGTGTTCCAGAGGTCATCATAGCCCAGGAATCGCAAACAGGTATTCCTGGTTTTATCCTGCTGGATTGGATTGAAAGCCAGGCTAGTTTTGACCAGCAAAAATGTGGACACCAATTGGCTCATCTGCATTTAAGTAGTATGGCTGATCGGTATGGGTTGGATCATAATAACTACATTGGCAGTACCCCGCAAGATAATGCCTGGCACACTGACTGGATAAGTTTCTTTAGAGAAATGAGATTACAACCCCAAATTGAACTAGCCATCTGGAATAAACGTTGTGGATCTGCTCGTCTAAAGGAACTTGAACACGTACTTGATCATCTGGAGGTTTGGTTAGGAGGAATCCCCCGAAAACCCTGTCTGCTGCATGGTGATCTATGGGGTGGCAATGTGATGGGGGATGAAAATTCCAATCCGGTGTTAATTGACCCGGCAATCTATTATGGTGATAGAGAAGCGGATTTGGCTTTTACCCAAATGTTTGGGGGTTTCAGTAAGACTTTCTATCAGGCTTATCATGAAACCTATCCCCTTGAATCAGGTCACCAGGATCGTTTTGAGATTTATAATATTTATCATATTCTTAACCATCTGAATCTATTCGGTGAAAGTTATGGTCATTCTCTCGATTCAGTGTTGAGACGATTGGTTGGTTGATGATGTTTGTGTTTTTATCTAAATTCTTGCCTTTATTGCTGTATCCATTGGGATTGATTTGGTTGCTATTAATTGCTTATTTGTTTATCACCCGAAAAAATGCACAGGGGAAAAGAGGGCGTTGGATCATTATTTTGGTTGTGATGATCATATTTTTGGGGGGCAATCGATGGGTGCCTGCCATGATGGCAAGAACCCTTGAATGGCGTTATTTGCCACCTTCGCATCTGCCTGCCAACAGCACCATTGTCCTTTTGGGTGGGGGAACAGAATCACAGCAATACCCGCGTCAAATGACAGAAACGAATGGAGCAGGGGATCGGGTGCTTTATGCTGCTAAATTGTATCAATCAGGCGTTGCAGACCAAATCTTGTTGAGTGGTGGCAATATCGAGTGGTCAGGTACCCGCACCACCACACCAGCCCAGGATATGGAGGAATTGCTCCTCATGCTGAATGTCCCGCAAGATGCATTAATTCTGCAATCTCGATCTCGTAATACAGCTGAAGATGCACTGTTTAGTTCAGAGATCTTACAGGAAAAAAACATTAAGGAAATCATACTAGTAACTTCTGCTAGCCACATGATGCGATCTGTGGCATTGTTCGAGAAACAGGGAATCAGTGTAATACCAGCTCCTACCGATTACAGCATTACTTACGATAGTTGGAACTCTCTCTGGCAACCCACGTTTCAGGATTTACTGATTGGGCTGGTTCCGAATGCAGGAAATTTTTCGGATGTTACCTACGTGTTGAAAGAATATCTTGGTTTCTTTGTGTATTACTTAAGGGGTTGGTTGTAAAAAATCATTATTTCTGTATAATAATTCAATAAATTAATCCCCTCTATAGCAGGTGTAAACATGACTGAAACCAAGAAAGACTATGTACCACCCGCCATCATTTTTGAAGCGGATATGGAAACAAACGCTGGATCAAGGTCAATAGGCCCAACAACCTTGAATCCGTTAGAAGCAGAATTACGCGGTTGGGACTGGCCAGTAGAATCTGATTACTTAACCCCTAAAGAATAACCACAAGAGAATAGCATGCAAAATTCCTGGCTGAACCATTCCAGGTTCGTTTTAATTTGGAAAAAAAATAAAACGCGACTTTTCATAGGATTGATTCTGGTTGCTCATATATTTACCCTGGCTTTTTCCCTGCAAGATTTCAGATTATCTTCGAAATCAACTGGGGTTGAATATCAAAGAATTGATAACCGGTTAATTTTACGTCTCGATTCCCTGTCCATTCAATGGCAATCTTTCTCAGAGGGGACATCTATTTCGATTCCGAATGCAGAAGTACTTAAAAATCCTGGGTTGCCAAACATACCATATTTTTCCACAACACTGATTCTTCCACCGAATGGATTCATTGACACATCTCAAAAGGTTTCGTCTGGAATTCAAATTTCTGCTCCGGCAAATCTCAGCATTTCACCCAGATTAGATTCTGAAATGAATAATGAGTTCGTAACAGAAGAATCAAACTTCTGTGAAGAGATTTTTCCTCAATCGTCAATACAGGTTGGCGAACCGTTCTGGTATCGCGATCAACACCTGGTTTCAATTATTTTCTATCCGATCAGGTGGGATTGCCAATCTAATCAATTTCTATGGAACAAGAATCTCGAAATCACGGTCACTTTAGAGGATCAGGTGGCATCCTCAGACAGCCTTTTTCTCAATCAGAATAATAATGATCTTGCAAGTCAACAGCAAATCATAAACGAGTCGGATGCTTTCTTATGGAAATCTGAGCCTCCCATCCTGTGGGGCGATGAGCTACAGGAATCCTGGGATGCCCGCGTCAGGATGGAGATTGACGAGAAAGGTATTTACCGGATTACATTTGAGGATCTTCAAGATATTCAGTTTGATTTGGACGGAATCAATCCAAATTTCTTCCATTTAGAAAATCAAGGACGCGAGACTGCATATATGGTTGAGGGAGATGAGGATAACTTTTTTGAACCAGGAGAGTCACTCCTTTTTTATGGAGAGAATTTTCAGGGAGATTATCTATCGAAGTTGTATGAACATCAGTCCGATCACTGGCCGTCCTTTGGAACTTGGCAACCAGAATTTTCCTCTTTTATGTTGGAAAAATATACCAGCAAAAATGTGTATTGGCTCTACATTTCTGAAACACCCGGCTTACAAATTGATACTGTGGATGGCAAACCTCAAGGCACGATGCCAATTACGACTTTTGAAGACCAAGCAAAATTTGAAGAGGAAAATGTTTGGTGGACAACTCATTTCACCAATGAGGATACCTGGTTCTGGGAGTATGTAAGTATTTCCACTTATCCGTCAATTTTCAACTACCCTGTTCAACTTATTGACCCTATTATTAATGAGGATCATTTTGCTCAGGTAGAAGGTCAAATCGTTTCTGCTACATCCAACTCTGCTATCAACCCTGATAATCACCTTCAATTTTTCTTGAATGGTGAGCTACTGTCTGATGATTATTGGGATGGGGCCATACGCCACTCGTTCTCTGGAATGGTCAATCAGCAATTTTTACAATCAGGTCCAAATGAATTTTCATTTATCGTCAATTCTCTGGGTTTACCTGCTTCCCGCTATGGATTCGATTTTGTTTCTGTCAGTTATACTCGTCAGCTAAAGGCGGTGAATGATCAACTAATTTTCAATGTGAATCCTATCATGAATGTTGATGTTGAGATCTCTAACCTTTCCTCTTCTGTAAACTTCCTTTGGAACATCACTGATCCATTGCGACCAATCGCTATTCAAAATATTGAATTTAATGCAGGAAATTTAACATTTAATCAAGCAGAAGCAGAACACCAGCAATATATCGTAACAAATCAGGCAACAATCAATTCTGTTCAAGAGTTATTATCACTTTACTCCCCGCCGAATCTTCTATCCTCAAATCATCAAGCAGATTATCTGATCATATCTCCTCAACCCTTTCTGGAAGGATTACAGCCTCTGGTAGATTATCGCTCTTCACAAGGCTATGAGGTTTTATTGGTTGACCTTCAGGATGTCTATAACCAGTTTAATTTTGGGATCCCGCATCCCATCGCTATCAAGAACTTTTTTGGGTACATTTACCAATACTGGGGATCACCCGCTCCTCAATACGTATTATTGGTTGGTGATGGGCATTGGGATTTGAAGAACAAACGTTCACCATCCGAAGTCTACCTGCCGCCAAACCTTGTTTGGGTGGATCCTTTACAAGGTGAGGTGGATAGTCTGAGTGATCTTGTGGCTGTTGCTGGAGATGACATTTTTCCGGATGCCATGATTGGTCGCATGCCGGTCAATGATCAGGACGAGTTGGCAGCATATATTGACAAGACTATCCAATTTGAAATCTCATCTTCTGATTGGAAAAGGAATCTTACTTTTGTGGCTGATAATTATTATCTTCAGGATCCATTGAATTATATCGGTTGTGTCGATAATGACCCAACGACCCTGTGTCCAACCGATCCTGCCGGTAATTTTCCTGCCATCGTCGATCAGGTGATAAACGATGAAATTCAGCAGTCCTATCAAATTAACAAAATATTTATGGATGAATATAACTGTCGTTCAATAAATTCTGATAATTGTCAGATGGTTACGAATGACATCATTTCTGCGTTTAGTCTAGGAAACCAAGTCATTTCTTATAATGGACATGGTGCCATTCCAAATTGGGCGTCTGAAAAGGTATTTCATGTTGATCACATACCCCTGATCTCAAACCAGGATTCTTATCCGGTTGTGTTATCAATGGATTGTGTAGATGGCTATTGGTATTTTCCACCCGATATACCCAATCAGACGATTGATCGTCGCTCCCTGGCTGAAGAATTAACACGTGCCTCAGAAAAAGGCGCAGTTGCCATGCTTTCATCTCCAGGCAATGGCTATGTCAATAGTCAGGAATTGTTCCAGCGTGGTTTTTTCTCAGCCTTCTCAAAGCATCATAATCCTAGCATTGGTGTTTTAGACCTGAATGCTAAATTGAATCTGATGGAGCATCATGGCAATGACAATCTACTCTTTACCTATATGATCTTTGGCGATCCTGCATTGCAGTTATTATCTATTGTTGAAGAATTGTATCTACCGTTGGTGATTAATTGAAAAATCCTTCGTTCCAAAGTATCCATGCAGTTGTTCATCAAAGTCTTTATGAAGTTCACCAGGCTCGATTCCGCGTAAAGGGTAAATCCATGCAGCCATTCATTCAAAAGGGAGATTGGATCACTATCGCGTCGGTACCTGACCACGAAATCCTTAATGAAGGAGACATTGTATTATTTTCACGCGAAAATGAATTTGTTGTTCATCGCATTATCGAAATGAATGAGAAGGAAATTATTACACAGGGTGATCGGACAAGAATTAAGGATCTTCCAATATCTAAATGGAATGTGATCGGAAAAGTAATTGAGGTTGAAAAGAGGTGCCTGCGAATCAAGTTAAATTACCCACTGGTCAACCTGATCAATTTACTCATTTATCAGGTTCTCAAAACCATAAAACATTGATGATAAAGAATAGGAGATGAAAATGAATCAAAAATCTGTACCGATTAAGGCTAAAGAAATCTATTTCGAATGGTGTGAGGACAATGGCTTTTTGGTTCAAACCAACAAAGGGAAACTAAAAGTTGTGAACTCTACAGGTGCGCTCATTTGGGAATTGATAGATGGTGAGAAAACAGTATTTGAATTAACTTCCATACTGGAAACAAAATTTCACGAAAAATTCACGACTATTTATAAGGATCTGATTGATTTTCTGATCCAATTAAAAAATCGTTCCCTTATATACTTAAAGGAAGAATGAGTAAGAATAAAAATATTTCTTTGTGGTTAACGGTAATGTGTTTCCTGGCTTTGGGCTTGTTTGGAATGATTCAAAAAGTTCAGGCAGCCGTAACATTAGTTTCATTTACCGCCTTGCCTGGAGATCAACAGGTGCAATTGGAATGGGAGACAGCTTCGGAAACTGACATGCTGGGCTTTTACATAACCCGAAATGATCAACTAATTGGCAATTACAACCGTATTAGCAGTTTCATCTTTACCCAGGGCACATCTGTAAGTGGGTTGGTTTACCAATACATTGACTCAAACCTGATAAATGGTAATACTTATTTTTACAAGTTAGAAGCTTTGGACAACAACTACGAGAGTGAATTTTTTGGACCAATCTCCGCCATCCCACTACAAATCACTGCTACCCAAACACAAACTCAAACAAGCACTGTCCAATTAAATCCTGAAACCATAACACCGATTAGTACAATAACAACCGCACCTAACCAAACACAATTTCTCACCCCTTCACTATCACCTACCTCCCCATTTTCCTTTAATACCAATACATCTACAATCACATCCACGGCAACAGAACGGATTTCTCCTACTTTTACACGAACTGATACGCCGGATATGAGCTTAACCCTGAAATTACTCGAACATATAAAATTATCAGTTACAATGCTTTTACTCCTACAATAACTCCAGTACCAGAAGAAATTAGCCCATTCCAACGCGGATTGGTAGGATTTATCGCCACTATTATCGCGGGTTTTATTATTATCACTACATTAATCATCATTCAAAGGAAACGCATATCGGTTTGAGAATTCTCAGCAAAGTTATCATCACTTTTTTTTGCCTGGTTCTTGGCCTGACAGGTTGTCACAATAGGGAATTGGCGAGGAGAACAGTGAGTGAAGTTTCTCAACTTAGAATCCTGGTTTCTGGTGAGGGGTTTTATGAGATCTTCCAGGATGAATGGGAGCTAAATGGGCTTACTATTCAAAACCTGGATAGCATACAATTCGAGTTTCAAGGAAGCTCATACCCATTTTGGGTAAATCAAAAACCTGACTCTAACAAAGTTAGTATCCGTTTTTATTCACCAAAAATACCATCAAGTAGCAATCTTAATCAAAACGTGTTTATTTTGTATGAAAAACAATCTGAAAATTTTAGTCAGATCACGCCAATAAATGTATTCCCTCAGCAATTAAATTCTGAAATGAACACAACAATTGGTAACTTCAAGAAATTCTACCAAAACCAATCCATATATCTTCCACAGGCAGATGGTGAGGATCATTGGCTGTGGGCTTTATTACAATCAGGCTACCGTGTAGAGCAAGAAATACTATTTCCTCGCCTGCCAGTCGGTCATGTTACCATTCGGTGTCAATTTTGGATTACACCTGCCAATACCATGAAACCATCTCAATTATTAGGTGCAACAATAAATGAACAATCGCTAGGTGTTTTTCAAGTGAAAGGGCAGGATCGGCAGCAAATCGAAATCCAGATAGAAGAATCTTTCTTATCTCCAATGAATACCTTCTCTATTCAATCGGTCTCAACATCTGATAATCCAACTGGAAAAATATATCTGGATTGGATTGAAATTGAATATTCGAATCCAATTCACCTGAACTCACAGTTTCAATCGTTCAAAATTCCGGATGGTAGACATTTGAACACCACTGTCGCCTCACCAGGCACATTGGTAATAATGGATCAATCCGAAATACTATTTGATATCCACTCAATCCAATCAGAAGGAAAAATTGAAATAGTAAATCAACCCGATGTACAGTACTATTGGATACCAGATGATCAGTTTTTACCAGTCTTGGTAATACAACCAATAGAAGATGTTTCATTGGCGATATTTTCCAAACCGATCAATTATCTTGTTATCGCTCCGGAAATTTTACAGCAGGAACTCTTGCCTTGGATTGAATTAAGAAACGAACAGGGTTTCGATACAATGCTCGTGAGCCCCCAACAAATTTACGATACCTATAATTCGGGTTATCCTTCGACTGAATCATTGAAGAAATTTGTTCAAAGTATGTATGAAATGAATCCAGGGCAATTAGAATACCTGTTATTGGTAGGTGACTATTCGTACGAAATTGTAAATTATCAGAAATTCATCAATTATGTACCATCATTTTCCGTCAATTCAGGTCAGATGGGTCAAACCATCAGCGATTTTCCCTATGCCGATCTGAATGCTGATTTCCTTCCAGAAATTGCAGTGGGTCGTGTTCCGGCTGAAAACCCGGAGCAAGTGGCCGTGTGGGTAGACAAGGTGATTGATTTCGAAAGTTTTATCCCGTCCAAATGGAATAAAATGATCGTTATCTCGGATTCATCCGATTCGAAGTTTATCGAGACTTCACAATATCTTCTACTACCTTTCTCTGATAATTATCAAATTGAATTCTACAACCCACCTGATTCAGAGGAGGTTCAAAGAATATTCACAGAACCATATTCCCTTATGTATTATTTTGGACATGGTAGTATTGACCTGTGGGGGAAAGACAAAATACTTTCTTCCTGGATGATTTCTGACCTGCCTGAATCTTCCGCGCCACCGGTTTTAATCAGTTTCAGCTGTTTGAATGGTTATTTCATTCATCCGGATAAATTGTCCCTTGCTGAGCGGTTATTATTCCACCCAGGTGGTGGTGTCACGGGCATTCTGGCTTCCTCCGCACAACCAATGTTGGAAAATCAGGAAAATATGATGCAATTTTTTCAAAATAAGTTACAATCAATAGAACATTCAAGAATTAATGAACTGATTTTCCCTCAAGAGGGGGAGACATTCACTGATGAATTTTCCTTCGTGGAATATTTGAATACCTATATTTTTTTTGGGGACCCCGCAATGTCGATTCCTTGAACATACACCCAATGTTGGACAGGAAGGTATGATATGAATAAACAATTAGGATTAAAGCTGTTACCACTCATCTGTTTCCTTTTATTATTTCTTTTAGTTCCCCAGAATGTAGTTTGGGGTGGACTGGATCCCCAGACCGTTCCTACCCTTCCCCCAACCGCTACCGCCACTTCTACCAATACGGCTACCTCCACAGTCACTGTTACGCCAACCATGACAAATACCAATACTTCTATACCGCCCACAATTACACGAACCTTTACGGCAACTCAGCTATCACAAGCATCAGCAACTTTTACCTCCACGCCTGAAGTGGTTATTCCACCTCGATCATCTCCCTGGCGCACTTTTTTGATTTTAGGGTTAATTGCTGTTATCGCTCTCGGAACCGGACTGATTGGTTTCTTTTTCGTTTTCAGGAAGAAAAAACCTGTTTCATAATTAAGAGTATTGATTATCTGATTTAGGCATAAGAATGATCATTTCACGAAATCCTTTTTGAATTTTTTTTGAAAAAGGATTCCCTACCTTTAATTTGAGGTGTAAGAACTCAATTTCGGTTACAATATCCTGATAAGGTCGGGGAATGTTGCTTCCAAACGCACTCGAAAAATTAATTACAAAATTTCTCGATCATAGCAGAAACATTTATTTTCCCTTGTTTATTTAATTTTTTATTATTAATGCTTGAAGTATGAAAAGAAGCTATGAAGAAAAATATTAGATTCAAGAACATTATCTTTTTGTTAACAATAGTAATTTTATTTATGATGCCCAATCATATAGTATGGGGAGGACAAAACTTTCAAACAGTGCCAACAATTGGACCTTCCAATACACCGACTAGAACAAAAATTCTTTCTGCAACTCAAACAACCAGTACTAAGACACCATCAGAAACAAAGACTGCAACCAAGTCAAAAACATCACCTACCTTTCCAACAATTACCCCCACTGTAACAGCTACACTAATAAATCGCTCGAAAACAGCAGAAACTAGATTCACAAAAACTGACCTTGCACCAGTTTCTTCATTGGAACCCGGCACAACCATGGATGTAATACTACCAATTATTTCTAATGAAGGAAATCAGGGAGAACAACCGGTCCAGGATGAGAGTGCAACCATGCCTGCCTTTGTTTTTCCAGCGGTTGTTGTGATGTTATTTATGATTATTTATTTAACAACCAGGTTTTTAATAAATAAAACATTTGAAGATAAGTCGAAACAAAACAACCCATGACGAAAAAGAAATTAATCCTGATTATTGTTCTGATTCTCGCGGCCGGATTGATTGCCTGGAGCATAAATCTGGCTAGACATACTATTCACCTATATCAGGCTCGACAGGAAGTGAAAATGATCCTGGCTGGGGGAATCGAAAACGTCTCACCGAATTATGCGTTTCAACTTTTGATGGAGGTTGAACAAGATTTATCAGAAATCGATCGCAGCCTGGGTTGGTCATATCCACTTTTAAAACAAACTGGAAAAATGACCTCTCAAATTCAGCCATCTATCAAATATTTAAAAACTTTATCCAGATTTGCGCTCTTATTTCAGGAAAAAATTTCACCGTTCATGAACGAGGAAATTGAACATGGAAATGAGGTAACCAGCCTGATCAATGATATTTTAAAGGACCCAGTGATTCTAGGGCAGGTTCAATTTTATTCGGACGAAATTGAACGATACCATGCACAAATTGATATTTCAGCTTTGCCTCTACGCTTTCAGGATGATTTCCAGATGTTGGAACCATTTATCCCTATGATCGTCGCAACCACTAAAATCCTGCCATTATTACCGAAACTGGTAGGAATGGAACAACCAGCTGACTATCTTCTTCTGGCGTTGAATCACGACGAGTTGCGCGGGGGTGGAGGTTTTATAACCGCTATAGGTACTGCAACTTTGAACAGTTTGATCGATATTAATTTCGATATGAAGGATTCCTATCAGGTGGATGATATGTCAATCGCATATCCTTTGCCGCCACAACCATTGCAAGATTATATGCTGGCAGGCATTTGGGTGCCACGTGATGGTAACTGGTCAGCGGATTTTCCCTCGTCAGCCATGGCAGTGCAGAGTCTGTTTGAATTGTCCACTAATCAAAAAACAAATGGAGTGATCGCTTTTGACCAGATTGTCGTACAAAAATTTCTAGAAGTAATGGGACCGATTAATGTTGATCCATCGGTTGAATTATGGGTCAATTCTGATAATGTCATGGAATACATGTACGATAGCTGGGGGCAGGCCAGCGAATCAGCGAATTGGTGGGCCAATCGCAAGGATTTTGTGGGAATTCTGGGCAAAGCAATGTTACAAAATCTGATTAATACTCGAGACTTTAAGAAAATGATTAGCCTGGCGAAAGTTTCTCACGAAATGATCCAAACCGGTCACCTGATGATTTTCCTCAATGAACCAGAGCTTCAATCTTTATTGGAGGAAATGAAATTAGATTCAAGTGTCAATTACCAATCAGGTGACTTTTTGTATTGGGTGGATTCCAATATTGGCTTTAATAAGGTGGATGCTGTTATCCTCCGTAAGATGACCTATGAGGTTGACATGACTGACCTGGATCATCCCAAAGCACACCTGATAATGGAATATGAACATCCATTTCCAGATGAGGTTCCCTGTGTACATGAAGCTTCTTATGGCAAAGAGATTGCCTATACCAACATGTTCGAGCGGTGTTATTGGGATTACTGGCGCGTATATACCGCACCTTCAACGAAATTTATAAAAGCCAATGTCCCATTTATTCCGGGAGACCGTTTGTTGAGTGGAAATGCTTGGCAAGGCAAGCTGGATTTGGAGAGCGACTTGCCAGGAACAGGCATGGTGGGGGGGGTACAGGTAGTTCCAACCAATTCATCCAGCAAAATTGAGCTAGATTTTGATTTGTCATCTGAGATCCTTACTTATCAATCTGGGATTATTGGTTATCAATTAACTATTCACAAGCAATTTGGGTTGAATGAATTGCCTATAAAATTTGTTCTGAAATTACCAGATGAATATAAATTTATCTCAATGCCAGAGGAAACTATGGTGAATGCAGAAAGTGTACAAATTGAATTCACTTTATCCACTAACTTAGAAATTTTTACATTTACCTTTACTAGGCAATAAACCCTGGTGAATTAGATTTGGTATGAATAAATATTACACTTCATTAAATATAATAAATTTTGAAAAGATGACTGAATCCATTAAAATTCTTTTATGAATAATCATTTTAAAAAACCCACGAATTTCATTCTGTTAATCTTATTATTGTTACAATTTTTCGGTAAAAATCCAAGCATTGTAAAATCTGAAAGATACACGGAAGAACAACGTGAAAAACTTATAAGATTTGGTATTACTGCACCGTTAGGTGTAGTTGGATATGATTTATCAACAATTCATGCATTGTCATATCTCGACTGGGCAAAAGAGAGTTCAACTGTTCCAGAGGGAGTTGAATACATTCATGTTTTAAAAATGAGTTTTTCCTGTTGAAGAGATGATAACGAAACCGGAGATCTGGATGAAATAGCCTACCAACAATTTAAAACGGAGTTGCCTGATTTAATCCAAAGAAATCTTGGTTCTGTTTGGATTATTGGGAATGAGCCAGATAGGAAAGAATACCAGGATGATTTGACACCAGAAAAATATGCCGAACGATTTTATGAAGTGGCTACTATTATAAAAGCTACTGATCCAACTGCATTGGTGGGTTTTGGATCTATCGTTCAACCAACTCCAATTCGTATACGGTATTTAGAACGTAGTCTTGAAAGATTATTGGAATTAGCCCAACCAAGTGAGAAAGAAAAAAAAAAAAAAAAAAAAAAAAAAAAAAAAAAGAGAAATGAGAATCCTTTTGATTTAATTGATATTTGGACGATTCATAATTTTATTCTTAATGAGCAAGAATATTCTGCGCTTGATCCAGATTATTGGGGTGCAGATATACCTCCAGGGTTTATATGTCCTGAAGATTGTTTTGATGCTTTTATTGTTGAAAATTTCAATTATTCTGTGACATATTCAATTGATATATTTCGTGATCGAATTTGTCTCTTTAGAGATTGGTTAAAATCAATTGGGGAGCAAAATAAACCGTTATGGGTTACAGAATATGGTAGTCTTTTTCCTGATTGGGAGATTGCATGTCCTGATTGTGGGTTGCCACCTTATTCTCCTTATAAAGAGTGGCCGACAAGTAGGGACAACATTCAATACATGTTGGATACATTTGATTTCTTGATGTATTCAACTAATAGGACCTATGGGATGCCTTTTGATGGAAATAAATTGGTGCAAAGGTGGTATTGGTACAGTCTTAATGGATACGTAAAAATTATTCCTGATAGAGCATCGTATGGAGGATCGTTATTTGACCCAGAAAATAATAAGGAAATTACTAGTCAAGGAATTGCCTATAAAAAATATGTTGAATTATTGATTGGGCCAAAAGTATATCTCCCGATAATTATCCAATAGAAAATATCCTTGTCATAACGATAAATTCGCAGTATAGTTATATTAATTATCTGAAAAAATCTCTACTAATTCAAATCAAAAATAGGGAGGTAAAAATGAATAAAATCTCAAAAAAACCTAAAACAATTCTAACAATAACAATTTCTTCATTAATTATTGTTTTTGCATTATTAGGATTTGATTGGCAAAGTGGTCAAGCAGACGTTATTTTTACTACCACGATTCCATTACTAACTACTTATGAACCAAAAGAAATTTGTGTATATTCTGACGATACTTTGGTTTCTGCATCAGGTGAAAAATATATTGATGTTGATTACACTTGGATTTTATGGAAGGATGCCAGTGATAATTTTTCATACATCATCCCTAATTTTGTTAATGAGGCTGGCACTGAATTGGAATTTACAGTGGATGCTGCAAAGCTAACCCAAGTTTATGATGCACTATTTTGGATTGAAAATCACCCCCCTAATTCATTGGAGAGGACAGGGCCTTTTTATATTGATATTGTTGCCTGTAATTTTATTTACCTGCCTTTAGTAATGAAATAAATATTAAAGAGGATATATAACCCCTGGGGTGACTAAATAGTCACCCCATTTTTTTTTATCATGAAGAAAATAACCAGCTCCAACGCCTTCATTTTTTTATCGGTCAGCCTGATATGTGGGTTATTCTATCTATTTACCGTTTCGCAACGACTGACCTGGGCGAATTTTGGAAATGATGGCGGCGATTTTTTGGCTGCCATTCTCACTGCTGGTATTCCTCATCCCACGGGCTACCCAACATATACGGTTTTGGGGATTCTTTTGCAAAAAGTCCCAATAGGAGATCCATATTTTCGGGTCGCATTGCTTTCCTGGCTGCCTGCAGCCATCGGGGCTGGTTTATTTTCGCTCTGGTTTGCGGTTGTACTTAGCGAAAAATCCAAGGCTATTACAACACCAACAGCTCTGCTAACGGGTTTGGCATGGGGTTTGATGCCTTTTTTATGGTCACAGGCTGTGATTGTCGAAGTGCATGGCTTGCAATCCTTATTCCTGGTTCTCGCGCTCTGGTGGTTCTGGATTTTGTTGAAAGGTAACCAGAAATCAGTTAAACCAGCGTATTTCTATTTTTTATCCCTGTGTTTTGGTTTGTCATTGGGGAATCATGTCACTATTGTTTTATTCCTGCCAGTCATATTATTTGCTTTTTTCGTCGTATCCAGAAATGGCCTGGATAAAAAAGTGGTCTTTGGACAAATCATTGCTTTTGTGCTGGGATTATCGATTTATTTCTATTTACCCATTGCTGCTTCTCAAAATCCACCGATCAATTGGGGCAATCCACAAACCTGGGAGGGATTCTGGTGGGTGATATCGGGAAGTCCATACCAGAATCTGGTCGCTGCTGCTTCCCTCGCACAAATTTTTACGCGGATTTCTGCATTGGCCGGGCTGCTTCTGGAGCAA
Source organism: uncultured Anaerolineaceae bacterium (assembly GCA_942491385.1). Classification (GTDB taxonomy): domain Bacteria; phylum Chloroflexota; class Anaerolineae; order Anaerolineales; family Anaerolineaceae; genus UBA6170. The sequence goes on along the minus strand of CALOAF010000005.1, from coordinate 18,789 downwards.
TTCGGCTATCTGGGTGTAATTCTCGGCGTTGTTGGGGCTGTGCAGTACAGGCATCAAAGTAAATCCTTACCCATTAGTTTGCTCTATTTATTCGTGGCTTTTTCTTTGTTCGCAATACTATATGGAACCGATGATTCTATTGCATACTTATTGACCTCGTTCCTGGTCTTCGCTATCTGGATTGGGTTGGGGATCGCCACGATCATCCCATTTGTCTGGAAAAAATTACCACTGGGGTATCTTTTCTTGGCGGTATTTCTGATCGGATTCATCACGACGCTGCCCAAAACGATTAATGAGGTCAATCCTCGCCAGAAAACCCAACCCGCTGATTATGCCGAATACATAATCCAACATTTACCTGAAAATTCTATATTGCTCACCAGCGAAGATCGAGATTCCTTTCCTGTTTGGTATTACCATTTTGGATTGAAACAACGTCCAGACTTAACTGTTATCGTATTGCCACTGACACAATTCCGATGGTATCAGGATTCTCTGATACAAACATACCCAGATATGCATTTTCCGGCTGTGATTACCCAAATGTCCAATAAAAGCGGTATTTGGGGAGAAAGTATTCCAGACCAAAACCCTGAATTGCCGGTTTGTAAATCGACAGTTCAAAGAAACACTGAGAGCTCGATTTCAGTTATATGCTCCACAGGGCAAAACTATAATTTCCTGATTTCGGAGTAATACAAGAAACGAATTTGAAGAATTTATTTGTAATCCCGCCGGCGAACTTTTAAAAAGATTGCACAGATGATGCTTTGCATCACCCAAAAAAAGGATACCGGGTTTTGCGCCAAAAGCAATAGCATCTGTCATACTGAACCCCAAATGAGCAGCCTGGCCTCCCAGAAATCCAATTAGAATGACGAAAAACATTTCTTTCGTAATTATATCTGTGCGATTTTTGCCGCTTAACGATCTTTTCAGGCGCTTGAGGCTATCAAAAATCATCCAGAAGGACGTTATATACAGGCCTATAAAGGCAATTAAACCGGGGATTCCCAGATCGAGCCCAACTTGAAGAAACAGGTTGTGTGCATGACCGATATCTTTCACAGGCACATCCGCAGTAATGGTTTGCAACGGATAAAGAACATTCACGATGGTCCGAAAGGTGTTCATACCCATGCCAGTAAAAGCAAAATCCTGAATGGCGTAAATAGCCCGCGACCAAATTTCCACCCTCCCACTTAAAGTGTTCATGGAGAATGCCATACTCGCCATGCCACTATCCGGAAATAGCTGGTTGACATACAGCATGAATTGTCCATTCAAAATGAAGTAGATTAAGAATCCTGTACCAATGATTAGAAGGGAAATGTATCCCCATCTGATTTTTTTTGGCAACACAACCAGTAACAGGATCACCAGTCCAAACACTAACCCGATATATGCTGAACGAGATTGGCTGAAAAGTAATACAATGCTGCTCAACCCCAATAAAGCCAAATTAATGACGATGCCAATCAGAATGATGAATGCTGGTGTGCTTTCCTTGATCTTCCTGAATCTGATCAGCAGCCAGAACAACACCACGATCCAAAAAGGGATGATCCAGGTAAGCGCGCCACCCACTTCATTCGGATGAAACCCATCTGTTAGACCAGGAATGAGGGCCGAGATTGTCGGAAATTTTTCATATAAGGAATTAAAAATAATTATTTTGTTGGTTGGCCATTCAATTCCTAATAGACCCAGGAAAGAAATTCCTGCGCTTGCCACAATAAAAATAAGCGTGGAAATTAAAATGCCTGTACGTTTTTTCCCAAATCTTACAAGTGCAAAAAAAACGGTCATTCCCCAAATCACACCGGTCACTTTCTGTAAACTGACGGCGATATCATAGGTGGCATACAAACTGATCAAGACCTGGATAGAAATCACTAACAGTGCCAGGTTCATGGGTGTGTTTGGTATTGGTTTTTTCTTTGCCAGAATACTGGCTACCCAGGTTAATGGCAAAAGCAATAATATCCAGCTATATTGTGGCTGAATTAACAGGAACAGTGGGGAGGTAGCCAATAGAAGAACCCATCCCAATGAATCAATTGATTCGAAGACCTTTTTGATTCTCACTCCAGTTGATTTGCTCTTATCATGCGACATAATTTCTTTTCTAATTGTACTTTAAAGAAATTATTATGCCTTGAGAATAAGGTTTGGTAAAAGAAAATTTAAATATGAAATAATTCGTTATTAATTCGAAAATCTGATAAAATCCAACACGGAAGGATCATCCAAAGTTCCTCTACTGCTTTCAAGCTATTCAACCAAGGTGGAAAATGAATTATCAATTACAAGAAAATGAAAATGATTTTGAGAGTATCGATATTCGTCAGTATTTAGCGCTGTTCTGGCAATGGGCATGGTTAATCGCCTTGGTCACTGTACTGGCAGGCCTGGTCTCTTTTTTAGTCAGTCAACGCATGACACCTGTCTATTCGGCAGCAACAACGCTTTATATTAACGAAGCACCATCCACGAAAGCAACTGATTACAATTCAATTATTACCAGTGAACGTATCTCTGGAACTTACTCGAAGATGATTACAACCCGCCCTATCCTGGAGGAAGTTGCCAGCCGAGTGGGGGTCAATGTAGACTATCTTCTGGATCGCATAACCGTTAGCCCGATTCGCGATACTACGCTGATTCAGATTACAGTTAAATCGAGTGATCCAACGCTGGCAGCACAAATAGCCAATGAAACCGCCAATGTGTTTGCTGATCGTGTCATCATGATCCAGGAAGAGCGCTTCACTGTTTCCAAAGAGAGTCTGCAATCTCAGATTTCTGATATGGAAGCGCAGATTGATCAGGTTATTGCTTCTTTGATTACAGAAAGGGATGCAGGCGTGGTAGCCAGCCTTGAGACGAAACTAACCCAATATCGTGCCATTTATTCCAATCTGATCCTTAGCTACGAACAAATTCGCCTTTCAGAGGCACAAACAGTGTCAACTGTCTTTTCAGTGGATCCAGCTATTGTACCCACACAGCCGATCAGCCCCCAGGTGTTGCGCAATACCGCCCTGGCAGCCATGGTCGGATTAATGCTGGCAGTCGGTGTTATTTTCTTGATTGAGGCACTGGATGATACGCTCAAAACCCCAGAGGATGTAAAGAAAACCCTGGGATTGCCTGTGTTGGGGGTCATCGCCAAACACGATTCGGATGAAGGAAAACCGATTACCAATACAACCCCAAGATCACCAGTGGCAGAGGCGTTCAGATCACTGCGAACCAATATTCAATTCACAGTGATCGATAAACCACTCAAAACAATTCTTGTCACCAGTACCGATCCTAAGGAAGGGAAAAGCACGGTTGTTACAAATTTGGGTGTTGTTTTTGCACAATTAGGAAAAAAAGTAACCATGATTGATGCGGATTTACGAAAACCCAGCCTGCATCGAAAAGTTGGGCTTCAAAACCGAACCGGTTTGACTGCTTTATTTGTTCGCTCAGTGGAAACAATGGAATTGATCATGCAAAAGACAGAGATTCAAAATCTGAATGTGATCACATCAGGAGAATTACCTCCCAACCCATCTGAGATCTTGGGGTCAAAGCGGATGGAATCCATCATCGAAAAACTTAAAGAATCATCTGACCTGATCATTATCGACACGCCCCCCGCACTAGCTGTGACAGATTCGTTGGTGATGGTGCCTTTTGTGGATGCCGTTTTATTGGTCATCAAACCGGGCTTTACCAAAGCGAAAAGTGCGCTTTTGATTGTCGAGCAGTTCAAACGCTCCAATGCAAATCTGGTTGGCGTTGTAATGAATGAACTAGATCTGGGGCACTCACGCTACAGTTACAAATATTATCAATACAAAAGCGATAAAAATTATGGCAAGTATTATTCTCAAGAGAAAAAATCGACCTAGATAAAAACATGAATAAGAAACCAATCCCGGACGAATTGCAGTTTGCTGTTGATCTCATGGCAGGTTGTGCTGTCATTACCCACAATGTGCAGCAAAAACACATCATCTCACAGGATAAAGCTGATCACTCACCGGTAACGATTGCTGATTATGCCATTCAGGCGTATGTGGCACAGGCTTTAATGAATGGGTATTCCCAGGATGAAATGGTAGGGGAAGAAGGCAGTCATTTGCTCACCCAGGATGAATCCTTGCTTGATGAGGTCAGTGATCAGGTGAAAGTGATCCTGCCCAATGCCCGCCCTGATCTTGTGTGTGACTGGATAGATCATGGTCAGGGGCAGCCAGAAGGCAGATATTGGGTGCTTGATCCGGTGGATGGCACCAAGGGCTTTCTGCGCCGTATGCAATATGCGACTGCGTTGGCATTGGTGGAGGATGGCGAGGTGATACTGGGTGTGCTAGGATGCCCAAGCCTTCCTTATGGCGGCTATACCGGGGTATTAGCTTATGCCTACCATGGACAGGGTGCCTGGTGGCACTCCTACGACGATCCAACCAGCACAAAGCCATTGCGTGTATCCGATATTGATGATCTTTCCCAATTTCGCATGTTACGCTCGTTCGAAGACAGCCACACCGACAGCCCCCGCATTGACTCCTTTGCAAAATTGGCTGGCATGACGGTGGATCCCATTCGTATGGATAGTCAGGCGAAGTATTTCTTGTTAGCGGGTGGGCAGGCGGAACTATCGATGCGTTTGCTGGCCCCCGAACGGGCGAAATACCGTGAATTTATTTGGGATCAAGCGCCAGGGTATCGGGTAGTGCTGGAGGCTGGGGGTACCATCACCGATACGGATGGGAAACCCCTCGATTTCACCACCGGTCGCCGCCTCACCAAGAATCGTGGCATTTTTGCCACAAATGGCCAGATACATGAGGAAGCTTTAAAAATTCTGCAACAAAAATAAAATTTTCAATCGGAGATACAAATGGACATAAATTTTTGGGTGCTTATTGTAGTAGGTTTTCTCGCGCAATTGATTGATGGCAGTCTGGGCATGGCGTATGGGGTTTCTTCCAACAGCTTTTTATTGGGCGTTGGGGTTCCACCAGCGGTAGCCAGTGCCAGTGTGCATACAGCCGAAGTGTTTACTACCGCCATTTCCGGATTTTCGCATTGGCGGCTGGGGAATATCGATAAACGAATTGTTTTTGGATTAATTATTCCAGGCATGATTGGTGGTGCATTGGGAGCCTATGTTCTTACCAGCGTGGATGGCAATGTGATCAAACCCTATATAGCCATTTATTTGCTCATTATGGGAATTCGGATTCTTTATAAAGCATTCATTCACAAAGAAAATACTGATAAAGATCCAAAACCAAAGTTGTTGATACCGTTGGGTCTGGTGGGAGGTTCTTTGGATGCCATCGGTGGCGGTGGTTGGGGGCCAATCGTAACCACCACGCTCATTTCCAGTGGACATACCCCTCGCAAGACAATTGGTTCAGTAAATTTCTCCGAATTCTTTGTCACTCTGGTAGTCTCCATTACCTTTCTGCTCACCATTGGACTGCAACACTGGAATGTCTTTCTGGGATTAATGATTGGTGGAGTCATCGCTGCACCGTTTGGCGCATTGTTAACCAAGAAGATCCCGGCTCGGGTGATCATGGTGATTGTTGGATTATTGATTATCTTTCTGCAAATTCGCACAATCTACCAAATTTGGGGATAATCACGAATTTTGCCAATCGATCTGAAATCATCCAGCTATAATAAAGCTATGAGTAATCACATCATTCCCCATCAGCATCAGATCAGTCAGGCGGATCGGATCGCTATTCAGCATCATCAACCCTTGTTGATCTGGTTGACTGGACTTTCCGGTAGTGGCAAAAGTACCATTGCCAGTGCGCTTGAACAGCGCCTGAATAAAGAATTTCAGGCTCATACCTATCTACTGGATGGTGATAATATTCGCGCAGGTTTGAATTCTGATCTGGGATTCTCTTCCATTGATCGTGAGGAGAACATTCGCCGTATTGGCGAAGTAGCAAAATTGATGCTGGATGCAGGTCTGATTGTGATCACGGCCTTCATCAGCCCTTTCAAACGCGACCGTGACCGGGTTAGAGACTTACTACCCACTGGTCAATTCTGGGAAGTTTTTGTGGACTGCCCAATTGAGATCTGCGAACAACGTGACCCGAAACAACTCTATCAAAAAGCTCGCAAAGGGCTTATCCCCGAATTTACCGGGATTTCATCTCCTTATGAAGCACCTGATCATCCCGAGGTGGAGTTGTTTACCCATAAACAATCCTTAGACTCATGTGTGAATCAACTTATTCAAAAATTATTGAGAGACAAAATCATCAACCATAATGTACCCGATTCATCGATAAGGTAATCGATTGAATCATCTTAAAATTGATTAAAAACAGATTTGTGATAACATTGTGTCCCTTTAGTTTACCTATCATCGTTGCATTGAACTGAGTGACAATGAATATTGAAATTTTGAAAGAGCCTCTCTTTCTTAGAAAGTAAAAAAATGCAAACAAAGAAAACAAAAAAATGGGGAATTTCCCTGGTAATTTTGGCTATTATTTTGAGCGTATTGTGCTTTTCCTATTACATGATCTTTCAATCCAACCTTGGCAAGATGCTTCTGGGGGGGAAATCTGCCTGTTCAGCCGAACCTAACATGACGATCCTGCTGATTGGCACGGATTACCGTGGGGACGACTACCTCTACGGTCTGGCGGATGTCATCCGGCTAACAGATGTTGATTTCAGCGACCAGACGATCAAAATGGTCGCATTGCCACGTGACTTGCTGGTGGAGATTCCGGCAGATCGCTTCAAAGTTCCTGGACCGTACAAGATCAATCAGGCTTATTTCTTTGGGACACCGGGTATGCAGAATTATCTGGGAGAGGGGGAAGGTCCCGCCGCCCTCAATGAGGTCATCGACTACAATTTTGGCGTCTCTTCGGATTACTACCTGGTCTTCAATTTCAAGGTTTTTATCGATTTTGTGGATGCAATTGGTGGCGTGGATATTGATCTGCCAGAAGCGGTGTACGGTGGTTCCTCCGGTGACTTCCCCGCTGGAGAACAGACCCTGACTGGTGTACAGGCGCTGGCGTTGGCGCGTCTGCGAGAAGGTTATTCAGATGATTTTCGGGTACGCAACCAGTCTATTATCATCAAAGCCATCACCAAGAAGCTGATCCAGCCGGGGATGATATTGCAATATCCGCAACTGATCGCGCAATTCAAGGATGCTGTCCTTACGGATCTCCCACTCGACCAACTGCCTGGTGCCGCTGTTTGCTTCCGCAACTTTAATACCGACAATCTGGTCACCCAAGAGGTGCCGGAGGAGTTGCTCACATTGGATTCGGTTTATCTCACTTCGTTAAATGAATACTCTTCTGTGTATCGCTGGGATGGTAGATTGGTGGAGTGGATATCATCCGCGCTCAAAGGAAATGAGTAAGGCTCAAAGCTGAAAGCTCATGGCTGGTAGGCTGGATGGCTCATCGCTGAAAGCTCAAAGCTCAAAGCTCAAAGCTTCAAAGCTTCAGAAGGACTCCGAGTGCTTTAATCGGTGCAAAGCTGAAATCAGCTTAAAGATTTATAAAGAGCATTAATTTTGACAGCAATTTCTCTTGCTTTATTTTCAAGTTTTTCGTAATCATCTTTCGTTATCCATGATCGAATCATAAATATTTCAAGAAGGGTTAAAGCTTCATAAAGAGATCCACGAGCAATCATCAGGAAATGGCAGAATTCTTTTTTAGAAAATCTACCTTTCCCTTCGGCTATGTTCATTGGAACTGAAGTAACAGCAGCTTCCATTTGCTCGAACAACCGGTAGTTTTTTCGTGTCGACCGTAATTTTTCGGTTAGATCCATCACCTCACTGGCAAATTGAATACTTACCTGCCAAACGGTAAGATTTTTATAAGTAAATTTATGTTGGCTTGTATCAAAATGACCATAATCAAGTTGTTCTACGTTGTTAGAATTATTCATACTATTAACAATGATCCTTTGCATAAATTTTTTATAGTATTAACTTTTTAATTTCTTATAGAAAATAGTTGAATTTCTTTCAGCTTTCAGCTTTCAGCCTTGACCTTTGAGCTATTGTTATTTACAGCAATCCTTTTTCGGACGTTTGAACAGCATCAACAATACCGGAACAATCACCAACCCCAGCAACACCCACCATGGCGGGGACTCGCTGCCTGTTGTGGCATTCAGATCACTCAAATGGACTGCCGTGGTTGTGAATGAGAAGGAGCCGGTTGGCATGGTCAATGCGGAGTCTGATGTTTGCCAGTTGTCATGATTGGATATTGCTGCTAAAGCTTCAGTGGTTGTATTGAAATTTCTGGTACCCGTATAAATTCCATTATCAATTTCATCAAAGGCAATTTCTGGACTCGGAGTAGGTTATCAAGCTTACTTGGAAGGCAGATAGAATTTGCAGTTGAATTACATATCTTGCCAGGTTCCAATAGACCCTTCTGAATTCAAGACCAAAAATTAAATTGATCTTCATCATCAATATCTTGATAAACAAAAATTTGATCCCCAGAACTTGATAAATTCATATCCCCTGCAAATTGGGGTAGTTGTCCTACGCTGGTTGAAATTATTTCACCCAAATTGCAGTTATTGGTCGGTTCCCATAAATTAACACCTTCGTCAGTCCGGAATCCAGAGGTTTCTGAAATCCACCCATTATCTGTGAAAAGCACTTCAGTACCTGCTGGAATTGGAACCAAACACACAAAAGCAAAATAATCATTGTCAAAATCAAATCCGATCAGAGCAATTCCCCCAACTGGAACTTCATACGTCGTCTGTGCCTGAACGAATGTGCTCAGAGCGACCAAACACACAACAATTACCAGGATGGTTCTGATGAAAATCTTCATAGCTAACTCCATCAAATAAATTTCTTTTGCTTATCTGCTTCATCGCAAAAGCTATCCATATTGTATAGAAAGATCAAAATTTGACCACAATTTAAATCTTAAAAAAAACCCCTTTATTTCCCTAGCGTTTTCGCCTCGTCCTAGAAGAAGTTTCGCCCGTCGATCAGCTTGACGTTGCCATCTTTGAGGATGCTTTTCCAGTCCAGCTTCTTGTAGACCGGCCACTCGGTCACCAGCAGGATGGCGTCTGTATCTGCTACGGCCTGGGCGGGATCGTCGAAGTACTCGATGGCCAGCTCGGGATATTGGCGCTGCATATTCGGCATGGCGACCGGATCGTGCCCGCGCACTTTGGCACCGCGCTGGATCAGCTTGCGGGCGATATCGATCGAGGGGGCGTCGCGCAGGTCATCGGTGTTCGGTTTGAACGACAACCCCAGCAGGGTCACGGTCTTGCCTTTGAGGATCTTGAGCGCATCCTGGACGCGCATGACGATCTCCTCACGCAGCTGATAGTTGACGGTGCGGGCAGCCTGGATGATGGGCATATCGAGATTGTACTCCCCGGCAGTGGAGATCAGGGCAGCCGTGTCCTTGCCAAAGCAGGAGCCACCCCAGCCGATCCCCGCGTTCAGGAAGCGTGGACCAATACGCGTGTCCAGTCCAATGCCGCGCGCAATCTGGGTGATATCCGCGCCAACCTTCTCGGCCAGGTGGGAGATCTCATTGATATAGGAAATTTTCAACGCCAAAAAAGAGTTGGCGGCATATTTAATCATCTCAGCGGACGCCAGATCACAGGTCACCAGCGGCACCACTGAAAAACCTTCCGGGCGTGGCAGGCATTCCGGGGCGGTGAAATCCTGATTCAGGATCGGGCGATACAGGTTGGTAAGGATGTCGATGGCACGCGAATCCGCTGCCCCCACCACAATCCGGTCGGGATAAAAGGTGTCGTACAGGGCGGATCCCTGCCTGAGGAACTCGGGGTTGGAGGCAATGGCGTAGTGCTGATCAGGACGGATCCCATGGGTATCCGTATAGGCATCGCGCACGATCGTCCCGACCCAGTTGCCGGAGCCAATCGGTACCGTCGACTTGTTCACCACCACCGTGAAATGATCGTTGAGGCGTTCTCCCACCGCATAAGCTGCCTGGCGCACATACTCCAGGTTGGCAGATCCATCCGTGTTGGAAGGCGTCCCGACTGCAATGAAGACCACGTCTGTCGAGGCGATATCGGCGGCATCATAATCGCTGGTGAAGGTCAGATGATCGTACGCCAGTGCCAGCATCGTGTCCAGGTTGGGTTCATAGATCGGGGCTTGCCCGGCCTTGAGCATCTCGATCTTCTCCGTGTTGAGATCAAGGCAGGTGACCTGATGTCCCAGATAAGCGAGCACGACGCCCGTGTTCAAACCGACGTAGCCGGTACCGATTACCAATACTTTCATGATTCCTCCGCTGTTCTTTGCTGTTGTAATTTTACTATCGTTTGGGAAAAAATGGGCATGTGGGGTTACAAGGCCTTAGGGGTTAGGGGTTAGGTGTTAAAACACAATTTAATACCTGAATAATAGCACCTGGCATTAAAAAACCTAATACCTAGCAACTAGCCCCTAGATTTTCTCCTAATTTTCTATACATTGTATTAATCATTTTCCCAATTTCAGTGGATTGTTGCTCAAGAGACTGAAAAACTTCCAGGGTAATCCAATCTTTCATTTGAAAAATCTCTAACAATGTCATCGTTTCATACAAGGAACCTCGCGCAATCATTAAAAAATGCCGGTACTCTTTGGTCGATTGTCTGCCCTTCCCCTCGGCGATGTTCATTGGGACTGAAGTCACAGCAGCTTCCAATTGCTCGATCAAACGGAAATGTCGTTTGGTTTTGCTCAAATTTTCTGCCAGGTCAATTACAACTACGGAAAATTTCATGCTCTTTTGCCAAACAATTAGATCCTTATAGGAAACTGGTGAAGAGTTTTGATTTTCAGGTTTAATGTTCATCGTAGGCTCCCTTTTTATGAATGATCTCATAGATTATTTTTGGTTATAAGTATTTGATTTTAACCCCTAACACCTAAGGCCTAATTTTATCCCTATCACCTATCACCTACGGCCTAAAAATCACTCCCCCGTCCTGCAGCAGCCGTTTGATCCTCACCGCCATCTCTTCATCGCTCTCTGCGTGATCAAACACCAGATCGACTAACAAATCGGTGGTGACGTGCTCACCCAGCCAGACCGTCTTGATATTTTCTTCGTCAATCACCGTTTGCAAAATTGACAGATCAGACTTGGTAAACTCCACTGCTGTGACAATCAGAATCTGGCCGGCATCCAGAAAGAGGTGCGCCAGCTCACCGAACCGACGCACATGTTCACGCCAGTTGTTGATCGCATCCTGGCGCTTGAGATCGGCATTCACGCCGTACAGCACCGAGCCGATGCCCAGGTAATAACACAGCTTACCGTCCTCAAATAACTGCCGTTCCAGCAGACTGGCCAACCGCTTGCGCCCAGCTCCTTTGGGACCTGTAATGATCACCAGCGCGGACTTCTGGTTATATTTCTCGTAGCGCTGCTCCATGGTCACATTACTGCGGATCCATTTCTGGTTGCGGATGTTAACCTCATCGCGCAGCTCACTGACTTCATCCGGCAAGGCTTCCAGCACAATGCCACCCCCGCGAATCTCGTACTCATCCACCAGCACAAAACGACTGGTATCCGGCAGCTTGTCGGACGTGTCAAATGCGATCGGGTGTGCCAATCGCAGCGTCACCTCCGCCACATCATGATGCTCAATGCGGATGCTGTTGCCCCCGTTGACTGCGCTATAATCGCTGGCATCAATCACTTTGTGGATTGTCTCAATCTGGGCTTTCTCGCGCGCTGTGCCCAGCTTGAGGATCAGCGTCTTCTCGGCAGTCAATGGTTGCCGTCCCAGCCAGAAAAGGCTGACACGCAAACGTGTGCTGACCGCCGGGGGAGTTTCTCCCACTTTGCAGGCGATTTGCCCGCGCCGCACGTAGATTTGCTCTTGCATGCTGAATCCCACTGCCTGACCGGCCTGCACGGCAGAACTTTCTGGAGCGTTGAAGGCTTCCAGCGTTTTTAGCACTGTGCGTTTGGCAGAAGGATAAAATACCACCGCATCCCCTACCTGCAGTGTCCCGCTTGAAAGCGTCCCAGCCACAATGCGACGTGTGTCGCCCATGTCGGAGAATTTGTAGACATCCTGCACGGGCATGCGCACCGGTTGATCGGTGAGGGAGCGTGCTTTTTCAAACGAATCGAGTGCCTGCAGCAGCGTGGGACCCTCATACCAGACCATCTCGCCATGGTGCGCTGCCACACCGGCTCCATCGCGGCCGCTGACCGGAATATATACCATTGGCTGCACGCCAATTCCACTCAGGTAAGCGCCATATTCATCCTTGATGCGCTCGAACACACCTTGCTCGTAGCCCACCAGATCCATTTTATTCACCAGTACCACAATCTTCTTGATGCCCAGCATCCACAGCATATAACCGTGCCGGCGTGAATTTTCCTGCACGCCTTCGGCTGCGTCAATCACCAGGATGGCCGCTTCGGCATGCGACGCGCCTGTGACCATATTCTTGATGAACTCGATATGTCCCGGCGCATCGATGATGATGTAATTTCGTAACTCGGATTGGAAAAACACCCTGGCCGAGTCGATCGTGATCGATTGCGCCTGCTCGTCCTTAAGCGCGTCGATCAGCAAGGCATACTCGAACGGTGTTCCCTGGGCGGCGCAGCGCGCGCGGATCCCTTCCAGCTTGCCCTTGGGCAGCGAGTTGGTATCCGCCAGCAGCCGGCCAATCACCGTGCTCTTGCCGTGGTCGACATGCCCCACAAAAACCACGTTCATCTGTTGTTTGTTCAAGTCCAAATTTGTATCCATTTACATGTACCCCTCTTTGCGCAGGGATTCGAGCCCCCCGCCATCTTCCTTATCCTGCGCACGCCCGGCACGCTCGGCGATATTGGCAAACTTACCTACCTTCAGCTCGGCGATGATCTCAGCAACCGTGCGGGCTTCGGATTCAACCGGGTAGGTGCAGGGGTAGCAACCCAGCGAGCGATAACGCCTGCCATCACCCTGGTTGTAATACAGCGAAACGGTTGGGATCTGCTCGCGTTCGATATACTCCCAGATGTTCAATTCCGTCCAATCCAGCAGTGGATGGATGCGCACATTCGTCCCAGGGGCAAAGTCGGTTTTATATTGATTCCAGAACTCCGGTGGCTGATCAGCAATGTTCCACTCATTTTGTGTATCGCGCGCCGAGAAATAACGCTCTTTGCTGCGCGACCCCTCTTCATCTGCACGCGCCCCCACAATCACCCCGCTGAACGGCTGTGGATTTTCTTCCTCTTCGTAGCGGTCGGTCTCATGATTGAAACGCATCCGGCGACCTTTGCCATTCAGGGTCTGTTTGAGTGCTTCGGTTTTGAGCAGACCACAGCAGGTGAGCCGGTCCACTGCGCCATCCGGGAAGGTGCGTTTGGCTTCCAACGCTTCATAATTGGCACCCACCACCATGGTCAGGTTCATGTCCCGCACCAGCTGGTCACGATATTCAATCATCTCGGGGATTTTGAAATGAGTATCCACATGGATCAACGGAAAGGGCACATGCCCGAAGAACGCCTTGCGTGCCAACCACAACAGCACCGTAGAATCCTTACCCATTGACCACAACATCCCCAAACTTTTAAAATTGGCATACGCCTCGCGTAAAATATGCACGGAAATTGATTCTAATTCATCTAATTGATTCATAGGGGTAATTTTACTATTGTTTTGCACAATGCTCAAAGCGATTAGCGCAAAGCACTAAGAAAAATCCTGAACCACAAAGACCACAAAGGCCACAAAGATTTGAACTGGGATTTATTAGTGTGCCCGTGGGCACCAAGACGGACTATGAAGGTTTCAGGTGTCACTCGAAACACACCTCGGAGTCCTAAATTCAGGATTCCTCAAAACTCAATACTCAAACGGTGTCTAGGTGTTAAGTCCTTGCGAAGCACCTTCCGAAGGAGTTCGTGGAATACCCCTTGGGTACATGGTCTTCGCGATCTGTAAGAATTCGCATGGTCTTGGCGAACGCGGAGTAGCGGAGCGCAGCGCAGTGTAAGGCAACCCCTAAACCCTAAACCCTAATTCCTCAATTCTAAACAAAATGTGGGATAATGATGATACGATCCATTTTGGGAGGAGAATTTGCCTGTAGTAAAACGGTGCCCCAGTCTTGGGCTTGATAATGATCAATACACCCGCATGACGTACGCCAGTGATTTTCATTATTGCTATCATCTGACAAAACCCAAGTCAATTAAGCAGGAATATCAAAGCGAGTACTGTTTGAGTGAAAATTATATTCGCTGTCCCATTTTCTTGAGCGGTAAACGGATGTTCCCGCAAGACAATAAACAACAACCCAACGAAACTCTGGTATCCCAAGCCTTCACTCTTCGTGGAAGAAAAATCTCCCTCCTGCAATCGATTATTATCTTCACAGTCCTGGTGATATTGGGATTCTCCACCTGGATGGTATTTGCCAGAACGGGACCGTTTGCATCTGCCACTCCCCAACCACAACCCTCACAAGGTTTATTAAAGGTAACTACCGCAACCATAACAACCCCTGAAATCCTATACACGCCCAATTCCACCTTGATCAATGAACTCACTCTTCAGGCCATAGAAACATCCTTAATCTCCAGCACCCGCACAATCACTCCCACACCGTTAAGTAACGAATCACCAACCCACACCCCCCCAGGTACTCAGCAGCCGACAGTTTTTGTATGCGTGAAGCCGGAAGGATGGATCGTCTATCAGGTGAAATTTTGGGACACTTTTTCCTGGCTCAGCCTGTGGGTGCGCACGCCAGTGGAAGAATTAATGGCAGCAAACTGTATGACTACCAGAACCCTGGAGGTTGGGCAGGAAATATTTCTGCCTTATTACCCTCGTATTGCCACTCATACCCCTTCCCCTTCCCCGACAAAAAACGGTCCAGCGCCTAGCAGCACGTTCACCTTCACCAGCACCCTGACAAGGACCTTAACACCAACACGTACTCCCACGCCAACTCGAACTTTTACAAGAACTCCAACTCCATCGTTCACCTACACCCCTACACCCATTCCAACGTTTACCCCCACCCCTCCAAATACCCCGACGCCCACTCCTACGAACACCCCGACTCACACCCCGACGCCGACCCCAACCCACACCCCGATTCCGCCCACCAACACACCATTGCCGACGAATACCCCAACCAACACACCTACGCCAACAACGGTGCCAACTTCCACCCCAACCAAAATATTAACGCTGCCGCCAACGATCGAACCCACCAGAATCCCGACTGGCATATCCAGTAATTAGGTTTTAGGGGTTAGGCCTTAGGTGTTAGGTGATAGGGATTAATAAAAAAACGTCTGAACCAGGATTTCCCTTCCGATTCCTTACGCTGCGCTGCGCTCCGCTACCCTTCCGCTACGCTGCCCATTCGCTGCGCCGCCCTTACGCTACGCTGCCCATTCGCTGCGCTCCAGGTGTACTTCGTAAGGTGCTTCGCAAGGTGTTAGGGGTTAAATTCAATCACTTATTACCAAAACTTACTATAATAATCATTCATGAAAATGGAGCATAAGATGAACATCACACCTGAAAATCAAAAATCTTCACCTGTTTCATATAAAGATCTGGTTGTTTGGCAAAAGAGCATGAAATTTTCTGTAGTTGTAATTGACCTGGCAGAAAATTTGAGCCAAAATAAAAGACATTTTCGCTTGATAGAGCAATTGGAAGCTGCTGACTTCAGTCCCAATGAACATCGCCGAAGGCAAAGCAGGCATTCAACCAAAGAGTATCAACATTTTTTGATGATTGCACGAGAGTTCCTTGTATGAAACGATGACAGTATTAGAGATTTTTCAAATGAAAGATTGGATTACACTGGAAGTTTTTCAGTCTCTTGAGCCCAACTTCCGCATGAAATTGGGAAAATGATTACAATAAATGTATAGAAAATTAGGAGAAAATCATAGGGCTAGGGGGCTAGGGGCTAGGTAGTGGTGTTAATGGTCTATTGTTCTATTGTGTTTTAACTCTACACCCAAACACCCAGATCAACCCCCCCCCCCCCCCCCCCCCTGCCCCTCAAAACTAGCGGAGCCCTAGACCCACCTTGCGAAGCACCTGAAACGAAGCCAGCGAAACCTAAGGCCAACCCTATCTCACTATCACCGGCAAAAACAAATATTGCATATCCACATCCAGCACGCTGATCGCAAAGCTTTCTTCATATGTATCCCCATTTGAATCCGTGCTGCGGACGCGGATCGAGTAGGCCGTCTGGCTGTCAAAATCAAACACCTCGTTGCTGAGCAGCCTATCATTGCTAATACTGAAGGCGGCGTTATCCTCATCCCCGCTGCCAGGGACGAGCGCATAGCTAAACGAATCTGCAAGCAACACGAAGTTGGTGCTGAAGCTGCCGATCTCTGAGCCGGCGGGCTGTTTCTCAACCACCTGGTTATTGGATAGGGCAATGTCCGCCGGTGGAAGCGATACGTTATACGACCAGCCAGCATACACCCCCCACGGGACCCCCGCAGCCATGGGAGCAAAATTCGCCCAGCGCACAGTCGTATACCAGGTATCCCACATGGCATACATCCGCGGTGTGCCCTCCCGATAGCCAATAATCGTCACATAATGATCCGTGTGCCCATCCCCACTCGAATCGACCAGGAACACCATCGGCCGCCCGGCATCAATCTCCCCCACCAGCACATCCCAGGTCAGAGTCTTACTGTGAAGTGTGTCATAACCTTTCGAGAGAACCTCCACATCCGGATAGTCTCGATGGAAATAATCCACAAACGCGGATCCCATAAATGTCGTATTACTCCATCCATAGGGATAGCCCTCTGCGCTCCTGGACGTGTGTATGTAATCTGCCAGGCTGTCATCCGCATGTGGGACCCTCTCGTCGGTAATATAGGCATCTGTTAGTAAATTTGACATAGTATCTCGCGGATCAGCGTAGTCTTCAAAATGACCTTCCTCGCCGGGTGGAAACGGCTCGCCATAACCATTATTGCCACCCCCTCCCGAAGCAATCATCTGGTTGACCGCCTCCGTCTGCGTCCAGGCATCCCCCTCCACAAGATCATCAAAGCCCTTGACGTCATAATATCCCACCACCATACTCAGCGCCGTCGGACCGCAGCCATGCCGCCACGTATACGCCGGCCCAGTCAACACCACATCCCCCTTGCTGTCATAGGAATCCTCATCCGTCTTCAGCAGGTCCCGCAGCTGCACCGCCAATGGCGGCACCGGACCCGTCGTGCTCATCGCCGGCGGAACCTCCGCATTCGCAGTTGCCTGGGATGGCGGCGTTTCAGCACTATTCAGATTGGCTTGCGCCGGTGTGTTAAGCACCAGGATACTAAGCAGGAGTATTAAGATAGTAATTCTCGGGATTTTTCTCATATTTAATATTATACCTCTTTAGTCAAGGATTCAGAGGTCAGCGTTTCCTTACGCTTCGCTACAGGTGCTTCGCAAGGTGTTAGGTCCTTAGGGGCTAGGCCTTAGGGGCTGGGCCCTTAGGTTTTAGGCCTTATGTGATAGGGATTCATCAAAAAACCTCTGAACCAGGATTTTTATGATTTCAGGATGGGTTATGATTTTCCTGTCAAGTCCAACCAATCTAAATTCTTAGGGAATTAGGTGTTTGGCCATATGGTTTCCTTTTGCTGCGCTGCGGAAGGGCAACAAGGTGTAAGGCAAAAACGCCTGATCGGATTACAAGAGATTGCCATGATACCCACGGGTATAAGTGTTGATTATGGTTTTCTGGTGCCCTATCCTCCGGTCTTTTCACCCTCAATAATTCCTGTATAATATTTATATGGATATAAATTCCGTTTCTCTAATTCTTCACAAACACCAAACTAATCTGGATCAATTCTCTGTAAAATCGCTGGCAATCTTTGGATCGGTAGCTCGTGGCGAAGCGACAGACTGTAGTGATATTGATCTTTTGGTGGAATTCAGCCAGCCCGTTGGATTGTTTGAGTTTATCCGCTTGAAAAATTATCTGGAAAACCTGATCGGATCGAAAGTTGACCTGGTGACACCGGATGCTCTCCACCCGACATTGCGTGATTCCATACTGAATGAGGCTGTTAATGTCACCTGAATAAGACAGGAGACCGGGGACGCGGGGGATAGCATGCCCCCCAGGGGTACCGAAAAGAACCGGAGACCGATGACCGGAGACTGGTATAATCCCCGTCGGTACCAGAACCGACCCCACAGTGATGAGCGGAACACGGTAAACAACGAAACCACACCCTTCACAGAGAGATATCCGTTTGCTTAAACCAAATACAAATTCCAAAAATTCGACGTTTACCAACTCTCACTCGATTACGTGAATTCCGTTTACAAGCTGAGTAAACAATTACCCGAGAGAGAGCGATTCAACCTTTCCAGCCAGATAGAAAGAGCAGCCACCTCGATCACCCTAAACATTGCCGAAGGATCAACCGGTCAATCTGATCCAGAACAAAACCGCTTCCTCGGATTAGCCCTCCGTTCCTACCTCGAAACCATCGCCTGCCTGGACTTGATCCAAAGTCAAGGCTACATTCCTCCCGAAGACCTTGACCCTCTGCGTGAACAAGGTCACATCATCTTTATAAAATTATCCGCATTTAGAAAATCTTTGAATACAAAAGGACAAAATTGAGCCTGTCATCCTGTCATCCGTCGTTGACAACAGACCGAAGACCGAAGACCGGAGACAGTTTTCGCCCGTGCCCTGTCATCCGTCCCCGTCTTTTT